>JAVBTR010000032.1:0-104192 GCA_031556065.1 Eubacteriales bacterium | reverse complement strand
TTTAGAAGCGTTTTCAAGAGAATTAGGCGGGGCGAAAAGCCGGGAGGAAGCGCTGGCTTTCATTAACGGCAACCTTGAAAAGGTGGAAAGCGTGGCCAAGGCTGCGGCGGAAAGGGAAGGCTATTTTGGGCCTGTTTGTGCCATGACGGGTGTTTTTCCCTTTCCCGATCGGGAGTATGAGGGGGTTTTGGTGCCAAAAGGGGATTACCAAGCCCTGCGCATTGTTCTGGGGGCCGGAGAAGGGCAAAACTGGTGGTGCATTCTCTACCCTGCCCTTTGCATTGCCACCTCCTCCAAGGAACCGGAAACAGACAGCAGTATAGAGCTGGAATGGCAATGGCCTAAGATATTCAGCAAATGGTTTTAAGGGGGATGGAAGGATGCGGGTTAAAAAGCAGCCTGTGATGATGCTGGTGGTGCTCTGCTTGATGCTAATCGTTTCAATGACCCAGGCAGCGGTGGTGGCCTGGGGAAGCCGGGGGGCGGATGTGAAATTGGTGCAGCAGAAATTAAAGCAGTACGGCTATTTTTCGGGTACGGTGGATGGGGTTTTCGGCAAGGCAACCTACGATGCGGTGGTATGGTTTCAGCGAAAAAACGGCTTAAAGGCAGATGGGGTGGTGGGTAAATCCACTGCCGATGCCCTGGGCGTAACCTTAAGCACCAATTCCGTGGCTGTATCCACCCAAACAGATTCGGAAACCTATCTGCTGGCACGGCTTGTTCACGGGGAAGCCCGGGGAGAGCCTTATACGGGGAAGGTGGCTGTGGCAGCGGTGGTTTTAAACCGGGTGAAGAGTCCGTCCTTTCCCAATAGCATTTCCGGGGTGATCTACCAAACAGGCGCCTTTGATGCGGTTTCCGATGGGCAGATTAACCTGGCTCCCGATGAGGACAGCGTTCGTGCTGCCAAGGATGCCATTAACGGCTGGGATCCCACCGGCGGCAGTCTTTACTACTATAACCCTGCTACAGCGACCAACAGCTGGATATGGTCTCGCCAGATAACGCTGGTGATCGGCAAGCATAATTTCGCTATCTAAGGAGTGGCACATGAAGAATAAACATCATCTTTGGGCCTATGGCTTTTTAACCTTGGCTTTGGTTGGGGCGGTTTGTGTGGCGGCCTATCAAGCCAACAGGGTGGCTCAGGCTAACGGGAAATTGGAAAAGGTTTACCAAAGCGCCATGCTGGAAACGGTGGATAACATGGGCAGCCTGGCTGTTAAATTGGAAAAGGTGCTTTTGACGGAAGACGCGGGAAACAATGTGCTGCTTTTATCCCAGATCAGCAATCAGGCGGGGACGGCCCAGAAAAACATATCGATTCTCCCTCTTTCTCATGATGCGGCCGCGCCGCTGATCCGCTTTTGCGCCCAGACGGGGGAATACGCCCAGGCCCTAAGCAAAAAGCTGGCCGATGGGGAAACCCTGGACGAAGAGGAGCTTAGCCAGGTAGCCACTCTTTTAAACCAGTGCACCCTTTTGCTGGGACAGCTTTTCTTATCTGGCGATGAGATGGAACAGGGCAATTTGCTGTTTAACACCGATTCCAGTGTGTTTTATTCTGATTTGTCTGTTGAATCAAGGCCTTTGGAAAGCCTGGGGGATAAGGACAACGGCATGAATTACCCAACACTGATATACGACGGCGCGTTTTCGGACGGGCGGCACAGGGGGGAACCCAAGGCGCTGCCCAAGGATGAAATAACCCATGAGCAGGCCATACAAATTGCCCGGACTTTTGTGGGGGAGGAAGGGATCACAAGCGCTACGGAAGCGCCGGATCAGGGGGGAGCGATCCCTTGCTTTGGGGTGCAAATACAAAAAAACGATATGGTGCTGACGCTGCAAATCACCAAGCAGGGAGGCAAGGTGCTTTTGATGCTGCCAGAAAAGGCGGAGTTCGAAGCCAGAATGACTTTGGAAGAAGCCAAGGAAGCCGCCAAGCAATTCCTTGAAAAAAACGGCTTTGAAAGCATGGAACCCAACTACTACCAGATGTATGACGGCCTGGCAGTGATCAATTTTGCCAGTTCCCAGGATGGGGTGCTTTTATACCCAGATATGGTCAAGGCACAAGTCAGGCTGGATACAGGGGAAACAGTAGGCATTGAGGCCAATAACTATTGGATGAACCATACCATAAGAACCCTGGAAGGCGCTGCTATAACCAAGGAGCAAGCGGAGCAAAAACTATCCTCCAGGCTGAACGTAACGGGTTCCCGGCTTTGCGTGATCCCTTTTAAGGATACAGAGCTTCTTTGCTATGAGTTTTCTGGCGATTTTCTGGATAGCCAGTACCTTGTGTATATCGACGCTCTGACAGGGAATGAAGTGCAGCTGCTTAAAATTGTATCTGTGGAAAATGGGGTTTTGACGCTGTGATTTAAAAACAGTATTGAAAAATGTCTTGTATTGTGTTATGGTGGAGGTGATCAGTATTATGATGTAAGAGATGAGCGAAAAATGAAGGACACAGGCAAAAATCAGTTTGCCCGGAGCACCTTGGAAAAATTTTTCGATAAGCTTGGTCTGCGATTACGGGGCCAGCTTGTCATGATGCTTATTTTAGAAAAAATATTGCCCTTTGGACTGATTATTACCATCGCGGTAACACAGATCAGCTCTCTGGGCAATGTTTTGCGTTCCATTGCAGTGGAGGATTCTTCCGTTGCCTTAAATCAAAGTGCCACAGAAAATATTGAACGGATGACCACAGACACCGCTTTTGCCGTGGCATCCTTTTTATATGAGCGGGATGACGATATTTTATATCTTGCCAGCATGGAACCCACCTTGGAAAACTACAGCCGCTTTATAAGGGCCCAGAAGGCCGCTGTTCAGGTAACGGGAGAATGGCAGCTTTCAGAAGACGGGCAAAGCTGGGTGCCTGCTAAGCAAGGGGAAAACGATGATACAGGCGGCCAATCCACCAATGGGGAAAACAACGATATGGATGGCTTTCGTTACCGAAGGGGTGATGGGTTTTCTTATAAGCAAATCCCTCTCTACGACGAAATCACCTTTGTGGATTTAGATGGTGTGGAAAGGGTTAAGGTGGTGGCGGAGGATTCGCCAAAGACGAATTTCCCTTTAAACAGCCAAATGAAGGATATTTCTAAACGTGAAAACACCTATGTGAAAGCCGAAACCTATTTTGAAGCGCTTCAAACCCTTGCAACCGGGGAAATTTACGTATCCGATGTAATCGGCGCTTATGTGGGTTCCAACTATATTGGCATGTACGCCCCTTCCGTTGTTCAAGCTGCGGCCCAAAAAAGAGGCTACGATATTCCCTATGAACCGGAAAACCAGGCCTACGCGGGGGCGGAAAACCCTAATGGCCAGCGGTTTGAGGGGATTATTCGCTGGGCGACCCCTGTTGAGGATGAACTGGGGACTGTTATAGGCTATGTGACCTTCGCGCTGAACCATGACCATATTATGGAATTTGTGGATCATATTACGCCCATGGCGGAGCGGTATACAGATTTGCCCAGCGCATATGATGGCAACTATGCTTTTATATGGGATTACCAGTGCCGCAGCATCTGCCATCCGCGGCATCACTCCATTGTGGGGTTCGACCCGGAAACTGGAGAGAAGCAGATTCCCTGGCTGGAGGAAAGCATTTACCAGGCCTGGCAAAAGAGCCAGAACCCCAGCTGGGTGGATTTTACAAAAGATTTGCCTCAGTTTTATAACCAATCCAGAAGCAAGAGCCCTGCTGGGGAACTGACAAAGCAAGGCCTGGTGGGGCTGGATGGACGCTATTTAAATAACGCCCCTCAATGTACTGGCTGGATGGACTTAACCAAGACAGGCGGTTCTGGTTCGTTTTATATTTTATGGAGCGGGCTGTATAAATTGACCACCGCTGCAGCCATTCCTTATTATACGGGTCAGTATGCTCCTACCGCAGAAAACGGTTATTCCAAGCGGGGCTTTGGTATCGTGACCATTGGGGCCGGGCTTGAAGATTTTACCGCTCCGGCTACCCAAACAGAGGAAAAGCTGGAAACGGCTATCGATGAAAACTTGAGTGGTACCACCGCGAAACTGGTAGAAGCATCCATACTGGTATTGGTGGTCATGGTGGTCATGGTGCTATTGGTATCAGGCGTCATAACGGACAACATTACCAGGCTCATTAAGGGTATCAGCCGCTTTAGAAAGGGCGAAAGGCAATTTCGGTTTAAAGACCCTTTAAACGATGAGTTCGCCATGTTGGCTGATTCCTTTGATGAAATGGCCGACAGCATTGTGGCCAGCAACCACAACCCCTTGTTTATTACGGACATGAACCATATAATCATCTACGCCAGTGAGCAGGCTGTAGCGCTAAGTGGCCATACTCTTGAAGAAATGGTAGGTACCCACTACGGCCAGAACAGCATTTACCCTCAGGGCAGCAGCAGCGACCCGATTCTGGCCCTCAATAACGGTGTGGAACCGGAGGTTTACTGCGCCCAGCCGGAGCAGGAGTATTATAAAGGCAAGGCCGCATATTTGTTTAGCCGGTCTGGGGAAAAAGTAGGCTATATCATTGAAAGCCAGAATGTAACGGATATGGTCTTAAGCCAATTGGCCCTTGAAAGGGCAGTTGAGGCAGCCAATACGGCCAATGCCCATAAGGGTGATTTTCTTGCGAAGATGAGCCATGAGATCCGTACCCCCATGAACGCGATTATTGGCCTGACAGGCATTGTAGAAAAGAAGCTGACGGAACCACAGGATCAAAAACCGCTGATCAAGGCCCACATGCACCAGATTGGTGAATCTTCCCGGCATTTGCTGGGGCTGATCAATGATATATTGGATATTTCCACCATTGAAGCGGGCAAAATACAATTGGTTGAGGACGAAATGGATTTGCGGAGCCTGATTGAAACCGTGGCTGTGATCATTAAGCCCCGGTGTGATGAAAAAAGCATTCTGTTTACGGTTGAAAGCCCCGACTTGGAAAGCAGTGTTTTTAGGGGTGATGCCCTGAGGCTTAGGCAGGTACTGATTAACTTGCTGGGGAATGCGGTTAAGTTTACGCCTAAAGGCGGGCGGGTAACCCTTAAAATAACCTGCCTTAGTCAGGACGAAGGCCAGGCTGCTTTTAGTTTTGAAGTGATCGATACGGGAATCGGTATCGCAAAGGATCGCCTTGATAATATTTTCAAGCCCTTTGAACAGGCGGATAGGTATACGGCGGTCCGCTTTGGGGGAACAGGGCTGGGGCTTTCTATTTCCAGCGGCATCGTGGAATTATTTGGTGGTGAATTAAGGGTTCAAAGCCATGTGGATCAAGGCAGCGTGTTCGATTTCGTTATTACATTGCAAAAAGCCCAGTATAAAAAGCCTGAAAGCCAGCGTCAATCCTATGAAGGGCTGTTTGAAGGCAAGCGCATATTGGTGGTGGATGATGTAGAGATTAACCGCATGGTGGTTACTGCTATGCTGGAAGGCACGGGTATTGTGACAGAGGAAGCGGCCGACGGGGCTGAGGCTGTGAATAAGGTGGTTAACGGGTCGGAAAATTACTACGACCTGATCTTGATGGATGTGTCTATGCCCAATATGGATGGCTATGAAGCTACCAGCACCATTAGGGCCTGTGGCCGCCAGGACCTAAAAACCATTCCGATCATTGCCTTAACGGCCAACGCTTTTAAACAGGACAGGGAAAGAGCACAGAAAGCCGGCATGGATGACCATATTCCAAAGCCTGTAGATATGCAAATACTATTAAAGTGTCTGGATGGCTATTTGTGCAGGAAAAAAGCTTGACACACTAGGCCGCAGATGGTATAATACCACCTGTGTGAAGTAGAAGCTGCCCGCTTCTCACCCGGCGAAGTCAGTTTTGCGTGGGTTCAAGGCATTTTATTTCTCTTAAACAAAGAGCGAAAAGTGTTTTACGGCGGGTGGATTCACCCGCTGTTTTTATATTTTAAGGAGGTGCGTGTACATCAACACCGATCTGATGATCAATGAGGAGATTCGAGACCGTGAAGTGCGTCTAATCGGCCAGGAAGGCGAACAGCTAGGCATTATGCCCACCAAGCAGGCCATGGAGCTTGCGGAAAAAGCGGAGCTGGACTTGGTTAAGATTGTGCCCAATGCGGTCCCCCCGGTATGCAAGCTGATGGATTACGACAAGCATCGCTACGAGCAATCCAAGCGTGAACGGGAGCTTCGCAAAAATCAAAAGGTTGTCGAGCTCAAAGAGGTTCAGCTTTCCGTTACCATTGAAGAAAATGACGTTCAGACGAAAGCGAAAAACGCCATTAAGTTCTTACAGGAAGGCGACAAGGTGAAGGTGTCCATTCGTTTCCGTGGCCGTCAGATCGCTCATGCGGATATCGGCATGAAGGTCATGCAGGATTTCGTGGAGAGAACCAAAGAAGTATGCTCTGTGGAGCGTCGTCCTTTGCTGGAAGGCCGCCACATGATCATGATTCTCGCGCCCAAAGCCGAAAAGCAATCCTTCGCGGAACGCAAGGCCAAGGCACTGGAACAAAAGGCCCAATCCAAGGCCGAATAAAATGATCCCATTTGGAGAGGAGGATTCCATATGCCTAAGCAAAAATCGCACCGCGGTGCAGCCAAGCGCTTTTCCTTTACCAAATCCGGTTTGGTTAAGCATAAACAGATGAACGCCAATCATCAGGTTCGTCTGAAGACCACCAAGCGCACCCGTCACTTGCGGGCGGATGGCATCGTTGATAACGCTGCCGAAGCGCGTACCATTCACAAGTTGCTCCCCTACAAATAAAGCTTTAGCCAGTAAGGAGGTTTCATTCTATGGCACGTATTAAGAGGGCCGTTAATGGCCACAAGAAGCGCCGTAAGGTGCTGAAACTGGCGAAGGGCTACTTTGGAGCAAAATCCAAGCAGTACCGCGCCGCAAAAGAACAGGTTGCCCGCTCCCTGCGTTATGCCTACAAAGGCCGCAAACTCCGCAAGCGCGAATTCCGCCGTCTGTGGATTGCCCGTATCAACGCTGCTGCCCGTTTAAGTGGCATGAGCTACTCCACCTTCATTGCCGGGCTCAAAAAGCTAAACATTGAAGTGAACCGCAAAATGTTGGCCGATATGGCTGTCACCGATGCCAATGGCTTTGCTCAATTGGTTGAAATGGCAAAAAAGGCCTAATATGAAAAACAGAAGAACGCTGCTATTAATCGATAGCGGCGTTTTTCTTTAGCGCTTGTTACATTCATATATGTAACGAATGCGCACGGAGGTAAGAAAATGGCAGTAAATAGTAAAGTGCTTCGTATGATTGCTACATTGTTATGTGGTGTGTGTATATTATATTTTCTACCCTTAACCATAACCCAAGTAACAGCAAAAGGGCCCGACTGGCTGATCACTCTGGGCATGGGTCTATTGGCAGGGGGCATCTTCCTGCTTCTATACCAATTGGTTAAACGGATTCCTTTGCCTGGGAAAAAGTGGCAAAGGAGGCTTTTGCTAGCGGTGGGTTTTGTTTGCTTATATATGGTGCAGGCCAGTTTTGTACAGCTGTTCATTGGCGAAAATGGCTGGGATGTAATGAGTTGCGCCTGGGTAGGGGAAAGCATCTACTACGATGCGGCGGAGTACGCTTATTTAACCCAATACCCCAATAACTTGCTTTTGATTTTAATCAATGCCCTTTGTTCTGATGCGCCCTATTATTTCGGTTTAAATGGCGTGCAGCATTTTTTGGCCTTTGTTAATATATTCGTGGTGGATTTGGCCTTTGTGTTTGCAAGCCTGATCGCTAAGCGTCTTTTAAAGCCCGGTGGCGTGCGTGTGTTCGCAATGATTGCTTTGCCCCTTTTTCTATTTTCGCCCTGGTTAACTGTGCCCTATAGCGATACGCTCTCTATGCTGTTTCCTATGCTCACGCTGTGGCTTTACTTAAAATGGCGGGAGAAGGAAACCATTAAAGGCAAGCTTTTGTGTGCGCTTTTCATGGGCTTTGCCGGAGGCGTTGGCTTTATGCTTAAGCCTACCGCGCTGATTATGCTGGTTGCCGCCTTTTTAATCATGCTTGTTTCAACATCCAAGGACTGGCGGAATATGCTGGTATATGTTTTGTGCATTGCTCTGGCGGCGGGTATGATGCTGGGTGTATCCAAAGCCACTTACGCTGTGTTTTATGAGGTGGCCGACGAAGACGAGATCAGCCCGGAAATGTTTGAGAAACGCGCCATACCCTGGACCCATTTTTTGATGATGGGACTCACGGTGGATGGCAACCGCTATGGTGCCTATTACGCGGAGGATGCGGCGGCCACACATGCCATTGATGGTAAAGCGAATAAAATGGAGTATAATTTAAAAGTGGTGGGCGAGCGGCTTGAAGAAAAGGGTTTTCTTGGGTATTTGGAGTTTCTTTGCCGCAAATCCTCTTATGTTTTTAACGATGGGGCACTCGCTTTCGTGGGCGAAGGTACCTTTCTATATAACGAGCCCTTTGATTATTCTGATTTAGGTGTGGCTTTGCAAAACTTTTTTTATGGAGACCGATCCCGGCCCAGCCGGGAATATGTTTTGCTGGCTGATGGTATGTGGCTAATGGTGCTGGCCCTAATGTGTGTTTCCTTTTTTCAAAGGGGAGTAGAAAAAATGGATGCCTTTGCGGTGATGCGGCTATGCTTAATGGGTTTGGCGCTGTTCCTGTTGCTATTTGAAGCCCGGGCCCGTTATCTGGTGAACCATTTGCCGCTGTTTGCGCTTATGGCAGCCCAAGGGTTCATGAAAATAAAAGAACGAAAATAAGATAGTGAAACCACGCGCCCAGCGGATTGTCCGCTGGGCGCGTGGTTATTTGCTTGGTTCAGGGGTGAAGTCGATCAACCAATCGTATTTTGTAAGCCAGGTGTCATTGGGTTCTTCACGAAGCCACACATCTTCCTGGGTTACTTCCCAGTTGGCGGCGTGCATTTCCAATTGGTAGGCAGGGGCTTTAGGAATACCTTCGCCTTCATATTCTGTGGCTGAATGGAGTTCGAAGGTATAGTGGATTGAATTGTCCGGGCGCACAGTGGGGAAGTAGCCTAGATCGCCATTTTCAAGTATTTTGCCATTGATCTTCAAATCATTGGGCAGCAGCTTCGCTAGGATGATTTTAGCATCTTGTTCTAGGGCTAATTCAGCATAGCTCTTTGTTCCGGCTGGGGCAGGATCATCGCCCCAGTGAACGTTGTAGCCTGCAGGGTCGAAAACGCTGCATTGCTCCGACATTAGGATCACGTTGGCGCCTTCTTTAGGCTTAATGGTAGCGGTGCCGTAGATAACCCCATCCTTATAGATAAGCTCGTCTACGGTATAGGCAATATCCCCTAAGGTGATGCTTTGATTAATGAGGGCGTTATCCCCGGCAAGGAGCGTTTGCCGTTTTTCCTCCCCATAGAACAGGCCGAACATATCGGCTGTGGGAGAAAGGCTCATGGCATAGACAACGCCCATTAGCGCCACAAGCAGTACAATGGCGGCAATAAGGGCTGCGGAAAGCTTTTTTTTCATAACAGGTGCCGCTTTTTGCTTTTGAAGGGTTTCAAGGGTCTTCGCGATGCCTTGTTCAAAGGCGGGAGGCGGCGCGTTAAAGGCAGGGGAAAGATCGGGCGTGAAGAGGGTTTCAGGCTTCATATGCGCAGGCCTCCTTTTCATAGAGTTGGTCGTGCAGGGCTTTTCGTCCGCGATAAAGCCGGCCTTTCACTGTGGATACAGGCACTTTTTGAATTGAAGCGATTTCTTCCATAGTGAAACCCTCCAGGCTATGCAAAAGCAGCGGTACCCGGAGCTTTTCAGGCAGCCGTTCAAGGGCATCCCTTAAATCTATATCAGGGGGCGGGGAATAGCCCTGGCCCTGGGGCAGGGACTGCTCACGCTTGCGTTTTCGCAAAAGGGTATGGCATTCGTTAATGACAATGCGAGTTAGCCAAGGGCGGAAGTAATCCTCTTCCGCTTTCCATTTGGCGGCCCAGGCTTTCATTAAAGCTTGCTGCACGGCGTCCTGGGCATCTTGATCCCGGCGTAAAAGGGATACGCTGATACGGTACAGCATGTCCTGCATCCCTTGTACCTGGGTAACGAAAAACGCTTCCTGAATCAAGTGGGTTCCCTCCTAAAAAGCGCGTTGTTGATATATTAACAACGCGCTTTGAATGGGCTTTGATACTTTTAATATAAATTTATTTCAATGGCCCGCTGCTGGGTGCGGGTGGGATAGCAGGTAAAGCCCCCTTGGAGCATGGTAAGGGCGTTATCCCTGGTCTGGCTGTCTTTAAAAACGCCGACAACCGCATTGCCGGAGCCGGTCATAAAAGAGGCCTGGGCGCCGGCTTGGTTCAATGCCGCAATGGCTCGTGCAATATCCGGGCAAAGGGCTTGGCTTACAGGGGCCAGCACATTGCCAAGAGAAGCCCGAAGAAGCATGAAATCCCCCGTTTGAAGAGCCTGAAGGGCGATTTCTGTGTTGGGGCGGTTCTGGCGGCTGTTCAGGTCGAAGGTGGTGAAAACATCCCGGGTGCTCAGTTCTTTTGCTGGCTTGATGACCAGTAAGTGGTAGCTTTTATCCATAGGGAGAAGGGTTAGCTTTTCGCCCACTCCCTGAGCCCGGCATAGCCCTCCGTAGAGGAAAAACGGCACATCGGCTCCCAGGCCCAAAGCGATATCTGCCAGTTCCCCTGTGGAAAGGGTTAAGCGCCATAGGCGGTTTAGCCCCATAAGCACTGCCGCGCAATCGGCGCTACCGCCCCCCATGCCTGCCCCGGTTGGAATGTTTTTTTGCAGGGTTATTTCTGCGCCATAAGTAACGCCTGCGTAATTTTGCAGGGCTTTGGCGGCTTTGATACAAAGATTGCTGGCATCGGGCGGCACATGCACTTGGCCCAGAACATGAAAAGAAAGACGGTCGCTTTTTTCAATGGTGATTTCATCCCTTAAAGAAATAGGCTGCATAAGCATATCCATTTCATGATAGCCGTTTTCATAGCGGCTTAGAATATCCAGCGTCCAGTTGATCTTGGCGTAAGCGTATAAGCGCATGTTCGGACTCCCTTTTGTATAAGATGCTCTGATTATACCTTCTAGCAAGCCTCTTGACAAGTGAATGCCGTCTTTCTATAATCAAACATAGTGGTACAACAAAGGAGAGAAATTGTGGAAGAAAAAGTATTTCCCGTTCTGTTATCGGTTACAGGCTCCACCAAGGAGCAAGCCCCGGAGGATGAAGGCATTCACTTGGTTACCAGCGGTACCCTTTCTGTTTTGCCGGAGGGCTACCGTTTGAATTACCGTGAAACCGAACCGGAAACCGATGAATACCAGGACATAGAATTGATGATGAATGAAAAAAATGTTACCATGACGAGAACAGGCGCTTATGCCACCGGCATGGTATTTGAAAAGGGCTGCCGTTTTGAAGGGGTTTACAATACCCCTTATGGCAGCCTGGATATGGCTGTGTTTGCTACCCGTGTTTTTTGCCGCTTGGGGGAAGAGCGGGGAGAAGTGCAATTGCAGTATCAGCTAGATTTGCAGGGGCAGTTCGCAGCGGTGCACGATTTGAAAATTAAGTACGCCAGGAAGCATAGTGGTAAAAAGGTGCAATGAAGGCACTGCGCAAGGAACTGGAAAGTGTTTTTTACTTATGGGATCAACAGGCCCCCCGGCCTGTTTTTAAAAGGGCCAGGGAACCCCATTCCCTGCTTGTGACAGATGGGTTTCGCCGGGTGAGGGAGCCAATGGGATTAAAGAACGAATTAATAAGTCGGGGTTTCCAAATCATAGAAGAAAACCGGCTTTGGTATATAGAACCGCCCGTTTATTTTTATATGAAAGCCAAAGGCGCTCCCTTAAAAGGGGAGTTGGTTAATACGCTGTCCCATCTGCTTAAAAACCATCCTGTTAGCCAAACGGAGCCTTACTGTGCCAGGTTGCTTTTGAAAGCCATAGAGGAAGGCAATACTGAAAACGCGCTATGGACGGTGATGGCGATGCAGGCGGAGAAGCTGCGTTTGAAAAGGCCCCTGGATGGGCTTGTTTTGCATATAATTGAAAAGGGGGAAACGTCATGCTGATCCGCTACTATGGCCATAGTCTTTTTACATTGGAAACGGAAACAGGAACCCTGATTGCCTTTGACCCTTTCAATGACCATGTGGGCTACCCTCTGCCCCGGTTTAACCCGCAAATTGTGCTTATGAGCCACGCCCACTCGGATCATGGCAACCGGGAGCTTTTTCCTGGTGCCAAGGTGTATCTTAACGAGCCGGGGGTTTATGCCCCTGAAAAAGGGGTGAAGGTAACAGGCACAGCCTCCTTTCACGACGATCAGCAGGGGGCGTTGCGGGGCAGTAATATTCTGTTCAAGGTGGAGGCAGATGGTTTGATTGTTGCCCACCTGGGGGATTTGGGTACGGAATTAAACAATGAACAACTAAAAGCTCTGGGTCGGGTGGACGTGCTGTTTATTCCCGTAGGGGGCTATTATACCATTGATGGCCTAACGGCCAAAAAGGTGATGGAGCAGGTAAGCCCCAGAATCACTATCCCTATGCACTATAAAACGGAAGCTACTGCCTCTTGGCCCATTGGGGCGTTGGATACCTTTACCAGGTATTTTGATTCCATTCCCGCGCCTATGCCTGTTTTGCGGGTGACAAAAGAAGATATTGCCTGCGCTGCGCCGGTAATCGTGATGGAAAGGTAATTTGCTATGACAACTGCCTTATTGGCATTCAGGTGGCCACAGGTTACGCGGGTGCCCTTTTCTTGCCGCCTTTATTGGGGGGAGATTGGCCAGTATGCAGGCGTGGGGATTATGCCGATCTATTTATTAATGATGTAGGGAATCGTTACTTGGGCCAGCGAATACGTGCGATGGAAGGTGGAACGCTGTGGAAAAGGCGAAAATTTATCAATTGCTTCTTAAGCAAGTCCCAGAAATCTTGGAAGGTGAAAACCTGTATATTCCGGCTCTTAGCAACGTGGCATCTCTTTTATTCACAACCCTTGAAAATGTTAACTGGGCAGGCTTTTACCTAATGCATCAGGATGCTCTGTTGTTAGGCCCCTTTATGGGTAATCCTGCCTGTGTGCGGATTCCATTAGGCAAGGGTGTTTGCGGCACAGCCGCTGAATCGGGAGAAACCCAATTGGTTTTGGACGTGCACCAATTTCCCGGGCACATTGCCTGTGATAGCGCTTCCAATTCGGAAATTGTGGTTCCTATCTTTAAAAATGGCCGGGTTATTGGTGTACTGGATATAGACAGCCCCCTTTTGAACCGCTTCTGTGAAGAAGATAAAAGAGGGCTGGAAAGCATTGTAGAATTGCTGGAGGAAAAACTGATATGGGAAGGTTTTTCGCTGTAGCCTTCATTGTGAGGTATCGGAGGGCCGAAGGCTTTACTCCACCGTAACGGATTTGGCCAAATTCCGGGGTTTATCTACATCGCAGCCTTTAGCCACGGCCATGTAATAGGCCAGCAGCTGCAGGGGAATCACAGCTAACAACGGCATAAACAAGGGGTCGGTGTCGGGCAAAAGCCAGAGAACATCGGCCTCTTTTTGAACTTGGGCTTTCATGGTTTCAGGGGCGATAATCAGCGTTTTGGCTCCGCGGGCTTTTACTTCTTTCACATTGGAAAGACTTTTTTCCATTAGATGAGGCTGGGTGATAATGGCGGTAACCAAGCTTCCCGGCTCAATCAGGGCGATAGTGCCATGTTTTAATTCCCCTGCAGCGTAGGCTTCGGAAAAAATATAGGACACTTCTTTTAGCTTTAATGAGGCTTCCAGCGCCAAGGCGTAATCCAGCCCTCGGCCAATATAAAAAACATGCTTCTGATCGAAATGATTGTCGGCGAAGCGCTGAATATCGGACATGTTTTCAAGAAGGGTTTGGGCTTTTTCGGGGATTTGGGCTAAGGTTTCAAGCAGGACGTCTGCCTGTTCCGTTGTAAGGGTTTCTCGTTTTACAGCCAGGTCTATGGCGAATAAGAGCATCATTTCAACCTGGGTAATATAGGCCTTTGTGCTGGCTACGGCGATTTCCGGCCCGGCATAGGTATACATGACGCTTTCGCCTGCCTCTCTTGCGATAGAAGAGCCCAATACATTGGTCAGGGCCATGGCTTTTGAGCCAAGTCGTTTTGCTTCTCGAAGGGCGGCCAGGGTATCTGCCGTTTCGCCAGATTGGGACACTGCCATGAATAAATCGTTTTCACCCATCCTAGGGCCTCGGTAGCGAAATTCTGAAGCCAACTCCGTTTCAACGGGCAACCCCGACAGCTTTTCGATGACATATCGGCCGATAACCCCTGCGTGGTAAGCAGTGCCGCAGGCAGCGATGGTCAGTTTTTGTGCCTTTGCAGCCTCCGACTTTGTAATGGGGAAGGCGGCCCCACGGTGGGCGGTAAAGGTTTTTTCCAGTGCCTGAGGCTCTTCGTGAATTTCTTTGAGCATAAAATGAGGGTAGCCGCCTTTTTCGGCACCATCTACATCCCAAGTAATATGGGTGCTTTGAACGGGCACTGGGTGTAAAAATTCATCATAAAGGGCGGCATTGTGGGCTTTGAGCACGCCCATATGCCCATCCTCCAGATAAATGACTTCCCGGGTATGGTTTAAGAGGGCGGGCACATCAGACGCGATAAACTGCCCGTGATCGGAGAGGCCTATGATTAGCGGACTGTCCTTGCGGATGCAGTAGAGGGTATCCGGTTCATCCAGGGTGAGAATGCCAAGGGCATAGCTTCCCTCCAGATAGGAAACGGCTTTTTGGATGGTTTCCAGCATGTTGCCGTTATAAAGCACGTCCAATAAATGGGCGATCACCTCCGTATCCGTCTGGGAAACGAAAACACAGCCCCGCTTCTTTAAATAGTTCCGCAGACTTTCGTGGTTTTCGATAATGCCATTGTGCACCACTGCGATGCGGCCTTTCACATCCGTATGAGGGTGGGCATTTAAATCGCTGGGCTCCCCATGGGTAGCCCAGCGGGTATGGCCGATGCCCGTATGGCCGCGGACGGGGTTTTCTTCAAGCCGCTGAACCAGATTGGCCAAGCGGCCTTTGGCCTTTTGTACATAAAGAATTCCCTTGTTAAGGACAGCGATACCTGCGCTGTCATACCCGCGGTATTCTAGCTTTTCCAAGCCCTTTAACAAAATCGGTTCTGCATCTAAACTACCGATATACCCAACAATGCCGCACATGATCATTCCTCCAACAAGATGTATTAATACGTATTATAATACAATGCGATACAAATGTAAATGTGTGCCATTATTGAAATAAATCCGCAGGGTTTAGCAATATATCTTCTTTCTTGATTTCCAGGTGGATATGGGCGCCATCCTCGTTTTCCAAAAGGGGCCCATATCCCGCGTAAGCGATGACCTGGCCCGATTTAACAGGATCGCCTGCCTCAATGCCGGAAAGGCTTAACAGGCCCTTATAGCAGCTTTCATAGCCGTTTAAGTGGCTAAGGGTAATCGCAATGCCATCGGAGCCGCCTTTTTCAATGGTTTTTACTTTGCCATCGGCTATTGCCAGAACACTTTGGCCGTAATCGGCGTAAATGTCGATGCCCCGGTGTAATTGCCAATGGCCGCTATGCTCAAAATAAGCAGGACGGGCCCCGTCGAAAGCCCGGTAGACGGCTTTGAAATCGGAAAGGGGAAAAACAAAAACCGCAGGCGGCTGAGTAGGGGCGGGGGTGGCCACATCCTTTAACCGCTGGACAGTCTCATCCTCTGCTGCGGCCATAAGCCCTTCATAAACAGGGGGCTGCGCAATAACGGTATGGTTCTTGTTGGTAAAAATGGCGGTTAAAACAATGGTTAAAACGCACAGGGCCAATACAATGTAGAACCCTTGCTTTTCCATAAACCGGTCATAGGCGTATGAGATGGCCAGCGCTTTCTTATGTGCCCTTTGCCGTTTGTCCTTCCAATCCATCGATGGCATCCTCCAAATGAGAAACTTCGTTATTAGCTTCTCCTAAAGAGGCGGTTTCATTCCAAGAGACGATTTGGGTGCCGCCATAGTAATGGGTTAAAATGGTTTTGTAATCGCTACCTTTAGCGGCCATGGCATTGGCGCCGGCTTGGCTCATGCCCACGCCGTGGCCATAGCCTTTTTCAAGAAAGGTCAGGGTGGAATCGGTGAACTGCAGGGAAAAAAGGGTTGAGTTCAGGTTCAGCGCTTCTCTTAGCTCCCGGCCTGTAACAATGGTATCGCCTAATTGGAGGGATTCCACCCGGCCAGAATCTGTGTGGCTTAAGGGCACCATTTGAATGGGCAGCAATTCCTGGGTAAGGTGGGCATTAGGGAAGGCGGCGTTTAAAACAGAAACCGCTTCAGCGTTTGAAAAGCTTTGTTTGGTTTCGAATTTATTCACGCCTTCTTCTCCAGAGGATTGCACGCTTTTTAAATAGGGCACATCCTCACCAAAGACGGCTTTGGCATCTTCCGTAAATCCGCCGGATACCGCATGGAAAAGCACAGTAATGGGTTTTCCTTCATAGGTGATAATTTCATCCTTGGTTTCTTCCACTGCTTTTTTTAGCCGGGCATAATACTGGTTAAACTCCGCGCCCCATTTTTCTTTTTGCTTGTCCTCGGTGAGGTAGCCCTGGCAATGGGCGGGATCGGTGCAGGCCATGGCATCCGTATGTTTATCGCAGCCCATGGTAAGCCTTGTTCTGGCCGCCACTGCCTGTGCCTTTAAGGCCTCCAGATGGTAGCTGGCAGGCATCTCCTGGGCCAAAACACCGATCAAATACTCTTCCATGGGCAGGGAAACCAATTGGTTTGCTTCGTTGTCGAATAGTTTTACCTGATTCTGATCCGAATAAACGCCTGCAGTTCTTTCGAGGTGGAAAAGGCTTAGTATATGCACGGCCCGGCTGGGCAAAAGCCGGAAACTCATTTGAAATTGGGAGGGAATTCCCTGCCATTCTTCTATTTTAAGAGGCGCGCCGAAAAGGCTCCAAAGGATGGCAAAAATACATAAGGCGATTGCTCCCAAAAAAGCCCGTGATTCTTTGGGCATAATGTCATTCCTCCCGAAAAGTTTTTAAATTAACAGGAGATTTTAAATCCATGTCGAAAATAACCTGTTAGATAAACATATGGAAATGGAATGGAAGGTAGAAGCACCTTCAAAAAAACCTTTGCCGCGGGTTGCGGCCGTATATCCTATGAAAAGACGGTCATTCTCGTGAAACCGCCGTGCCTTTCGCGCGGTTCACGGTTTGCATTTCATCACCAGAACCCGGCCAAAGTCTGGCTGAGAGTTTATAACAAAGGAGCGAATCGCCAATGAAAAAGAAGCAATGTGTCGCCATGCTGCTGGCAGGCGGTCAAGGGAGCCGTTTGGGCATCCTGACAAAAAACGTTGCGAAACCTGCCGTACCCTATGGAGGAAAATACCGGATCATCGATTTCCCCCTGTCCAACTGCACCAATAGCCACATCGATGTGGTGGGCGTGTTAACCCAGTATCAGCCTTTGGAGTTAAACAGCTACATTGGTTCCGGCTCCCCCTGGGATTTGGACTTAACCAACGGTGGCGTGTTTGTGCTTCCCCCTTATGTAAAAGGCAAATCCGGTGAATGGTATCGCGGTACGGCCAATGCTATTTACCAAAACATGGCGTTTATCGAACAGTACGACCCGGATTATGTGCTGATCCTCTCGGGCGATCATATCTATAAAATGGATTATAACGCTATGCTGCAATTCCATATCGAGCATGAGGCCGATGCCACCATTGCTGTGCGGGAAGTACCTTGGGAAGAAGCCAGCCGCTTTGGCATTATGAATACCGATACGGAAGACAACATTATTGAATTCGAAGAAAAACCCAAGAACCCCAAGAACAACCAGGCATCCATGGGCGTGTATATCTTCACCTGGAGCAAGCTGCGCAAGTATCTGACCGAAGATGAAGAAAATAAAAAATCCCAGAACGACTTTGGTAAAAACATTATCCCCACCATGCTGGGTGACAAGCAAAAAATGGTGGCCTATAATTTCGATGGCTATTGGAAGGATGTTGGTACCATCGAAAGCTTGTGGGAAGCCAACATGGATTTGCTTTCCACTCCCATGCCCATTGATCTCCACGACAAAAAATGGCGGGTATATGCCAGAAACCCCGGCATGCCGCCCCACTATATCGCCAAGGGCGCCAAGGTGAGCCATAGCCTGATTACGGAAGGTTCCGAAGTCTACGGCAAGGTGGAAAACTCGGTGTTGTTTGCTGGTGTTATTATCGAAGAAGGCGCCAGTGTAGAGCAGGGCGTTATCATGCCGGGCGCGGTGATTAAGCGGGGCGCTGTGGTTCGCCGTGCCATCGTGGCCGAAGGCGCTGTGATCGGTGCAGGGGCTATCGTTGGCGAAGAAACTGGGGATATCGCTGTGGTTGGCCAGAATATCACCCTGCCGGCAGGCGTTACCGTTAAAGCCGGTGTTCAGGTGGATGCTGAAACAACATTTTAAAGGGCAACACCGATAAACTTAAAAGAGAGGAAGGCATCCATATGAATGATGTAATGGGCATGATATATACGGGCGAAGGCGATTCCCGCCTTCGTGAACTGACTTTGACCCGTGCCATTGCGGCGCTGCCTGTTTTAGGCCGCTACCGCGTGATCGACTTTTTAGTATCCAGCTTCGTCAATTCCGGCGTTCATAATGTTGGTGTGGTGATGCAGAAAAACTACCATAGCTTGATGGACCATTTGGGTTCCGGCAAGGAATGGGACCTACACAGCAAGAACAATGGTTTATTTATTCTCCCACCCTTTTTAACCAGGGAAAACATCGGTATTTATTCCGGCGTGCTGGACGCCCTGCGTTCCAACACCAGCTACCTCACCCGTTCCAAGCAGGAATACGTGATTTTAAGCGACAGTACCATTTTATACAACATGAGCTTCGAAAAGATGATCAAAAAGCATATCGAATCCGGCGCGGAAATTACCTGCCTGTATACCAAAGATCCTTCCATGATACGGGCGGAATACGGCAGCTACTTGAACATCAACGAAGAAGGCATTGTAACCGATGTGGAAGTAGAACCCACCAAGCCCACCCACAAAAACACTTATATGAAGGTCATGCTCTTAAAGCGGGAGCTTCTTCGGAAATTGGTGGACGACGCGGTGGCCCACGGCTACCACGATATGGAAAAGGATGTGCTCCAAAGGTTGATCCAAAAAGAAGGCATGCGTGTACGCACCTACGAATATATCGGCCCCTGCTGGCATATCGATTCCGTACAAAGCTACTTCAACATGAACATGGCCATGCTGGATCAAAAGGTGCGCCAGAAGGTGTTTGCGGACGATCTGCCCGTGTATACCAAAATACGCGATGAAATGCCTGCCACCTATGGCGATAGCGCTCAGTGTGTGAATTCCCTGGTAGCCGATGGCTGCATTATTGAAGGCAAGGTAGAAAATTCCATCCTGTTCCGGGGCGTGCGCGTGGCACCAGATACCCATGTGAAAAACTGTATTATCATGCAGGATGGGCAGATCCATTCCGGGGCGCATATTGAAAACTGCGTGCTGGATAAGCAGGCTGTGATTAAGCGTAACGCTAAATTGATCGGACCGGATTCCTATCCCATTGTGATTGCGAAAAACGTGGTCATATAATAGAATAAGGGTGCATAAACTATTCATTGGGCATTTTTATTCTTGAAGGAGGCGACTCTTATGAAGATTTTATTTACTGCCAGCGAGTGTGTGCCGTTTGTTAAAACCGGCGGCCTGGCGGATGTGGTGGGCGCCCTGGCCCCTGTGCTGGCCAAGGCTGGCCACGATGTACGGGTCATTATGCCTATGTACACAGCCATCCCGGCTAAGTGGCAGGAGCAAATGACCCACGTAGTGGATTTTGAGGTGCAATTGGGCTGGCGCCGCCAGTATGCGGGCATTGAGCTGCTGGAAAAGGACGGCGTTAAATGGTATTTCATTGATAATAAATACTATTTTGGACGCCCCTACATTTACGGCCTGGGCGGGGATGAATACGAGCGTTTTGGCTATTTCTGCCGTGCGGTATTAAACGCGCTGCCATTGTTGGGTTTTGCACCCGATGTGCTTCACGCCCACGATTGGCAATCCGGTATGATCCCAGCACTGCTTCGTATTCAATACGATCATCTGCCCTTTTATAGCGGCATCAAAACCGTGTATACCATTCATAACCTGCAATACCAGGGGATTTTTGGCATTAAGGAAGTGCAAGATGTTCTTGGCCTGGGGGATAGCCTTTGGACAAGCGATAAATTGGAATGCTATGGCTGCGCCAACTTTATGAAAGCGGCCCTGGTTTATTCAGACGCAGTAACCACCGTAAGCCCCTCCTATTCCGAAGAAATTCAGACGGCTTACTATGGCGAACGGTTGGATGGCTTGGTTCGCGCCCGAAAGAGCAGTGTGTTTGGTATTTTAAATGGCATTGATATGGTGGATTACGATCCAGCTAACGATCACAGCATTGAAAAGGCTTATACCATTAAAGACCTGAGCGGCAAAAAGGCCTGCAAGCGTGCTTTGCAAGAAAAGCTGGGCCTTCAGGTCAGGGATGATGTGCCCATTATCGGTATGGTGGGCAGGCTTTCCAACCAAAAGGGTCTGGATTTGGTGGATTATGTTATCGGCAGCATTATGAACCTGGATGTGCAATTGGTGGTTCTGGGCATGGGCGACAGCCGCTATGTGAATCTGTTCAGTTGGGCGGAGAGCCATTATCATGGCCGCGTAGCTGCACGCTTCACTATGGATAACGCTTTGGCGCATCAGATTTACGCTGGCGCGGATATGTTCCTAATGCCCAGCCAGTTCGAGCCCTGCGGTCTTAGCCAGCTAATCAGCCTCCGCTATGGCACGGTGCCCCTTGTGCGGGAAACCGGTGGTCTGCGTGATACCGTTCTTTCATACAACGAGGATAGCGGCCAAGGCAATGGCTTTACCTTTTTTAACTACAACGCCCACGATATGCTCCATACCATTGAGCGGGCTGTAAAGTACTACCGGGAAGACAAAGCTGTTTGGCAAAACCTTCAGCTCCGAGGCATGGAAGGGGACTACTCCTGGGATCAATCCGCTGGCAAGTACCTTGAACTGTACGACAAGGTCATCAAAGACGAAGTGCGTGCTTTACCACCGGATCCTATTTCAGAGGAAAACCCGGTTGTGGAGGAGATTAAGCCGAAAAAGCGTGCCCCTGCCAAGAAAAAGGTAGAGGAACCTAAAGCGGAGGAAGCACCTGCGGAACCAAAGAAGCGGGCACCCAGAAAAAAAGCAGAAACTAAGGAAGAAAAATAAATGACGACCATACTATTTCAAGGGGATTCTATTACCGATGTGAACCGGGTTCGGGAGGAACCGCTGGAGTTGGGCAAAGGGTACCCCCTTCTCACTGCGGCCCACCTGGGCTTTGAAAACCCCGGTGAATACACCTTCTATAACCGTGGTATCAGCGGCAACCGCATTGTGGATGTGTATGCCCGGATCAAGGCGGATATTATCAACCTAAAGCCCGATGTGATGTCCATTCTCATTGGCATCAACGATGTGTGGCACGAGATCGGCAATCAAAACGGTGTGGATGCGGTGAAGTTCCAACGGGTGTATGATATGCTCCTCACCGAAATTAAAGAAGCGCTACCGGAAATCAAGCTGATGCTTTTAGAGCCCTTTGTTCTAAAAGGCACTGCCACCATTGCAAATTGGGAAGCCTTCGATTCTGAAACCAAGCTTCGCGCCCAGGCAGTGAAGTACTTAGCGCAAAAGCATGGCGCAGTGTTCGTGCCATTGCAGGCCAGGTTCGACGAAGAAGCCGCGAAAACCACCCCTGATATGTGGGCCTTCGACGGGGTTCATCCCACCTTTGTGGGCCATGAGATGGTTAAAAGGGAATGGCTGAAGGCGCTCTGAAAAAGTTAAGAGAAATTGCGAGCCCCCCTTTCCTTTGCAAAGGAAAGGGGGGCTGCGCTCTCCTTAATGGGAACCTGTTTGCCCATTCTTGAAAAGCATGATCCCGAATATGGCTACAAGCATTTCCGTAGCCGGAAAGGTAAGCCAGACGCCGGTTAGCCCCCACAGGGCGGAGAGTAGAAAGGATAGGGGAATAATCACGGCAAAGCCCCTCAAAAGAGAAATAATATGGGCGGGCAAGGGCCGTTCTGTGGAGGTAAAGTAGGCGCAGAGAATGATGTTCAGGCCAGCGAATGGTACGGCTAGGAAGTAGCGTTTTAACCCGGCGGTGGCGATTTGCTGCAATTGAAGGCTGTTTTCGCTGTTGAATATTTGGGTGATAGGGCTGGCGAGGAAGAAGACCAAAGAATAGATTAGCGCAGATATAAACAGCATGGTGATAATAGCGTAACGCAGAACCTCTTTAATGCTTTGCATATCCTTGCTGCCGTGGGCGGAGCTGATCAGTGGCTGGATACCCTGGGCAATGCCTGTGTAAATGGCGACCACCACCAGGGCCAGGTTGGCGATCACCCCATAGGCAGCTACACCGATATTGCCCCTAAGGGAAAGGATAATGCCGTTAAAGACAATCATTACAATACCAGAGGAAACTTCTGTTACCAGGGAGGGGAAACCAAGGGCAAATATAGCTTTAACAGGTGCTTTGCTTTTTGCAATGTGAAATGAATTTCTTTTCTTTAGCAGATGCGGGGAGAGAATGGCCATACTGATAATGGGCGCGAAGCCTGTAGCCAATACCGCCCCGAAGATGCCCATGTTTAAAGGGAAAATGAACAGGTAGTCCAGCAGAATATTGGAAATGCTTCCGCCCAGCATACCCAGCATGGCCAGGGTGGGGTCGCCATCGTTACGCACGAAGGAAACAAAGATTTCGTTAAGGATAAAGGCTGGTGCGAATAGCAAAATGATTTTGATATACGTGTTGGTATGTTGAAAAACAGTGTGATCTGCGCCCAATGCTGTGGTTAAGCTTTGTGAAAAGAAGGCCCCTACGGCGGCAAATCCCAATCCAAAGATGCCCCCTAAGAACAGTGTGCGGGTAAACAAACCATTGGCATCCGTTTGCTTATTCTGGCTGTGCAAAACCGAATACCTTGTGGCGCCGCCTATTGAAAGCATGAGGCCGCAGCCATGAACGAAGCTGTACACAGGGATAGCCAGGTTCAGCGCTGCCAGGCCGTTTGCCCCTAAGCCCTTTGAAATGAAAAAAGTATCCACCAGAATGTAGCAGGAAAGTCCAAGCATTCCAAAGATGTTAAGGGTTGTGTATTCTGCAAATTTCTTTAGCATAAAACCTGACCTCCAAAATAAAAAACGCCAGCATCCCGTATCTTCTAAGACCTAACGATACGAGAACCAGCGTTTGACGCTCTTGCCCGGTGGCAAGTATGTGGTTACATTAGCACAAAGGGGAACAATTGTCAAATACCGTAAACCTCTATTTGGGTTAATGCCGGGAAGGGAGAAGGATCGTTGGCTTTGATAAGCGTTTTAAGCACAATTTTTTGGGTGTTCTTATTTACTTTAAAGCGCTGTGGTTCCGGGATTTTTTCAAGTGTCACCACCTCTTCGCTGCCGTCGTCGAAGGCCAGGGTGGCATGGATCCAGTAGCTATCGTGAGGGAAATCGCAGCGTATGGTTAGGTAAATCTCGCAAGCGTTTATTTTTCGCCCGAAATCCAAGGTGAAGGCCGCGTTCGGGTCTTGGTTGATCCCCCAGGATTGATAGGGATAATGGCCATGAGAATCGTTGGCAAAAATGCCATCGATGGCATTGCGGGCAAAGAAAACCGATTCGCCCCGGGTTTCCACATTGGCAGTGGCGTGGGGGAAATAGCCAGTGGCATCGTGGCCGTCGTAGGGATTAAACGAAAGGCAGCGGATTTGGTTTAACTCATCATTCTCAGGCAGCCACGCCCTGATTAAGTGACACTCACCGGTGAAGGCTTTCGGGGAATGGTTTTGCCTGTTATCACTTGGAGGAATGGGGTAGGAAAGCATGCCGGAAGGGGAATAAACCAGAGCTGGGGCCATGCTGTCTTCAAACTGAACAAAGATAAAGGCGTTTTGGGTTTGGGTATCCAGAAGGATACGGTCACCCTTTTCATAGATCCCTGCGTACACCAGATACACTTTATCCTGGGCTACTTTTTCGCTTAATACTTCATCGCGGGCATTTACAACCTTCAGATCTAGCATGATGGCAGCTCCTTTTGTTTATAGTACGTAAAGCAGTATGGAGAAGAAATGAAGAACGCTGCCTGCCAGTACGAAGAAATGGAACACCGAATGGAAATATTTCAGCTTAGAACCGATAGCGTACAGCCCAGCGCCTACGGAATAGGCCACCCCGCCCCAGATAAGCAACGCAATGCCGACGGGAGCCAGAGCTGCTTTTAAGGGATTGAAGGCAAAGACAATGACCCAACCCATTGCCAGATAGCAAATGACGGATACCACTGAATATTTTTTTAGATCGATGGCGTTTAGCACAATGCCGATAATGGCGGCCCCCCATACGATGCCAAACAGCCACCAGCCAACCGTGGAACGCAGGGTAACCAGAGTGTAGGGCGTGTATGTCCCGGCGATCAGCAGAAAAATACTGCAATGGTCGATAACCCGGAAAACCTTTTTCGCTTTATTGACTTTAAGGGAATGATACAGGGTGGACATGGTGTACAGAATGATCAGCGTGGCACCATAAATGGAGGCGCTGACAACATTATAGACGCTTGCACTTTTAGTGGCTACCACCACGCAGAGTACCAGCGCGGCCACACTTAGAAGGGAACCCACGCCGTGGGAAATGGCGGAAATCAGTTCTTCTGAAAGGCTGTACTTGGGGATGGTAATGGGAGAACGCTTAGACATAAACATCAACCTCTTTTCAAGTTGGATTAATTGGGGTAAAATGAGCTAGAGCAACAAATAAAGGGGGATTTTAACATGTGTCCGATCCCAACGCCGCACAACACTGCTAAAACAGGCGATTTTGCCAAGACGGTGCTGATGCCGGGAGATCCTCTAAGGGCAAAGCTGATCGCAGATACATACCTTGAAAATGCTGTACTGGTTAACAATGTACGGGGGGTTCAAGGGTATACGGGTGAATACAAAGGGAAAAGGCTTTCTGTAATGGCTTCTGGCATGGGGATGCCTTCTATGGGCATCTATTCCCACGAGCTTTTCCATTTCTACGATGTGGAAAATATCATTCGGGTAGGCTCTATTGGCAGCCTTTCGGGAACAGTGAAATTACGTGATATTGTGGTAGCCATGAGCGCCCACACCAATTCCAACTACGCTAAAAGCTTTGGCTTTGGTGGCATGTCGGCGCCCTGCTGTGATTATGGCCTGCTTAAGGCGGCCCAGGTGGGGGCGGAAACATTGGGCATTGCGGTAAAAATTGGCGCGGTATACACATCCGATGTGTTTTACGACGATTCCGATACCCTGCCCACCATGAAAAAGTATGGGGCATTGGGTGTGGAAATGGAAACCGCAGCCTTGTACCTAAACGCGGCCATGGCGGGGAAAAAGGCTTTGGCCATATTCACCGTATCTGATAATGCCCTGACACTGGAAGGCTTATCCGCCAAAGACAGGCAGGAAAGTTTTACACAGATGCTGGAACTGGCTCTTCACATAGCCCCAGGGTCTGAATAAGCCAAGGCAGCGCCTTTTCGAACAGAACCCCATAGCGCAGGGGGGTGCCTGCCTCTACAGTGTATTCGATGGACAGGTGAACAAAATCGTTAGCGATTGCAGAAGCCTTTTCAAGGGAGCGGCCTAGCATTAACGCGCAAAGCAGCGCTGATGCGAATACATCTCCTGTGCCATGATAAGTGCCAGGCATACGGGAGGCGAAGGTATAGGCGGTGCTGTCTACTGCGCGGTCATAGGCGGCGCAGCCCACAAGGCCGTCTTGAAAGGTGATCCCTGTTAGCACAGCCTGCTTGGGGCCTAAAGCACACAGCCTTTTTAGGATGGTTTCCACTTGCGGCCTGGTATAGGTGCTTTGGTAGGGTTCATCCAGCAAAAGGGCGGCTTCAGTTAGGTTTGGCACAACGATATCGGCCATGGCGCACAGGCGCTTGGTCCCTTGAGCCATTTCATGGGTATAAGTGGTGTAGAGCCTGCCGTTATCTGCCATGGCAGGGTCCACCAAGATCAGGTTTTCTTTTGTTTTATAGTGGGTAAAGAGATTTTCAATGAGGGCGATCTGCTCAAAGGAGCCTAGAAAGCCAGAATACAGCGCGTCGAACCCAAGGTTCAGGGTAGCCCAGTGGGCCAGTTGGGCGGGGATGTCTTCGCTTAAATCCCGGTAGGTAAAGCCTGTAAACTCCCCCGTGTGGGTGGAAAGAATGGCTGTTGGCAGAACGCTTGTTTCAATGCCTGCGCAGGAAAGAATAGGCAGGGCCACTGTTAACGAGCAGCGTCCGATGCAGGAAATATCGTGTATGGCCAGTGCTTTCTTTTGCATGGTGCCGCCCTTTCTTTTTAAATTTGGAGTCAACTTAAGCATTATATAATAAAACCAACTAAAAGGCAAAAAAGAAATTGACAAAGATTTCACTATGAGATATATTTCAAAGGAAATCTTCTTGCTTAGGAGGAATGGGGACATGATCAAGGCCCTGGTATCTGTGGGAGGTATGGACCGCACCGGTATTATCGCTGCCGTGGCGGCAGAGCTAAGCCAAACGAATATCAATATTTTAGAAATCAGCCAGACGATTATGAATGGCTATTTTACCATGCTCATGGTAGTGGATTTAGCAAACGCCAAAATGGATTTTAAAGATGTGGCGGATCGGCTCCATGAAATGGGCCAGGGCATGCAACTGGAAATTACCATACAGCGCATGGATATTTTCGAAGCCATGCACCGTATCTAAGGGGGATTGAGTTAATGCTGGATAAGAGCGAGATTCTCCAAACGATCCACATGATCAGAAAAGAAAACTTTGATATCCGCACCATTACGCTGGGGATCAGTCTGCTGGACTGTTCCGATAAAAACGGCAAGGATGCGGCCAGAAAGGTATACGATAAAGTTTGTACCGTGGCCAAGGATTTGGTGAAGGTAGGAGAAGATATCGAACGGGAATATGGGATTCCCATTGTTAACAAAAGAATTTCGGTTACCCCTGTGGCTATGATTGCCCAGAACGATCCTATGGAAATTGCTCTGGCGCTGGACAAAGCTGCGGAGAATCTGGGAATCAATTTCCTGGGCGGGTATACAGCACTGATGCAAAAGGGCGCTACCAGGATGGATGAACAGCTGTTGGCCTCGATTCCGGAGGTGTTGAAGATTACAAATAGGCTTTGCGCCAGCGTGAACGTGGCTTCTACCAAGGCCGGCATCAATATGGACGCGGTGGCACAGATGGGCCGGATTATTAAGCAGACAGCGGAATTGACAAAGGATAACGATAGCCTTGGCTGCGCAAAGCTGGTCGTGTTTTCAAACGCGGTGGAGGATAACCCTTTCATGGCGGGAGCCTTCTGCGGCCCAGGGGAACCGGAGTGCGCTGTGAATGTAGGCGTTTCGGGACCCGGCGTGGTGCAAAGGGCCCTTAAAGAAGTACGGGGCCAACCCTTCGATGTGGTGGCTGAAACCATTAAGCGCACTGCCTTTAGGATTACAAGGGTAGGGCAATTGGTGGCACGGGAAGCGTCTAAAAGACTGAATGTGCCCTTTGGTATTGTGGACTTATCTTTGGCTCCGACCCCGGCCATGGGGGATAGTGTGGCCCACGTGCTAACGGAAATGGGCTTGGAAATGGCAGGTGCTCCTGGGACTACAGCGGCGCTGGCGCTGCTTAACGATGCGGTTAAAAAGGGCGGCGTAATGGCCTCCAACCATGTAGGTGGGTTGTCCGGGGCGTTTATTCCGGTGAGTGAGGATATCGGCATGATTGAGGCGGCCAAGGCAGGAGCGTTGACGCTGGAAAAATTGGAAGCCATGACGTGTGTGTGCTCTGTGGGACTGGATATGATTGCCGTACCCGGAGATACCAGCGCGGAAACCATTGCGGGGATTATCGCGGACGAAGCGGCCATTGGCATGGTAAATAGCAAGACCACAGCGGTTCGGATTATTCCCGCGGCAGGGAAAAAGGCTGGGGACGTAGTGAACTTTGGCGGATTGCTGGGTTTTGCCCCGGTGATGCCCGTCAATGGCTTCGGCAATGAGGAATTTATAAAAAGGGGTGGACGTATTCCCGCGCCTTTGCACAGCCTGCGTAATTAAGGGCTTTTAAGGGGAAAACATACCAAATATTCTGGCCAATAGAGTGCAGCAAGCAGGGAAAGCAAAAGTGACAGTCACCTTCGAACTGTCACTTTTTGTTATTTCTTCTTCGTGTCAAAATGCGCTTCACTGTTTTGACTTGGGTATTGCCTTTCAATTTCGGCAGGATTACGCTGGGCTCTGCCTGGACCCCCTTTAGAATACTTTATCTAATCTTCTACGTAGAGCAGCTCGAAGTGGGGGTAGTTGGTTTCGCCGCCGCTTTCGGAAAGAGATGTATGCATCCCCACACACCTTAAATACATCTTATACGCCGTACCAATGGTGAAGTTAGGCTGCTCACCGGTGCTAACCACGATAATATCCCGGTAATCCCCACTGTTACTTCTGTTCAGTGCCATGGTAATAAGCCAATCAGCCCCATCCTGATCCATCTTGACAATATAGGGCGAATAAACCATGACCTTACCGTCGTATCCGGTAATCTTGCTAACCAACGTTTTGTATGCTGGTTTCACAGCTTGGTCGCGCAGGTCAGCTATCTTTTCTTCTTCGCTGAAGCTACGGGTACCGCTATATTGGAACCGCCGGGTCTCACTGCCCTTTTTAGAAACCACCAGGGTGAAATCGTACACCCCTTCTTTGTCGGTATCGACTTTAAAAGTAAAGGTCTGCCCGCTTCCAACGGTGGCTTTTTTGTTGGTATCGCCATAAAGCAGCTGCACTTGGGCACCCTTGATGGAGGTACCTGAAATGGTGATCTTATCCGTTGTGATCTGCGCCGGGACACCTTGGGTAATATTGACAGGCAGCAGAGTGGATTTATACGTAATAGGCGGATAAGCGATTTCCTCTATAAGGGTGTCGCCGTTTTCCACTGTCAGCGTCAGCATGTAAACACCTTCTGTAGGCAACTGAACCGGAATGGAAAATTCGCCTTTTTTGTTAATGGCGGCGGTAATAATCTTGGCCTCACCGGAGCTCAACCGCGCCAGGGAACAGGTGATAGAAAGCCCTGCCTGGCCCTTGCCGGAAACTGTAAATTTGGCCGTGTTGGTTTCCTCTGGGGGAATGGTTTTAAACTCCAGCTTGCCTACTGCTGTTTCAGGCAGTGGCAAGGTTTGCGTAATAGAAACAGTTTTCATGATCTTATCCAGCGCTGCATTGTCGGCGGATTTAACGGTGCGGTCATACACCTGCATGTCAAAGGTAATAGTGTATCCGTTTTTTATGGTTTTGCGGGCATAACCTCTGGCAACCACCGTATCGCCCACAGTCTGGGAATACTTCAGGTTTAACACCCGGCCATATTTAGTGGTTTTTTTCCATGTGCCGCCGGTATACTTAAGGCCCAATGTTTTGTAGGCATCTCCCTCCAGATGCTCTTTTCGCCAGACAGTACGGTCAGCAGCGGACTGCTGATCGATATCGAAATACCGCTGGGCATCTACATCCGAAATGCAAATAAGCCGGAAGCATGCGTCGCCGGAAGCGGTATACGCTAAAAGACGAATACCTTCGGATGCGAAGATTTCAGGCACTTCATCGGCGTTATAGCCTTTGGAAAGCAAAAAATGTTCATTGCTTTGGGCGTTTTCGGCGGTAATAACCGTGTACTCGGCTGGGATGTCGATGGTTAGATGGACATCATCGTACGTGAACACCTGGGCCATGGCGGGCAAGGCGAAAAGAAGCGTCCCCAGTAATAAAAGTGTGAATAGGGCTTTGCGCATGGTATTCATCCTCCGTTTATTATTAAGCAGGATTGAAACGGACCAGGGTAGCAACGGAATATACGGTTTCGTCCAAGGTAAAGGTTTGCGGTGTTTGGATTAAGAGCATTTGTCCTTTTTTGCCCATATCATAAGGCAGGAAGTCTTCCACATAAATGGCATAGGAGGTGCTGTCCTCGGCGGTGAACAGCACCAGCCGCTTTGCGCCATCGTAGCATAAATCGGTGACGGCCCCGTTTACTATAAGGTTAGTGCTGCCTTTTTTCTTGCTTTGCTTAATAAAATCGGCTGTTTCCTCTTCCGCGCTGCTTAATCGGTGAACAACCACTTCAAGCTTGTTTTTCTTATATAAAGCGGAAGAAATATCAAAGATGAAGGTATAATCCTTGGCATTAGGCGTGGGAAGGGTTACGGTGAAGGTGCCATCCTCGTTAACCGCGGGCTTTAAAGTTCGGCTCCCGGCTTTTACGCTAACACTGGCCTCTGGCAAGGTTAGACCGGAAATATCGTAGGTTTCTGTATCGCAGGTGATTTCCATAGTGCTCAGCATGGCGGGGGTAGAATCCTGGGTAAGATTAATGCGGGCGGTGATGCTGGCGTTGCCGTTATCGGAGCTGGCATCGATGCGCAGTACGTTCTTCCCTTCTTTGAACTTCTTGCAGGTAATTTCAAAATACCCTTGATCGTCGGATTTAAAGCGTTCGATCCCTGAACCGTTCATATAATAGCGCAGGTTGGCGTTGGGATCGGTGGTACCCTTAACGACCAGTTCAGATACGCTGATGGTTAAGGGCAAATCCTCTAACACAAGAGGAATCGCGTCCCTTGAAACAACCAACTCGGCTGTGCCTTCATGCTGGGTGGTTTCCGGCAGGACCAGGTTGGAAACCGAGGCTTGGTCTTGCATCGGGGAAGCCTTGGCACCTAGAAACAAAATAGCTTCGGCACCCTTTTTCAGCGATTCGGCGCATGCCTGCGTGGGAGCTTGTCCAAAGGAATCGCATTCGAAGGAAATAATCTTGCCATACATAAGCGTTTGGTAGGCCAGCGTATGTACTGTAACCCCTTGAATATCCTTTTGCCAGTTAAGGCAAATGAAGCTTGATAAGCTTTCATCCCAATCCCCTTGGGCATTGGGCGTGGCGGCTAACAGCGCCTGCAAAAATTCTTCTCGGTTTCCCTTGGAAAAGCCGTACACATCACCTGAATAGGTTTGAAGGGGACTCTCCAACAGCCTTAAGACAAAGGCATTCTCGTTTTCGTCCATAGCGTATAAAAGAATAGAGTGGGCATCAAACTGGGCCTTCATCACCTGGGCGGAGGTGCCAATCTGCGTGGCCAGAGCCTCGCTTTCAAGCACGTTTTTTTCGGTAATGGTCTGCCACCCCTCAGGCACATAGAAACGAATGCCCTGGTCGTCCAGGTACATGGTCTCGCCTTGGGCGGCTACACAAGCAAGCGATAGCATAATAAGTATGATGATAGCCGCAGATGTTTTTCTTAACATTTTGCGTCTCCTTCCTGTGTACGAAGTTATTCGTAGATAGTTTATCACAAATGGGTATCCTTAGCAAGAAAACCAATGCAACAATTAACAGTTTGTATGCATATCATTCGTTCTGTAATAGAACTCTGCCGAGTATAAAAACAAAAACCCTGCAATATCAACGTTTGCAGGGTTTATTTTATTGCAATAACTTTTTATTTTCATAGGCTTGTTGTGAGTGCGCTTATAGTAGGCACGTCATCCAACTCAAATAGCGTCGGTAATTTTCCGAAGGCTGTCCAGGTCGGCAGACTGATAATATTTCGTCATCGATGCGTCAGTGTGACCCATGAGAGCGGCTTTGTCGGTGTCGGAACCTTGTGTGTTTTTCATGAGGTTGGCAAATGTGTGTCGGCAGGAATACGGGACACGCCCGGTGATACCCAACGCCTCCATGCAGGGCTTAAAGCAATATTTGTGAAAATAGTCTGTGGTCATCGGTAGCCCGGTGTCCTGCCGAGGAAAGAGATACTCTCCAAGCACTCGCAGGCGGCTATCGAGAATAGATTGTACCTTGGGCGATATAGTGACGGCACGGGTTTTGCCTGCATCCGTTTTGATGCCGCCCCAGATGCAATTGTTGTCCGCATCATAATCGGCCTTTGTGCGCGTTAGCTGCTCTGCTGGACGGTAGCCAGTTAGACACATGAAGTAGATATAGTCGGCATACGGAACGATACCAACAGCCTGGCGAATTTGTTCAAGCTCCAAGGCGGTAAAGGGCGGATGGGTGCCTTTTTCTCCATTCCCGGTAAAAATGAAAGCTGCGTAATTCTTTTCGATGATGTTACGCTCCATGGCGTACTTAAAGGTAAGCCCTGCGACGCTCTTCATGGTTTCCTTTGTGCGTTTGCCTTTGGGGCATTCATCGACGCAGTCCTGCAAGTCGTCCGCTCCGATGATCTTAATTTCAATATGGTGCAATGGGGCGAAGTGAGCAAAGGCAGCCTTGTAACCGCTGATTGTGCCTGCTGTCCTGCCACGGGATTCAAGCCGGGCGACAAATGCATCAAAAAGGGCTTTAAAGGTGTTGTCTTTTGCTCTTGAAACGGATTGCTTCTTAGTTGGAAGTGCGCAGGTTTTAAGCACTGCACAGTATTCCAACGCCTCGCGCTTTGTTTTGAAACCGCTCTTTGTGCGCATGATTGGGCGTAGCGTGTCTTTTTCTTCGTCCGCTTTCCAGCCAACCACAACACGCGCTTCCCACACGCTGCCCCGCTTGTAAGCCGTCCCCGTGCCGTTTGGACGGGTTCTGCCCTTGTATTCAATGACAAGCTTTGCCCCGCACCACGGGCAGTATACGGCCTTTTCAAGCGCCTCTTTTCGGCATTTCCGGCATTTCATTAGCTTGTCCTCCCTTCTTGTATTGTTTTAAACGCGCTTCAAATAGCGCTCTGGCTTCTGCTTCCCGATCGGGGCGGCAGGTTAAATAAGGCGGCAGCCACAAATAGACGGCTTCCCCTGTATCGGCGTGTAGTGTTTTATACGGAGTATCCTTCATTTGTGGTGCCCCCTGTCATTTGGTGTATTATTTGCGTATCATTATCGTATGCATTTAGGTCGACGAATATGCCCTAACGCAATAATTTGTCGAATATAAGAACTTATGTTCTTGTTTCGATGCCTATGATACACTACAGCCATACCAAAAGCAAGGTTTTAAGATTGTAAATTTGTGTAACTAAAAACCGCCGAATTGTTACGGCGGTTTAATAGTAATTATGATATTTCTTATTTAAAACACTTTTTGCAGGCTGAATAGCCATGTGATTTAGCATATTCCAGCGTGACTTTTGTAGGCCCTTTCATGCCGGAACAACTACTGCTTTTGTGATACTTGGAACCACTCTTGGGTATCCATACGCTGCCAGAGCCAGAAGAAGTCGTTTCGCTACCAGAAGAAGATGGCGCAGACGAAACGGTCGATGAAGATGCGTTTTTTGTGCTCCCGGACGTGCCGGAACCCTTCCCGCTGGCTGCTGCGCCACTGGCGGCACTTGCCAAGGCCAGAACAATATCGTCGTACTGCGCTTTATCTGTTACCTCATCGATAAATTCGGCTTTGACATATCCTTCTTGGGCTTCATACTCGATCTTATACCAAGAAAGGTTGTCCTTCTCGGTGGCATCCTCCAGGATCGTTACAACCGTGCCAGTGACGGGCAGTGTAAAAGCAACCTTGGCCTTTGCTTTGGGTTCTTTGCGTACATTGAGGCCCTTAGCGTTGGTGATACCATAGCGCACAAGTGGTGCTTGTTCTGGCTCCGTGGAAACCTCCGCAAGCGCGAAATTGCAAAGAAGCATACTGAAAACCATCAATAGTGATAGTAACTTCTTCATGGTTTCCCTTCTTTCAAGCGCTTCTTTTGTGCTTTGGTTTTTACAGGCTGCTACTGCTTGACATCGTGTGTAGCAGTAAGTTTTTCACCGCTGAAGCTGATCAATTCCTCTATTTCTATTTCAATCGGTGAATCAGAGCTTAAAGTGAAGACTTTTGACACCTCGATTGTTACGCCTGCCTTTACTTTGCGCAGACTGTTGTCGTCGCTAAAATAATAATTTGCATCGCACTCAACGCCGTCTTGATATACCGTAGTTGCTATGCTAAAAGTAAAGTCCTTGGCTTCTTCTTTTGTGTGTGAAAAGTCGTAAACCAGAATCACTACGTTGTTGCCCGCCCTATCTTTGTCATACTTGACTTCTTTTAATCCTACAAAACATTTTCCAAGATTCCCGGACACAATGTACCCAGTATCAGACTGGTTTCTGCTTTGTTGTTCTGCTACTATCGCAGCAGAAAGCGCAGAAAGTTCTTCATTGCTCATAGAGGCTAAGTCGAAGGTTTGAGCAAAAGCCAAAGTTGGTAACAACAGTGCGAGGATAAGCACAACCAGAATAACCGAATTAAATTTTCTCATTTGAACATACCGCCTTTTCTGCTTTATTCTATTGCTAAACAAGCTTATATCCCCATTTATCCCTAGCACCGCCAAACAGGATGGAGAAGATATCAAAAAACCAGCCAAGGCCAAAGAGACCAACGGTAAGCAAATATAGAATCCCAGCGCCCGTCTTTCCCAAGTAAAACTTATGAGCGCCGAAGTACCCTAAAAATATGCATAGAAACAGCGCAACTCCCTTGCTTTTACCAGCCCTTGCCGCTCTCCTGCTGCCGTAACTGCTATTGTTGTTTTTATTTTTTATAACGTTGGTGTTATGGACATGCACGACAACCGGCTGCTGCTGTTGAGGCTGAACAGTCTGTTTCTGTTGTTTTGGCTGCGGCTGATAGGCCCCGCAATACTGACATCTATTAGCATCATCGTAAATATTGGCTCCACAGCTTGCGCATTTCATAGCATACCCTCCTGCGGCTTGTGTAAAAACATTATTTCTTTCTATTTGCCTTCATTGTTTTGGCAAGGCTTTCCAATATATTCAATTCTTCGGGTGTCATATCCTTTATTTCTTCTAACAATTTTGTTATTTGGGGGTCGCTTTTGTCGATTTGCTTAATAATGCCGCCTGGAAACTCTGCAAATGCTGGCAGAGGTATGTCTGTTTTGCCCTCGATGTATTCGGGCGATACGCTAAAATAGTTCGCAATTTTAACAACGGCTCCATAGGAAGGGTTCGCTTTTCCGCTCTTCCAATCGCTTATGTTGCCCTGCGATACGCCCACTTCTTTTGAAAGCTTATATGCGCTCACTTTGTTATTCTCCATAAGCTCAAAAATACGTTCAATCGTAGACATGTCGCACCTCACAAAAATAATTCGAAATACTTCGAACAAACACTTGACATACGTCGATATTCGAAGTATACTATACCCATACCAACCAACGGATACCAAAAGAAAGAAGGAAACGAACCATGACAATCACAATGACGAAGATGGAACAGCGGGTAGAAAGACAACTTGAGCACAATGTGCGACTAGATATGCACAACGCAACAGAATTGGAATCGTATAAAATGCTTGAGGCAAAGGTAAACGCCGAGGCACGTAGGATGCTAGATGAATGGGTCTCACTTCCGGGAAATCTCAATTGGAGATTGATCGTTGGGTATGCGATGTTCAACCTATGTTGCTCTTTCGGGCTTTAACAGAAGCGGCAAGTATAAACCGAGCCGGGGCGGTAAATCCCCGGCAGAAAGAAGGAGGACGGAAAGATGCTAAATCCAAACAACCTTGCACCAGGACAGGAACAATACGAATCTTTTCGCAGCAGCATTACCAAGAAAACTTGCATCCAGTATGACTATCGAAATGAAGCCGGTAAGCTTTTCTCCTGCGTGAAATCAACCTTAGAGAAGTGCCGCGCGGCACGCGATGAATGGGAGGCAGAACAATGATTCTGGTCAATCAGTTTAGGACTTCAAAAAGGCGAGTGCTTGTAGTTGTTAATAAGGTTGAAGATGGGATATACAACGCTTACGAATGCAGAACGCGCGGAGAGGGCGGGAACACTTACTTGCCTTTCGAGGGGCCGCTTGCCGAGGTGATAGACGCATTGCGCAATCATTACCCCGGCGAAGAACTGATACAGGAAGTATAACGCTTAAGCCGAAACGCCTTCGGGCGTCTGCCGGGAATGGTCGCCCGGTACTGATGATGGCAGACCAACGTTTAACCCCTAAATTATACCACACGGTTGTTACCAAAGACAAGGAGGTGAATCAATGAATCCTATCGTTAGGGCAAAGCGGTTAGAAAAGGGCCTTACCCAGGATCAGCTTTCGGCGCTGACGGGCGTTCCCCAGTCTACGATTAGCGCGATCGAGGTAGCCACGAAAACCCCGGAACTTCCGGCGCTGCTTAAGCTTTCTAAGTTTTTTGAATGTCGAATCGAAGACCTTTTGCCTTGTGAAAAAACCGCCGTTTGAAGTTGCCAAGGTTCTACTACACACGTTAATAGTAACTTTTGAAAGGAGGAAAGACCATGGAAAAGGACTGCAAGACCATCTATCGGCTTTGCCGGGAATTTGCAGGAAAGACCCAGGAACAGGCGGCAGAGTTTCTCCCGTGCTCCCTTAGCTCTTTACAAAAGTATGAAGCGCCGTCTGGTACCCCGGTTCCCGACGACATCGTTAAGGCCATGGCGCAGTTGTACAGAACCCCCATGCTAGCTTTATGGCACCTGAAAGAAACCAACCCCCTGGGTGAGTTCTTGCCGGACGTGGCCGAACCCAAGACTGCCGGGGATATGGGGTTTTCGGTGTATCAGGCCCGGGAGGGAGCGAACCGGGCGCTTGCCAAGGTTCACGACCTGCTGGAAGATGGGGAGATAACCCCGGACGAGCATGAGGACGCGAAGAAGCTTTCGAAAACACTCAAAGCCGTGTCCGGCCAATGCCTATGCGCGTCGACTTATCTAGATGCTGTATGCGCTATTTAATGCCTTACACCCGCATAATTGCGCACCAGCTCCACCTCCGTAATATCTTCCCCGGTGTATAACACATCGGCAACACCATCGATACAAAGGGAGTGGATAGCCGCTAACACCTTACGCTGGTGGATCGCAGGAAAAGCCGCGTAGACTTCGGCCATAGGAACGCATTCACGCCCGGTGAGGAAAAACATTATTTCGGCTTTTAGGTTAAACAAAGAAATCGCCTCCGCTTTTGTATTTACTACATAAAACAACGGGGCGGGAAAGGACGTACCCAAACACATGGATAAACTGGTTTTACGAAAAGTTCACGGCGTTGGGGAGTTGCTTAAACCAACGCAAATCTACGCCAGCACTTGGGAAAAGCTCAAGGCGCTGAATGAGGAGACAGGTATTTCAATCGTGCAGCTTATCGCGCTGATGGTGGATTTTGCATCAGACCATTGTGAAATCATTGAAAAGTAGGAGGTGCCCATTTTGACACCAGACGGAAAGCACACCCGCGAAGATATCGCAAACATGAAGGAAGCCTTTATCTTAGCTGCCCACGCTGCCGAAGCCATCGGAATGAATCCGCGTATGCCGATGTATTGCGCAAGGCAGGGCCGAAAGTGGTTGAACAAGTTCGATATCTTTCTGACCGGCGAGAAGTGCGGCAAGGCCCTTATTGATCGCGAGGCATTTTTGAGGGAATACCCGCCTGAACGGGCGGTGACCGCATGACATTCAAACGCCCTAAGCGTGCACGTAAACAAAAAGCTCCGAATAGCGCGCCAACGCCATCCGAAGCAAACCTAAAAACTCAATCTATTCTAACACGAAAAATCGCAAAAGACAATATGGAGGTTTACAAACATGTCTAACAAGTACGAATTAACGGCCAACACAAAGCAATGGTGTGGTCGCACCCTATACCAAATCCGCGCCTTGCAGGATATTGAAGAACTGGAAGTCAAAGCCGGCGACCTGGGCGGCTGGATCGAAAAGATCGAAAACCTATCACAGGACGGCGAGGCTTGGGTATGCGGCAGCTATCTCGCTGGCAAGGGCTGTTGTTAGCAAGGAGGCTGTGGAAGGGGAGGCTGGAGCTGATCATGACTATAGTTAACGGACTCGAATTAAGTTCCACGGTTCCCGCGCAATATCTGGCTATTGTCAGTTCAGTGGTCGGCGATTGCTTAGGGGCTTGGAACGTTCCAGACGGTGCTTCTTTGATCGTTTGCACCGACATCTACCCAAAGCGTAAAGATATTGTTTGGTTCAGCCGTGAAGGTTGTAAAACTACCTTTTGCAAGGAGTTTGTTTCAAGGTTAGAGGGCGGCGGCATACAGGTACGCACAAGGCATATTGACCCTGCCCGCGATCAACAAGGTACCATTCCAGATAATGCCCTGCTGGGCGTTGTGATCGCCTGCATCAAAGACGATGTGCTTCTTTGGGAGCACCCTGTAGATTATGTACAGCGTAAACAGGATGATGCCATGAGACTATCCCGACCAGCCAGCAACGTCATTTGTCCCCTTGCTTGGCAAGACAAGGAGGCGGTTTGGCCATGATCTACGCAGCATTACGCTTTTGGTATGAGCGCCGACAGTGCAATCGTGCCACCTTGTACATCACCAAACGCCGCACCGGCTCCGGGCATATGCCACCCACGCGGGACAGCGTAGAAAGGCGGGTGGGGCTTAGATGAAGATATCCCGCCCATATGACAAACGGCCCGATTGGCCTAAACCCCGAATTTGCGCTTGTGGCGCTTATCTTGCCCCGGATGAACAATGCACTTACTGTAACAGCCCGAACGACGAAAGGAGTAATGAAAATGACAACGCTTCCCGTAAACAATCAGCTTAACCTAACCGTAGAAATCCCCGGCCTGCTAGAACTGGTGGAACTGCTTAAAAGCGGCAGGGTGGCCCCGGTCAACGAACCTGCAACCGTTCCAATGATGCCCGCCGCTGCTCCCTTTGCGCCTGTGATCCCGAACGCGACCCCGGATATGCTGATACCCTCCGAGCCGATTCCGAACGCTATTCCAGCGGCTACGTCGATGATGCCATCGCAGACCGCGCCCGTGGTGCCTCCCATTATTCCGGCTTCCGTGCCAACGTACACCCTGGATGACCTTATGCGGGCTTCCTGCTCTGTGGCTGATGCCGGGAAACGGCAGGACGTGTTAAACCTCTACGGTCAGTTTGGTATTGCCGCCTTAACTGCTCTGCCCAAAGAACGTTACGGAGAGTACGCCGCCGCCTTGATCGGATTGGGGGCGAAATTATGAGCCCGGAAGCCCACGCGCTTTTGTCTGCGTCGGGCGCTGATCGGTGGATACACTGCCCACCCAGCGCCCGTTTAACAGCGGATATGCCGGAAGGTGTGAGCGAGTATGCGGAGGAAGGAACTCTCGCCCATGCCATCGGTGAGTTACGGCTGCGAAAGCAGTATACAAACCCCATGGGGCCGCAGAAATATGCTAAGGAAATGAAGAAGCTGCAAGCCTCGAAATACTACAAGCCCGAAATGGACAAGGCCGTAGACGAGTATTTCGACCTGGTGAAGCAAATTTGCTTGTCCTATGAAAAGACCCCTCACGTTGCCATTGAGCTACGACTTGACTTATCGGATTACGTTCCTGAAAGCTTCGGTACCGGCGACTGCGTGATTGTAGGCGGGAACACCTTGCACATTGTAGATTACAAGCACGGCCAGGGCGTACCAGTAAGCGCCGAATGGAACCCGCAGTTAATGCTTTACGGCCTGGGAGCCTTGAAGCAATATGAAATGTTCTACCCCATCGAACGGGTGATATTGCACATTTGCCAGCCGCGCATTGGAAACATTAGCGAATACGAAATCGGTGTTATTACTCTGAAAGGCTGGAGCGAACAGCTAAAGCCTGTGGCCCAGCAGGCGTTTAAGGGCGAAGGTGAATTTGCATCGGGCGAGTGGTGCCGATTTTGCAAGGCTAAAGCACAATGCCGCGCAAGGGCTGAACATCACTTATCTGTTGAGGATGACTTCAAAATGACCCCGCCTGCGCTTTTGACCAATGCCGAAATTGGCGAAGCTTTGAAGCGGTCGCAATTCCTGGCTAAATGGGTGACGGACCTAGAAGAATTTGCCCTGCGGGAATGCCTAAATGGCGGCGAGGTTCCCGGCTGGAAGGCTGTAGAGGGCCGAAGCAACCGTGCGTTTACAAATGTAGAAGATGCTTTTAAGGCGGTTATTGCTTCCGGCACCGATGAAGCCGTGCTTTACACCCGTGAGCCCATTACGCTAACCGCGGTAGAAAATTTGCTAGGTAAAAAGAGCTTTGCGGAAACACTGGCAGACTACATTATCAAGCCGCCTGGGAAACCAACCCTTGCACCCGAAACCGACAAACGGCAAGCGATTACGGATAAAACCACCGTTGAACAGGACTTCGGCGAAGAAGCAAGCTAGACTATTTATTTTAAGGAGGTAACCCAAATGTCTAAAGATTATCCTACCCATGCAGTAACTGGAACTGCTCGCCTTTCTTACGTAAACCTGCTTGTCCCTAAAGCCATAATGCCCGGAGACGATCCTAAATACTCTGTCGCGATTCTGATTCCTAAAACCGACGTGGCTACCAAACAGCGCCTTGACGCTGCCATCGAAGCCGCCACACAACAAGGCATGGCCGAGCTGTGGAAGGGCCAGAGGCCCGTTGGCCTTCCCTCTCCTATAAACGATGGCGATGGTGTGAAGCCAAAGAAGCGTACCCCCTACGGGGAAGAGTGCAAGGGTCACTGGGTGATCAACGCCTCTACCAAGGCAAAGCCGCGGGTGGTGGACCTTAACCTGCAAGATATTCTAGTGGCGACAGAAATCTACAGTGGTATGTATGGCCGGGTGGGCCTGGACTTCTACCCCTACGACACGGGCGGCGCGGGTATTGGCTGCTCTTTAACCAACGTGCAAAAGCTAGCCGACGGTGAACCGTTGGCTGGCGGCCCTTCCCCCGAAGAAGATTTCGCCACCCCTGCGCCTGCTGTGGCAGCCCCGCTGCCGCAGACACAAGCCCAGATGCAATATCAGCAGGCGGTACCGCAGTATCAGCAACAGCCAGCGGCCCCCCAGTACCCACAACAACCGATGTATCCGCCGCAGGTGCCGCAATACGCGCCTCAACCCCCCTACCAGCAGCAAACACCCGTTCAAGCACCTGTTCAATACCAGCAGCCCGCGCAGTTGTACGCGCCTCAAGCGCCCATGCAACCGCAAAGCGACCCGATCAGTGGGTATCCCGTCGGAGGCGTTTACGGCCTCAATCAATAACGCCGGAGGTGGTTTCCTTGCCTACTCTTCATATCGACATCGAAACCTATTCCGATGTAAACCTACAAAAAGCGGGGCTGTACAAATATGTGCAGTCCCCGCAATTCCAGGTAATGCTTTTCGCTTTCGCCTTCGATGATCAGCCCGTTATGGTAGTTGATCTATTGGCAGGTGGGCCTTTGCCCGATGCTGTTTTACGTGCCATTGCAGACCCTTCCGTTATTAAGCTTGCGCACAATGCCGCCTTTGAATGGTATTGCCTTTCTAAGTTCTTTGGACACACGCTGCCTCTTGAACAGTGGCGGTGCACCATGGTTCATAGCTTGTATTGCGGGTATCCCGGAAAATTGGCTTACTTGGGCGAAGCAATCGGATTACCCCATGATAAGCGTAAAATGGGCGTGGGCTATAGCCTGATTCGTACTTTTTGCGTACCCTGCAAAGCTACCAAATCCAACGGCGGCAGAACCCGTACAATGCCCCATCACGAGCCGGAAAAGTGGAACCTGTTTAAGCGCTACTGCGGCCAGGACGTGGAAACAGAAAGAGCAGTTGAAAGTCGATTAGCTGCTTGGCTAGTACCTGATCGCGAATGGCGGCTTTGGCAGTTAGATATGCAAATGAACGCCTACGGAGTAGCTGTTGACCGCGATATCGTCAATGGTGCATTATACTGCGGGGAAAAAGTGACATCAGATCTGATGCAGGAAGCCATTGCTCTGTCAGGCATAGAAAACCCGAAAAGCGTTCCCCAGCTTAAAAAATGGCTGGAAACGGAAACCGAAGAAGAAATCGAAAGCCTGAACAAAGAAACCGTTGCCGGAATGCTGGCTAAGGGCTGTGAAGAAAACGTACAGCGGGTGCTTGAAATTCGGCAAGAGCTTGGCAAAACCAGCGTTAAAAAATACGATGCCATGAAAGCCGCTCAATGCGATGATGGCCGGGTGCGGGGACTGCTTCAATTTTATGGGGCTAACCGTACAGGGCGATGGGCGGGGCGGCTGGTGCAGGTGCAGAACTTGCCAAAAAACTACCTTACTACCCTTGGCCACGCCCGGGAACTGGCAAAAAATCAAAAACTGGATCACCTGCGGCTGTGCTATGGAAACGTGCCCGATACCCTTTCCCAGCTTATCCGCACAGCGTTTATTCCGGCCAATGATCACCGTTTTATAGTAGCCGACTTTAGTGCCATTGAAGCTCGTGTTATTGCCTGGTTAGCAAAGGAACAATGGCGGCTGGACGTGTTCGCCACTCACGGGAAGATTTACGAAGCTTCTGCCTCTGCTATGTTCGGGGTTTCTCTGGAAAAGATCAGTAAAGGCAACCCGGAATACGAATTGCGGCAAAAAGGAAAGGTGGCCGAATTGGCCCTGGGCTATGGCGGTTCCAAAGGCGCATTGATCGCCATGGGAGCCTTGAAGCAGGGTCTAACCGAAGAAGAACTACCAGACATCGTTGACCGCTGGCGGGCTGCCAGCCCCTGCATTGTGCGCCTGTGGCGCGAAGTTGAAGCCTGCGCCTTAACGACGGTAAGAACGGGGCAATCGACGGGGTGTAACGGGATCGTATTTGCACTTGAAGGGGATCGGGAAAAATGGTTTCTAACCCTTGCGCTGCCATCCGGGCGAAAGCTATTTTATGTGAATCCCGGTATTGGCGTTAACAAGTTTGGCCGGGAAGGGCTGAATTATAAGGGTGTAAACCAGCAGAACCGCAAGTGGGAAAACACGGAAACATTCGGCGGCAAGCTGGTTGAAAACATTGTACAGGCCATTGCCCGTGACTGTTTGGCAGAAATACTACTAAGGCTGGAAGCGGCAGGACTACGCACCGTTTTTCACGTGCACGATGAAGTGATTATTGAAAGCCGGGGAAACTGCCTGGATACAGCGCTTGCCATTATGGCCCAGCCAATACCCTGGGCACCCGGATTGCTGCTTAAAGGGGCAGGGTTTGAGTGCTCTTATTATCAGAAGGACTAATACAAGGGAGGCCCCGCAATGCCCATGATTCACGATAGACAAATAACGATATTCTCCGCAGGGAGCCGCTGGGCCGAAATCTGGCAAGGACAAACGCTGCACTGGTCGGAACTGGTAGCCCGCCTCGCAACGCCTGTACGATCCACCGAAACGCTTATGGAATACCTGCGGCTGCCCAAATCCAAGCAAGATAAGCTAAAGGACGTAGGCGGCTTTGTAGGCGGTTCTCTGGCCGGTGGCCGCCGCAAGGCTGGCAGCGTGACCGGGCGGGATATCATTACCCTGGACTTTGACAACATCCCCGCCATGGCTACCCAGGACATTCTAAAACGCCTGGATTCCCTTGGTGTGGGCTTTGCCGTTTATTCCACCCGCAAGCACGAACCGGCGCGGCCCCGACTGCGGATTATCTTCCCTGTGAGCCGCACGGTTACCGCCGATGAATACGAGCCCATCGCCCGGAAGCTGGCCGAATTCATAGCTATCCAATACGCTGACCCGACCACGTTCCAGCCCACAAGGTTAATGTACTGGCCTAGCACCTGCGCAGGTGCCGAATACATCTATCACTATGCAGATAAGCCCATGGTGGACGCGGACGGCCTCCTGGGGCTTTACGCCGACTGGCGGGACGTTACCCAATGGCCACGTGTTCCAGGTGCCCAGGATGCCGAGAAAAGACAAGCGGAAAAACAGGAAGACCCTACGAATAAGCAGGGGCTTGTCGGTATATTCTGCCGCACCTATAACATTTATCAGGCCATGGATACGTTTTTGCCGGGAGCGTATGAGCCCGCAGAAGGATCGGACGACCGTTATAGCTTTGTGGGCGGTTCCACCACCGGCGGCGCGGTGATTTATGAAAATGGCACCTATTTGTTTTCCCACCATGCGACCGACCCGGCAAGCAGCCGCCTTGTGAATTCTTTCGACTTGGTGCGCCTTCACAAATTCAGTGCACTGGATGATGACGCAAAAGAGGGCACGCCCACGGTCAAGCTGCCATCGTACCTTGAAATGCTAAAGCTGGTGCAGACGGACCCGGTTACCGCGCCTATCGTGCAGCGGGAACGCGGGGAAAAGATACTGGCAGACTTTGGCGAGCCTGTAGAGGGCCAGGAGGCAGCACAGAGCGACGAGCAATTAACCGAGTTCTTAGGACGCTTAAAAGGGGCTTACCTCACTACCAATATGGTTCGGAGCTTGACCAATGCTCTGGGGCTATCCATTAAGCTGAATATCTTAACCGGCGGCGTTGACATGGCCGGAACACCCAAGAAGTGGAGCCGGGAAAACACAGAAAACAACCTACCCCGTTTGTTACTGGATATCTTGAAACCCGCAGAGGTGAAAGGCGCGGAAAAGAACGCCGTTTGTGATTGCCTGGACGTGATCGCCGACGAGAACCGCCACAATCCCATCGTGGAGCTTTTGCAAAATGCGCAGTGGGACGGCGAGGACAGGCTACCGCAGATTTACGCCATGTTAGGGATAACCAAAAGCCTTGATCAGCTTCTTGTGCGAAAATGGCTCCATCAGTGCGTCGCGCTGGCCTTTAATGATGAACTATGCCCCTGGGGGGCAGACGGTGTACTGGCCCTTTCCGGGCCGCAGGGGATAGGTAAAACATCGTTCTTTAAAATGCTGTGCCCGTACCCTGATCTGATGCGGGAAGGCGCTACCCTGGACCCAAAGGAAAAGGACACAATCATACACGCCCTGGGGCATTGGATTACCGAGCTTGGGGAGCTTGACCGCACCACGGCTAAAGACCATATTTTTCTGAAAGCTTTTATTACCAATGCTGTAGATGAATACCGCACGCCCTATGCCAGAAAAGCCATTAAGCGGGTACGCAGAACCAGCCTTTGCGGCACGGTGAATACAGATGACTTCCTAATGGATGATTCAGGCAATCGCCGGTTCTGGGTGGTGAGTGTTTCGAATATCGACTTGAATTTCTTGTTTTCACGTGATCTTGAATGGAAGACCCAGCTTTGGGCGCAGATGTACGAGGAATTCAAGCATGAACCCATGGGCTTTAGGCTTACAGGCGCAGAGCGGGAAGAACTGGAAAGCCGGAACAAAAATTACACTAAACCCCTTGATTATGAATTGGAAGTCCGCTCGCTGTTTGAATGGGGTCTGCATGAAATTGATTGGGTAGAGCTGACTTCTACCGAAGTAGCAGCCAGGATAAGCCCGAGACCGCCAGCGAACCGGATTGGGCGGGTATTGTCGAAAATAGCGAAATCGGATAGTCGGATACGGGCAAGGTTTGTAGATGGGGTTAACCGCTACCTGCTGCCAGTGCGAAAAATACCGGGTTTTTAAGTGGGGTAAGTGGGGTAGATTTCGAAAACCTATAGAAAAGATAGATTTTATAGACCGAGAAATCAAGTGGGGTAAGTGGGGTAAAAACGAAGAAACTCATAGGATTTATAGGTTTTATAAGCTGATTTTAATAGGGGTAACTTCAAAATCAAGTGGGGTAACCCAAAAAGGGCGAAGTGGGGTAAGTGGGGTAGAAGTGGGGCAGTTTTCAGGGTTACCCCTATCCCGGAAGCATAGACGGCACAATGATTTAAGGCTATCAAGTGGGGTAAGTGGGGTAACTTCTACTGTAAAGGTAAAAATAAAGATAATATAGGGTAATAATAACCTATAAATCCTATAAACCCTATATACCCGTAGTTTAGGAGAAGGTTACCCCACTTACCCCCTTGCGAGGTCGAAACTTGCAAAGAGAGGAAAACGCTATGCTGGAAAAGGACATTGAGAAATATTTTTGTGCGTGTGTAAAAACGGCAGGCGGGCTAGCCCTGAAATTTACCAGCCCAGGTTTTGCAGGTGTGCCCGACAGAATCGTGCTGATGCCCAATGCTGTTATCGCTTTTGCAGAGCTGAAAGCCCCAGGGGAGAAACCACGAAAATTGCAGGAGCATATTCACGGCTCACTTCGCAAGCTGGGCTTTAAGGTGTACACACCAAGTACAAAAGAGCAAGCCTATCTAGTGGCCTTGGAGCTACTGGCAGAATCAAAGAAAAGGAGTGGAGCCCTTGATTTATAAGCCACACAGCTACCAGCAATACGCCATTGGCCGGATGATCACAGAACCTAACATAGGGTGTTTTCTTGACATGGGCCTCGGGAAAACGTCTATCACGCTGACGGCTATAAATGACCTGAAATACAACCGTTTCGCGATAGGCAAATGCCTGATTGTCGCCCCTAAAAAGGTGGCAGAAAGCACCTGGACGGCAGAGGCTAAAAAGTGGGATCACCTGAAGCTTTTACGGTTTAGCCTGGTGCTGGGAAGCTTGAATAAACGTATTCGGGCATTGGCAGAACCTGCCGACGTTTATGTCATCAACCGGGAAAATGTGGAATGGCTGGTAAACTATTATGCTAACAACTGGCCTTTTGACATGGTTGTGGCCGATGAATCCAGCAGCTTTAAGAACAGCCGTAGCAAGCGATTCAAGGCGCTAAAGGCCATTCTGCCACACATTGAACGCATGGTGCTTTTAACCGGCACGCCAGCGCCAAACGGCCTTGAAGATTTGTGGGCGCAGGTGTACCTGTTGGACAAAGGGCAGCGCTTGGGAAAGACAATATCTTCTTACCGGGATATGTATTTCAAGCATAACCCGTACAGGCACGAATTTAAAGCCCTTCCCGGTGCACAGGAGGCCGTGCAGGATGCCATTAAGGACATATGTGTTTCCATGCGGGCCGAGGATTATATAACCCTTCCGGGATGCATGATTGCCGATACAATGGTGGCCCTTGATGATAAAGCAGCTAAAGCCTATAAACAGCTTGAAAGAGATATGCTGCTTGAAATCGACGAAACCACCATCACCGCTAACTTTGCGGCGGCGCTGTCCAATAAGCTTTTGCAGCTTTGCAATGGGGCGATATACACCGAAGGCGCGGAAACCGCGCCTGTGCATGAATGCAAGATAGAGGCATTATGTGAAATGGTGGAAGGGCTTAACGGCCAGCATGCACTTGTGTTTTATAACTTTCGGCACGATATCCCCAGGATCAAAGCAGCATTGCACGGCATGGATAAAACCCTGCGAATCCGCGAAATGCTGAAACCCGAGGATGCAGAGGCCTGGAACGCCGGAGAGGTTGATATTCTCTTAGCCCATCCTGCCAGTACGGCATACGGGTTAAATCTCCAAGAGGGCGGCCATCACGTGATATGGTTTGGGCTTAACTGGTCTTTGGAGCTTTACCAGCAAGCAAATGCACGCTTACACAGGCAAGGCCAGAAACAGCCTGTTATTATTCACCGGCTTATGGTAGCGGGTTCCATCGACGAGGATGTAGCTAAGGCCCTGGAGGGCAAGCAGGATACACAGGAGGCCATTTTAAACGCCCTAAAGGCGAAAATACGAGAGGTAAAGGAGGCGGCGGCATGAAAAACGATATGCTGGCAATCAAAAAAGTTTTATCAATTGGCGATCTGGTTTGGATCATCGCAGGCGATGGTCGTCTAATGAGCGGAGCCGTTACGAAGATAGACGACGAAGGCGTATATGTGAAGAATACCTTTTTGAGCGTTGTTCTTTACCGCAAGCGCTGGTTCCTGTCAAAGCTAAGTGCGCACGAGCGCGGAAAGGAGCTGATTGTGTGATTTATTGTCCTAAATGCAACGGCAGAGCTGATACAATGCGTAGTGTGGATGATAGAAGGCAAAACACCGTGACCAGGACGCGGGAATGCGAAGACTGCGGATACAGGTTTAAGACAGTAGAACGGGTGGAGTTTCGAAGAGAAACGGAGGCGAAAAGGGAATGAATACGATTACCTATGAGGATTTAAAGAACTGCGCCGCCTTGGCTATCGAAGCCCAGAATGCCCAGGAGCGGATTTTAAAGCTTAGGAGTTTGGCAGAGTTTGGCGGGCTGACGTGTGGCATTACGGGCGGCAGGGGTACACCATTGAAGGACGGGACAGGGGAAGGCGGTTCGGCTATTGCGGATATCACAAACAATGCACAGGGACGCATAAGCGAATATCTGTCGAAGTCGGGACAGGTCGAACAGACAATAAACGCATTGCAAAACACCAAACACCGGGAAGTGCTTAAGCTAAAGTATATTGATGGCTATACCTGGCCGGAGGTAGCGGAGCGGATGCACTACGATGAAAGGCAATGTCGCCGGATTCATGCCGTTGCACTCGAAAGGCTATTTGGTGTACATAGGCAGACGGCATAATAATGTCCGTGAATGTCCGGGCTAAAGTATGTTATTCTGTATGTGGGTTAAAGCGCTTTAAACCCAATCGCCAGAGCGGCCAGGCGTGCGCCATTATGACAAAGGCCGCATAATATTTAAACGGATACGGCATAGCGGCGGCTTGGTGGTTCTTCCGTCGCACCGATCCCAAAGAGCGTCACAACGGCGCTCTTTTTCGACTGTTTTCTTGGCGAAAAATGAGAAGGAGTATCGAATTTGGAGTTGTGCTATTGCGAAAAAAAAGAAAGAAGGTATAATAAAAGTGGAAAAGAAAAGCGGATGGGCTGCAACCCATCCACTCGAACGATTATTTGCGATTGTTTTTCTTTTCTACTTGAGGGCGTCTTATGTTTCTGCTTTTGCGGGATCTAGGACGTCTTTTTGTTATGATTGTGACACGTTCATTCGGGGGGCTGGCTCTAGATGCTTTTACAGTTAGGATTATAGCGAGTGTGATTTCTATTAATAGTTTTACGATGGTTAAAGCGTTTGGATCCATTGTTTTTCACCTCCTTTCGTCATTAATCATAGCACAACATTTTTACTTATGGTATGTTTTCATTTAAAATCATTAGCAATCATCAAAACTTGCTGTAGCTCTACATTTTTCGACAAAATTAGCAAATGAAAAGCGACGAAAAATATAAAAAGCGGTGAAAAAATGGTTCTTGTGGTATCAAAAACATACCAGAACAACAGGAGGTGAGAGCGTGGCGGGTGCAAAGCCCAGATTTATAAGTTCCGAGCAGATGCAGGAGCTTATCGACAAGTATTTTACAGAATGTGAAGGCGAAGTGTTGATGGACGATGAAGGGGAAGCTGTTTTAACCAAGCATGGTGATCCAATTATTGTTCACGCTCGACCGCCTACCGTTACAGGTTTGGCTTTGGCATTAGGATTTACATCACGGCAGACGCTGTTAAACTATCAGGGCAAAAAAGCATTCATGGACACGGTTACGCGCGCAAAGGCTCGCTGCGAGGCTTATGCCGAACAACGCCTGTATGACCGCGACGGTTCGCGGGGTGCGGAGTTCTCCTTGCGGCACAATTTTAAGTGGGCGCAGGAGGAAGCCGGGAGCGATAAAGACGGGGTGACGATCATTGACGACTTATAGACTTAGCGAAATCGTTTCCCCCGCTTTCAGTGAGCCGCACCGGGCCATAAAATCCGGCAAATGCAATCAGCTGGTTTTAAAAGGCGGGCGTGGTAGCGCCAAATCTTCCTACGCTTCCGTCGAGGCGATCCAGCTTTTGAAAAAAAACCCGAACATACACGGCGTTGTGATGCGTAAGGTATCCAACACGCTGCGCACGACGGTATACGCTCAATACGTTTGGGCGATCCAGGCGCTTGGGCTGTATAACAAATTTAAGTTCACGGTATCGCCCATGGAGATCACCTACAAGCCGACAGGGCAAAAGATTATGTTCTTTGGGGCCGACGATCCGGGGAAGATCAAATCTATCAAGGTATCGTTCGGCTATATCGGCTTTCTGCACATGGAAGAACTTGACCAGTTCGCCGGAGCAGAAGAAGTCCGAAACATTGAACAATCCGTTCTTCGCGGTGGCCCATTGGCTTTTGAGATAAAGACTTTTAACCCGCCCAAAACAAAAGACAATTGGGCAAACCGCTACTGTGAGGATGACAAGCCGGGGCAGCTTATACACCACAGCACCTACAAGACAACGCCTGCCAATTGGCTGGGTCAACGGTTCTTGGATGATGCGGAACACCTGTTAAAGACCAACCCGAAGGCATACGAGCATGAATACGAAGGCGTGCCAAACGGCACCGGCGGCAGCGTGTTTGACAATGTGGTGTCACGTAGAATCACGGATGATGAAATCAGGCGCTTTGACCGCATTTACATGGGCATTGACTGGGGTTGGTTCCCGGATCCGTTCCACTGGGGCAAGATGCACTACGACGCAGCCAGGCGGGCCTTATACGTCTTCGATGAGTATAGGGCGAACAAGACATCAAACCAGGCAACCGCAGACCATCTACGCAAGGCAAAAGGGGTCACAAATGGCGATCTGATCACAGCCGACAGCGCGGAGGATAAGAGCGTCATGGACTACCGAAGCTACGATCTAAACTGCCATGGCGCGATTAAAGGCCCTGGCAGCGTCGACTACGGCATGAAGTGGCTGCAATCCCTGGCGGCCATCATCGTTGACCCGGAGCGGTGCCCAGAGACGGCTAAAGAGTTTCGGGAATACGAATATGAAAAAGACAAGACCGGGGCCGTTGTAAGCGGCTATCCGGACAAAAACAATCACGCCATCGACATGGTGCGCTATGCAATGGAACGCGTCTGGCGCAGAAAGGGACAATAATGAACCGGCTCAAGTCGTGGATCGTTCGGAAATATCTCCCCGCTGTTGCGAGGGCCACGCTAGAAGAAGAAATAGAGCGCCTCAAGCAGCGGAATCAAGGTTTAATCGCGGAGGTGGCCCAAAAGCAAGCCTACATAAGCGGTTTGCTCGAAGGGCAAAAGGCCTCAAGGCGCATCATAATTCAAAACAAAACGACGTAAGGAGGCGGCAGCCATTGGCTTTTATTAGCGCCCTTTCCAATATCGACACAGTCAAAAACATCAAGGACGCGTTCGGCGTGCCGGATATCACTACGCCGGAAATGCAAGAAGCGATTCAGCTATGGTTTAGTATGTATTTCAACGCGCCGGCAAATGGCGATTGCGCTATCGATCCCGCGCAGAGCATCCCCTATGTTGTTGTTGATGGCCTGTACAAGGCGGCTTTTGGCGAATACGAGTATTCTGCCGACGAGAGCAATAAAGACATCAAGCAAGCCGTCGAGGCCCTGAACAGATGCAAAAAGGGCGTGTTTCAAAAAACGCTGATCGGCGGCGCTGGCTATCTTAAGCCTATCCCGTATCGCAACAGTTTTATATTTTCGTTCATCCCCCGCACGGCATACATAGTTTTTGCGAGGGATATCGCGGGGAACGATACCAGTATCGGAACAAGCGATTGCTTTGCGGAAGGTAAGTATTTTTACACGCTATGCGAAAAACGAACAGTAGACGAAAACGGGTTCCTCACGATTCAAAACGCGCTGTTTCGTTCTGACGCGCGCGGCATCCTTGGGACTAATATTCCCTTGTCTTCTGTGAAGAAGTACGCAGGCTTAGAATCTTCTGTGACATTCAGCGTTCCAATATGGAACCTTGGCCTTGTCCCGGTAAAGTGTCCCATGGAAAACTGCGTGGACGGTTCCGACGATGGCGTATCTGTTTATGCCGCCGCCGCTGGCGAGATCCTAAACGTATACAAACACGCGAAGCGAACAGATAACGAGTACGAACTCACTGAGCCGCATATGGCCGTATCGGAAGATGTTTTTCACAAGGACGAAAAAGGCAACCTCGTCGGCGTTCCCAAATACATTCAGGCGCTGGACGATATGCCCGACAATGTTGGGATAACGGTATACAATCCAACTCCCCACCAGGAAGAATTAGAGGAGAGAGAAAACCAGCTACTACGGCACATTGAAAACATATGCGGATTGCGGCGCGGTATATTGTCTCACGTCGAAAGCGAGGATAAGACGGCCACGGAGGTTTTGACATCCTCTGGACGCTATGCGCTCACCGTCGAAGATTTTCAGGGTATGTGGAACGATGCTTACGAGGAATCGCTTCGCTTGATAGGCGTTCTTGGCAGCATCTACTATGGTTGGCCATCCGCCCCACCCGAATCCCTCATAACCTGGGGAAATGGCGTCTTGTATGACGAGGACAAAGAGTATGCGCGCCTGAAAGGCGCGGCTGATAGCGGGTATTTGAAAGAGGAGTATGTTCCCGCGTGGCTCTACGATGAACCGTTGGAAACCCCGGAAGACTTCGCAAGGGTGCGCAAAAAGTATATGCCAGCTCGAACGGGCGGTATTTTCGGGAATAATCGATACAGCGCTGGCGAGGATGAATAGACATGCTTACGTTTCGCCAACTTGATGACCTGCCGGACGTTATTGTAAAGACCATATCCCAGGCCGAACAAGATATCATAAACGATATGGCGCGGCGAATCGCAAAGGGCGGGAGCATAACCGACGCCACCCAATGGCAATTGTATCGGCTCGAGGCCATCGGCGCAGGGCATGATTACATTATTGCCCGGTTAAGTGAAGCTCTGAACGTCGCTGAAAAGCAGCTAATAGACCTGTTTGACGAGGCTGCAACGCGCACTATCTCAACAGACGATCAAATATACCGCGCTGCTGGATACTCCCCTATCCCGCTTGCCGAAAATGCGTACCTGCAACAGATCATACGCGCAGGGCTTGTAAAAACACTCGACGAGTACCAAAACCTGACAAAGACCACAGCCAACACAGCCACCAGGCAGTTTGAGAGGGTGCTTGACCGCGCTTATCATCAATTTACGTTTGGTGGTTTTTCGTATCAGCAAGCGATCAAGGACGGCATAAAAGACCTAACGCGCAACGGTATAGAGGCCATCACATACCCCACCAATCACACGGACTATCTTGACGCGGCTTTCAGACGCGCAACGCTCACAGGGGTCAACCAGACGGCAGCAGAAGTGCAGCTAGCCAACATTGAGCAAATGGGCACCGACTTGGTGGAGACCACGGCGCACCATGGCGCACGACCTGATCATGCTGTATGGCAAGGCAAGATATTTTCAATAAGGGGTACATCCGATAAATATCCCAGCTTCTACCAGGAAACGGGATACGGTACAGGCCCCGGCTTGTGTGGTTGGAATTGTCGGCACAGCTTCTTCCCATACTTTGAGGGCCTATCAGATCCCGCATATAGCTATGACAAACTGCGCGAATACAACAGCAAGACGGTTACCTATAACGGCAAGAACATGAGCCTATACGACGCTACACAGCATCAACGCTACATAGAGCGCCGAATCAGGCGATGGAAGCGTGAAGATAATGCCATGGGCATTGCGGCAGATGCGGCACCGAATGCAGTCGAAAAACTATCGCTTACAAACGCAGCATGGGTGGCATACGACAAGGTGCTTTATTGGCAAGAGATTCAGCGGGGCTTTATCAAGCAAACCGGGCTTAAACGGGACTACTTCCGCGAGAGGGCCGGGGCGCAATATTCAGCCTAATTGATCAAGACCGCGAGGGCGGCCTTTTTCGATACAAATTTAGCGGGCGACGGCCCTAAAACGGCAACGGCAAACGCCGGGAAAGGATTCACAATGGAGAATAATACCACCACAAACGGCACCACGGCGCAGGCCGCAACTGCACCGGCGACCCAAACACCTAGCCAGACGGCCCACGCGCCTGCGGCACAGGTGGACGTAGATTCTATCGTATCCAAAGCAGAGGCCAAGGCGGTAGATGCAGCGGAAAAGAAGATGGAAGCAGTATTCAAATCCATGCTGCAACAGCAGGGGCTTGATGCTGACACCATCGCCAAGATGACCAACGAATGGAAGTCGAAACAGGTAACCCCCGAGCAGCAGTTACAGGAAAAAGATACTGCGTTGACCGCCGAGAAAGCCAAGAACGAAACCCTGCATCACCAAATCGCGGCACTCGGAAAAGGCGTTCCTGCTGACAAAATGGCCCGGTACATCAAACTCGCAGAAAGCTACACGGACGAAAAAACGGGCTTTGAGGCGGCTCTTGATCTGGCTATTGCTGATTTTCCATTCACAAAAACGGAACGCCCGCCGGTGTATGCAGCCGGTACGGGTAGCACATCAATGCTCGGTGATGAAGACGAAATCACCAAGCGAATTGCAAAGTACAAAAAATAAAGGAGTAAATTATGCCTACTGAAAACAACAATCTCCCCGTTCGCAGGTATGAACGGCAGTTCCGCGACCTTCTGGCCGCCGTTTTTTCGGTTCAATCTTATTTCGGCGACTTTTTCGCCGGTGGGCTTGAAGCGCTCGACGGTGTGAGTGAAAAGGATACCGCTTTCTCGGTAAAGACTAGCGACATTCCCGTGGTTGTCGGCAACTACAACATGGGGGCAAACGTCGCCTTCGGCACCGGCACTGGCAACAGCAACCGCTTTGGTGAGCGTACTGAAATCATCTACACCAATACCGACGTTCCGTATTCTTGGAACTGGGCGTATCACGAAGGAATCGACATCCACACGGTAAACAACAGCCTCGATGCCGCGACCGCCGACCGTCTCGAGCTGCAAGCACAGGCCAAGACCCGGCTGTTCAATCAAAAGCACGCGGCTTTTATTGCCAGCGTTGCCGGGAACACCGAAGCACTGACTTCCTATGATGCCGCCGACGTTCTGGCGTTGTTCAATGCGCTAGATGCCTATTATGTCAATATCGAAGCCATCGGCACCCGTATTGCCACGGTCAACCCCGCGCTGTATAACGCCATCGTAGACCATCCCCTTACGGTAACGGGCAAGAATTCCAGCGTCAACGTAGATACTAACAATATCGTTCGTTTCAAAGATTTCCTAATTCGTCCCATTCCTGACGCAATGTTGACGGTCGACACCGATGTCTACGCCGCCTACACCTACATTGAAAACGTGGGCAAGGCGTTCACTGGTATCAATACCGTTCGCACCATCCCAAGCGAGGACTTTGACGGCGTTGCCTTACAAGGTGCTGGAAAGGCCGGTGAGTTTATCATCGACGACAACAAAAAGGCCGTTGTCAAAGTCTCCGCGCCGCCCGCCACGCCGTAAGGAGTGATACCGTGCAGACCTTTAGCACGTTCGACTTCTACAAAAATACGTACGGCGGCAAGCTGTCGGAAAGCAAATATAACAGGGACGTCCCAGACGCATACCAAGAAATTATGAACAGCACCTACGGGGCGGCGGCAAATGCGCCTGAATCCATGCAAGACCAGCTTTCACGCTGTGAATGCGAGATAGTTGATGCAATTAGTGCATTCAGCCAAAGCCCGGTTGGCTCCGGTGCCATTTCTTCCATCAGCAATGACGGGTTTTCTATAAGCTATGGAAGCAGATACGGAGACAGCGGCGCATCTAGCGAGGCATCGGTTTACCTTTCCATTTGCCGCCGTTGGCTACGCCGCCCCCTTAATCTCATGTCCCGCGTAATACAAACGAACTGCGACAGCTAGGAGGGATGCGGAATAATTGGATTCGACCAAACCATCACCATTTACAACAAACGATACGACAAGGCAACAAAACAAACCTTGTGGCCCAAGACGATCATCAACAACGCAAGCTGGGCAGGGTCGCAAAAGGTCACCACTGGCGAAGGGCTAACATCCAACGACGGGTATAGCGTCAGAATCCTAGCTAATTCGCTCCCTGACGGCTTCTTGCAGCGGGACGAATATGTTTCCCAGCAAGACCCTGCAGGCCATTGGACGGCCCAAAACGGCGATGTGGTGATGCTTGGGGAGGGCCCGGAGGTTGTAAGCGGCATCACGGAAATAACCAAGCTGTTTACGGATTGTTTTACCGTGACCGAAACACACATAGACAACCTGTCTCGCCCGCTGGCCCATCTGCGGCTTAAAGGGAAATAATATGGCCAACAAAAATTTGACAATCACAACGCCGCGCGGCGCGATCATTTCGACAACCACCAAGAATGGCAAAACAACTGCACAGCTTGTGTGGAATGATGGCTTTGGCAAGAAGTACACTGGCAATTTCACAAAAGCGCAAATGTATGTGGATAGCGAGGTTTTACGCTTCTGCTCTGCCCGTGTGCCATTCGATACTGGCATGCTTCAAAAATCGGGTACCCTTGGCACTACGGTTGGTAGCGGCGAGGTGCAATACATTGCGCCGTATTCTGCGTACCAGTATTACGAGACAAAGACTTCGCGAAGATACAATGCCAATCGAGGCGGCTTGTGGTTTGAACGAGGCAAGGCGACCGAGAAAGAGCGCATCAAGGCTGGCGCTGCACGTCTGGCGGGAGGTGACTAAGAATAAGCGCGACGATTATACAGGCGTTATTTGATTACTTTGACAAATGCCCGCTGATGACCGGGAACCGGCTCAACGTTGACTATCTCCCAGAGGATACTAAGGAGGCCGGGGTTGAATACGCCATTGGCACATCCCCCACGGACGAACTTGTACAGGCCTACGCTGATGGCGGTGCACGCTGCCGGTACCCCTTTATCATCAGCAGCGTAAACGATTACGGGCCGGACGAAGCGCAAAACATTGCCAACACAGGCTTTACCGAATCCTTGGCCGACTGGCTACGCAAGCAATCTCGCGCGCGGAACCTTCCAATATTGCCGGACGGAATGACCCCGCGAAGCATTCGCGCCCTCGGATCCGGCTATCTATACCAGCCAGATGTAAACGCTGGTAAATATCAAATCCAATGCGAATTGGAGTATTATAGAAAAGGAGTTCATTGAACTATGACGTTACAGGAATACATGGCAGACATAACCCCAGACCCGGAGTTTGAAGGTTTTTCCAACGCTGACGATATGATTCTGGCCGTTGACTTTTCCGGCACAGCGACTGATCCGAATCAATACCTGCTGGCACAAACCGGTGTTACGGAGGCCTCCGGTGCCCTTACCGCGCAAACACAAGATCGGCAATACCTCCGCACGGGGCAGGTTACCAACAAGACCGGCACCAGCCGCGCCTTCACCGTAAATGGCGACCGCTACAACAAGGACGCTTTCCAGGATGCCCTTCTGGATCACGCGCTTAAGTTTGGAAAAGGCCAAAAGGTGATAAAGCCCTACGCATATTTTGACCAACTGACAGGCATTGGCGAAACGGGCAAGGTTTCCATTGTCGTGGAAGATGATCTGTCTGGCGCCGCTGGCGAAACGGCAAGCTTTAGCGCCACGCTTACATCAGTAGGCGAACCCGCCGTATACAATTACGCACCGGCAACGCCGTAAGGAGGGGTAAACGATGAAATACAATGTTTTAACAAGCTTTACCGACAACAAGGACGGTAACCGGGTTTACCGGGCTGGAAAAGACACGTACCCACACGAAGGGTACACGCCCGATGAAAAGCGCATCGCGTACTTGTCTGGCAGTGAAAACCGCTTCAAGCGGCCTCTGATTGCCGCCATCCCCGAACCCGCCGCAGTGGCGAAAGAAAAGAAATAACCAACAACTGGGCGACTGCGGCAAGTTCCGTGGTCGCCCCCATACTTTAAGGAGGACAATGTGATTATTGTAAATGATATCCAACTGGATTTTGATATAACTTCCCCTTCCGATGTATTGCGCTATAAGCAAGCGGGCGAACACATGGAAGCCGAGGCCGCCACAATCCCGCCGCTCGTTCTAGATAAAAATGATCCAGGTTTTTTGGACGCCTATATCGGCATGCTCAACGGCGAATTGCGTCTTTTCGGCAACTTCCTTGATGATGCATTTGGCGATGGCGTGGCAAAACAACTGCTTGGCAATAATCCGAGCCTTAACAAGGTAAGCGAGATTAACGATGCTTTGAGCGAAGCCTTGGAAGCTCACGGCAAAGACTTCGGCGTCAAGCTGCAAAAGTACAAGCCCAACCGGGCTACTCGCAGGGCGAAGCAGTGAACATTCTGCTCATAGACGGTTTGCCGGAGGACTATGACGGCATCCCCCTATCTACTGACTTCCGCAACATGATAAACGTCGACCTGATCATGAGCGACACGGAATCAAGCGAGGCCGAAAAAACAATAGCCACGCTAAACCAGCTATACCCGGAAATCCCTACCGACCTGGAAAAAGCAATGGAGGGGCTTGTTTGGTTTTACACGCGTGGCAAAGTATCCGCGGAGGATGAAAAAGACCAGCCTGTAAAGGGGTCGACCCCAAAGGCGTTCGACTTCGAGCAGGACGCAAACTTGATCTATGCGGCTTTTTATGCCACCTATAACATAAGCCTCGCCACTGTTGAGTATTTGCATTGGTGGGAATTTATGGCACTGTTTGAGGGGTTGCCGGAAGATACGTTGGTTCAACGGGTCCTGTATTGGCGAACGGCTGACCTGGCGGGAATGCCCAAGAACGAGAAAACGCACTTGCTGAAAATGCGCAAGCTGTTTGCTCTTAAAGAGACGGGCAAAAAGGCCATGACCGTTGAAGAATTGAATCAGCAGACCAAAGACCGGGTTGCGGAACGGTTCGCAAAGGCGAAGGCGGCAAAGGAAAAAGCAGACAAGAAAACCGCCCCAATCGGAGCGGTTTGATATCATTATGCGCGTTCCCGTTTATACTTAGCCGATCTTGCCCCTGTAAACAGCGCGGTCAAACTCAAACCGATTGAGGCGCTTCCATCTGTTTAGAACATATTTTCCAACATTGCCGTTTTTTAGGTAGAAAATTTCTCCCGTGTAGTAGCTCTTGAGGCGGTTAGGATCATCGCTTGTAGTAAAGTAAAGCCGGAGCGGATAAGAGGGCACTCTCCCTGACGCAGTTTTCTTGCAGATTGTAAGGTGTGTAAAATCATCATTTTCAATGGCCTCTGTCGAAGACGCATAAAATACGAGATCTTGCACATCCACGCGCAAACTAGCCGCCTTGCATACCATCGCGATGTCTTCTATTGCTTTATCTTTGTCGGAACCGCTCAAAGCATGGCATGCTTCGTATCGACCATAGCCGGCGCTCTGAATCTCTGGAAGATCGTATTTTGTAAGGAACGGAAATTGCGCCGCCTCAACATCATGGTCTGCACGCTTTTCTGGCGGGGGCGTGAGTGCTGGCAAGCTTTCCCCTTTTGCAAGGCAAATCAGTGCGTTTACAAGAATTTGCGCACAGCCCCTTGCGTCGTCCTCTGCCCGATGTGCGCTTGGCTGGCTGTAGTTTAGTGCTCTCAGAACGGTTTGCTGCTTGTAATTTATCAAGCCCGGATGCGTCCTTTTTGCAACTGAAATCGTGTCAATATAGTTCCACTTTGGGTCAAAGCCTGCCTCCCGCGCCGCGATCTCGATAAAGGAAATATCAAAATTCGCATTATGCCCAACGAGAAGCGATTCGCCAACGAAGTCAAGAAAGGCAGGAATCACGGATGAAATAAAAGGCGCATTTTGCACCATCGCATTTGTTATGTTGTGAATCACTGTAGAATCATAGGGTATGCTGATTGGTGGTTTAACAAGTGTTGTGAATTTTTCTTGCTCGACGCCCCCCTCGTAACGGAGAGCTGCCAGTTCTATAATGTGGTCACATTCTTTATTTAATCCAGTCGTTTCGATATCGACGACAACAAATGATTCGCAAGCGATATCGTACCATTTTTGAGTAAACACACTTACGATTTTTGAAGCTCTTTCCAAAGAATCTGTGTGCGCGTGCTTGGTTCGATAATCAGTATATGGATAGTCGTCGTTTGGATTCTGGGGACTTGCCTTTATCTTTGCGTAAGCGCGCTGAACCCTTCGCACTTCGGAAAGCTCCGCCTGCTTCTTTTTCTTGTCATCGTTCCTTTTTGAGACAAAGCCGAAAACCAAAAACAGAAGAAGAGCGATGGTCGCGAGCAGTAGTATCCATGGGTAGTTTATAACTAGAACAAGGGCAATAATAATGATAATTACTGTCATTGCTACGCCTCCCCCTACACCCTAAAATGGTTTTACAAATTGTAACATATATAATTTTCGAAGGCAAGAAAGTAAAAACAACCCCACCCCCAAGCCACCGCACAAAGCCGGTGGTTTTTTGACGCAGAAAAATAGAAAGGCGGCGATCCTTTGGCCTACGATGGCACGTTGAAATTCGACACAGCACTTGATTCCTCCGGCTTCCAGGAAGGGACCAGCAAGCTTAATGATATTGTCAAGGGGCTTGGCGTGTTCAAGTTGCTGGAAAAAGGCTTTCAGGCCGTAGCTGCTTCGGTGGACGCTGCTGTTTCCCGATATGATACGCTGAACAACTTCCCGAAGATCATGCAGAAGATGGGTTACAGTGCGGAAGAATCTGCCGCCGCCACACAGAAACTATCTGATGGTATTCAAGGACTGCCGACGACGCTTGACGGCATTACAGCCAGTACAAAGCAACTCGTCATCGCAACCGGTGGTTTAGACAAGGGCGTTGAAACGGCCCTGTCGCTAAATAACGCCTTCTTAGCGAGCGGTGCGTCTTCCGAGGACGCGGCGCGCGGACTAGTGCAGTATACGCAGATGCTGTCCAGCGGGAAAGTAGACGCGCAAAGCTGGCGCGCGCTAAATGAAACCATGACCTATGCGCTGCAAAAAACAGCGGAGGCGTTCGGGTTTGCGGGAGCGTCGGCAAAGAATGGCCTGTACGCTGCGTTGAGCTCCGGGCAAATCACCTTTACGCAGTTCAACGACAAAATTATCGAGTTAAACAAGGGTGTTGGCGGGTTTGCCGAGGTCGCCAAGACCTCTACGGGCGGCATTGGCACCGCGTGGACGAACCTGCACACTGCCGTTGTGCGAGGAACAACGGGCATTGTGAGCGCCATTGATAAAGGCCTATCGACAACCCGATTTGTCAGCATAGAGAATACCATAAACTCCATGAAGAACGGCATACTCAACTCCCTGGGGCTTGTAGCCACTGCGTTTGGAATTGTGGCGCAAAATGCGGAAGTGCTTATTCCGGCGGTTACGGCAGGAGTTGGTGCGTTTATGCTGTACTCGAACGTCATAACCCCTATAATAAATGTTTCTAAGGCAATCAAGGAAACGAATGCGCTTATATTGGCAAACGAAGCGCTTACCGTGGGTGATGCACAGGCACACGGACTTCTCACCGTCGCGCTTGCTAACGAAACGATCGCTAAAAAGGTGAGAAATACGGTCAGCAAACAAGGCATGACAATAGATGCCGCCGGGAATTTGATAACCGAGGCCGGAACGGCGGCAACGCTGAAAGAAACAATTGCTGTTTTAAGCAGTAGTGGAGCAATAAGCGCAAAAAGCATAGTCGTCGCACTTCTCACGAAGCAAATAGGGCTTGCAACGGCGGCCCAGCTTGTTTGGAACATGGCTGTAAATTCATTCGGCGTTGGTGGGATTATTGCCGCAGGCGTGGCAGTTGTGGCGGCTGTGGCTGCGATCATAGCCGCCACGAAGAAAGGCAGCGCGGCCTACGAGAATGAGAAAAAGAAAATTGAAGAAGTGTCTGAGGCGCACGAGAAATACCGCGAGCAGCTTGAAAAAGACAAGGAAGCCTCCCAAAAATCCCAGCAGGAAAAACAATCCGAAATAAAGACAAATCTCGAAGTCGTTCAATCTCTTCAAAAACTGATTGACAAGAACGACGAAGCGGGCAAGCAAAACCACAATATCGTGTCGACTGTTGGCGCCCTTAACGCCTCCATGGAGGGCCTGGGGTTGGCGTATGATTCCACCACCGGCAAGCTAAACATGACCAATGACGAGCTTTTGAAATACGCGAAAAACCTTGAAGCCGTTACTGATCATCAAATGCAACAAAGCGAATATAACCGCCTCCTGCAAGAGCAATATTCTGTTCAACAGCAGATTGACGCCCAAGAAGCAAAGCGTTCCGAGTATGGAAAAATGCGTCAAGAAGGGCTAATAACTGAAAAAGAGTATATTGATCTCTTCAATCAAGGCGAACAATACTTGGCCAAATTGTTCGAGACACAAAAAGCTCTGACCCTCGAAACCGAAGCCGCCGGACGGGCCGCAGAGGCCGCTTACAACGCAGAAGCCGAAGCCGCCGTCAAGGCTATTCAAATTCGCAATACGCAAATGGACGAGATAAAGAACTACGCGGAACTGTGGATGTGGACAGCTGACGAGGTTATAGATTCAGCCTCCCGAATGGCTGGCGGGCTTGAAGAGCTGGCCGCACAGCAGGCCAAGCTCTTTACCGATACGGGGCGCGATGTGAATATGCTCTCCGAAATTTACGGCCAGTCTGCCGACGACATCAACAAATGGGTCGAGGATACAGGCAAAACCCTTGACGATTATGTGAAATGGGCCGAAAAGAACCTGACCGAAGAAGGCCTGACCGTTGAACAGCTTGCAGAAAAATGGAATGTGTCCGCTGAATCCATTCAGCGCGACGTAAGAAAAAGCGAACAATCTGTACAGGAGTGGGAGAAGGCCCAGCAGGAAGCTCTTGACGCTGTTCGGGAATATGCGTCTGAAGCGGGCAAGTCTTATGAGCAGATCGCCGCGGAAGCAGAAAAAGCGAGCATGAGCGTAAATGATTACGTCGCCTATCAAAAAGGTGCGCTCACATCCTCCGGCATGGATATCGAACAGGTCGCCACATATTGGCGCGTTACCGTCGATGAAGTCAAGGGACACATGGCCAAGTACAAAGTATCTCTTGACCAGGCCAACAAGGACTTGGAGAAGATGCGCACAAAGAGCGGGAAGACCCTCGCAGAGCTTGCGACGATCCTTGGAAAGACGACCAATCAGGTGGAAGCCGATGCCGCCGCTATGGGCCTATCTTGGCAGGATTACGGAGACACCCAGGAAAAAGAGCTTGAAGAGGCCGAGAAAAAAATTCAGGAATATGCCAAGACCTATAAAATGTCAGCCGATGAAGTGAGAGCAGGTATTGCGGCCATGGGCGGCGACGTTCAGCTCTGGCAGATAGATACAGAGCGAGCCATACGCGCCGCCAGCGTAGCAGAACAAGCTTATGTCGACCAGATTAAAGCTGGCAATGTTGAAATCAACGCCTCGTACGTTGAGGGCCTCGAAGCGCGTCGCCAGAACGGCGGGTTGCTCAACGCCATTGAGCAAGCCACCCTCGACCAGTGGAACGCCATTAATCAGGCCGCCGCCGAGAAGTACAAGGCCCAGCAGCAGGGGATTGTGGACGCATCCGAGGCGGGCGCAAGCAAAATTGTGCTATCAAAACAGCAGTCGGCAAAAAAGATTCTTGAAATCCAGGCGGCGAATAACAAAACAACTGCCGAGTATGTGAACAACTACAACGCCATTTATGAAAAAATCCCAGAAGAACAACGTAAGATTCTTGAAGGCATGGGCATTGAGGATGCCCGTCTATTAAAAGATATTGCAGGAAAATGGGAAAAAGGCGGCAAGGAACTATGGGAGAAGTATGTTGCTGGGATTGAGGAATCCGAAGCAACGGCGGCCAAGCTGGCTGGCGACAAGGCGGGTACGCTCACCGATTCAACCGTATCCTTGAGCGAAGACGTGCAAGAAGTTTTCCGAGGCATGACAACGCAAGTGCAAACCACCATGCAAGCCATGATGACGGATATAAACACTGCCGTCACAGACAAAACCGATACTGTAAAAGCCTCTGCGACCACCCTGGGCGATGGTGTTATGGCGGCCCTAACAGAAATGAAAACGCAGGGCGTTAGCATCGTGCAACAGATGATGACTGGCATAAATTCCGAGATCACCGACAGCACGTCGACGGTAAAAGCATCCGCCGATTCTGTGTCAGACGAAGTCGTGAAGGGCTTAAGCCCAATGATAAGCGCAGCCAAAGATGTTGCTGACAAGATGATGGACGGTGTGGGCACGGCGATGGACAACAAAGCCCCTTCGCTGTACAAGAAAGCTAAAGAGATCGCAGACAAGATCGCAAAAACCATGGCGACTGCTCTTGACGTGCACTCCCCCTCTCGCGTTATGATCAAGCTATTTAATAACGTGATGATGGGCGTATATAACGGCATGGATGGCATGAAGGGAAAGCTGTACAACGAGGCTGGACGCATTTCCGACGGTATAACGGATCGCTTGACCGTCTCGCCCGACACAATCCGCAGCTATGCAGGCCAATTACAGGCTATGACGCAATCCAATCAACTTGGCGGCGTGTCCATGATTGCACAGAGGGTTGCCGCCGACACGATGGGCGCCGCTACCGGCGAAGCCATCGACTACGATAAGCTGGCCGACGCGGTATCAAAGCGGCCTGTAAGCATCTTCTTGGACGGCGAAAAGGTGGGCGAAATCACCGAACCAACCGTAAGCCAAAAGCAAGGCTCAAGATATGAAGCAACAATAAGGAGTGGATACGATGGGGTTCTCGTTTAACGGTATTGATATCCTCTCTGTTGCGCCATTTGAAATCATGGACGTGATTGTTTCTGCCCCAAGCGTAAACGAAAGCAGGATACGCCTTGCAGCCGGTAATCGATCGATATTAACGGACTATCAGCTGCAACAACGCACCATAATCATAACGGGCGATGTAAAAGAGGACGACATTCAGCGGCGGCAGGAATGGGTTGCAAGCCTGTTGGCGTGGGCAACAGCGGCACAGGAAGCGGCCCTAATCATTCCCCAGGAGGGGCGGGGCTATTTTCTCGCCACCTGCACAAGTTTTCCCGATATGTCGGCCTTGGAATGGTGGAGCGAGCTGGTATTTGTCTTTACCGCCAGCGAGCCGTATTACAGGTCGTTAGCAGATAAGCAAATTGCTTTGCCCAACAACGTGCAAGCGCAAGGCTCCACTTCCCCCATAATTCGCATCGAACAGATGGTTGCAACAACCTTAAGCCTTCCGGCGTGGTACGCAAACGGCGGCATGATCCAGCTTGCCAGCGTAACCCCCGGAAAGCTTGTTATTGACTTTGAAAAACAGTCTATCACGCTTAACGGCACATCGATCCAGGCGGCCCTAAGCATTGATAGCCGGTTCTGGACGCTCGCCCCTGGCATCAATGCAGTCACATGCGCGAATGGCGCAGGAGGAACATTATTTTACACGGAAAGGTGGCTATAAGGTGCAGTTTCATTTCTTCGATCAAAACGACGTGCTGTTGTTTTCACGGTCAGACGCAATCAGCGCAACACGAACGGCTGAAACCATGACCCACGCGGCCACCTTCCCCGACATCGACGAAAGAGTTTTCGAGCGCGGCCTGCGTGTGGGCTTCATTGACGACACGGGCAAGTTCGATCTGTATGAGATCCGACAACCAGCGCGAAGCCAACCGAAAGCAGCGCAAGGCTACGAAGCGGAGCATGTGGTTATTGCCGAACTATCTGATTATAACATTGACGACCGGCGGCCATACAACACCACCCCCGCGACGGCTGTTTCGGTTGCCCTGGAGGGCACCACGTGGCAACTAGGGCGCGTTGACGTGGACGGTATAGCCTCTACGAACTATTACGATATAAGCCCGTGGGAGGCCCTTCTAAAGGTCAGGGATACATGGGGCGTAGCGATTGTGCCGCGCATCACATACAGCGGCAACCAGATAACCGGGCGTTATATTGATGTGCTGTCCCGCCACGGTGAGGATAGAGGCCTCCGGCTGACGCTTGACAGCAATATCCAACAGGTAGGCATCTCATGGGATGACAGGACCCTTAAGACGGCGCTAAAGGGCCGAGGCAAGGGCGAGGTTGTAGGCGAAAACTCACAGGGCGATGATACCTATGGCCGCAAGATTACGTTTGAGGATGTGGTCTGGGTTAAGGCAAACGGCGACCCTGCCGATAAACCATTGGGGCAAAACTGGGTCGAGGACGTGGAAGCAACTGCCACATATGGCCGCAAGGGCGAAAAACGCCTCGGTGTGGCCGACTTCCCGGATTGCGAAGACCCGGACGAACTATTGACGCTCACCTGGAACGCCCTGCAAGAAGCAAAAATCCCACAGGTTACGATCAAGGCGACAATCGTCGATCTTTTTAAACTCGGCTATTCCGGCCAACCTATTGTGTTTGGCGACACGGTAACGTGCTTAATTGATCCGTGGGGCATACAATCAAAGCTTCGCGTGGTAAAGCTCACAGAAGACCTATTACGCCCAGGCAACACCAAGCCGACCATTGGCGATTATAGCGCTGATATCGTATCATACGAGGTTACAAACTCATATTCCTCCGACCTTGCAAGCAAGATTGCTCAAAACGCGCCGTCATTGCTCCAGGGGTATATTGATACATCCGTGCTGGCTATCATGTCCAGCAAGACCAAACGCACCACCATGGAGGATGGCAGCGAGGTTTACGAAACTGACGACGGCACAAAGGCCGTATGGTTTTCTGGCGCTGGTATATTGCTGGCTTCCGAATTAAACCCGGACGGCTCCTGGCGCTGGAGAACGGCTATAACCGGTTCCGGCATAGTGGCGGATGAAATAACCGTCGGCATTCTCCGCGCCGCCCTGGTAACCATCCTGGGGTCTGAAAACATGTATTGGTCAGGGCCGACGATGTACATCATGGACAAATCCAACAGTCAGCACCAGATACGCATAGGCCTATACGACGGAAGTAATTATGGTATCGCATTTACCCAAGACGATGGCGCAACCTGGACGCAAGTTATAGACTATCGCGGCGTGCAATTTAGCACCGTAGGGCTTGTAACTACAGATGAGTTTCAAGGCTACCAGGAGCAAGTAAGCGCAGAATTTAGCGTAATCGACGGAGAAATCAACTTAAAGGTGGATAAAAGCGGGGTCATTAACTCAATCAATGTCAGTTCGGAAGGCGTTTCCATCCAAGGCCAAAAGCTTGAAATATCCAACGGCACAAGCCAGCACTTCACTTTCGGACAGGCCGGGTCGAGCGTCAGCATCCCCTTTGCTTTGTTCACGGGAGGTCTATACGGCGCATCTGCTACGGCCACGGGCATGAGTGCCTCAAACGTAGATCACGCTTTTTGGGCGGGTGGCGGCAAATTCAATGTCACACAGGGCGGCCATCTTGACGCATCTGACGCAACAATAGCGGGCGTTTTCAAGGCGGGCTATTTTACCTTTGACGATTCGGGTATGCACTACCTCAACCAAAGCGATCCGAATAACGAATATATCTTCGAGGTATTCGCCAACCCCTACGGTGGCGGTGCGATTGTCTACGGTGCAAACAGTTCGTTTGGCGCCGACTTTGCACACACAACAACCCTCATAGGCAAAGATATTATTTTTGAAACTGCAATTTCGGAAGGTTCTACAGCTTCTTTCACTCGCACCACAGAGGGTTACGAATATCAGGAAATATGCTTTGTCTGCACCGAAGCCGGAAACACCTACGACACAGCGAAGGGCAACCTGGGCACGCAACAAAAGATATGGGACGTTGGTTGGATAGACACCATCCATTATCGATCCCACCCCAGCGACTCATCCCGTGAGTACAAAGACGACATAAGACCGCTACCCTCACAAGGGCGCATCCTCGATCAATTAGAGGTTGTGTCTTTTTATTATCGTGACGAAAAGGACGGGCGCAAACGCACCGGGTTGATCTACGAGGACGCTATCAAGATCGTGCCCGATTTGTGTATAGAAACAAGCGAGGGAGGCCAAAAGCGCTTTGGCATTGATTACGAGGGCCTGGTGCCTATGCTGCTGAAAGAGATTCAGGATTTGCGAATCTGTACCGAATCGCTTAAAAAGACCAATGCTGCCCTGGAAGAACGGCTTGCGGCGATCGAGAAGAAAATGGAGGTAAAGTAATGGCAACACCAAAAAGAACACTAATTGGTGCCTGCGAGATAAACACAGGCGTTTTTGTACCCGCATCCCAGCCGCCGGCCTTCCAGGGGGAAGCCGGGGCGCTAATGGTGCAAGTAGCATTTACACTAGGCGGCGCAGCCTACACGATCCCCAGCGACGTAACGCCAATGCTCTATCTGTACTACGATGCGCAAGATGCACAGACCATAGCACGGGCAATGGATAAAAGCGGCAGCACGGCAACCGCAACGCTAACAGCAGAGGAACAATCGATACCCGGAACACCGATGCTCATTGTGGAACTTTTAAGCGGCAGCAACACGATTGTGGCTTTTGGCGCTAGAGTGAGCATTCAAAAGGTTTCAGGGGTGCAGGCGGTTATTGGGACGATCCCGGCAGATATACTAGCACAAGCAATAGCTGCAACGGCGGCGGCTAATGCCGGCGCAGCAAATGCCAATACGGCGGCAGATGCGGCCAATCAGGCAGCGGCCAACGCAAGCGATCACTCCCGGCTGTCGAATCGGGACATTGCGGATCAGCACCCGATAGCGGCAATTGAAGGACTCCAGGCCGCCCTTGACAGCAAAGGCGATATGTTTAAATCCACCTACGATACCGACGGTAACGGTGTTGTGGGTGATGCGGAAAAACTAGGGGGCAATGCACCGAGCTATTATGCCGGGCCTATCAACGACGTAGAGCCTGGGGGAGATGGGAGCTATAGCATTACCGCCTCCGACATCCCCACCAGTGACAGCAGCAACGTACAGGCTGAGCTAGACCGTATAGACGATAAGACCGCCTCCGACATCCCCACCAGTGACGGCAGCAACGTTCAGGCCGAGCTAGATAGCAAATTAGATAAGCCCACACCAGCACCCACACAAAACGCATTTGCAGTCTTTGACGCCAATGGAAATGTCATTGGAAGCTTAGTGGCGGTTCAAAACAACAACGTTATTGATTTGGGTGACAGCACTAATACCACAACTATTGGCGTAAGAGCTTACCGGACTGTGTCCGGCATCGCAGGGGACGCAGACTTTTACTGTGGCTCGAACCAGGGCAAACCAGCCGCATTGATGCAACTTAGACATGGAGGCAGCGCAGTGAGCACGCTATATTTAAGCGAGGATGCTCTTGTATCATCGGTTCCGCTAGTCGGTAATCCTGTTCTAATTTGGTCGGGCGCCGCAGCAGAAGGGGACACGATAAACATTCTAGGTCTATCACGCTATAGTGTATATGCTATTCGCGCACAACAAACAAACACTGTCATTTTTGCTATGCGCACAATATTAGCAGGATATATAACAGGCGGTGGATTGAGGCAAACAAGCACCACTGATTATGAAACGGGCTATTCAATGTCTGGCACATTTTCGGGCGACAATTTAACCATTACCACATCGCGTTACATCCAGCATAACGCGAATGGAACGAACGGCCCCACGACAGCTACGGGCATTACGCAGATTTGGGGGATTATCTGATGATTATTAAAACAGACAGCAAAGGAACGATTACCTCCTACGCCACAACAGGAGGGATCGTTGGTGGCATTGAGATTGACGGTGCCGTTATCCCCGTTGATTTTGAAGAGGATTTTTATCCACGCAAATGGGTCTACGATGGTACAAGCATCACCTTATCCGGCGAGCCAAAGCCGGAACCACCTGCGCCGCCACCTGACTACTTCGGCTTTCTAGCTGGATTAATGGAGGGCTACAACAATGGATGACAGGCAACAGGGTATTGAAATGGGCAAGGCGATTAGCGCGGCGGGGCTATCATCTGCTATTGTGTTGGTCAAGCTTGCCGAATCGGGCGATATCGATGCAGTGACAGCCGGGGAGCACGCCACATCATTTTTAGAGTGGCAAACCAATACAGCTTACGCTAAAGACGCGATCCGGCGCGATGGTGAGCAGTTATACCGATGTATCCAGCCTCACACCTCGCAGGATGGCTGGGAGCCGCATAACGTCCCGGCGCTTTGGGTTATGTATGCTGATCCTGCTGATCCATGGCCGCCATGGTCGCCGCCGATCTGCAAAGAGGATGCTTACCGTATCAATGCTCAATGCACGAACGATGGCAAGCGCTGGATTAACGAGATCGACTATAACCCGCATAGGCCGGGTGTAGTAGGATGGAGGGAGATAACCAATGCTTAAGATGGACACTTACCTATCAGCTTTTGGTGATATTATCGGCTGGCCCTACCCGCCTAAAGATGATAATGGCAATTATGGCGGTGGTGCAACGGACGATAGAGGCAAAGACCCAGCTTATGGTATCGACTGTTCCGGGGCGTTTGTCCGGGCGCACAAAAAGCAAAACGCATCGATCTACCATGGCAGTAACCGTATTATCCGTGTGCATTGTAACAGCGTGGTGGATTCTACGACACTTACTAAGATACAAGAGGGCCTACCTGTTTTTAAGCAGCGTACCGATCTTAGCAAAATGAATAGCTCCTACAAAAAAGGCGGCCAGTATTATAACGCTGCACTGCCTAATGATTACTACCACATCGGGCTAATCACCAGCGCGGAGCCGTTGACGGTGATCCATGCCACCACCCCCAAAGCCCGGAAAGATATTATCTACACCAGGCAAAACGATAAAGACGGCAAGCCGGAAAGTGATGCCGATTATCTCAAAAACGCCCTTGCCGCATTAAACAAAGCCGGATGGGGTAAAGCCGGGAAACTGGATGATCTGCCTTATAGCGATACGCCAACGCCTACCCCGGCACCTACCCCGGCACCTACGCCATCCGATTTAACAGGTAAAGTCTGTATGGTAATCGGCGGGGGGCTGAACCTGCGAAGCGAAGCAAACCTTGATGGAAAAAAGGTGTTGCTGATTCCGGATGGTGCCACGGTAAAATGTTATTTTGATAATTATAGCTGGGCAATTGTTGAGTATGTAGTGGGTCATAGGCTCTATGCTGGGTATGTTTCCAGCAAATATTTAAAAGAGGTGGGTTAATATGACTTGGGATAAAGTTATAAAGGCATTGGCCGCCATGGGCGGGGCAATCGCCGGATTGTTTGGGGGCTGGGATACATTGCTGTTTGTTTTGCTTGGCCTTATGGCTGTTGATTACCTTAGCGGTGTCCTGGTAGCATTTTTAGGAAAGAGCCAGAAGACCGAAGGCGGCGGCTTGGACAGCAAGGTAGGCGCTAAGGGCATCGCAAAAAAGGGCTTGATGATGCTGGTTGTCCTGGTTGCTTCCTTGCTTGACAAGGCCCTTGGGACGGAACAGCAGGTGTTTAGAACGGCGGTATGTTGGTTTTACATCTGCAACGAGGGATTGAGCCTTTTAGAGAATTTGACCTTGGCGGGGGTACCATTCCCAGAAACTATGAAAAAGGCCCTGGAACAGTTAAGGGAGAAGAAATCGGACCAGGAAAAGAACACAGAAGCATAAAAATAGCCCCGCTGGCGTGACTGCTGGTGGGGCTATTTTTGTATACATCAGTGCTTATAGTAGGTATATTAAATTGCTAACGGTCGTAGCGGAACAGGGCGATAAAACCTGAGAATCTAGAAAGCACAAAAGACTTGTATTTGTATGCATAACAATGGCACTTCAAGAGCAAAATACGCCTATAAGCGAAAGGATAAGGGGGTCGTATGGATGAATGGAGAGATTATTGTTATTTTGAAACAGCGCCTTAACGCGGTAAAACGTCCATCGGTGTCGCTTTTCTGCGCCACGGCGCTGTTGGCGTTTTCGGTGGTTTATTCTTTGGGAGTGCTGATCAATGTGCCTAAACAGGATACGGCGGCGAAAACCGCCAGTGTGGTTGTAACACAGGTGAGCGGCAGCAATAAAACACTGCCCAAAGGCTTTTCCTTGCAAGAACCACGGGGATTAACCTGGCAAAGGGCGGTTTTTACCAAGGATAAGCTTTACCGTGGGCTTCTTCTTTTAATCGATGAGCAGCACCCTGTGCCAAGTACCATGCCGGCACCCAATAGCTACTCCATCGCGGCTTATGGTAAAGCCAATGTGGCCACCCGTTCTGCCCAGACGGTTACCAACATGGAAACCCTCCAAGCGCTGATTCCGCTTTTTCAGGCCGGGCGGCAAAAGGGGTTTGGAGAGTGGACCGTTTTCGCCGGCACCCGTTCAAATGAACAGCAATTGGATTTGCAATTGGAGCAGCTTAGTATATTCGCAAAAAGCTATTCTTTGCAAACAGCGGCGGCCATGGCTGCCAAAGGCTATGAGCGCCCGGGCTGTTCGGAACACCAAACAGGTTACGCGGTGGATATCAGGCTGTGCGATGGCTACAATGCGCCACCGGACGCCAAGTCTCTTTCCCAAAGCAGTTCCGGCAAATACCTTTTGCAGATTGCCTGGCAGCATGGGTTTATACAACGATACACAGTAAAAAATCCCCATCCTATGGAGGATGAGGATTATCATTTCCGGTACGTGGGAAAAAACCACGCGGAACTGATTCATTTGTTGAATATGACCTTTGAAGAATACCTGACCTTTTTAAGAGAAAAAGGGCTGGTTTGCTACTATGAAGGGGAAACACTAAAATATGTGGTTATCTGCGGTCTGGCGGACGGGGACTTTATGACCCGTGTGCCCAACGAGGCGGTGGATATGGAGGCCAGCGCTGATAACACAGGCTATGCCGTTATCCTTTACACTTTTAATTGATGGCTCGGATCTGGCTAAAGGGGAAAAGCACATAGCGCACATGGCCGACGATCTGGTCCCGGTGCAAGGGACCTACGGCGCGGCTGTCGTTGGAGTTATCCCGATTATCGCCCATAACAAAGTATTCGTCTTCGCCCAAAGTCGTCTTTGCCATGGTGTGATCGTAACGGTTGCGGTTTACGCTTAAAAAGCTTTCATCTACCAGGGCATCGTTAACAAACACATCGGTCCCTTTAATTTCGATGGTATCTCCGGGAATGGCGATAACCCTTTTCACAAAATACTCTGTGCGGTTGGGATAATGGCAGATAATCACATCGTCCCGGGCAGGGTTACCCCAAATGTATTCCGGCTTGGTTACAAACATGATTTCCCCATTGCTCAGGGTATCCAGCATGCTGCCCCCATCTACTTTCACAGGTTCAAACACAAAGGTACGGATCACCATGGCGATAATAACCGCAGCGCCTAAAGTTAATATCCAGCTTAGAATCTCTTTTTTAATGTCCACGGGCTTTTTTACCTTTTCTTTTTTATTCCCTGCCAGTAATTCTTCGCTATGCGTGTTGGGTTGTTCACTCACGGTTCATTTCCTCCTATTTGTGGCACCGGTCCTTGGACCAGCACTTTTTTACGCCGCTTTAAAAAATCCGCGCGATCCATCATAACAATGCGGCCACAGCCGTTGCATTTGATCTTGATGTCGGCACCTATTCGAATGACAAGCCATTCATTAGTGCCACAGGGGTGAGCCTTTTTCGTGGTGACCGTATCGCCTAAACGAATGTCGTCCATTTTCGGTGCCTCCTTTCATGCGCTTTGGTTATTATAATTCTTTTCCCGAAAAGATTCAACACTTATGCAGGCTTGTATGGAAAAATTGCCAAGAACGTGATATACTAACCGAAGTATCCATGTTGGGAGGAAGCAGAAAATGGCTAAAACGCAAAAGGCTAATAAGAAAACCATTATAGTCCGCGCCGTATCGATCACATTGGCGGCCTTAATGGTTTTATCGGTCATTTTATCAGTTGTAATGGGAAGCATGTACTATTAATGGTTTCAAGTCCAAGAAAAATGGGTAAGATTGATTTAAGGCATTACCGCGAAGGAGGGTGTACACATGGAACTTAAAGGATCTAAAACAGAACAAAACTTGATGACAGCTTTCATGGGAGAAAGCGCTGCCCGTAACAAATATACTTTTTTTGCCAGCGCAGCGAAGAAAGAAGGCTTTGAACAGGTGGCCGGTATATTTTTAGAAACCGCCGATAATGAAAAGGAGCATGCTAAGCTGTGGCTTCGGGCTCTGGGCGGCTTTTCCAGCGGCAAACAGGCAGGGGACACGGTGCAGAATCTTTTACGTGCCGCTCAGGGTGAAAACGAGGAATGGACGCAGATGTATAAAGAATTTGCACAAGTGGCCAGGGAAGAAGGCTTCGTGGATTTAGCTGAAGCGTTCACGGAAGTAGGCGAAGTGGAAGAGGAGCATGAAAAGCGTTACCGCAAGCTGATCGAAAACCTCGAAAACGGTCAGGCGTTCCATCGGGACGAGCCTACCACCCGCTGGCGCTGCCGTAATTGTGGCTATGTCCACGAAGGTTCCGACGCGCCCGATTCCTGCCCGGCTTGCGAGCATCCCAAGTCCTATTACGAATTGGACGCGCAAAATTATTAAGTAAAATGATTATACTTAAAAAGCACTTCATGTACGTGAAGTGCTTTTTAGAAAATTCTAGCTATTCTGGCGGAATCATGCTATAATAGTTTGAAGCGGTAGCTTGCTTTTTGATACTGCATTTAATTATTAATGATGAGGTGTTACGTTGTGCGCATGATTATATCTATCGCGCTGGAGACCGCACAAATACCACAGGAATATCGTCCCCTGATTACAGATATGATGTATGATGGTTTTAAACGCCATAACGTAGCGCCGGATTTCGAAAAGTATTTCTCGCAAGAGGTGCAGCCATACTGCTTTTCTGTTTACTTACCTAAATCCCGTTTTGAGCAAATGATCATGCTGGAATCGCCTAAAATCAAGGTCATCTTTTCAACCTGCGAGCAAAGCTGTTACGAGGATTTTTTAAAGCTGTTCCAAGCTATGACCGGGGAAACCCAAAAAGTTGCAGGCAATACGTGGATGGTACGGAGCATTGCGGACGTGCAAGAAAAGCAGATCGTTGGCGATTGCGTTCATATCCGTATGATGAGCCCGCTGATCGTTATTCGTTATGAGGAAGAAAACGAGCAAAAACCCCATTTGCTGGGCATGAGGGACGGAAACTTTGAAATTTGCTTCAACAAAGAAGTAGAAAAATTGGCGGAAGTGCTTTTCGGTATGCCTGCCAGTGAAGCCCGGGTACGGGTTTTCCCCTGTGAGGATGGGTTTAAGTGTAAGGATGTGCACGTGCTGCATGGAGGGCGTTACCTGCGTTCCACAGTAGGGGATATGATGCTGTGCGGTGATGAAAGGCTATTGAAGGGCCTTTACCAAAGCGGTCTTGGGGAGTTCCGTGAAAAGGGCTTTGGTTTATTTGAAGTGGTGGATTAATGGTATAAAAAAAACGGGCGTTATATAGAAACGCTCGTTTTTTATATGCAGCTATTCAAGGGGATCGATGGCGGAGGAAAAGCCTGCGGCGATCAGTTCGCTGGTGCTTCTTGGCAGGTTAGCACCGTTGGCTTCATAAACGCCAATGCGGGTGATCTGTTCACCCATGAAGGTAAAAACAGCGGTTTGCCCCCCGTCCATGTTTAAAGCCTGGACGCAGCCCTTTTCCAGCATATGTTCCGCCAGCGCTTTAAGGGAAGTGCCTTTGGCTTCCTTGGGTATACGGCCCTCTTCCAGCATGGCATAATAATGTCCCTTTTCGATGATGCCCAAGGCGCAGCGGGGCTGCCCTGTTTTGCCGCCGTACATCTGATCGATAAACTCGTTCAAAACCCCATCCCTTACCATGTACGGTCCGAAGGAATAGACATTTACAGCCCCCATGGCCACGTATTCCTGGGCGGTATATTCATCGGAGTGATAGACCTTCCAGTCTCCGTCGTCAAACATGGCCAGCACGTCCAAATTGGGGAATTTGGAACGGTTTGCCACAGGAGCGCTGTCGTGGAGAATCTGTCCGTTGCGAATAACAATGCCCACTGTGCTGCCGCCTACGCGATAGGTATAATAATCGGTGTTCATGCCGAAGACCACTTGGTTTTCCCGGGCGATTTGAGTGATCTGCACCTTTTTCTTGCCGGGGTTTTCAGGGGTGTATTGCACCGATTGAATTCGCTCGCCGCTATCTAAATCCACATACATATGGGCTTCGTACCAGGTACGTTTCTCTTCCGTATCGCTCTTGCGGTCTACCCGAACAATAAGCGCGGGGGTGGCATAAAACCAAAGACCCTGTTCAGAATCGGCGTAAACATATTCGCCTTGCTTTAGAAAGCCTTTACGGTTGCGTTCACCAGCTTTTTCAAGCCACTGGGCCGACCAGGCTGGATGAGCGATATCTTCCCCGGTATCCGCCATCTGAGGGTAGGGGGTGGCTACAGGAGGCGTATAGGTAATGGCACCTTTCCCGGGAATGTTTTCCATAAAATCGTCGCCATTGGCATCGGGGCCTACGGAGGTGTAGTAAAGGCCGAAAAGGGCACAGTTGGTATTGCCTTCATCCTTAACCGCAAACTTGGTTGAACGCTGGGTTAAATGGAACTTGTAGGCGTCCTGGGCCGCTTCAAGGGCGGTACGGCTATTTAAGCTGCTTAATGGAATATGCCAGTTCATGGTCAGAGTGTTTTCTTTATACAAATGCAGGTACAGTTTTTTCGGCTCCCACCCGCCGTAAAGCTCATACAATTCGGGTTCAATGGCCTTATTGGCGCCGTTTTGCACGCAGAAGACAGCCATTTGGGCACACACCATATGAGCCCCGTGGCCGTATTCACCATTCAAATCGTGGGAAACCACCACCTCAGGCTGGTATTTGCGAACCAACCCCATTACGAAGGTACGTACCTCTTTGGCCTTCCATGCTTTGTAAGCCGCTTCAAGGTTGCTTGAGTAACTGTCGCCAAAGGTGCCCAGAATGGGATAGGTTTTATAGCCCATTGACCACAGGCCGTTAAGCAGCTCGCTGGAGCGGGTGGTGTTGGAGACAGTCATGTAAGCGACCAGCACATTCATCTGCTTTTCAACAGCATAGATGGGAATGGTTCCGCCCATCATAATCAGTTCGTCGTCGGGATGGGCGACTAAAACCAGCATATCTGCCTTTTCGCCGGGTTTCTCCCAGATTTGGACATCCTCTGGAAGAGCCCCTTGTGAGAAAAGTGATAGGTTGTTTATCTGTAGAGATATGTTCTTTTCAGAGGGCGCAATCAGCCGAAAAGCGTTTAAGCCAGGAAGCGCTACATAGGTATGCAGAAAACGGGTGTCTCCGTTAAAGACGGTCTGCCATTGACCCTGTTCATCCTGGGTTTGAATTTCCCATGCGTCGGGCATTTTCGCAAAACAGATATAAAGACCATAGGCTTTTACGTCTTCTGAGGCCTGAAAAACAATGGACGGGTCTTTGCCAGCATTACTTTCCCATTTGTTTTGATAGTTTCCATCGTATAAACGGTTCACCTTGTATTTGCTTTTAACGGTGATTTTGAACTGATCTGTGATATTTTGCGCCGTTTCGCCTAATGCACAGGTTCCCATCAAGCAAATAAGGGTGAATAGCGCGGCCGCTATGATTTTTTTTACCCATTTTCTTTCTTCCATGATAGCCTCTCAAGAAAACAAATTTATGCAAAAATAAACAATTGCTGCGTACCATTTTAGTATGTAAACAGATTGAAAGTCAATGGCCAATGTGGTAAGGCAATCATGAGGCCGTTTTTACCAGGCATAGCGCCAATTAATCCCTTTTTAATACAAAGGGTGAATCCAAGGTGCCAGTGCCGCTGAGAACTTCAATTTCTCCGTGGTTTAGCTTGATTTTGACAGCGGGACGGATGCCTTCATTCATTACCACGCAGCGGATATAGCCCACGCTGCCATCCACCTTCGTGCAGCGTACCCCGCTGGCAAGGGTGGTGGAACGGGTGCGCGTCCAAAAGGGGCTTGAGCCACGGCCTGTTTTGGAATTGCTGTATTTAAACAGACCATTTTCTATGGCATAAGCAGTACCAAAGGCCTGCCTGTCACGATTGGTAAAAAAACCATAAGCTTTGTTTTGCAAATCTGCCGACGTAATTAAAAACACCTTGCCCAGGTCCTCACTATTAAGCAACAGGATCTGTTCTTTGTCCGTAAAAGCGGTTTGCAAAAAGGTTTCATTTAGAATGACGAAGATATCGGTTTTATTAAATTGGCCTTCAAACCCTTCGTATTCCAAATAATCCTCATGCACTCTGTGGTTGAATAGAACGTATTCGCTCAGCAAAAACGCTTCATCTTCAGTGGCTTCGAGCACCCGCCAAACAATGGGCTGGACAGTGCCATCGATCTGCTGAGGGTAGCTTCCTAACTGGATATAAGTATAGCCGTTTGCTTTGGTGTAGCTTGAAAGGGACTGGGCTTGCGCGGCGGGGATAAAAAGAAACAGCATCATAATGATTAAGGCCAGGCTTAAGATTTTGATCCGCATGGTTGTTTCCTCCTTATATAGTGGGTCTGGTTATTGCTCGGTGGCAGTATCGTTGGGGAACAGTGCCAGATAGCCTGTAATGCCAAGAAATTTCAAATCGGTGCGCTTGGCGCGAACGAAGCCGGGGGAAAGAAGCTCCAGGACCTGCCGTTTATCGGTCTCTTTGTAATCGTGCAAATAAGGATCCAGAAAATACAGATAGGTTTCATCGGTTCCCATGAGGGTAAGGTAGTGGCCGTTTTGCGTGAAAGGACATTCGGCTGTCCCCACGTTTATAATGGCGATGGCGCCATTGTCCACTGCGGTCACCGCATCCACCCCGCCTTTGCCTTTTTTATAAGGCAGATCGAAATAGGAAAGAATCATATTGATGGCATTATATCCTCCGCGGCCCAGAGGATTGTTGCCTGCGGCGAAACCGGCCAGGGCGATAGGCAAGTAGCGCTCCATGTCGTCCATGGATTCAATTTTAAATTGCTCATGCTGATGGTTGCAATGAAAGTACGCGCATGAACAGGTGCAAAATGTAAACCCTTTTTTACCATAGGTAATTTCATTTAAAGTCCAAAGCTGTTCATCGCTTAACAAATACCTTAGGGCAATGGCCGTGGCTACTGGTTCACAGCCGCCGGAACCAATGGTGCGGTACCTTTTTTCTTCGCTGTTACGGTTGCGATAGCGGACGTTTTCCCATACAGGGTCGTTCTGGGCGTAATATAAAACCGGACGGGAACGCATGGGTACATCCACGTAATAATTCACAGGCGTTTGGGAATTAAACCACTGAACCATATCGCTGCCAGCAACCGGTTCGGCCAGCGCGGGAACAAAGAACAGAAGCGCTGCGGTGAAACCGGCTATAATTGCCTGTATGCCTTTAAGATATTTTTGCACAATACATCTCCTTGGAGGAATTAATAAACAAATGTACTATTACACAGAATGCTGAATTCGTCAAGGGTTGTCGCCACTTTTTTACAGCCCTTTCCTCCTTGATTTAAATATGCTATAATTTATAAACCAAGGGGAGAGGAGAGGCATATGAAAAAGAAAAAGCGCCGCGGTATATCCGCGGGAACGGTACTAATGATTTTGATAGCTGTTGTTGTCTTGGGCGTAAGCTTTCGCCTGGTGGCCATGATCGCCGGGCAAACGACATTGAAAATAGATGACGCGCAAAATATCGTATCTGCCATTGCGAAAAACCTGGATTTGCCGGAGTTAAAGCTTTCCGACATCCCTATATTCCAGTCGGCGGCAAAAGAAGAAACGGAAGCCACATCCCCGGCGCCGACTTTCGGTGAATTGGCCACCACGGGGGCCGCAGCACCTGTCCAAACGGTCTTGGAACCTACGCCCACCCCAGTCCCCCAGAAAAAGTCATTTACGCTGACGGCAGCAGGCTCCTTTCTAATTAATAAGGATATCCGAAATGCCTGCTATTATAAAGAAAGTGAGACCTACGATTTTTCGGCACTTCTCACCCACATATCCGATGCGGTGTGGGGAGATTTAAAGGTATTCACCCTGGAGAACCTGATCGCCCAGGATCAAAAATTAAGCAATCTGAACACACGCCAGGAAATATTGGACGCGGTGAAGGAAGCCGGGTTTGACTTGGCTTTTATCGGCCAAGACAAGAGCATGGACCTGGGGCTTGCAGGTCTTACAAAGACCATCAATGCTTTGAAAAGCCAAGGCTTTTCTGTGGTGGGCGGATATGAAAGCGGTGCCGATGCAGAGCAGACGCTGATTATGAATATAAACGGTATTCAGGTAGCGCTGCTTCATTACACCCAGAGCCTGGATTCTGCTAATAAAGCAAAAAAAGAGAAAGCGGAGTACGCTGTTCCCTTAATTAAAATTGAAAACATTCAAAAAGATATTGTCGGTGCTCGCAGCCAGGGTGCTCAGGTGGTTATTGTGTCTTGCCACTGGGGCAGCGACAATACCCATACGGTCTCTAAAACCCAAGCAGCCTTTGCCCAGCAGATAGCCGATGCGGGGGCCGATGTGATTCTAGGCGCTCACAGCCATGCGGTGCAGCCCATTGTGTATTTAACAGGCAACAGGGCAGACGGCACTGCGCGGCAGACGCTGGTGGCCTATTCCTTAGGCGCGCTGATGACAGGCAGCCGGGAAAGCGTGAACATCGCTTCCCTTTTGCTGCATTTAAACATTACCTTTGATCCCCTTACGAGCCTGGTTTCCTTCGACGAAGTCAGCTACTCGCCGGTTTATTTCTGGCGGCACAAGGAAGAGGGCCGGTATGTTTACGATGCGGTGCTAAGCAACCATGAACCGCCGGAAAACATGGCCAAGGATCAGGTTCAGGTGATGGAAAAGGCCCTTAATCGGGTAACTGATGTGCTCAAGGATTCAGTGGCAGTGCAACGCTGATTCGCTTAAGGCCATAGCGGACAAGGGCAATCACCCCTGCACCGAAGGGAAGAAGCGCGTATAAAAGCGCAAGCTGCTTTGGCGGCAGATGCACCAGAAAAAATACTTGCGGGAATAAAAGCGTGGTGCTGATAAAAGCGGCCCCCATGATACCTACCAGCAAAAGCCGCCAGCGGTTAAGGGGCAGACAAATAATAAACAATGTGGTTAAACAGCAAAAGCCTGTAACATACGTACATAAAGTGGAAATGCTGGCCTGACTTAAGGAAAGAGGCACAGCGAAGGATAAAATGGCCATAATGCAAATAAGAACGCTGAAGGCGCCTGGCAGGGCATTGATCAGCACGTTTTGCAGAAAGTTCCCTTCCACCCTTGCACGGTTTGGGGCGAAGGCCAGAAAAAATGTAGGAATGCCGATGGTGAAAGAGCTGATCAGGGTTAACTGAATGGGCTGGAAGGGATATTCATGCTGGATAATTAGAAGCAGCGCTGTGAGACCTAAAGAAAATAAAGTTTTCACCAGAAACAGCGACGCGGCCCGGGTAATGTTGTTAATCACCCGGCGTCCTTCATAAACAGCTTGGGGCAGGGCGGCAAAGCTGCCATCCAATAAGGTAAGGTGGGCGGCATATTTCACCGCATCCGCTCCGCCGGGAATGGCAATGCCGCAGTTGGCGGTTTTAAGGGCCGGAATATCATTCGCCCCATCCCCTGTCATGGCCACGGTGTGCCCAAGGGATTGAAGTGCCTTTACCAGGCGCTTTTTCATTTCCGGGGAGACCCGGCCAAACACGGTTTTAGTGGAAGCGGCTTCCAGCAATTGGGCATCGGTTTCAATTTCCCTGGTATCGATATACTTTTCCCCTTCGGGAATGCCCGCCTTTTGGGCGATGAGGCTGACAGTCACAGGATTGTCTCCGGAAATAACCTTTAAAGTAACCCCCTGTGCACTAAAGAAGCCAAGGGTTTCTTTGACCCCTTGGCGCAGGACATCACTAATGAGCAAAAGCCCCATAAGCCGCATATCTTGCGGCAGGTCTTTGTCATTAAAATCCGCTTCGCCTTTAAGAACTGCCAGAACACGGTACCCCTGCTCGGCAAAGCTGTTAACTGTTTCCAGGGTGGTGGCATCATTTAGAAGAAACTCAGGAGCGCCTACCACCACTGTTTGGCCCTGTTTAAAATGGGCGCCGCTCCATTTGCGCTTGGAAGAAAAGGGGATTATTGTTTGGACGGCTGCATCTCTGTTGGGTGAAAAGCCAGCCCGGATGGCTTTAAAAGTGGAACTGTCTTCATTCAAAGCACTAAGCCAAAGGCTGATGGCCTCTGAAAAACCTTCTTGCTCTAGGGCCGTGCCGGATAGGTGCATATCGCCGGTGGTAAGGGTGCCGGTTTTGTCCAAGCACAATACGTCTACCCGAGCCAGGGATTCAATGGCATATAGCTGGGAAACAAGAATTTGCTGTTTCCCCAGATTAATAACCCCAAGGGCCAGCGACATACCTGTTAAAAGCATCAGCCCTTCGGGGATCATGCCGATCATGGCAGCGGCGGCAACGGGAATAGCGTTCTGGATGGAGGCATCGAAAAAGAAGACCTGGCGCAGGAACAAAGCAATGCCCAAGGGAATGAGCAAAATGCTGGTGATCTTTACAATGCGCTTCATGGAGGCCATTAATAGACCCGTATCCTTTTCAATACCTTCGGCGGAGTTTACGATCTGCCGGGCGTAGCAATCCTTGCCCACCTTGGTAAGTTGGCAGAGTACCTGCCCTTCCACCACAAAGCTGCCGGATAAAAGCAGGTCTCCAGGTTGTTTTTCAACCGCGTCGCTTTCACCGGTTAAAAGCGCTTCATTGACCCCGGCGTTGCCTTGAAGCACTACTGCGTCGGCGCAAATCTGGCTGCCGGTTTTAAAGACACATACATCATCTAAAACAAGTTCATCCGGATAGCAGGTGGTTTCTTTGCCGTCGCGTATGACCTGAACATGGCTCCGGGCTAGTACATTTAATTTTCTTAAGGTGTTTCGGGCGCGAATTTCCTGAAGGGTGCTGATCAACGTGTTGGCAACAACCACACCCATAAACAGCATATTACGATAGGAGCCTACCGCCAATAAAAGTAGGGCAATGGCGAAATTTAAAATATTGAACAGGGTAAAAATGTTTTCAAACCAAATTCGGGCTGTTGGCTTTCCTTGCCGGCTTTCGTCCAGGTTCACCTGACCAGCCTGCTGCTTTTGTTCAACCTCTAAAGAAGATAAGCCGCTAAAATCCATCGAAGAACCCTTTCTTATTGGGGCAATACGTCAGTGACAATATCCTCCATAATGGCCAGGACATAAGGCTTGCCCTTATCCGTTTTCTGCTGGAGAGCGATTTCATCCGGCATGAAAGTGCCGGCGGGGCTTTGGGCCTGGAGAACGATCAGGCTGGTCACGGAGTCATCCAATACAAGGGCCTTGGCTAAATGATTTCCGTTGGAGCCGTTTTTGTTGAAGTAGAAGGCGCGGATGCCTTTGCCATTACGGTTCTGACGATCGAAATCGCTCATAAACAGACGCTTGGCGCTGCCCCGTTCAGAGAACAGAAGCACTTGCTTGGCTGCATCGGCGGCAGCGGCGAAAATCAGCTCGTCCTTAATTTCCAGCTGCATGGCTTTGACGCCGCCTGCCACACGGCCTTGAGCAGGCACCGTATCCTGCGCGAAGCGGATGGACATGGCGGCTTTGCTGATGAAGAGGAGATCCTCTGCCTGGGGCGCTGTGATCGCCATAAAAAGCTCATCCGTGCCCTTCAGGGATACGGCTTGGAACTTAGAACGGCGGATGTCGTATTCAGAGGCGAGAGTCCGCTTGATCATGCCCTGCTTGGTAATAAACAGGAAATCCGGGCTGGAAGCCAGATCGCTCATTTTGACGCACATGAGGGTGGCCAGGGTTTCATCGGTTTCAAGCCCCTGGAGCACTCCTGAAAGAAGCTGGCCTCTGTCCTTGGGTTTGTTGAATTCCGGCAGGCTGCCTACGTTCATGGTGTAGCAATTGCCCTTGTTAGTGAAGAAAAGCAGGGTGTGGTCTGTCATGGTATTGAACAGGAACCGGGGCAACTCTTCCGGGGTTTCCAGCGGGTTCACACTGGGCAGCTTTTCGTAGAATTTGGGGTACATCCGGCGCAGATAGCCGGAGCGGGTGAACAGCACTACCGCTTCTTCCGGCACGGGGGTCTCATCTAGAATTTCGGCAGAAATGGCATTCTCTTTTTCTAGGGTGGTCAAGCGGTCGGAATGGTATTCCGCCACCACTTGGCTTAACTCTTGTTTAATCACATTTAAAAGCTTTTTTTCGCTTTTTAAAATGCTTTCCAATTTATCGATCAGCTTTAGCAATTCTTCATATTCTTTGCGCAGGGCTAGAATTTCCAGGTTGGTAAGCCGCTGCAAGCGCATATCCAAAATAGCCTGGGCCTGTGGCGCGGTTAATTCAAAGGTGGCCATTAATCTTTCTTTGGCCTCCTTGGGGTTTTTGCTGGCCCGGATCAGAGCGATCACTTCGTCTAAATTGTCCACCGCCACCATCAGGCCCTGCAAGATTTCCACCCGGGCCTTGGCCTGATCCAGATCGAACTGGGTTCTGCGGGTCACCACATTGCGCTGGTGCTTAATGAAATAAGAAAGAATTTCTTTTAGGCCCATTTGCTTAGGTTTCCCATCGGCAATGGCCACCATGTTGGCCCCAACGGTGGTTTGCAGATCGGAATATTTGTAAAGGTATGAAAGCACCCGCTGGGGGTCGGCTTCCTTGCGAAGCTCCACTACAGCCCGCATACCCGTTCTGTCGGATTCGTCGCGGATGTCGTAGATGCAACCCAGCGCAGCCTTTTTTTCTTCGGAAAGCTTCAGTATTTTTTCAAGCATAGCGGATTTGGATACTTGGTATGGAATTTCCGTAATCACCAGCAATTTACGTCCAGCGGAGCCATCTTCGATGTGCACCCGGGCGCGTAGCTGCAATTTGCCGCGGCCTGTTTCATAGGCTCGCTGGATTTCTTCCGTATCCAACAGCACGCCGCCGGTGGGGAAGTCTGGTGCGGGCACGTACTGCATCAGTTCTTTTGTGGTGATGGCTGGGTTATCAATTAGGGCTTCCACAGCGGCGGAAACTTCTTTTAAGTTGTGTGGGGGAATATTGGTGGCAAGGCCTACCGCGATGCCATCTGCCCCGTTGACAAGCAGATTTGGGAAATAAGCAGGCAACAAGTCCGGTTCTTTTAGGGAATCGTCGAAGTTTAAGGAAAAGGAAACGGTGTCCTTGTCTAAATCTTTAAGCATAAGCATGGCTAAAGGGGTCATTCTGGCTTCCGTGTAACGCATGGCGGCGGCGCTGTCCCCGTCCACGGAACCGAAGTTGCCATGACCGTCTACCAAGGTGCCCCGAAGGGAAAAAGGCTGGGCCATGCGCACCAGAGCTCCGTAAACAGAGGAATCCCCATGAGGGTGGTATTTACCAAGGCAGTCGCCTACAATACGGGCGCATTTGCGGTGAGGCTTGTCCGGCGTGATGGCTAGCTCGCTCATGGTGAATAAAATCCGACGCTGCACGGGCTTTAGACCATCCTCCACCCGGGGCAGGGCACGTTCTAAGATAACATGCTCCGCATAGGGGATCATGGAATCGTGCATTACTTCTTCCATGGAAGACTGAATCACTTCGGCGGCAATCTTCATGGGCTCATTCCCTTTTTTATCGGCCATTAGCGGTTACCCCCTTCCAACGCAGTGGTAGGCTCAAAGTTGTCTTGGCGGTTAAAGTTGGCGTGGGCGGAAATGTAATCCCGGCGGGGTTCCACCTTGTCGCCCATTAAGATGGTGATGATCCGGTCCGCTTCGGCCGCGTCGTCGATGGTAACCTGAATCAGCTTTCGGTACTCTGGGTCCATGGTGGTCTGCCAAAGCTGCTCTGGGTTCATTTCCCCTAAACCTTTATAACGCTGGAGCATATACCCCCGGCCAACGGCTTTTTGCACCTTTGCCAGTTCACGGTCGTCATAGGCGTATTGAATATTGCTGCCCTTTTGTACCTTGTACAAGGGCGGCATGCCAATGTATACATGGCCCTGAGCCACCAAATCCCGCATGTAGCGGTAAAAGAAGGTAAGAAGAATGGCCCTGATGTGGGCGCCGTCCTGATCTGCATCGGAAAGAATGATGACTTTATGGTATTTGAGGTTGCTTATATCGAAGCTTTCGTCAATACCGGTGCCCAACGCCGTAATAATGGAGCGGAATTCTTCGTTGCCCAGCACCTTATCAAGGGGCTTCTTTTCCGCATTGAGCGGCTTTCCGCGCAGGGGAAGAATGGCCTGAAACCTGCGGTCCCGGCCTTGCTTGGCGGAGCCGCCTGCGGAATCGCCTTCAACAATAAACAATTCGTTGTCCTGGGCTTTTCTTCCGGTGCAGGAAGAAAGCTTGCCAACCAAAGGGGCAGCTTCCAGTGAATTGCGCTGGCGGGCCACATCTCGGGCCTTTCTAGCTGCTTCCCGGACCCTTGCGGCGTGAACCGCTTTTTCGGTGATCTTGGTGGCGATTTCTTGGTTGCGAAGATCGTCTAAAAACTCGCTTAATTTTTGTGTCACAATGGCTTCCACAGCAGGCCGTACTTCCGTATTGCCTAAGCGGCCCTTGGTTTGTCCCTCAAATTGGGGGTTTTTCACCATGGCAGTTAAAACGCAGGTCATGCCTTCTCTGAAATCTTCCCCGGCCAGGTTATTGTCTTTTTCTTTTAATGCGCCGATTTTTCGGGCATAATCGTTAAAAGCCTTGGTAAAGGCGGCCCGGAAGCCTGCCTCGTGGGTGCCGCCTTCGGCAGTAGGAATGTTATTGACGTAGGAAAACACGTTCTCCGTATAGCCGTCGGTGTATTGAATGGCCACCCGGCAAATGGTGCCCTCACGGTTGCCCTCCAAATAAATAGGCTCATCTTGTAATAAGGTTTTATCGGCGTTCAAATACTTCACATAATCGATAATGCCACCCTCGTAGCAGAAAACCTTATTGCGCTTTTCTTCATCCCGGGTTCTTTCGTCGGTGAAATGAATGGTAATACCCCTGTTCAAATAAGCCAGCTCCCGTAAACGGCGAAGAACCGTTTCTCCCTGGAACTTGCAATCTTCAAAAATGTTATCGTCGGGCAAAAAACGTACAGTGGTCCCCTTTTTTCTGGTATTGCCAATGCGCTGAAGGCCGCCCTTGGCATGGCCCACCACAACCTTTCCGGCCTTGGCGTCGTACTCGGTTACAAATTCCATGCGGTAATGGGTCCAGTTAACGTAGGCGTCTACTGTGAGCCACTTGGATAAGGCATTCACAACAGAGGCGCCCACACCGTGGAGGCCCCCGGAGTAGCTGTAATTTTCCTGGTTGAACTTGCCACCAGCGTGGAGCTTGGTGTAGATCACCTCTACGCCGGGAATATGCAGCGTAGGGTGCTCGTCCACCGGCACCCCCCGACCATTATCCCACACAGAAGCGGAACCATCCTGGTGCAGGGTCACGCCAATTTCCGAAGCAAAACCGTTGGATGCTTCGTCGATGGCGTTGTCTACAATTTCCCATAGAAGGTGATGCAAGCCCCTTTGCCCGGTGGAGCCGATGTACATCCCCGGCCGCATACGAACGGCGTCCAGCCCTTCCAGCACCTGAATATTTCCCGCATTATAATTGTTTTGCATAGTACAGCCACCTTTTTTTAAACCTTATAAAAATTCAACACTTCATTATACCATTTTTTTTCGATTTTCACAATTGGAATAGTTTTTTCCTTCTAAGGTAAAGCTACTTAGCGAAATCCTGGTTTTTAGGAGGAAGCGCAACGTATGTCAATCGGAATGATATTACTTACGGCAGTGGCGGTGCTCATTTTTTTCGGGGTAGCCCAGCGGGTGCTGGATAAAATGCGCTTAAGCGATAAAGCAGCACTTTTGATCGTGGCGGCCATGTTTTTTTTAAGCCTGGTGCCCAATATTACCATCGGCCAGGTGCAGTTTAACCTGGGCGGTGCAGTGGTGCCGGTGCTGGTTTGCGCGTATTTGCTGATCAAGGCGGAAACGGGCAAGGAAGTGGCACGGGCGTTGATCGGTTCTGCCCTGACAGGGGTGGCGGTGTATTTGCTTGGCAAGTATATGCCCAATGAACCGGAAAACATCGGCTTTGATCCGAACTACATCTATGGCTTGGCCGGAGGCGCTATCGCCTACCTCTTTGGCCGGAGCCGCCGGGCAGCCTTTATCTGCGGTGTGCTGGGCGTTTTGCTGGCGGATATTGCCGTGGCAGTTATCAACTGGCAAAATGGCATTTCCCAGCCTATGATCTTAGGCGGCGCCGGGGTGCTGGACGCCATGGTTATTGCGGGGCTATTCGGGGTTATTCTGGCGGAGCTGGTGGGAGAACTGATGGAACGGGCCACAAGGGGCAAAAACCCGCCGGACCACGACAGGATCGAAAACCCGGTAAAAGAAAAGGAGGGAAGCAAATGAAAAGGTTTGCGGCTTTCGTGCTGGTTTTAATGATGCTGTTTCCCTTTTGCGCAATGGCTCAGGATTCGGACACAGAATCGGAAAGCGTTTACCGCCTTTTGGACGAAAAAGGCCAATATGTAACCTCCATTTGTTATGAGCCGGATAAGGGAGATGAATACATTTCCGCCGACAACAAGCATTATGAAGTTACTGCCGTCAACACCAAGGATTTGACAGCCACCTTAAAATATGAGGGCTTGTTCGAACTACCGGACGTGTCCTGGCTGGAAACGGATGATTCTGTTCAAGTCAGCGCTGTGGGAAAAGAAAAAAAGATCGCACTATATTGCACCCACAGCGATGAAAGCTATAAAAACGGCGATGGACAATCATCGGACAATAATATGGGCGGTATTTACGATGTGGCGAAAAAGCTGGCGGCTAACCTTAAAGACAAAGGTGTTACCGTGACCCAGAGCGATGCCAAGCATCACCCCCATGATGCGGGGGCTTACCGCCGCAGCCGCCAAACAGCTGTGCAGCTTTTAAAAGCAACCCCAGACGCCATTTTCGATATTCACCGGGATGGGATTCCCGATCCGGATGAGTACGCGGTCACCCTGGGCGGAGAAAAGGTGTCCAAGGTTCGCCTTTTAGTGGGCCGAAGTAATCAGAACATGTCCGCTAACAAGCAATTCGCCAGCCAATTAAAGGCCGTGGCGGATAAGGTTTACCCGGGGCTTATTAAGGATATTTTTATTGGCAAAGGGGCTTATAACCAGGATTTATACCCCAGAAGCGTTTTGCTGGAGTTTGGCACTTACACCCTTGCCAAGGAACGGGTGCTCAAATCCACGGAATTGATGAGCGATGTAATCTACCGCACCCTTTACGGCGGCGTAACGGGTTCTGCTGGGGCCAGCGATGTGGGGCAGAAGAGCAGCAGTAACACCAATACCAATAATACCGCCACAGCCGATGTGCAAAAAGATAATAAGGGCGCAGGCACAGGGATCTTTTGGGTGTTGGGGATTTTTGTATTGGGTATTGGGGTTTTTGCCCTGATTTCATCCGGCTCCAAACAGGGGGCCATGGATAAGATGAAACGGACGGCTTCAGAAATGACCGGAGGCTTGATCGGCAAAAAACCTGACAAAGACAAATAAAATGTTTCAAAATTTTATCTTTTGTGTTATAATTTCCTTACGCGACAAGCGAAAGGGTGATAGCATGAAGCGATTAATGGCCATATATCTTGCGGCAGCACTGTTTTTTGTGCTGCCTTTTTCTATTGCTTTTAGTGACGAAGAGGGTTACCAATACCTGTGCCGGGCGGACGCGGAGTTTTCTCTTCGGCAAACCCCCGGCAACGATGGACGAAAAATTGGCAAGGTGCCAAAAGGTGACTATCTAACAGTGCTGGAATACGGCCAAGAATGGAGCAAGGTGGCTTACGAAGGGGAAACAGGCTACGCTAAAAGCCAGTGGCTGTATATGTTCAAATCTACAGACCCTTACCTTTATCCTGTGCCCAATTACGAAGCGCCCTATGGGCTAGGGGTTATGCTTGAAGAAGTTAAAACCAAGGGGAAGGCCAAGATTTCTGGGTATGAAGCCATTGTTTTGCAAAAGGGCCAGACCGTGACAGTCCAGCGCTACAACGAAGAAACCGGCGTAGCCACGGTTTTGATCTGGCGCTCCTTTGTGGATTTGCCGGCGGACGCCCTGGAGGTAACTCCTTTTGTGCCCTATGAAACCGCGGAACTGGGGGATGTGATCGGCGGCTACACCACGTTTATGCCCAGGGATTACGGCGCACCTTACAGCGATAACCGTCGGTACAATTTATTGAAGGCCATGGAGCTAATCAACTGCGCGGTGGTTTATCCGGGGGATTTGTTCTCCTTTAACGATTTGGCGGGCGGGTTTGTAAAGGATGGAGAATACAAGGTGGCGAAGATCGTCGGCGGCGAAGGCGTAGGCCACGGCGGCGGGGTATGCCAAATAAGCGTACTGATCTTTTCCGCGGCACTGATGCTGCCTTTTAAAATCGAAAGCTGGGGCATGCATACGGCAAATGGTTTAAGCTACACGCTTAGAGAATGCGATGCTACGGTTTCCAGCACAAGAGATATGAGCTTTTATAACCTGCTGGATTACGCGGTAGAGCTCCAGTTCGATCACAATGAAGCCCAAACCTCCTATACGGTTTTGGTCATTCGTGCGGAATAATATCCAATTAGGCGGAAGTTGACCTTTCGCCTTTTTCATTTTTATGATATAATCAAGTGTAACTGATATTCGAGAGGCGGTCCCAATATGTTTACACCTAAAGTAAAATCCAAGCAAACGGACTGGCTTGTTGAGGCGGTACTTCAATTGGAAACCCCGGAGGATGCTTACCGCTTTTTCGAAGATATCTGTACCATACAGGAATTTAAAAGCATAGCCCAAAGGTTTGAGGTGGCGCTGCTTTTAAGAGAAAAAGTGACATATCACGAAATTGCTGCCCGCACAGGGGCATCCAGCGCTACCATTAGCCGGGTTAACCGGGCGCTTAACTATGGGGTGGATGGGTACAACCGCGTGCTTGATAAAATGCAAGAAAAGAAGTAAGAGGTTAACGCAATGGATCTATCGGTATTAAACACTGAACAGCGATTGGCAGCCGAAACCCTGGAAGGCCCCGTATTGGTATTAGCAGGGGCAGGCAGCGGAAAGACCCGGGCATTAACCTACCGTGTGGCAAATTTAATCGACCATGGGGTGGCCCCATGGCATATTTTGGCACTTACATTTACCAATAAGGCTGCCAAAGAAATGCGGGAGAGGATCGCCAAGCTGGTGGGGGATAAGGCGGACGATGCCTGGATTTCCACCTTTCATTCCACCTGCGCGAAAAGTCTGCGCCGGGATATCGATAAATTGGGATATACGGGCAATTTCGCCATTTACGACGATGACGATCAGTCCAGCATTATTAAAGATATCTTAAAGCGCATGAATATCGACGAAAAATTCTTGCCCCCAAGGGAAATAAAAAGCAAGATATCCGACGCAAAAAACAAGATGATGAATGCGCACGAGTGGTTCCAAAAGAGCCCGCGGGATTACCGCGCTCAAATGATATACGATGTGTTCAGGGCCTATGAAGAACGCTTAAAGGCCGCCAACGCCCTGGACTTCGACGATCTGATCAACAAAACCCTGGAACTGTTTCTGGATCACCCACCGGTGCTGGAAAGCTACCAAAGGCGCTTCCAATACGTTTTGGTGGACGAGTACCAAGACACCAACACTGCCCAGTACATGCTGGTGAAGCTGATTACCAAGGAAAGCCGAAACCTTTGCGTGGTGGGCGACGACGATCAATCCATCTATGGCTGGCGGGGCGCCGATATTAAAAACATACTGGATTTCGAAAAGGATTACCCGGAGGCCAAAGTTATCAAGCTGGAACAGAATTACCGTTCCACCGCCAACATTCTGGATGCGGCCAACCAAGTTATTGCCCATAATGCCCAGCGAAAAGAAAAGGCGCTTTGGACAGAGGAAAAAGAAGGGGAAGCCATTAAGCTTTTCCTTGCCGGGGATGAAAGAGAAGAGGCGGCCTGGATTTGCGACCATATTAACAAATTGAAGCAGCAATCCATTGGCTATGGGGATGCAGCAGTGCTCTACCGCACCAACGCCCAAAGCCGTGTGCTGGAAGAAATGCTTATGCGGGCGGGGATTCCTTACCGGGTCTTTGGCGGCCAGCGGTTCTACGACAGAAAAGAAATCCGCGACGTGGTGGCCTATTTGCGGGTTGTTGTGAACCCCCCGGATGATGTAAGCCTTAAACGCATTATTAACCAGCCTAAGCGTTCTATCGGCGATGCCACCATTAACGAGCTGGCCGAGCATGCCATTAAGAACGAAATGCCGCTGTTTTCAGCCCTGGTGGACTTACCAGAAACCCTTTCCTCCCGCCCTCGTAAGTGCGTAAGCGAGTTTGCGGTTTTGATGAACGATTTGATGGTGCAAAAGGAATTACTGGGTTTAAGCGCTTTCGTAAAGCATCTTATGGAAAAAACAGGCCTTTTGGAGCAATATCAAAAAGAAGATACCGACGAAAGCCGTGCCCGGGTGGAAAACATGATGGAATTTCTATCCGCGGTAACGGAGTTTGAGGGCGCTACCGAGGAAGCTACCTTGGAAGCCTTCCTTGAAAACGTGGCTCTTGTTACCGATATGGATAGGGCCGAGGACAGCAAGGAGTACGTTACGCTCATGACGCTGCATTCCGCCAAGGGCTTGGAATTCCCCAATGTGTTCCTGGCAGGCCTTGAAGAGGGCATCTTCCCGTCTTCCCGGAGCATTTTAGATGAAGGCCGCCTGGAGGAGGAGCGCAGGCTTTGCTATGTAGGCATTACAAGGGCCAGGGAGCGGCTGTATATCAGCCACGCCAACCAGCGCATGCTTTATAACCAACTGACCCACAACGCCCCCTCCCGCTTTCTGGACGAGATTCCCAAGCGGCTTATGGAGGACGAGTACCGTGCCCAGCGTAAATCCTTTGGCCCAGCGGAACCGAGAAATACCACCGCGCCCAAGCGCAGAGAAGCTGTTGGCTTTATGCCTATGGGCGTGCCGCAGATGATCCGCAATGATCTGGGCATCCCTGGGGTGCAAAAGGGTTTTACCCCCTCCAAGGCCAGGGACGGGGCTTCAAGTGCCATGCAGAACCTCTTTAAACAAGGGGACAGGGTGCTGCATAAGAAATTTGGCGAAGGCCGTGTGGTGGAACTGATCGGTACCGGCGCGGACGCCCGAATCCGTATTGGATTTACGGCCTATGGGGAAAAGGAATTTGTGTTATCCATCGCGCCGATTGTCAAAGTGGGAGAATAACATGCAGGACAAATTAAATAACATGAGCCGCCTTGTGGAGATACTCAACAAGGCGGCGTATCGCTATTATGTGATGGATGATCCTTCTATAAGCGACCGGGAATATGACACGCTATACGATGAATTGCTGACCCTTGAGAAGGAAACAGGGGAGCGGCTTCCCAATTCGCCTACCCGCCGGGTGGGGGGGGATCCGTTGTCCTTTTTTGAGCAGCACAGGCATATTAGCCGCCTTTGGAGCATGGACAAGTGCCAATCCATGGGGGAACTTAACGCCTGGTGCCAAAGAGTGGAAAAACTCTTAGGCACACAGCCTTGTTATTATGTGGAATATAAGTTTGATGGGCTAACCCTTAATTTAACTTACGAAAACGGCCAGTTGGTCACTGCCGCCACAAGGGGCAATGGTGAAGTGGGGGAAATGGTGCTGCCCCAGGCTATGACCATTAAAACCCTTCCACTGACCATTCCCTTTAAAGGGCTGATTGAAGTGCACGGGGAATGTATTATGAAGCTATCCGTGCTGGAAAAATATAACCAGCAGGCGGCTGAACCCCTTAAAAATGCACGCAACGCCGCCGCCGGGGCGCTTCGAAACCTGGATCCAGGCGTCACGGCCAAGCGCAATCTATCCGCCTATTTTTATGAAGTGGGTACCATTGTAGAACCGCCCTATACAGATCAGGCGGGAATGATTTCGTTTTTAAACGAAAACGGATTTCCCATAAGTCCCTTGTTTGAAAAAGCGGAAAGCTTCGATGAACTTTCCGCCATTATTACAAAGATTGAAGAAGGACGCCATCAGTTGGATTTTTTAATCGACGGAGCGGTGATTAAGGTAGGGGATTTGCGCGCCCGGGAAACCCTGGGCTTTACCGATAAATTTCCACGCTGGTCGGTAGCGTATAAATTCAAGGCCGAAGAAACAGTAACTGTGCTTCGGAATGTAACCTGGGAGCTGGGCCGCACAGGGAAATTAACGCCCTTAGCTCATTTGGATGAAACGGATTTTATGGGTGTAACGGTGAAAAAGGCCACCCTTAACAATTACGGCGATATTTTGCGTAAAGGCGTCTCCATTAACTGTCCTGTGTGGGTGCGGCGTTCCAATGATGTGATCCCTGAAATTATGGGCCGGGTAGGCGAAAAAGAAGAAGGGGAAATTGAAATTCAAAAGCCCGCCCATTGCCCTGCCTGCGGCGGAGCCTTAATAGAGAAAGGGGCTCATTTGTTTTGCATGAACAGGGAAACCTGCAAGCCCCAGGCTGTGGCGCGGATCGCCCATTTTGCCGGCCGCAATGCCATGGACATCGAGGGCTTTTCGGAAAAGACCGCCCAGCAATTGTACGACGCGCTGAAGGTACGGGATCCAGCGGATTTGTATACGTTAGCAACGGAAAAGCTATTGGGATTGGAAGGCTTTAAGCAAAAGAGGGCCCAAAACCTGACCGATGCTTTAAACAACAGCCGCCAACCGGAGCTGGATGCGTTCCTGTTCGCTATTGGTATTCCCAACGTAGGCAGAAAAACCGCCAGGGATTTGGCCGCGCGGTTTAAAACCCTTAAAAGGATTCAAGCTGCCACGGAAGAAGAGCTGCTTGAGGTAGATGAGGTAGGCGACATCATCGCCAAATCCGTGGTGGAATTTTTTTCATTCCCGGAAAATGTAGAGATGATTAATCGGCTTGTAAACCAGGGCGTTGTGCCAAAGGAAAAGGAAAAAGAGGAGACGGGCGGTAAGCTGGCCAGTCTAAGTGTGGTGGTTACCGGCACGCTGCCTACCTTATCCCGCAAAGAGGCGGAGGATTTAATCGCCGCCAATGGGGGCAACGCTGCCAGCGCTGTAAGCAAAAAAACCGCTTTCGTTGTGGCAGGGGAAGCGGCTGGCTCCAAGCTAAGCAAAGCTTTGGCCTTAGGCATCCCTGTGCTAACGGAAGCGGAGTTTCTTGAAAAAATTCAATAACTATTCATTTAAGGGTAATCGCTTTTTCACTGACACCTGCTTGGATTAGCAGGTGTTTTGTGTTTTCGTCGCTTACAGTGAAGATAAGATCCGGCGAGCAGTTTTCAAAGGCGCTTTCGCCAATATCGATAAGGCTGCCCTGGATTTCCACTTGAGCCAGATCATTGCAGCCATTAAAGGCCATGCTGCCAATGGCGCGGACATTTTGCGGCAAAACGATGGCGGCCAGGCTCTGGCAATCTGAAAAAGCTTGGCGGGGCACTGCGTAAAGCTGTTCCGGCAGGGCGATTTCCGTTAGGGCGGTGCAACCGGAAAACACGCTGTCACCCATGGCTACCAAGCTTGAAGCCAGGCTTACGGATTGCAGGCTTGCGCAGTTTTGAAAGGCACCTTTGCCTAACACCTGGGAGCCTTCCAAAACGGTGGCGGAGGTCAGGCTTGTACAATCCCTTAAGGCATCATCCCCGAAAACCAGAATATGAGGGGGCAAGGTAATTTCTTCCAGGTTAACGCAGCCTTCAAAGGCATGGCTGCCGATTTTTTCAAGGGAATCCGGCAAAGTGATCTTTGTAATCTGTTCATTGTTTAAAAAACTGCTATCGCTGATAGCCAAGGTGCCTTCCGGGATCACAAGATGGGGCGCAGGGGTGGCTTCAGCTTCGAAAACCTCTTCCTCCTCCTGGGCCGGTACCATTTCATCGGCGGTTGGCACTTCGATGGCTTCCGGCGCGAGGGCCGGGGGCACCGGGGTGGGGCTAGGGATTTCAGTCGCTTCTACAACGGTGTATTCCGGCATCAGAGCCGTGTAAATGGTTTCATCGGGGACTTCTTCCGCCAGAGCGGTGAAGGAAATGCAGCATAGGAATAAGGCGAGATAGAATTTCATGCCATTCCTCCTTTTTAGGAGATTACTTCTCCTCGTAGGTAATGCCTGTCAGGGATTTCCATGCGCTTCGGATGGTCTTTTGGTTGCTGACGCCGTAATTGGGGTCGTTCTTTTCCGCTTCGGCCATATCCCGCAAGAAATGGACGCATAAATGACCGTCAAAACCGTTGTTCTTAATGCTGCCGGAAAGATGGGGCACGTTGTGGGTGGAAGCCAATGTCCAGCGTCCATCGGGAAGCTTTACATAAACGGCTCGTTGGTTCCAGGTGTTTTTGTTGCCAAAGGCTTTATACATGGAATCCGTGTCGGCCTGGGTAGCGGGCTCTGCATCGCAATGGCGGCCATTTGAAAGGACTTTCAATGTCCAGTTAATATTGGTGGCCGGGTCATATACAAACAGGGAGCTGCCGCCTTTAAGGGAGGGTTTTACATCGTTAAACCAGTGCAGAAGCTGTACCTGGCTGGAGCTGGGCCCACCGCCTGTTTTGGCCGTGGTGGAGGAGGTATCCGGGGCCACGTACTTTTTGCCGTTGCCGCTGTAAAGAAGGGTTAAGGTGGCGGCGTCGGCAGAGCCGGAAGCGGTCAGCCCATTTTGGTTCTGGAAAGCGGTAACCGCGATTTTTGTTTGGCCGCCGAATTCCCCGTCTACCGATACTTCGTAGTTTAGGGTTTTAAGGGCGTTTTGCAGCTTTTTCACATCTGCGCCGGAAGAACCTACCGCCAATGTTTGGTAGCTGCTGTCGGGCACAATGGTGGGGGCGGCAGTGGCGGAGGGAGCATCGCTGGCAGAGGCGCCTGCCCATAGAACAGCATAGGTCTTGGTGCCTGCAACCCCATCTACCGTAAGTCGGTTTGCGGTTTGTACCGCTTTAACGGCGCTAACGGTTTTGTTGCCGTAAACCCCGTCTACGGAACCAGCAGAATAACCCTTTTCGTTTAGCTTTTTTTGCAGGTTCTTTACTTCATCGCCCTTCATTCCTAAACGAAGGGATTGGCTGGGCATGGTGATGGAAGAAGAAGCGGAACCGGAGTCGGTGGGAACAGTGGTGGGAGCGGCGGTAGGGGCCACAGTCGGCTCGACCGTGGCAGTCCCGCTGGCGCTACTCGTATTATATAACGCGGTCAAGGTGGCGTTTCCTGCTTTGCCGTCGATTTTCAAGCCCTTTGCTTTTTGGAAGGCACGCACAGCGCTGTAGGTGCTGGGGCCAAATTTGCCATCTGCGCTGCCGCAGGAGTAACCCAGGGCGTTCAACGCGCTTTGCATTTTTTTGATGTTATCCCCGGAATCGCCATACTCCAGGGTAGCATATGAGCCGGATGGGGGCGCGGTGGCAGCGCTGGGGGAAGCTGTACCGGCAGGAGCAGGCGTGGCTGTAGGCTGTACAGCAGAGGTGGAGGCAGAATCGGCTTTCTCATATAAGAGTTCCAGGGTTTTGGTGCCCGCCACACCGTCTACATCCAGCCTGTACTTCTTTTGGAAGGCTCGGATGGCGTTCTCTGTCAAGGTGCCAAATTTGCCATCAGCCTTGGCTTTTAAAAACCCGAGATCGATTAGCGCCTGCTGCATGGTGGCCACATCCTGGCTCACTTCGCCGTTGCGCAGCGTGCGGTATGTTTCCGCTTGGGCTAAAGATACGCTAAAAAGCATTACAAAACATGTCATTAGTAACAATAGCTGTTTGCGCATGGGGACATCCTCCTTTAAACATGCGCCTATCATAGCATATTGCGTCGAAAAAGTAAATGATTATTACGAATGTGTTACGAATATTTCGGAGGAAGGTTACTTGAAACGCCTGCGAATGGGATCGGGAATTTTTGCCAGCTTCATGCGGCGGCGCTTGAATACCTTGCGCAGAACAATAATTAAGCCAACCACCATGAATAACGGCCAGGACAAAGTCAGAATCAGCTCCAGGCTCAGGGGTGGAAAGGGATTGGGGTCGGCATAGGTTTCCGCTTCAATTTGCTCAATGGATTTAGGCGCGTTTTCCCGTACCTCAATAGAACGGCTGGCGATGAGCTTGTACTCCACAGTATTTCCTTCACTGGGGATATATGTCAGCGTGCCAAATTCTTCCCCATAGGCGATAGGAGCGGAAAAATCTCTGGTGTAGTTAATGATGCACTGTCTTTTGAAGCTTCTGGCGTAAGAATCCAAATCGTCTTTATTTATGGTAACGGAGGCATGCTCCACATCGTCTGTGGCTTTTAGATACAGGGTGAGCCGCCCCAAGTTGGTATCGTTTAAAGAAAAGTTGGTGGTTTCAATAGCAATAGGGCTTAGACTGAATAGCTCTGATGGGGTAACGCTGATGTATTTGGAAAAGCCGTAGTTCATCAGTTTAATGGTGTCTCTGTAGCGCCCCTCCTCCCCGGAGTAGAGTACCACGGAAATCAGGTTCACCCCATCTTGGCTGGCAGAACCTACAAAGCAAAAGCCGGCGGCTTTGGTGGAACCGGTTTTAACGCCGGTTCCCGCAGGAAAATATAAATCGGGATGCTTATCTGATTGGTTGATAAACCAGGTGGAGCTGGTGATGGTACGAGATTTTTGCATGTTGGTTTTGTAGATATTCCATTGGGTGGTTCCGGCCATTTTCTTAAATTCTTCGTTGGTCATGGCCTCTCTTGCAATAATGGCCAAATCCCGGGCAGAGGTGTAATGGTTGGGATCGTGGACGCCGTTGGCGTTGGTAAAGTGGGTGTTGGTGCAGCCAAAGGCTTGGGCTGCTGTATTCATATATTCGGCAAAAGCTTCCACGCTGCCGGAAATGTGCTCTGCCACAGCGGTGGCTGCATCGTTGGCGGAAAGCACCATGACAGCGTAAAGCACATCGATCAGAGGCACCTGTTCACCGAGCTTGAACTTGCCGGTCACATAAGAAGAATCCGGCATGGTAATGGCCCGTTCAGAGAAGGTAACCAGCTCGTTTAAATCCTCGCAGGCCTGCAGGGCCAGAAGAACTGTCATGATTTTAGTTGTGGAAGCGGGATACAAGGGGATGTCCGGTTCTTTTTCAAAAATAACTTCGCCGTTGTCCGCTTCTATAAGAATGGCACTTTTAGCGATCAACTGATCCTGTATCAGCTTTTCGGGGGTAGCAGGATCATACTCGGGAGTGCCTGCGGGAATTTGGGGAAGAACGAACTTGATTTCTTCCTCGGCGTAGGCGGAGGTGAGCAGAACCAAGGCTGTTAACAATACCGCAAAGAACCGCTTCAACCCATCGCCTCCCCTTTCAATCGCATTCGGGTTAATATTATAGCACCAAACCCTTGGTTTGTACACCGCGGGTCGTTCTATGTTTTAAAACGTATGAACAATGGATTTTGTTCGAAAATCAGTTGAATAATTTATCAGAATTTTGCGCATTCTCTTATTCGAAACCGAATTCAAGAAAGGATGTAATGGGATGAATATTATTCTATGGCTCGTCTTTGGTGCGCTGGCAGGCTGGCTGGCAAGTATTATTATGGGCAAGAACAGCCAAATGGGCGCTGGCGCCAATATCCTATTTGGAGTACTGGGGGCCATTGTAGGCGGCTTCCTGGCATCGCTGTTAGGCCTTGGCACCGTCACGGGCTTCAACGTATGGAGCATGCTAATCGCCATCGGAGGCGCGTGTCTGTGCTTGCTGGTTGTTAATATGGTTCAAAAAGCCCACTGAGACCGCAGATGGTCCTTCATCGCCTGGTTTGGGTGAGAGCAAGACTTGACGTAAAAAAGCGAAGCCATGTTGAAATGGCTTCGCTTTTTTATGGATGATGCGAATCAGGCTTCCACCACAGCGGCGGTAGAAGTTGCGCGCAACACGTTGCCACTGCGCAGGCAGCGGGTGCAAACGTTCATCGTTGCGGTGCGGCCGTTCAGCGTAACACGAACCCTCTGCACGTTGGGAGCCCAGGTGCGGTTGGATTTGCGGTTGGAGTGGCTCACGTTGTGGCCGTTCAACTTACCTTTTTCACATACTTGACAAAACTTACCCATCAATAACACCTCCTTTTGGAGTTTAAACGCTACAAAGCAATAAGTATTTTACCATCCTTACCGGAATAATGCAAGCCCTAATTTGATTTATTTTGGGGAATTGAAACGATAAAAATACTGATGATAATCAGCAGTCCGCCTGCGGCCTGCAAAGGGCCAAAAGGCTCCGAAAGGAAAAATACGCCGCCGATGATGGTTACCAGAGGAATGAGGTTGATGTAAATGGCAGCGGAAAGGGGGGTTAACACATGAATGGCGTTACCGTAAAGCCAGTAGCAAAGGGCGGAACACACAGCAGCCAGAAGGAGCACAGCCACCCAGCCGGACAGGGGAATGGCGGCCAGGTTCACGGGCTCCGCTAAAGCCAAGGGCAGCAGCGTGGCTAAGCCGAACAGCGCCTGGAGGGTGTTCATGGAAAGGCTGGTGTAGCGTTTTCTAAGCTTTGCGCTGATGATCAGATACCCTACCCAGGCAAGGCTGGCGCCCAGGATCATCAAATCTCCCTTTAGAGAATGGGTTCCGCTGTCCGCGCCGGTGGCTACAATAAGCCCTACCCCTACAATAGAAAGCACCGCACCGCCAATTTTACGGGCCGTTAAAGGCAAATGAAACAGTGCTGTTTCAAAAAGCATGGTCAGGATGGGAATCGCGGCCAGGATCAAAGACGCGTTGACGGTAGACGTTAAGGTGATGCCAGTATATTCGAAGTAATAGTAAAGGGTTATGCCAAAAAGCGCAGAAAAGAATAAGGACAGCCAATCACCTTTTTGAATCTTGAGCTTTTTTTCGGTTTTTAAAAGCATGGGCACATAGATGAGGGCGGTAAGCAGATAGCGCACAAAGGCCAGTGCCATGGGGGTAAAACCGGAGTTGAGCGCATGCTTGCTAAAAATAAAGCTTAACCCCCACGCCACGTGAATAAACACCATTGCCCCATGGGCTTTCGCTTTTGAATGCACGGAATTGCCTTCTTTCTGCCATTGACTGTTTCGCAGTTTAACATGAGACAGTTGAAATTACAATTCCCCTTTGGTACAATAACAGCGAAAAAACAATGATTGGGATGGAATGGCAGTTGAACATCGTCTTATTTGAACCGGAGATTCCCCAAAACACAGGCAACATCGCAAGAACCTGCGCCGCCACCGGGGCAAAGCTGCACTTGATCGAGCCCCTGGGCTTCAAATTGGAAGACAGGTATTTAAAGCGGGCGGGCCTGGATTACTGGGGGATGATGGAATATACTGTTTACAAGGATTTCGAAAGCTTCTTGGGGCAAAATTCCGGCGGGGTGATGCACTATGCCAGCACCAAGGCGCCAAGGGATTACACCAAGGCAAGCTACGGCCCGGAAGATTTTATCGTCTTTGGCTGTGAAACCCGGGGATTACCGGAAAATTTACTTGAAAAGGCTTACGATAGGTGCATCCGTATTCCCATGCGGGAGGATGCCAGAAGCTTGAATCTATCCAACTCTGTGGCGGTGGTGCTGTATGAAGCGCTGCGCCAGCAGGATTTCCCCGGTTTAAAAGGGGAAGGGGCATTGACCGGCCGGGAAGAAAAGGCCGCCCCCTGGCTGGATTACGTATAATAGGGAGGCGAGAAAGTGCCAAAGCGGTATGAAGAGGAAGAAGAATACTTCCCGGAAGACGAATACGAAGACGAGTATGAAGATGAAGAAGATTACGACCTGGAAGAAGATGACGATTTCGAAGATGAATTGCCTCCGGAGGAGCGGAAATTAAGAAAAGCAGGCCGGTTTAAAATTGCTGCTGGGCTTTTCGATTTTCTGGCGGTGATCGCGGGCCTGGCAGTAACGCTGGTTTTTGTGGCGCTGATTTTGACATTGGTCAATTGGGTGATATCCGATCTTGGAAACACGTTTAATTTTCTTTTAAAATAGCCATTCTAAAGAAGGCGGTGAACAGCATGAGCGTTTCATGGCCGGAGCTGAAAAACGCGGTGGCAGGTTGCCAGAATTGTGGTTTGTGTGCCCATATTCATCATAAGGTGCCAGGCCAGGGGGATGAAAAAGCGCCCCTTATGTTTATTGGTGAAGGGCCAGGCCAGCAGGAGGATGAACAGGGGCTGGCATTTGTAGGGCCTGCCGGGCAATTGCTCACAAAGATGCTTGCTGCTATTGCGCTTCCAAGGGAACGGGTGTACATTGCCAACATCGTTAAATGCCGCCCGCCCAATAACCGCCAGCCATCTCCTGAAGAAGCCGCCGCTTGCCTGCCTTTTCTGCGGGCACAGGTGGCACTGATTCGCCCGAAGGTGATTGTACTTTTAGGGGCCACTGCTGCGCAGAATACCTTAGGTCCCCAGGTGCGTATTACCAGGGACAGAGGCAAGTGGTTTGAAAGCAAAGGGGTCTTCATGCTGCCTACCTACCATCCTTCTGCTCTTTTGCGGGATGAAAGCAAGAAAAAGGATGCTTGGCAGGATATGCTTTTATTAAAGGAAAAGCTTGTGGCTTTAGGGCTGTACCATGATATTTATAAGGGGGAATAAGCCTTGAATAAGCCGCTTAATGAAATGGAAAACCGCTGCGCCCTTTTTTTTGCGTCCCTTTGGCCAGGGGAAGAAAAGACCCTGGTTTTCGGCCAGGGAAAGGATATAGACCCGGAACTGATGCTGATTGGCGAAGCGCCAGGGGAACAAGAGGTGTTGGAAGGCAAGCCCTTTGTGGGCAAGGCGGGGAAGAACTTAACAGCCTTTTTAAACGGTGTGGAGTTGAACCGGGGAGACATTTTTATTTCTAACACGGTTAAGATTCGCCCCACGAAGCTGTCGGAAAAGCACAGGGTGGTGAACAGGCCTCCTACCAAAGAGGAGATTGGCTTGTTTCTACCTTACCTAAAAGAAGAGATTGCCCTGGTGAAGCCTAAAATGCTGGTGACCTTGGGAAATGTGGCCCTAAAAGCGTTGTATGGCAAAGAGGCGGTTATTGGCAACTGCCATGGTCAAGTTTTTCAGGCTGCGATTGATGAACAAAAGGGGCTAACGCTGCCTCTGTTTGCCCTGTATCACCCCGCGTCGGTGATCTATAACAGGCAGCTGACAAAGGTGTATGAAGAGGACCTGGAAACCCTTAGGGCATTGATTCATGGCTGAAGGCAAGTCCATGTCAATTCAAACATAAAAATGTATAATTCGTGCGATTTTGTTGCGAAGGACTTTCAATCAATGGTATACTGTCATTATGCAAGGGAGGGAGAATGTATATGACGGAAATATACCTATTGATTGGAATTTGCTTTACGGCAGGCATCGCACTGTTAACGGTTGAAGTGTTCTTGCCAGGCTTTGGTTTGCCGGGCATTTCGGGGATTATCCTATGCGCTGTGAGCATTGGGATCACCTGGGCCAACTTTGGCGGCTTGGCCGCTTTGGGGATGACAATCATCGTTCTGGCGGTGGTGGCCATCGCGGTATCCATAGCCCTGCGCTCGGCGGCCAATGGGCGATTGTCCCGATCTGGTATCATTTTAAAAGATACGGAAAACGCCGAAGCAGGCTACACTTCATCTGAAGACCTGATGGTGTTTCTGGGCCGCGAGGGGGTGGCCACAACGGTTTTGCGGCCTACGGGTATCGCAGAATTCGATGGGGTGCGCCTGAATGTGATGACAGAAGGCGAATACATGGATGCCAATACCAAGGTGATTATTGCGGCAGTGGATGGTTCCAAAATTTCTGTAAAACGCGCAGACGACTAAGGGGCTGCGTATAAAACATATGGAGAGGGGATTATGCTATGTTTGATGGGGGTTACTTGATTATTTTCCTGGTGGCCATTGTTGTTATTATTCTGCTTATTTTCCTGCGTTTTTTCCCGGTAGGCTTGTGGATTAGCGCGCTGGCATCCGGTGTGCATATTTCCATTGGTACGTTGGTGGGTATGCGCGTGCGCCGCATCCAGCCGCAGAAATTGGTATACCCTTTGATTAAGGCCAATAAAGCCGGCTTGAATCTGACCATTACCAAGCTTGAAACCCACTACCTGGCTGGCGGTAACGTGGACAGGGTTATTAACGCCCTGATCGCGGCACAGCGAGCCAATATTGAAATGGCCTTTGAAAAGGCCTGCGCTATCGATCTGGCAGGCCGCGATGTGTTCCAGGCCGTACAGATGAGCGTTACCCCGAAGGTGATCGAGACCCCTGTGGTGGCCGCTATCGCCAAGGATGGTATCGAGCTGCGTGCTAAGGCGCGGGTCACAGTGCGTACCAATATTGAACGCCTGGTTGGCGGTGCAGGGGAAGAAACCGTTATTGCACGTGTTGGTGAAGGTATTGTTACCACGGTTGGTTCCGCAGAAACCCATAAGCAGGTTCTGGAAAACCCGGACCTGAT
>JAVBTR010000058.1:0-9408 GCA_031556065.1 Eubacteriales bacterium | reverse complement strand
CACGATAAAATGATGTATCCACGCGAATTGATCATTCCGCGCTCTTATTTCTTCAAGCCAATCGTCAGCATCGTGATACCATTTTAAGATATATTCTTTTTGTAGCCACTCTGTCATCAGGGGTATATCCGAATCCTCAAGTGGTCTTAAATGGATGTCTTGCATCATCATGTTTATCCTCCTTATCGTCATCTTCGGTGATTTACGTTATGCTCAATTGCGCCTTTGGCATCTGGCTTTTAACGAGAACCATTATAAAATCATGGATAAAAGCATCTATCATTTGCCTGGTAATCATCAGCGGCGGGTATATTCGAAGGACTGCATTGGGCACATTCATGCCAAGAATGTAGCCATGATCCAATAAGCATTGATGAATATGCTCTATGGGCACATTTGGCTTTAATTGGACGGCGATCATCAGCCCAACGCCCCTGATCTGTAAAATATTGTCGATACACCCAGACAAATCGCGTAATTGTTGGGCAAAATAGCTTCCCATTTGAGCCGCGTTTTCGATAAGGTTATCCTTTTTGATTTCATCAAGCACAGCTAAGACCACAGCACAACCCAACGGATCGTTTTGGTGTGACTGCGCATAGCGAAACCCGGTCGCCAGCAAGCGCTCCGCTATTGCGTCGCCCATGGCAATGCAACTGACGGGATAACCGTTTCCTATGCCCTTTCCGCAGGCAACCATATCAGGTGACAGCCCGTAATGCTCAAAACCAAACCATTTCCCCGTCCGCCCAATGCCGGTGGTCACTTCGTCCACCACAAGGAGTCCGCCATTCTCTTTGACCCGTGAAGCAAGGGTTGCGATCCGCTCTTTAGGCGGACATTTAACAAGGCCGGACGCATTGCCGGGCTCAAATACAACTGTACCGATCTGATCAAAGGGAAGCTGTTCAACTTCCTGCTCCCATTGGGGATTGGTAAGCGAAACATCAATGCCAATCCAATCCGTATGTGGGCGCTGCGCAGACTGCCCATAAGAAGATAGGAAATGGTTCTTGATATACAGCGTATAGGGCTTGTCTTCCCCTTGGATTCGTTTTGCCACCTGCACAGCAAACTCCACCGCTTCACTGCCGGAGCTTAAGAAGACGCATTTGCCCTTTGGCAGTTGAAGCACATCCAGTACCGCCTCCGCTGCCTGCTCTACCACATCGCAGGAATACCGATAGCCCACATGGCTTATCACGCCCAGCTGCCGAGCGATTGCACGGCTTACCGCCGGATGATTGTGCCCAATGGCGGTACACCATACACCCGATTCCAAGTCCATGTAGCGCTTACCCGTATCGTCATATAGATAGCAACCTTCGCTTTTGACGATGTTTTTAATTGCCAGCTCATAAGGCGTGCAGTTCAACGCTTTCACCTTCATACCCACTTTCGGTTTATTTTTAATAATATTTTTTACCGTTGTTCTCCCTAGCACGCCTTCCTCTACTAACCTTCCATTTAATCTCTGGAAATTTGAATTTGTTCCTTTTATTGTTTTAAAAAAGAAACTATGATTTCCTGCACATTTCGTGGCAGAATGTGCATATGACCGCTATCTTTCAACAAATAAGTTTTGCAATCTGGAATCACTTTTTTTGCTTTTGATAACACTTTTTTAGCGGGGAATAAGCAATCCTTTTCTCCTGCGATTACAAGTGTTGGTGAGGTACATTGGGACAGCCTTCCAGGATCAACATTTGTAGGCATACCAACTTTAGTTTTCACATTGTCAAAACTATCTTTTACTATGTCTAATGTATCTTTATCAATAACATCTTCATGTAAAGCCATATGCAACACTGTTTTCATAAGATATTTTTCTTTCTTCGTGATACGATACAATACCAAAGGAAGCATCATTTTCAGAGACAATATTGGTAATGCATTGTTAATGCCTGCCGGAACAATCAGAACTGCCTTCTCTACCAGCTCAGGCGCAACGCACATGAGCTTAGCCAATATTCCGCCTCCAAAAGAACCACCAAAGCACAGCATTTTCTCGTGGCCAAGGCCACTAATTACTTCGCCAGCCCATTTCCCATAATCATATCCTTTATGGGATAAGGAAACCTCTGCACTTTTTCCCGGATGTCCAATCGTATCAACCGCATATACATGGAAGTCAGTAAGAAGGAATCTGCACATCAACAGATTATAGGCAGTTGTGCTATTTCCACCATGGAAAACAAGCAGTGGACTTCGGTCTTTATTTTCAATCTCAATTAAATGTGTTTTTCCAAATGAGGTTTCAATATAAATATCTGTAAAAGGCATGTCGAGCTTTAAAAGTTGCTTATTATATAATTCGAGCGATTTTGCTCGTTCAGCTTCTGATTTATATGTGCCCATGTCGCCTCCTACAAAATTGGATATATCGAGCATTTCAACTCCCCGCAAAACGGGAAGTTAGCGTTTCAAACACGCCTTAACATAATCCAGGGGAACATCCATCCGCTGTGCAACCTGCTCTGGGGTCATTCCATTATGGAAGAAACGCTTTACAACCATTGAAATATCCTCGGCCACTTCAATAATATGGTGATTTGGGTCATAAAAACGAACAACTCTTTGCCCCCACCTATGCTCCAGCAACTCATGAACATACTCAATGTTGGCTACTTGTAGTTTTTTGTAAAACTCATCAATATCGGTCACTTCAAAATATAGCTCTCCCGCATTGTTTTTAAGAAATACTTCTTTGTTATTGATAAAACTGCCCCATGTATCAAGTGTTTGCAAAAACAATCCGCCATCCAGCTGAACATTGGCACCGAAATCGCCTACCACATTCATGCCCAGTATATCGTGATAGAATTTTTTGCTTTCTTCCATGTTCTTTACCGCAATCAAGGTGCCTTTGTACATTCAAATCACTCTCCATAAATTTTGATTATCTATATCGATTCCTTTTTTCGCATGATATAAGCTGCGACAACACATGAAATGCCAGGAAGTAATAATAATATGGCAGACATTATTATAGTAAATGAAAGTCCAAGTGGAACCGCAAACATTCTTGTTTTTACCAGACAATAGTCATAACCAATGGCAAAAGCAAAGGTTATTATAAGCAAAATCCCGACAATCAGCAGGGCTTTCCGCATGGTTTTCTTCATATCCCCACCGCCCTTATTTTGTTGAATAGTGCAATGCTTCGTTTTCAAAGAATGATAATACTTTTTCGCAGTATTCTGTGTCCAGAGCTATGCATACCCATTATACGCACTATCAGCGCCATGTCGTAATATCCTCAAGGGCTTTTCTGGGTCTTGCATAGGGAGATTCATCTTTATAGCCTATGCTCAACGCAGCAACCAGTTGATCCTCTGTTTGAAGCCACCGAACCAATGAATCATACGCTTGAAAAACGTCGCAAATCCATAAACTTCCAAGCCCCAAATCCGTTGCGGCCAAGCACATGTTTTCAATGCACGCGCCTAGAGACTGCATGTTTGCCATTTCCATGAACCGCTCCCCAAAGGGTTCAAGCCCTGTAAAAGGCGAAGTGCCGTCCGGATTCAGAACAAAAATGGTCACCGGTGCTTTTTCCATTATACCAAGGGTATACCACGCGCCTTTCATAAGTGCCGGATCGAAGCCGCCATTTTGATCCATCCACTCAAGGCCCGAGCGCATGGCGGCAATCATCGCGACTTGCTTTCCTTCACGGGTCGCCACAACAAACCGCCATGGCTGACGGTTTTTCGCGGAAGGGGCCTCAATACCCGCCTGTAATATCTGTTCGATCAGTTGACGGGGAACGGGCTTGTCTGTAAACTTGCGAATGCTTCTTCTGGTGTTGATAGCTGATAAGGTATCCATGTAAAGCCTCCTATTAGCGCTTCTTGATCTTTGAAAGTATGGGCAGGATAATGCAGACGCAAACTGCGATTCCAATAATGACCCAAATATATGGATGCATAAATCATTTCACCTCCTCAAATGTCGTCATCAAAGCTATGCTTTGTGGTGGTGTATGTGAATGCCAATATGGCCAATGCCCAAGATAACGGCGGCTATGCAAAGCCAAATCAGGCGGCCATAGATACCAAGCAATAGAAACGCCGCCACCGGCAAGGTAGCACCGGGCAAAGGGACGCCCAGGAAATTCCCGTAAAAGGTTTCAAGGGTGGGTTTTCGAAAATAGCGCACCCAGTACATTTCATACAGCAGCATCAGCCCAAAGGACGCGATGAGCCATAGGCTCCAGAGTGACCAGGGCTTTAGGTTTGTGTCACTGAACAAAAGCGCGCAGCCGGTGACCAGCACCTGCCCAACGCGCTCCAGCGCCATCAGCACCTTGTTTTCACCCGTGGGGTCATACCCCTCCGGCTGATACTTTGCCCAAATGCCATTAGGGATAAACAGCATCAAAAGATACATAAGCCCTACATACGAAAATCCGAAATGCCCCATTTTCAGCACCGCCTTTTATTTTTGATTATAGCAGCAAAACGCTGACACCATTTGTCAAGGTTCACTCGCTCTTTGCGCTTTGCATCGGAATACTCAAAGCATCATGAGATGGGTCTTGCCATTACAACAACATTGCCGCTGTGTCGGAAGCGCTCAAAGCCATGTTTTTGCCAGAAGCTTAAGGCCTTTATGTTGTTTTCAATCACGCCCAGCTGGGCGGATCGATATCCGGCTGCTTTACCAGCATTCAGTATGGCTCTTACTACCTCGCTTCCCAGCCTCTGCCCGTGCAAGTCACCATGAATGAGGAGCAATCCGATCCAAAAGCCGGTTGGTTCCGGGTATTTTTCGATCAAATCCAAAACGCCAACAGCCTTACCGTTTTTCCATAGGCTGACATACATTTTTTGCTCTACAACACAATCAGGTGGCAATGCGTCCATATCGCCCACACTGCTTTCAATGGATGCCTTGTCGCCTTGCGTTAACAGAAAATAAGGTTGATTGGTTTCGTAGACCTCAAAAATCTTTTCAAAGTTTTGTCTTGATATGGGTACAATTTCATACTCGCTTAGTTGCCGCTTCATTTCGTCAAACATTGTCGTCCTCCCTAAAAACAATCATTTTTATTATAGCGTTTTAACGCAGTCAGAACATCACACAGTTGTAAAATCTACACAGAATCATCACGGTAACGGCGCGAAACCAAAATCAATTAAGTAGCCATCTGTGATCCTTTTTATCTCATCCATATGATGTGCCGAATACTTGTCATACACCCCATAGACCATCATCCCGGTTTGCTTTGCACTTTTAATTGCAGGCAACACATCTTCAAACACGACACACTCCTGCGGGGGAACGCCCAGCCGCTCACTTGCCTTAAGGAAGATATCCGGCACTTCTTTGCCCTTGCCCACCTCATCGGTGGAGCATAGCGCATCAAAGAGATTATAAATGCCATTATGGATCAGGCAGGGCTTATACAGCTTTTCGGGCAATGCCGTGGCGACGGCAAGCTTTATGCCCGCTGTCTTTAGCTTCAAAAGATAGTCCTTAGCGTAGGGCTGCAAAGAAACGTTATGCGCATATTCACATAGCGCCATATAGTTCCACTCGCCAATGATATCTTCCTCGCTTTCCGATAATCCAAACAAGTCAATGGTATAGCTTGCCGCTTCCGTAAAGCTACGGGCACAGATTTCTGTAACATAATTCTCCGGCACAGGCAATCCTCGTTTGGATAAAAACGCGATGTCAATTTTTTCCCAGATATCCATGGAGTTAAGCAGCGTACCATCCAGGTCAAAAATGGCGGCTTTAAACTGCATTCCTTCGTCCTCCTAAAAAAGCCTGCTTCACTTCCATTGCCGCCTGCTTCATTTCCGGTTGTGCAATGATGGCTGAAACTACCGCCAAGCCGTCTACGCCCAAGGCCGCAAACCCTGCGGCATTTTCTTTGTTAATGCCGCCGATCACCACCATGGGCAGGGAAGCGGCTTTGCGTATGTGGGAAAGCTCTTCCATCGTCACAAGCTTCGCATCCTCCTTTGTCCCGGTGGGAAACATGGTACCCACGCCCAGATAATCCGCACCGTCGTTTGCGGCTTGTACTGCTTCATCCACGCAACTCACGGATACCCCTAAAAGCATATCGTGGCCGATGATCTGCCGAGCCGCTACGGCTGGGATATCGCTCTGGCCGATATGCACGCCGTCCGCCTTTACTGCCAGCGCAATGTCTATGCGGTCGTTGATGATAAGTGGAATATGATAACGGTCTGTAAGCGCTTTGATCTCAAGAGCTGTTTGATAAAAATCAATGGAGGACTGGTTCTTCTCCCGAAGCTGTATGAGGGTGCAGCCACCTAGAATGGCCTGCTCCACAGCTTCATACAAAGTTTCGGTACTCATCAAGTCCTGATCCGTCACCAAATAGAGGCTGTAATCAACAGGCTTTTTCATGTATTTTTGCCCTTTCCAGTATGGTTGTGCCGTTCAGCTTTCCGATCTCATCCATAAGCGCAATACGGAAGCTGCCAAAGCCAAGGCTGCCTGCCCTTTCAAAGGCCAGCTCCCCGGCGATGCCCATGCTTAGGATGCCTCCGGCGGCAGAGACAAACGGGTCACTGTTTGCTCCGCAAAAAACACCGATCAACGTGGTACACATGCAGCCTGTCCCGGTGACGGAGGATAGGGCTTCATGGCCATTGTCAATGCACAGCACTTTCTGCCCATCGGAAATCACATCGGTCTTCCCTGTGATAGCCGCAATGCATCCGTACTTTTTTGCGCAGCGCATGGCGATGTCCACGCTGCTTTGTCCCATGTCCTTATCCGACACATCCACGCCCTTGGTATTGGCGCAGTTTTCCGTTAGATAGCGAATCTCCGAAAGGTTGCCCCGGATAACGGTAAAACGGATATTTTCCAGTAACTTTGCGGCAGTTTCATTGCGAAAACCGGAAGCCCCTGCTCCTACGGGGTCCAGCACAACGGGGATGCCGCACTCATTGGCTTTCATCCCGGCCTTTAGCATGGATGCCACAGTGCGCTCATTCAGCGTGCCGATGTTAATCACCAGGCTGGACGCGATGGCCGTAATATCGCAAACCTCGGTAGCCTCATCCGCCATAATGGGCGATGCGCCGATAGCCAGGCAAGCATTTGCGCAATCGTTAACGGTCACGTAATTGGTAATGTGATGAACCAAGGGCTTTGCTTCCTTGATAGCTTCCAGCTGTGAAATAATACAGTTAAGCATTTTCTTCCCCCTTGAGTCCGTTTTGGTACAGCTCATAAAAATGATGAGTGGGGCCATTGCCTTTGCCAATGGGCAGGGCATGGGCGATGGCGGTTGTGACATACGCCTTGGCTTTTTGTACTGCTTCTTTCACCGTACATCCCGTGGCTAGCTCAGATGCAATCGCCGAGGAAAAGGTGCAGCCCGTGCCATGGGTGTTCTTAGTATTGATGCGGGCAGTTTCAAAGTGGGTGAAGCTTTCCCCATCGAATAGCACATCCAAAGGGCTTCCCACTGCATGGCCGCCCTTGATGACCACCGCCTTGCAGCCCATGGCATGAATCCTTCTGGCGGCGGTCTCCATATCCCTGACCGAGGCAATGGACAAGCCGGATATCTTCTCTGCTTCCGGAATGTTGGGGGTCAGCACATCTGCCAGGGGGATGATGGTTTTGATCAGGGTATCCACGGATTCCGGCTGCATCAACGCGCAGCCGTTCTTGGCGTACATCACCGGATCAATCACAATGTTAAGGGGCTGATAGCGCAAAATTCGTTCTGCCACCGCCTCCATGCAGGCAGGCGTAGAGAGCATCCCGATCTTTACCGCGTCCACTTCAATATCCTCAAACACCGCGTCGATCTGCTTTTTGATCATGTCCGGCGTTATATCCTGTATGTCGATGACACGACTGGTGTTTTCGGCCACCACGGACACGATCACGCTCATGCCAAAGACTCCATGGGCGGAAAACGTCTTTAAGTCGGCCTGTATCCCCGCACCGCCGCTGCAATCCGAGCCGGCAATGCTTAAAACCTTTTTCATAGGTTCAAATCCTCCTTATACGCCCTTGGAAAAACAACCAGCAACGTACCGCTTTGGACGGCTATGGTGCTTGGGGTTCCCACAAACTCATTGCTCACGCCAATGGGGAAGGTGTTTGTCATAGGGTAGCTGTCCAGCTCATATTTCACGCCCTTCAGCGTAACCTCTCCTGCTTGACTTGAATGATAGAACACCGAAACGCACCCCTCTTCATGCGCCGAGAAAGCCAGCTCTCCATCGTGAATGGCGGTAATAATACTCTCACGGTCGAACAGAAATCCCTGGAATCCGCTTTGGGCAAGGAAGGCCAGCACCTGGAAGTTGGCAAGAGTATGTTCAATACGCCCTCCGGTGCAGGCGTAAAGGCAGAAACGCTTATAGCCAAGCTTCATGCCCTCGCGTACAGCCGCCAATGTATCAGTGTCATCCTTTTCGGTGGGCAGGGTGATCACATTCGGATGCTCCGGTTTTGCTTCCAGCGTGTCAAAATCGCCGATGATCAAATCGGCAGGGATTCCCGCTTGCTCAAGATAGCGGTATCCGCCGTCTGCTGCGATCACATAATCGCCTTGCCGTAGTGTAAAATCGATGCCGTAGTTCTCGCCCGCGCCTACGATATAACAGATGCTGTTATTCATGTGCCGTCCCCCTGTAAGCCATCTTCCAGAAATCAAGCTCCAGCAAATTGCCCTTTTCACAAATCGCCGTAAGCTGCTCTTTTCTTTCGCTGGGCAGGCCATTGCACTTTTTATCCGCATAGGCGATCCACTGATCGCAAACAGCATCGAAGTGTTCCGCCGCATAATTGCCGATGAAATCCCAATAGGGTGACTGCTTTGCCTCCGGCTCTGCGGCCACCTTTTTGAATATATAGCAATAGCTGAGCAGGCAAGGGAGGATCGACATAAGAATTTCACAAATATCTTCGCTCTTGGCAGCGTCATTCAGATAATCAATATACCTTTGGTTTTCAGGAAACGGCGTTATGAACTCAATATCGTCATCGGTCATGCCGAATTTCTTTAAATAGTTGAGCCTTACCACCGACTCCGTATCCGTTACAAAGCCCAGAGCAGCATAATACATCTGGATTTCTTTGAGCGTGGTGGCACAGTAAATGGCCTTTCCGTAGCAACGGGCATAGTGCTTTAAGTAAATACTGTCCTGAATCATATACTCCTTAAACTTCTCCATGGGTAGGGTTCCTGTTTTCAATTCCTGAACAAAGGGTGTTTCCAAACACTTGTCCCAGATTGCCTGTGAAGCCGTGAGTGTTTCCTGCATGAATGACATTGATTCTTCCTCCAAAACAAAAATAGAGCTTCCCTAAAAAAATCGGAAGCTCTTTCAGACGCAATACAAGCGTAAGAAATTGCTTCCCTACGCCGGTATTAACCGACAGGTCAAGAGGTCA
>JAVBTR010000075.1:0-17929 GCA_031556065.1 Eubacteriales bacterium | reverse complement strand
CGTATTTTCCTTTCCTGTATAAGGCTTGCCAGCTCTTGCATGTTTGTGTATTTTTGCCTCATTGTTAAAACCTCCTGTCGTAGTTTTATTCTACAACAGGAGGTCTCTTTTTTCATTGTCCATTATCCGGGGTACAGTCCATAAAAGGCAGACTCTTTTTTTATTTCCCAGTAAACATTTCCTATGTCTTTTACGTTGAATATGATGTACACTTTATACGAATGACGATCAAGGGAGGGCGGCTTATGGGCAAAATACGGTTCGCGGCTGTTTTAGGTGCCCTTTGCTGCTTGCTGCTATTGCCCCTTGCCAAGGCTGATCCTGCCTATCGGGCATTGATTATCACCTCCGATTATTTTGTTACCATGGAAGATACCGGCCCTTGCGCCACCAATAATGGCCGGGCTACTGAGCAGATTTTCTTTGATGAGTATGTGCAAAAAACCCAAACCACTGTTTATCAGGACGATATTTGTTCTCAGGAAGCATTGGAGCAAGCCATTTTAGAAGCCTTTAAGGAGGCTGAAGAGACCGATGTTTCCTACCTTTATCTCAGTACCCACGGTGTATTGGATGAAGAGCCGTACCTGATTTTATCCAACGGTGTCATCGAATACCATTTGACTGCCCAGGCCCTGAAAGATTTACTGGACCCCATCAAGGGCACCAAGATCCTTGTGATCGATGCCTGCCATTCCGGTTCTTTTATTAAAAAAGGAACCTCCGCCCTGGCCGCCGCTCACCCTTTTACAGGGGATGAGTACAAGCTCATCACCTCCGCCGGCGGGGATGAGCAAAGCTGGTTCTGGTATTCAAACGATTCTGATGGCAACACCCTTTGGGGCTCCGGCTATTTTTCAGACATCCTTTCCCTTGGCCTTTCCTCCCGGGGCGGCTTCGCGGCGGACCATAACCGCGACGGCGAAATTACCCTTTCGGAGTGTTACCAATACCTCCTTAGCAACCATGGGGCTTCTACCCCCAGGGTCTACCCTCAAAGTGATGCTTTCGTCATGCTCCGCTACGATTTGGCCGGTTTTTTATTAAACAATACCCTACCCCAGAACGCCATTGGTGCCATTACCTTTTCAAACAGCGTGCTTAACTTTAAAAACCCTTCCGTTTCGTTTGAATTTACCGCTTACCGCCCTGCCAAAATCGCTTACCGGCTGATTTACCAAAGAAATGGCCAATGGGATTTCCGCCATTCCCGCCTATTGTACGACATTTTTGAAACCGATGGGGATTACGGGGATGAAAAGGGCGCAGTGGCTCCTGGCCGCAAAACCCGCAGCCTCCAGATGGAATTAAACGACAATGACACCTACGGCTATGTCCTGATGCAGCTTTTGTCCCTGACAGACTCCTCCCCTGTCATTCACTTCAGCCGTTCGTTGGCGGTACCCAGGCCTGGTGGAAACCCAAACATGAGCTTGAACACCCTTGCCTCTTTTACCCCGGAATTGGGGGAAGAAATGCCCATCCATTTAAGCCACCAATCCCCCCTGGAGATTTCCCTTTCCATTGTGGATAAAGAAGGCACCACCGTTAAAAGGCTTTTTTCCCACTGTGCCACAAGGCCCGAACAGCTTAATGACGGAGGCTCTGTCTTTTATTGGGATGGGAAGCAAAAGGATGGCACTCTGGCCCCCACAGGGGCCTATCAGGCCGTTATAACCGCCTATTATCCGGAGGAAACCTATACTGCTTACTCCGAATTTTTTCAGCTGGCGGCTCCCAATGGTTAAGAATTCAAAAAGTGTTTACATATTTTGATGTTTCTAATAGGCGAATTATATGTTATAATGATGTTTGATAGCCTTCACTTTTAGAAAGGTGGTTCACTATGCATTCAACCTCCCGTACAGATAAAAACCGCCGCCAAGCACAATCCCAGCGGCCAAGGCAGCGGAAATTTAAAAAACGCAGCGTTACGCCAACTCTGATCTTATTCGCAGCATTGTTGGCGCTGTTGGTTGTTATTTTTCCGAAGGAGCCTACCCAGCGGGCTGTGGCCACCGTGGGAACAGACGACGGCAAGGTGGTTTCCGCTACGGTTTCCGAAGTGTATTCAGGGCTTGTGATCAGTGAAATCATGGCCGCCAACCGTTCCGCTGTACCGGATGATAAGGGCGAGTTCAGCGATTATGTGGAACTCTGGAACAGCTCCGATAAGGCCATCGATCTGCACAATGTGGGCTTATCCGATGATGGCAACAGCATCCGTTTTATCTTTCCCGCTATTTCCTTGGCACCCAATGGACGGGTAGTGGTTTTCGCTTCGGATACCAATCAGGTGGATATTACCAAGCCCTTTCACGCCAAATTTAAAATTTCCTCCATTGGCGAAACCATTTACCTGTTCGACCCTAACGCCTACGTCATCGACCAGGTTACCACTCCCATTATGAACGCCAACGCCTCCTACTCCCTTATGGAGGACGGCACCTTCCAGCTAACCGAATATTACAGCCCAGGCTTTGAAAATACCGAGGCAGGCTTCTTGGCCTACCGCAACGAAAGCCGCATCAGCGACGGGGTTATCGTGATTAATGAAGTCATGGCCGACGCCAAATCCAACTTATTGCTGGATGAAGACGGCGACACCAGCGACTGGGTGGAAATCTACAACCGTTCCGATGAACCTTTTGCTCTAAAAAATGTGTTCTTAAGCAACAAGGAAAGCAAACCCCTTAAATGGAAATTCCCCGACGACGCGGTGATTCCCGCCCGAGGCTACTATGTGGTGTTCTGCTCTGGCAAAGACCGGGGCCCTAACGAAAAGGGCATTGCACACACCAATTTCAAAATCAGTGCCGAACGTGACGTCGTGCTGCTAAGCGATTCCCATGGCCGCCTGATCGACCGTATCGCCATCGATAATTTGCCTGCGGATAAAACCTATGGCCGTAGCGAGCAGGATCAGTGGCAGGTGTTCAACATTGCCACGCCGGGCCTTGCCAACAACGCCGCGGGAGCTGCCATTTCAGATCAGCAGCTCAGGGCACAAAACCCCACTGGGGTTTACATAACGGAAGTCATGGCGTCCAACAATAAAATCATTATCAACCAAGGCCAGGATACCACCGACTGGGTGGAATTGTATAACCCAACTAACCAAACAGTGTATCTTGAAGGCTACGGTTTATCAGATGACATAACCAGAGCCCGTAAATGGCAGTTTCCTGCGGGGGCTGCCATTTATGCTAACAGCTATTTAACAGTGTACCTGGACGGCAAGCCGGAAAAGACCAAGGACGGCCAATACCACACCAATTTTAAGCTGCTGCGGGCTGGCGGAGAAACCATCTGCTTTTCCACCCCGGTAGGCCTGGTGCTGGATAAGATCGATCTGCCCCTGATCCCCACCAATATTTCTTATGGCCGCACCCTGGGCCTTAACGGCTTTTTCTATTACGACGCGCCTACCCCCGGTGCCCCTAACGGCACGGGCTTTTACGGATATGCTGATACACCGGCCATTTCCACCCGCGGCGGCCTTTACTACGATACAGTGAACACCACCATTACCGTGCCTTTCGGTACCGTGGTCTACTATACAACCGATGGCTCTATTCCCACCACGAGCCATACCCGCTACGAAGGCGAAACCATCACCTTTACCCACACGGGTGTTTTACGGGCCAGGGCCTTCAAAGAAAATTACCAGCCCTCGGACGTGGTGACCCAAACCTACTTTATTAATACCTACCATACCCTGCCCATTGTGGAAATCACCATCGACCCGGACGAACTGTACAACGAGCAGACAGGTATGTTTGTAGCCGGTCCCAACATCGACAAATCCAATGGCATTCCCTTCAAAAACGCCATTTACCGCCAGTACGGCAAAAACCCCCGTGAATGCTATGTGGAATACTACTCTCTTGATAACGAAGTGATTATCCACCAGGGGCTGGAGGTATCCCTTTCCGGCGCCAACAGCTTAGATATTCCGCAAAAATCTCTGAAATTCCGTGCCAAGTCCTTATATGGCGCCAAGTATATCGATGCATCCCTGTTTGCGGACCGGGAGTTCACCCAGTACAAATCCTTCGTTCTTCGTATGGGCGGCAACGATGGCATCTGGACCCGTGTGATTGATGGGCTCCAATCCCAATTGGTAGATGAACTGAACACCTCGGTTATTCACCAAGCATGGGACCCGGTGGCCGTGTATATCAACGGCATTTACTGGGGCCATTACAACATGCGCGAACGCAAGGACCGCTATTTTGTGGCCCAGCATGAGGGTCTGCCCTTGTCCGAAGCGGATAATATGGATATTATTAAGGGTTCCGGCCGGGCGGAATACGGCAGTGCCAAGGAATACAACGATCTGATCAAAAAAGCCAAAACCCTTAATACCGCTACCAACGAAGAAGATTTGAAATACTTGACAGACCGGATCGATGTGGAAAACTGCCTTGACTATCTGGCCATTCAGATGTTCTTTGGCAATTCAGATATTGGTAACATGCAAATCTACAAGCTTAAAGGCGAGGGCCAGAAATTCAAGTGGCTTTTGTATGATATGGACTACGGCCTGTTCAAATCCACCTTCGATAGCCCCTACTCTTATCTTAAGGCCAAGGGTGCCGGCCAAGATAATGTGAACAACACCATCTGGGTCAAGCTCCTTGAAAACGACGGTATTCGGGACCAGTTCCTGACCAGGCTCGGAGAAATCTTCCAGATTTTCACCACCGATCACATGATCGCCAAGCTGGATGAAATGACAGCCCTGATCGAACCGGAGCTTTCCCTTCACTATTCGCGCTGGGCAGAATACACCGATAAGGCGATTATTGCGGAAGCGCCCAACACCCCCGAAGGGGCTCTTCGTTATTGGAAAGAGCGTGTGCGCAGGCTTAGAGAAGAAACCATACGCTATCGTCCCCCCCGCTTCTACGACATGGTCCAGAAGCAGTTTAAGCTCACTGATGACCAAATGCTGCACTATTTCGGTGAAAAGCCGTTGCTGCCGCCAGGCGTGACTTAACGATTGCACTTTTCATAGTTTATTGTATAATAAATAAGATTAACACCAAGGAGGCCCTTTTATGATCGTATCCGCTCTGGCAGAATCCCTTTCCACCAGCCAAATCGTGAAGCAGCAAGCAAGCCTTTCCGCTTACTTTGCAGAGCAATTCGCCACCCTGACCCCTCTTAAGGTGACCATCGCTTTGGCCATGGGGTTCTTGGTCGGTTTGATTATCTCCATTGTATACCGCAAAACCTACCGGGGGGTTCTGTACAGCCCTTCCTTCTCCCTTACCCTTGTGATGCTCACGCTGATTACCACCCCGGTGGTCATGTGTATTAAAAGCGATATCGCCCTTTCCATGGGTATGGTAGGTGCCCTTTCCATTGTGCGTTTCAGAACAGCGGTGAAGGATCCTATGGATACGGCGTACATGTTCTGGGCGCTGACCATGGGCATTTTGCTGGGGGCCGAACTATATTTAATCGCCATCGTAACAGTGATTGGTATTGCCATTGTGCTGTTCTTGCTGACCTTTATTAAGTTTAAGAACCCCGATGCGTACCTTCTGGTAGTGCATTATGAGCAGGAAGCCGAATACGATATTATGGACGAACTGAACCGTTCCGTAAAGGTGCATAAACTTCGCTCCAAGACGGTTACCCGTTCCGGCGGAGAAATGACGATCGAGTTAAGGCTTGACAATACCCATGAGATCGTTACCCGGATGCTAGATATCCAAGGGGTATACGATGCCACGCTGGTCGCCTGTCAAACGGAAGCGGGGGCATAAAGGCGCTTGGCTTTAATGCAACCCCTTAGTTACTATGTAATGCGAGGTGAACCCATTGCCTGCCGCTATTCCGCTTCGGCATGAATTAAAGTTTTTTATAAATGAACTGCAATACAATGTGCTTTCGCAGATATTGAATCATACCCTCGCCAAGGATGAAAACGGCGATGAAAACAATGAATACCACATTCGCTCCCTCTACTTCGATGATGTGTACGGCAGCGCCTTGTACGATAAGATCAACGGTGTGAAAAGCCGTGACAAATACCGTATTCGAATCTACAACATGAAGGATACCAAGATTCGCCTAGAGTGTAAGACCAAGGTCGGAAACTTGATTTCCAAACGTTCGCTGGAAATTCCCAAGGTTCTGTGCGAGCAACTGATGGCTGGCGATCCTACTGGGCTTGAATCTTCCAAGAGTGGGCTATTGCAGGATATGTTCAGGGAAATGCGTACCAAGTTTTTAAAGCCTGTGGTCATTGTAGATTATGTACGGGAAGCCTATGTGCATCCGGCCCAAGAAGTGCGCATCACCTTCGATAAGCAACTGCGCTCCGGCATGTTTAGCACAGATTTGTTCGATCCCCATGTACCGACAATTCCGCCACTGGATAACAATGAGATTATTTTGGAAATCAAGTACAACCAGTTTATGCCGCCGTACATTCGAGATATTTTAAATACCTATTGCCCTAATGCCCTCAATAGCGCTATATCGAAATATACACTATGTAGAAGGCATGAAGGTAAAGAGGCATGAGATAGACGCTTTCGTGTGACACAGATGTCACACGAGGGTTTTCCCTCACTTGAAGACTATGAATTTCTTTACACGCAAGGCGTAATGGATGGCGGCGCACTTTTCATGTGCCTGCTGGACGAAATTAGCAAAATCCAAGAGAACCCCTAAAACTAAGCGGCAACTGCGCATTGCAATTGCCGCTTTTGCTTTAGTACCATTTGCCCTATGACCTCTTAAAGGGCTGTACCCTTAGGCAAACATTATACTGTCAGAGAAATAGAAATCAAACCCTTGTGCAGAACTTTCAAGCACATCAAATGTCGCGCAAACAATCACCCGATCCCCCTGCATTCAATTCTAGACTAGTCCCGGTCTTTGAGCCTGTCAAAGTAATATTGGCCACTCTGTTTTGCCTGCCGATCCATGCACCATCCGTAGGGGATTTCATTTCCCATGCAATAGTAAACACATTAAAGTCCGTAGCCGTTATAGATAAAACCAAGAACGGCGTTACCAATGCCCCCGTAGGCGGCGTAAACGGTCCCTATTGGCAAGGGAACCTACAATGGTATCCACTGTGCCCTCCATAGACCATCATTGGTTTGCATGTTTTTTCATAAATATGCCAGGCCTTTGCCAACAGTACAACTTTTTTCTGTTGACAAAACCCGCTGATCCGCATATAATCCTACTAAACCTATATTATTAATAGGTTTTATGATCGAAGGAGGGGTTTCAATGAACGTTAAAAACAGTATCTCTGAGCTAGTGGGCCATACCCCCTTACTTGAACTGAGCCGTACCACTGAAAAACAGAATGTCAGCGCGCGCATTCTGGCCAAACTGGAATATTTCAACCCCGCCGGTTCCGTTAAAGACCGTATCGCTTTAAATATGATCGACCAGGCTGAAAAAGAAGGCCTGCTCACCCCTGGGGCAACCATCATTGAACCTACCAGCGGAAATACTGGCATTGGCCTGGCCGCTATTGCCGCATCCCGGGGGTATCAAGTGATTCTCACCATGCCCGACACCATGAGTATAGAGCGGCGCAATCTTCTTAAAGCCTATGGTGCCCATGTGGTGTTAACAGAAGGCATCAAAGGCATGAAAGGCGCCATCGAGAAAGCCAGCGAGCTGGCCGCCGCTACCCCTAACAGCTTTCTTCCCGCCCAATTCGATAACCCCCACAACCCTGAAACCCACTTTGCTACCACGGGACCGGAGATTTTCCAAGACACTGATGGCCAAGTAGACATTTTCGTGGCTGGAGTCGGTACCGGCGGCACCATTACCGGGGTCGGCGGCTACCTTAAATCAAAGAACCCTGCCGTTAAGATTGTGGCGGTAGAACCCCTGTCCTCCCCCGTGCTGTCTGGTGGCGCACCAGGCTCTCACAAAATTCAGGGCATTGGCGCGGGCTTTGTGCCCACCGTGCTGGATACTGCGATTTACGATGAAATTATCCCTGTAGATAACGAAGACGCCTTTGCCCAGGGTCGGGCCTTTGGCATAACAGAAGGAATTCTGGTAGGTATTTCCGCCGGGGCAGCCCTCCACGCCGCCATTGAGCTTGGCAAACGCCCTGAAAATGCAGGCAAAACCATTGTGGTTCTTCTGCCGGATACAGGCGACCGTTACCTCTCCACCCCGCTTTTCCAATAATGGCCAAGGAGCTTGAGAAAAATGAGATTTCCCCAAGAAGCCATTCGCGCAGTTACCGAGTTTGTTTTTGTTTCACATTCCCCTCAAAAGGGGAATATTCTTTTTGTGCCCGGAGGCCCAAGCCTGGAACCAGCTCGGAAGGCTGCAGCGCTTTACCATGAAGGCTTTGCGCCTGTACTTTTGCCTTCTGGCCGCTTTAGCAAGGTGGATGCCACCACCTGTGGGGATTACCCAACGGAATGGGCTGCCATGGCTGCTGAACTGATCCGCCTTAAGGTGCCACAAAGTGCTGTTTTAAAAGAGGATCAGGCCACCTTTACCTATGAAAACGCCCTGTATTCAAAAAAGACAGCAGACAGGCTGGGCATGAAGATCGAAAGAGCGCTTCTATGCTGCAATCCCGTTCACGCAAGGCGGGCGCTGATGTACTACCAAAGCTGCTTCCCTGAAACGGAAATCCTTGTTTGCCCCTGCCAAAGCCCCATTACAAGGGATAACTGGTTTAAGTCCAAGCAAGGCATCCAGGCGGTTTTTCAAGAAATCAGCCGCATTGGGGCCTATCAGGGCGAATTACTTAACCCTTTTACCAAGGAGTGATATTGATGATTTTAACCCCTTCCATCCATTACACCGGCGTTTTAAATCCCAATATGCGCGTGTTCGATATTATTATGCGCACGGAATATGGCACCAGCTATAATTCCTATGCTGTCCTGGGCAGCGAAAAAACTGCCCTGATCGAAGCCGCTCATTTGTCCTTCGGGGATAACTACCTTGAAAACGTCCAGCAGGCTTTAAATGGCCGCAGCCCGGATTACCTTGTTTTGAATCACTGCGAGCCCGACCACACGGGCGCTGTGGCCAGGCTGCTTTCCGCTTACCCGAATTTGACCATTCTGGTGAGCCGAGCTGGGGCGCTGTACATGAAAGGCATTTTAAACAACCCCAGTGCCCCCATCCGGGTGGTAAACGATGGGGAGGAAATCGACCTGGGGGGCAAAACTTTAAAATTCATCAGTGCCCCGTTCCTCCACTGGCCAGATTCTATGTTCACCTATGTGAAAGAAGAAAAGGCCCTGTTCACCTGCGATTTTCTGGGCAGCCATTACTGCGAGCCGGAAGTATGGGATACCCGCATCCATTACACAGATGCCTATTTCAATAGCGTAAAGCTTTATTATGATTGCATCTTTGGCCCCTTCCCCGGTTATGTGCAAAAGGGCCTTGAAAAGATGGCTTCACTGGATGTGGATTTTGCTTTCACCAGCCATGGTCCGATATTGACCCGGGCCGGGGAGCTGCAAACCATACTGGATTTGTACAGGGGCTACTGCGCGGAAAAGAAGCCTATACAAAAGCAGATTCCGGTTTTCTACTGCTCTGCCTATGGGAACACAGGCCTTTTAGCAGGCGCTATTAAAGAGGGTATCCTTTCCGTTTTGCCGCAGGCCAATGTGCCCCTATACAATGTAATTGAACACGACATGGCCACCTTACAGGGTCTTTTAAACCAGAGCGATGCCTTTGTGTTAGGCAGCCCCACCCTGAACCGGGATGCCCTGGCACCTATGTGGCTTTTGCTTTCCGGGGTAGATGCCATTAACATTCCTAAGCGCCCTGCGGCCCTGTTCGGTTCCTATGGCTGGAGCGGAGAAGCCATTCCCGCCCTTGAAAGCAGGCTGAAAACCTTAAAGGTAAATCTGTTTGAAGAAGGCTTCCGGGTGGTGCTGGTGCCAAGCGCGGAGGATTTAAGCAGTGCTTTTGCCTTTGGTGCACGCTTCGCCCAAAGTTTATAGAAGGAATCCTGTCGCTTAAAAGCGAATTTAACACGGAATATGTTTGCTTTTAGGAGGATCCAATAATGAACCAACAATTGCTGGAGCGCTATGGGCGCTTAGCGCGGCAAACCGCCGCTCAGGGCGCTGTTCTTCTGCGTAATGAAAGCAATGCCTTACCCATCTTAAAAGGGGAAAAGGTGGCCATCTTCGGCCGCATTCAATCCCATTATTATAAAAGCGGCACTGGCTCCGGCGGCATGGTCAATACCGCCTATGTAACAGATATCGTTTCTTCTTTGCAGCAAGACGGCAGTGTCAAACTGGACGAAGCCCTGCTTGAAACCTACCGCCAATGGGAAGTGGAAAACCCCTTCGATAATGGCGTTGGCTGGGCTCAGGAGCCCTGGTCCCAGGCGGAAATGCCTTTAACAGATGAATTGGTTCAAAAAAGCGCCGCCAGGGCCGATATTGCCCTGGTGGTTATTGGCCGTTCCGCCGGAGAAGACAAGGACAGTACTGCCGAAAAAGGCAGCTACTTCTTATCCGATTTGGAAGAAGATATGCTTAAAAAGGTCTGTGGAGCCTTTAAGCGGGTAGCAGTTATCTTAAATGTGGGCAGCGTAATGGATATGCAGTTTGTTGAAGCCTGCAGTCCCCAAGCTGTCCTGTATGTATGGCAGGGAGGGCAGGAAGGCGGCAACGCCATTAAGGAACTGCTGCTGGGCTATGAATCCCCCTGCGGCTGCCTGCCGGACACCATCGCTAAAACCATTTCCGATTACCCCTCCGATCAAAACTTTGGCGATGGGGTTACCAATATTTACCAAGAAGACATTTACGTAGGCTACCGCTATTTTGAAACCGTGGCCCAGAGCAAAGTTCTCTACCCCTTTGGGTTCGGGCTTTCCTACACAACCTTTGAAACCATTCCAAGCACTTTTGAACACAGCGATAGCCAGGTTACCTTTAATGTCACCGTTAAAAACACAGGCAAGCTGGCAAGTCGCCATGTGGTGCAGGCTTACGCCCAAATGCCCCAGGGTCTTTTAGGTAAGCCCGCCCGCACACTGGTATGCTACGGAAAAACGAAAGAGCTGGTCCCGCAAGAAAGCGAAACCCTGGCTTTCGCCATTCCCCTTTCCCGCCTGGCCTCTTTTGACGACAGCGGCATTACCGGCCACTCCAACGCCTATGTATTAGAAAAAGGTGTTTACACCCTTTTCGCTGGGGATAACGTACGGGATGCCCTGGAGGCCGGCTCCTTTTCTTTGAGCTCCGATCTTGTAATACAGCAGCTTACCGAAGCCCTGGCCCCGGTTCAGCCCTTTGAACGCCTTAAGATGACCCAAAACGGCATGGTGAAGGAACCCGTTCCCACACGCACCCTCAATATACAAAGCCGCATTGAAGAGCAGAGGCCGGAAAACCGCCCTTGCACAGGCGATAAGGGCATTCAACTGCAAGATGTGGCCGACGCAAAGGCCTCCTTGGACGCCTTTATGGATCAATTAAGCGACGAAGCCCTCTGCTGCCTCATGCGGGGCGAAGGCATGAGCTCCCTTAAAGTAACCCCTGGCACAGGGGCCGCGTTCGGCGGCCTGACGGATGAATTAGCCAGCTTTGGCATCCCCATCGGCTGCTGCACCGATGGCCCCTCCGGCATCCGGATGGATAGCGGCGCACTGGCCTTCTCCATGCCCAACGGTACCTGCATGGCCTCCACCTTCGATCAGGATTTGATCCAGTCCCTATTCGATCTGACCGGAGAGGAATTGGTATCAAACAATGTAGAACTGCTGCTGGGTCCGGGAATGAACATTCATCGGCATCCCTTGAATGGCCGCAATTTCGAATACTTTTCCGAAGACCCCTATTTGACTGGTACCATGGCCGCCGCCCAATTAAGGGGCATGGGGGGGCACAAGGTATCGGGCGTAATCAAGCACTTTGCCTGCAACAACCAAGAATTCAAGCGCCATGAAAGCAATTCCGTTGTTTCCCAGCGCGCCCTTCGGGAAATCTACTTAAAGGGCTATGAAACCGCCGTGAAGGAAGGCGGCGCTTTCGCCGTAATGACCACCTACGGCGCCCTAAACGGCCAATGGACAGCCGGACAGTTCGATCTGAATACCACCATTTTGCGCAACGAGTGGGGCTTTGACGGCATTGTGATGACAGACTGGTGGGCCCAGATTAATTCTGAAAACACCAAGCCAGACAGGCTTCAGCTGGCCGCCATGGTTCGTGCCCAAAATGATATTTACATGGTGGTACAAGACACCCTTTTACAAAACAACCAGGACGATCTTTTGCCCTCTCTTCAAAACGGTTCTTTAACCCGTGGAGAGCTTTTGCGATGCGCGAAAAACATCCTGAAGGTGTTAATGCGCACCCCTGTAATGGGAAGAAAAAGCAGCCAGGTCATCTTCGAAGATAGCGAAAGTGATTCGGCTCCCCTTGCAGCGGTTGTCCTTGGGAAAAGCCAGCCGGAAGCCGTCCTGCCCACCGCCGGCCTTTCCTTTGGCAAAGGTGAAAGCGCGCTGTACCAGGTAGAATTCCAGTCGGAAGGCCATTATACCCTGGCTATTTCTTATTCTGGCGCCGGAGATGAGCGGGCACAAATGAACGTGATGCTCTATATGAACCGCCGCCTTTCCAGTTCCTTTTCCTTAACAGGCACTTCGGGCCAGCCCGCAAAGCTGAATGAAAATTTGGGCTTCCAGCAGCCCGCCACCAAAACCCTGAAGCTGTACGTAGGCCAGGATGGGCTGACCCTTCACGAGCTTCGCCTTATATGGAACGGTTGATCCATCGCGAAAGGGATGATTCCGATTAGAACATCGCGTCTGCCAGCATGGACCACGCTTTTTGTGTTCCTCTGGCTCTTCTTGCCTATTTCCCCCGCCATGTCCGCCTCCCTTCCAGCCACATTAAGCTATACAACCGCTTCCGATGAATCCATCCTTTCAGACCGCCTGGTCTATTCCGCGCTGAGCCTCCTTGGCTACGATATGGTACTGGACGCTTACCCTATGCGTTACGCCATTGAAATGGCTAACAGCGGCGAACGGGATGGGCTTATTGGGCAGATTGGCGGGTTAAACAAAGAATATTCGGATTTGGTTATGGTGCCAGAAACTATTGGCACGGTTTATTACCATTGTATCAGCCTGGATATTGCCCCTGCCCATGTGTCTTCCTGGGAAGAGCTTTCGGGGCTTAAGGTTGGGGTTATGTACCAAAAAAAGTACATACTGGATTCCCTGCCAAAAGACGTGGCCGAAATTACACAGGCAGATACCTACGATGAACTGTTCACCCTTTTAAGAAACGGCACCATCGACGTGGTGGTGCTTACCCAATATAGCCCCTCCACATTGTTGATTCCTTCCGGGTTTATCATGAGCGATCCCATCGATTCCATGGAATGCTATACTTATTTAAACAAGCGCTATGGTTATCTTGCTGGCGATTTGGCCATAGCCATTAAAACGGTGAAGGAAAACAAGCTTCATACCGGCAGCTACCTGCCACTTGAAAAAGAGAGGAAGGCCAAAACCGTTTACCACATTTCTTCCTACTATCCTGAAGATTCTTGGGATGCCCAGATTGTCGAAACACTGAAAAGCAATCTGACCATGGAAGAGGGCATTTCCTACTTTAATTTTCCTTTGTATTCCAACCATTACCAAACAGCCGCCTCCCGTGCCCGGAACGTGTATCCGGCCATCCGCACCATGCTGGTTAAACAGCCGGCAGACCTGATCATCATCAGTGACAATAACGCCCTTGGCTTTTTAAACGATAATTACGATATTCTTTTCGCGGGCCTTCCCGTGGTTTTTATGGACATCGATTCTCAGGCCAACATTTCGGAAGCTTTATATAAAAACGCTACCGGTATCCGCACGGAGGTTTCTGCCGCAGATACGGTTTCCCAGGCCTTGAGCATATACCCAAATACCCAGAACCTATTTGTTATCAATGATGTTTTTTCAAGAGGCACTGCCTATCAAACCCAAACCAAAGAACAGCTTTTGCATTACACCAGCAGGCTGCGTATCACTTACAACCGATCCAATACCTTAGCAGGTATTTTGGAGGAAATCGCCGCGCTGCCTGATAATACCATTATCCTCATCGGCTGCTTTGGCATTATTACCGATGATATTTATATGCCCCGGGGCGAAATACAAAAAAAACTTTGCCAGGCAACCACCCTGCCTGTTTTCAGTTTAACCAACTGCGGGGATGGAGAGATCGGCGGCTGCACCATTGATCCAAGGCTTCAGGCTGCCAGCGTAGCGAATATGGCAAAGGCCATACTTTCGGGTATCCCTGTCCGCGCCATCCCGGAAGAAGCAAACCATACCCTCTACAACACCTGGACCTTTGACGACGAGGTGATCAAGGCCCGGGGGATCAGTACCCGCCTGCTGCCAGCCACCTATGAGCACCTTAATGGGCAGGTTCCTTTCTACGAAGATAACCCGGAGATCTTTGGCTATATTGCCGCCGCTGTTCTGCTGGCCCTGGGCCTTGTGACTTTTCTTATATACCATAGCGCCAGTGAATCACTTAAATCCAAGGAGCGGCTCTATAACAGCGTGAAGGATATCTACATTTTCGTAAACGATCCTAAAACCTATAAGCTTTTGTTCGTTAACGATACCATGCGCAGCCAATACCATATCGGGGAAAATTATAAAAACCAGACCTGTTACCAGGTTATGTATCCCGGCTCCACCAAGCCCTGCGCCCATTGCCACATGCCCAAGCTGCTGGCACTTTCAAAAGGCCAGGTCCAAAGCTTTGAACAATATATGCCCTCCATCGACGCTTACCTTAAATGCACCGATCAGATGATTAAATGGTCATTTAATAAAGATGTCCATTTGCAGGTGCAGCTTAACATTACAAAAGAAAAAAAACAGGCCGATCAGCAGCAACTTATTTCCACGCTCTCCCAATCCTTTATACAGGTGGAATCCGCCTACCCCCTTGTTACAAAGGCCTTTGGCGAAACAGGACCGCACCTTGGCTGCGATGGGCTGGGGCTTTTCATCGCGGAAAAAGAGGATAAGCAGGTTCTGAAATTAAAAAGCCACTGGCTTAAGGAAGCGCTTCCCGACCAAGCCACACAACCCTCTTTTTCCCTTACAGCCACAGGCCCTGTGTACGACCGTTTTAAAAACCGCATAGCAGCCTATATCGCCGGAGAAAGCATTATGCAAATGGGCCTTGCAAACAACCTGGGAACCGATACCACCGCTTTCTTGATGGTGCCTGTCTATGGGCAGGAAGGGTTTTTAGGCATCCTTGGGGCCGCGTACTTCCATCACCCCCACCTGTGGGCTGAAAGCGAGATAAAGCTTCTGGATTTTCTTTCCAACTCCATATCCACCCTGCTCCATCGTAAAAAAATAGCTGACGATCTTATTCAGGCCAACGAAAATGCCCAGGCTGCCAATCAGGCCAAAACAATGTTTCTTTCCAATATGAGCCATGAATTGCGCACGCCTTTAAATGCCATCACCGGTATGACCAAGCTGGCTTCGCAAAACACCGACCCCCTTACCCAGCAGAAGTATTTTTCAGCCATCACCATCGCTTCCAGCCAGCTTCTGACCCTTATTAACAGCATCCTGGATATTGCTAACTTAGATAAAGGCACGCCAGTATTCTTGGCCCGTCCGTTTAACCTGCCTACCATGCTTTCAAGCCTTAAAACCTCCTTCAGAGATCACTTTAAGGCAAAGGAACAAACCTTTCATTTAAACATTGAAAACGTCTCTGCGCAAACCCTTTTAGGGGATGAAAGCAAGCTTACGCAGATTATCAGCTGCCTTGTTTCCAACGCCATCAAGTTTACGCCTGTCAATGGCTCCATCGTTTTAAATGCTGCACAGACAGCCGCTACTGCCGATACCGGAACTTTCCGCTTCAGCGTTACAGATTCCGGCATTGGCCTTAACCCGGAGGCCTTGGACCGGGTGTTCGGCCTGTTTGAAATGGGCGATAACAGCAATACCCGGGCTTTCGGCGGCGCCGGCGCCGGGCTTTCCATGGCCAAGGAGCTGGTGGAGCGCATGGGTGGGCGCATTTGGGCCGAATCCCAACCGGGCGAAGGAGCCACTTTCAGTTTTGAAATCACACTGGGAACCCAAAGCCAGCCAAAGAATATTTCCATCAGTGAGGGCAAACTGGATTTAAGCAAGCTCACTCTCCTTTTGGCCGAGGATATCGAAGTGAACCGTGATATTTTTGTGGCCCTGCTGGAAGACACAGGCATCCATATTCACTGCGCCTTCAATGGCCAGGAAGCGGTAACCATGTACCAGGCAGCGCCGGAAAGCTATGATATCATTATTATGGATATTCAAATGCCTGTAATGAACGGCTACGACGCCACCCTGGCCATACGGCAAAGCGGCCTTAAAAACAGCGCCACCATTCCCATTATCGCCATGACAGCCAATGCCTTTAAATCCGATATTGAGCAGTGTCTGGCCGCCGGAATGAACGACCATTTGGAAAAGCCTATTAATCTTGATTTGGTTTTAAGCAAAATCCTGCGTTACACCCGCAATTCGAAAGGATGATTTAAATGAACAACACCCGCGCTTATTGGCTTAGCACAATGCTGCGCATCGTTGGTCTTGTATTTGAAAGCCTGGCGAAAAAACAATTCAAAAATGTATTTCCCTTAGAAGTCAATCCCGCCCGTGCCCCTTACGCCCCTCTGGAGGCCTTTGGCCGCAGTCTGTGCGGCATTGCTCCCTGGTTGGAAGTCAATGGCCTTGCGGAGGAAGAAAAGCAGCAGCAGGCCTATTATAGGGAGCTATGTTTAAAATGCCTGGATGCCGCCACCGACCCGGATTCCCCCGATTGCATGGTTTTCGATGGCAAAGACATAGGCCAACCCCTGGTAGACGCCGCCTTCCTTTGCCATGGCCTTCTCAGGGCCCCAAATGCCCTTTGCAAAGCCCTAGACCACAAGGTTCGGAAAAACCTTCTGGCCTGCCTTCAAACCGCCCGTCAGATTGTGCCCGGTCAAAGCAACTGGCTTTTGTTCTCCGCTATGGTAGAGGCAGGGATCAGCCTCTTGGGGGGGCAGCCGGACCTGTTCCGGGTAGATAACGCTTTTCACCGCTTCTACCAGGATTGGTACAAGGGTGACGGCATTTATGGCGATGGCACGTCGGTACACAACGACTATTACAACAGCTTCGTTATCCACCCTATGTTTGTGGATGTGCTGATCTACTTTAAAACAATCAAGCCCGCCTATGAACAGGCTCTGCCGGTGGTCCTTACAAGGGCCCAGCGCTATGCCGCCGTGCTGGAGCGGCTTATTTCCCCGGAAGGGACCTACCCCATGGTGGGCCGCTCCATCGTATACCGCTTTGGCGCTTTCCAGCTTCTCTCCCAGGCGGCTTTGGAAGGGTTTTTGCCGGAAGAAGTCACCCCCGCTCAAGTACGCTGCGCACTAACCAGCGTCCTACAGCGTACTTTACAGGCCCCCCTATTGGATGAAAGCGGCTTCCTGCTGATGGGGGTCTTGGGCCACCAGCCAGCCTTGGCGGAAGAATACATTAACATCGGTTCTCTTTACCTGTGTTCCTCGGTGTTCCTGCCGCTTGGCCTAAACGAAAGCCACCCCTTCTGGGCAGATCCCGATGCCTTATGGACCAACGCCCGGGTTTACGGCGGCGAAAACGTAAAAGCCGATCATGCCATTCATGTTTAAAAGAAACGGAGCTACCCCCATAAAATAACGAATGAAAGCATAAAACAACCCCGGGGCAAGGCTTGACCCGGGGTTCAGACCATCAACAAACCCTAGGAGGTATCGGAGGACCGCGGTCCTCCGATCTTCATTCCGAAATCGGCGACATGTGCGGCGATTTTCGGTGGAATTTCGTAGAAATTCCTACCTTGCCCGAACAAACGACCGTAAAATC
>JAVBTR010000062.1:0-44216 GCA_031556065.1 Eubacteriales bacterium | reverse complement strand
CACTTCTTCTACGACGGACAGAACAGGCCCAGCATAGTAGAATACAATGGCTTAAAGTATGGTTATCTGCATAACCTGCAAGGGGATATCATTGCCATTGTTGACCCAAACGGTAGCAAGGTGGTACAATATACCTACGATGCTTGGGGAAAGCTGATTCATAAGTCGGGCGCTATGGCGAATACGCTGGGTACCTTGAACCCGTTTAGGTATCGGGGGTATGTGTATGATGAGGAGACCGGGCTGTATTACCTTAGGAGTAGGTATTATGATCCCGACAAGAGTAGGTTTATTAATGCGGATAACTTTCTTGGAAGTGTTAAAAAGATACTAAGTCACAATGCTTTTGGTTACTGCTCTAACGTTCCTATTTCTGGCGTTGATAGCGATGGACATGTGGTTGCTGCAATAGGTGGTGCGGCAGTTTTTATCGACTGGGTAGTACCAGCTATTATAGGGCTATTTATGGGTTCTTTTGCAAAGCCAAAACAGACACCTCGCATTTTGTCATCATCGCAATATGATATTTTCGCACCTTCTGAAGTAGAAGATACCATAATCGCGCAACCTACAACTATGACCTATGCAAAAAGGGAGCCATTAGCCGATGTCATTGCAAGTGATGAAAAAACAAAAAGCGAATACTATCTTGCATATTTAGATAGCACAGGATATCTTCACACGCTTACACCCGGAATGTCGTATCCTACAACCGTCATTTTTCTTGAAACGGCTACGTTAATAAGTGGTATGCAAAGTAAATATGGAAAAAAGAAATTCGGAGTATACACGGAACTTCAATCAGATGCAAAATTGTTAGCAGTCACTTTTGGTAATTTCGGTCCGCCGGAGGTTCACGGAATCAACTATTTTGGGCATTATCATAATGCTGATCATAGCTTCCATATCTGGTTTGGCATGCCGGTTCCGTAATATAAAAAGGAGTGGATAAAAATGATTTTTTCAATTTCTCAACTAACATATTCTTTGTTCACACATCGCTCATATGTTGATTTGAAAACAGGTCTTTTAAAATGTGAGACATGGAAACCGAGCGAAAAAGAAAGAAAACAAAAAGAATGGCATGAAAATCTACTGGCAAATCCACCACCGGATAAATATTATTTTCCATATCTATCTAATGGCTATATTCGCCAACAATATCTTGATGAAACCTTTGGATCATATAAAAATGTCAAGGATTATGGCATTAATAAATATCCGAGATTTTCATTGAACATCTCTCCCGATTTAGATGAGCTTGAACATGAATTTGTATCAAAAACCCATTGTTACTGTGAGGACAACAACATTGAAGATGCTTACTGGGATTTTGCATCCACTTTGGAAAGAGAGATTGCAATCAAGTGGTGCGAAGAAAATGGGCATGAATGGATAGACTCCTAACAATCGCGAGGAAAGAGCACAAGAGCACAGGGGACGGTTCCTTGTGTTGGTGAAAAACTAAATAATTTTATTTTTAACCATTACTCCATCTCGCCTTGAGCGCAAATAAAATCAATAATATCCACACTTTACTACCATTTTAATGTAACACAGGGAACCGTCCCCGTCCCCTGTGTTGTGTTGTGTTATTGTACAAGTCAAATTACCAAAATCAATGTTACAAGAGTTTTACCTCGGTGGGGTGGATCCCTCTATATTCAGAGCCGGCACTCTAACAGTCTACGCAGAAAAACTACCAGTTTTTAATAGTGCAGTTTCGGCAACGATCAAAATTCTTGGTCAATAGGAGGAAAAGAGATGATACGGTTTAAGGCTAATTTTAAAGTGTATGATAGCCCTTGTGTTGGAGTTCCCAAAGTGAAACCTTTTGGTGACAATTTCTGGTGTTCCTTCAATACAAAAAAACAATTGATTATGTGTAATGTAGTATACTTGGGCGAAGATTCCAATATGCAACAGCATAAATGGTACAGCGGTATCATAGAGTTACCCTATGGTGAAAAATTTTCACCTTATTGTCAAGGCGAAAATTGGGGCTTTACAGAGTCGATAAACATAGCAGAAAAATATTGCCTTAATGCAGGTGGTGAAACAATTGGCGAATGTGAATTGTTGGATATAATCGAAATAAAGGCAAATGACTTTGATGTAAAACATCATCCAGACGGTACAATCTAGGCACAAAGCAAGGCACTAACAAGGCACTAAGGGACGGAAGGCACTAAGGGACGCGTACTTTGTGCAGTTGAACTTCCTGGCAAGACAAATAGGTAAGTAAAACCAACCCCAGTCCAAGCGGGAAGTGCACCCCGCTTGGACTTTATTTTTGAGCTTTATATGATTTGATACGTTCTGCCAAAAAAGAAGAAGGCGCGCAGGATGGAAAATCTGCCCCGTTTCTATACGGAGTATGTTATTGCACCTCGAACGAACCTACAAAAACTAACTTGCCGTTGAAAGGGGTTAGGAAGGGTCGCCAGGGAAACCAAAGGGGAATGAATCGGCGAACATTCCCCTGGTTTCCTTGGCATTCCCACCCTCAAAAGGGTATTAGATTGTAATGTGCCTGTATGCTACAGGGTTTAACCAAATTACCACAGTCAAACAAGAATTGGCCATGAGCGGTTCCAAGGGGGATGTTTTTGTGGCAGGGGGCTGGTCTTGCGCCCAGTCCATTCCCCGATGGGATAAAAAGCAGCGGTACGCGGTTCGGTTAACGTTCCTGCAGGCGGGTACGCCCAGCACCTGGATAGAAGGCACCGAAATGGTGGAATGGAGCGAGGAATGGTCCGGCTGGCATATGCTCTTGGCCTCTTAAAGCAAGAAGAGAGCCATTTGCTTTCGCTCTGGGCTCTCTTCTTGCCTTTGTCTACTTGGATTTTACCCCAACTATTGACATTGAACCGTTAATTTGCTTATGCTCTCATCAGGTTGCGCTGGGGGCTGGGGACGGTTGCAGGGTTACTACAGCTGCCGGTACCTGAGGCACAGGAAACTTGAAAACGGAATCGGGATACTTTTCTTCAAAGGCGGCGATCAGCGTATCCAGATCAGAGGTGTTGCCTAAAACGATGGCTTCGTAAATCGCAGCGGCATCGGCCACCTGGGCACCCAGGGCATCCAGATCGGTCTTCAGCTTTCCGCTTTCCTCCTGAGCTACTTTCAAGGTCTTCTCTGCTTGTGTTTTTGCGGAAGACAATGCCTTTTCACCATCGGCCTTAAGGGTATCCAGGGCCTTCTGGCCTTCTTCCTTAGCAGCATCCAGGGCCTTTTCGCCTTCAGCTTTGGCTGCTGCGGCTAATTTTTCGCCTTCGGCCTTAGCGTCCGCTGCCCATTTTTCACCTTCGGTCTTGGCAGCTGCCAACAGCTTTTCACTCTCCGTTTTGGCGGTGGCTAATGCAGCTTCGGCGGCTTCTTTGGCCTGCTTAAGGACTGCGCTATCCTCCAAAGCGGCCTTGAGGCTTTCTTCCGTCTGGGCGAGCTTTTCCTGCGCTTCTCCTAAAGCCTTTTCAGCTTCGGATTTAAGCGTGTTCAACAGGCTCTCACCATCGGTTTTCGCGCTGGTCAGCGCGGCTTCAGCTTCGCCCTTCAGCGTTTCATGATCGGCTTTCAGTGCCGCATATTCTTTTTCCAAAGCGCCCTTTTCTTCGGTCAGCAGGTTTACAGAATCTTTAGATGCAGCCGCTTCCGTTTGGGTGGCAGCCAGCTGGGCTTTCACATCGGCCAATTCTTTGTTCGCTTCCTCCAAGGAGGTACTGATCGCGTCTGCCATGCCCTGGGAGGCGGTCAAGTTGGCTTTATGCTCGGCCAAATCCTTTTCGGTGGCTTCTTTGGCAGTGGTCAGTTCTTGAACCGCCGTGTTTAAGTCGGCCACTTCCTGCTCTTTTTCTTTGAGGGCTTCTGCAGCGGCAGCGGCATCTTCAGCCATGGTTGCTTGGAGCTGCGAATGCTGGCTTTGCAAACCGCTTAGCGCAGAATTGGCTTGGTTTCGGTCATTTAAAACAACTGCAATGGCAACAACCGCAACCACAATAACGATGACCAGTACCCAAACCGACTTTTTCATAGAACAATCACTCCCTTTATTTTGTTATTGGCAGCCTCGTGCCATACATATATGGAAATCATATTCTTCACCAAAGCAAAATATCCTTTTTATGGCTGGTTTCTTTAATATTTTTTTCGTGCTCTTTGGTTGATTACTTTACGCTCTCTTAACCTGTGGCGCACATTTCTCTAACATTGCCCCTTTACAATAAGCCCGTAAATGTTAAGGAGGAATGAAAGAATGAAAAAAGGTTTATCTATCCTGTTAGCCCTTCTGGTCATGCTGGGCTGCATTCCCGCTGTGGCGGAAACCGCTGCGGCGCCCAAGTACGTATTCATGTTTATCGCTGACGGCCAGGGCAGTCCCCAGATTTCTGCTGCCCAATACTACCTGGGCACCCTTGAAAACCCTGAAGCCACCCTACCCACCCCCGCGCATCTTTCCTTCACCCAGTTCCCCTCTGTGGGCCTTATGACCACCTATGATGCCACTTCCTTTTGCCCGGACTCTGCTTCTACCGCCACGTCCATGGCCTCCGGCGAAAAGACGCTTTCCGGCGTGATCAACTATAATGTAGATAAGACCGAGTCTTTCAAGCTCATTACCGAATATGCCAAGGAGGCAGGTAAAAAGATCGGCGTAATTACAACCGTGTCCCTGGATCATGCTACCCCCGCTGCTTACTATTCCAAGGCACAAAGCCGCAGCCTCTATTACGATATTGCCATCCAGGGCGTGGGCGGCGAAACGGTAGACTTCCTGGGCGGTGGCCGTTATCTCTTGCCAGCCGGCAAGGAGAAGGATCAGATCGATGTGTTCGAAGTAGCAACGGCCAATGGATTTGCTGTTGCCGATACCAATGAAGCCATCCGTGCCCTAAATAGCGAATCCGGTAAGGTGCTGGCTGTTGTACCCGATCCTGACAATGCAATGGCTATGCAGTACGAGGTAGATCGTCAGCGCTTGGTGTCTGAAGGGGTTGATTCTCTGAGCCTTGCTGAAATGACCCAAAAGGGCATTGATGTGCTGGAGAATGAAAACGGCTTCTTCATGATGGTAGAAGGCGGCAAGATCGACTGGAGCTGCCACGCCAACGACGCCAAAACCTCCATTATGGAAACCTTGGCCTTCTCCGATGCAGTGCAGGTTGCTGTGAACTTTGCCAATGCTCACCCCGATGAAACCTTGATTGTCGTTACCGGCGACCATGAAACCGGCGGCTTGACCATCGGGTTTGCTACCACTGCATATGAAACCCATTTTAACTATTTAGCTGCCCAAAATATCTCTTTTAACGATTTCGATACGCAGATCGCCGCTATGCGTGAGAATGGCAACACCTTTGAAGAAGCCCTGGCTATTATTGAAGCAAGCTACGGCCTCACCGCAACTGCCGATCAGGCTTTGACCTTGGATAGCAGCGAGCTTCTTAAGCTGAAGGATGCATACACCCTTTCCATGCTGCCTAAAGGCCAGCGTGCCATCGGTGCCGATGAAATGCTCGCTTACGGCGGCTACGAACCCCTTTCCATGGCAGTGAGCCATATTCTGAACAACAAAGCGGGCGTGGCCTTCACTTCTTACTCCCACACCGGTCTCCAAATCCCTGTTTACGCCATGGGCGTAGGTGCCGAGCAGTTCTCTGGCAGCTATGATAACACGGACATCTTCAAAAAGACCATGGCCATCATGGGGCTGTAAAGATGGCAGGCAAATTCAAAGCCCAGGGAGGCATTGGAGGGGCGCAACCCTCCAAGTATCCTTCTGAAAGCGCTGGTAAAACTGGTGCGCAGAAACGCCGTAATTGGATATTCTGTATCGTCGTTGGCGCACTGTGTATCGCTATGGCGTTCCTGCCTGATGGGTCTATGGCCCATCAGGCAGCTCCTCGTGTAAGCGTAAAGGTCTTGGCTTGCGATAACAGTATGCTTTTGCCTATGGGTATTGTCTATTCCGGGGCGCAGCATCTAACCGTGCGCATAGAGGGCGGCGCGTTCAATGGCACAGAACTTGAAGCCATTAACCATCTAAACACGGACTTGGAAAAAGATAAGATATTTAAAGTGGGCGATAAAGCCCTGGCCATGCTGACCATGAAAGAAGGTAAGCCCACTGCCGCCACGCTAATCGACCATTACCGGATCGATGAACAGGCCTTGCTCTTTGCCTTGTTTGGCCTTCTGTTAACAGTGTTTGGCGGAGTGAGCGGGTTCGGGGCGTTGGTTTCACTGGTAGCCAGTGTGATGATCGTTTGGAAATGGCTGATTCCATTGGTTTTGGCCGGGTATTCGCCAATCTTGGGGGCCTTGGTTACCGTTTTGGTTTTAACTGTGCTCATCGATCTGTTGGTCGCCGGGTTTTCGCGTGTAGCTCTGACGGCCATCCTGGGTTCTTTATTGGGCACGCTGGTAACTGGCATCCTTTCCTTTGCGTTTGGCAACCTCTTAAAGCTGGATGGTACAAACCTGCCTTATGTAGTGCCTATTCTATCCCAAAGCAGCATGCAGCTGAACATTCGGGAGATATTCCTGTCTATGGTGTTCATCGCCAATTCCGGCGCGCTGATGGATTTGAGTATGGATATCGCCTCCGCATCGGAAGAACTGATTCAAAACTGCCCGGATATTTCCTCCAGGCAGCTGCTTAAATCTGGCTTTGCGGTGGGTAGAAACGTCATTGGCACCATGACCACCACCCTCATGTTGGCTTATTCCGGCAGTTATTTGTCTCTTTTGATGTATTTTCAAGGCCAGGGTACCCCGGTGATCGACATTTTGAATCTTAAATATGTGGCCAGCGAAATACTCACAACCCTGGTGGGTTCCTTTGGTTTGGTAACGGTTGCACCGTTTTCCGCCATCATGGCTGCGGCCCTTCATAAATTTTTTCCAAATAAACGAAACATTTAGCACCTCAAGAGCGTTATATATATGAGGTGACTTTACAATGCCAATTTTGTTAGTGGAAAAGGACATGAATCTAAGCCGCCGCGTTCAAAACGTTTTAGAGCGCTCAGGCTATGCCTGCACCGCCGTGCACACCATTGAGGATGCTCAAAAGGCACGGGATGAAGTGCCGCCGGATCTGGTTATTTTAAATGCCAGAATGCCTTGGGCCCAGTGCCATCCATTTATGCTGTCATTGGAGCCTATCGCCTGCCCCATTTTGTTTATTTCGCACGATCCGCAATGCAAGGATCATCTGCTGAAGCTATACCATGCTTTGGCGGATGTGATTCTGCGCCCCTTTGACGGGCGGCAATTGGTGGCCAAGGTGGAAGCGCTTTTGCAAGAAACCCGGGAGCGCTTGGCATGCGGCGATTTAAGCCTGGATTTGTGCAGCAAAACCGCTTCCATGGATGGCAAGCCTCTGGAGCTAACCGCCCAGGAGTACGCCCTTTTAGAAGCACTGATGCAATCCCCGGATACGGCAGTATCTCGGCAGGATTTGCTTAAAACCGCCTGGGGGTATTTGGCGATTGGCGAAACCCGCACGGTGGACGTGCATATTCAGCGCCTAAGGCGAAAATTAGGCAGCGAACGAATTGAAACGGTGTATAAAATGGGGTACAGGTTAAGGTTGGCGTAAAATGAAGGGATTGTTAAGGGATTTTTCCCTTAACCGTAGCCTCTTGAAAACAAAAAACAGGCGCCAGGTCAAGAATCGTTTCACCCTCTTGACCTGGCGCCTGTTTTTTGTTTTCAGCAGGGTTTACGCTGGGCTCTGATCCGGTCGTTGAAGCATCGCACTGCTGTGCATTGCTCGTTTCACTCCCCGACTATGCCTCGCTTTTTGCGTTCGCTGAACGCACTGGATCACTCACCTTATGTATTTCACCCTTTTACTTTTTCGCGATAGCGGTTTTCACAGCAGATACGATGGCCATTAGTATGCCGCCGCCTACGCCGCTGCCCAGGACGCTGGTAAGAATGCCGGTGATATCGGTGGTGTTGGCGCTAAGGCCAAGCAGGCCGAGCAGCTGGGTGCCGCCTACGCCGCCCACGATACCGGCAATGATATTACCTACATTGCCAAGGGAGAGCTTCGGCAGTGCTTTGCCGGCGCCAATGCCGCCCAGGCCCCCGCATACCAGCTGAATCAGGATGTTTACGATGTTCATAATAAGTCCTCCTCCATAAAAATGTCGCCTTCACTGATGATTTTATTCATAGATCAGGCAAATAAACACATATTTATTCGCAATCGGAAATAAATTTTCTTTTTTTATGGAAAAAGCTTGGACAAAATAATAAGCAAAACCCCATCCTTTACTGTGATTTCCGCCTCATCCGCTGCCCATTCGTTACTGGTGCCCACAGGGAAAGTGTTTTCTAAAACAGCGTTTTCCAGGGGGTATTTCAGGCCCTTTGTGGTTACCCCTGTGCAGGTGTCTGTAAAGGCGAAAAGGGAAAGGGAAAAGCCCTCCTGCCTTTTTAACTGAAGACTTTGGCGACTTATGGCGTAGATCACCGTTTCATCATCGGACAGCGTTACCTTCATTCCACTTTGGGCGGCGAAAGCGGCGGCCTGCAAGTTAGCATAGGTATGATCGAATCGGCCGCCTAAGGCGCAAAGCAGGGTCAAATCCTTATACCCGTGGGCTACCGCGTGCCGAACGGCGATCATGGTATCCGTATCGTCCTTTTCGCTTTTGTAACGATCAATGGCAACGCCCGGTTCAATCTCCCCGGAATATGAATCGAAATCCCCTACGGCCATGTGAGGCTGGATGCCGGCTCTTTTGGCATAATCATACCCCCGGTCACAAGCGATAATAAAAGCCCCATTGCCTGTGTTCAGCTTCGGCGTAAACCTGCCGCCGGAAATGATGACGCACTTTTCATTGCTTTTTCTGGCGCTGGCTATAAAAAGCGAATAAGGAACCAATTGGCTGCCCACGTCTTTTTCGCCCTTATAAAAGGCGGTTGATTGAATTTCTCCAAAGCCTGCGAGCTGAAGCATGTGGGCCATTTCGCTTTGCTTGAATCCATGGTGCCCACTGTAGCCCGGTTCGGCAATGTGGAAGGCTGGAGCCACAGGCTCAAGGTCTACTAGGACAAGGGTTCCCCCTGGGTTCAGCAATGCAAACAGAACCGATAAGATATCAGGGGTATCTATAATATGGTGCAGAACCATGGAAGAAAAAATAAAATCGAACCGCCTGTCCAGCGTTTCCTGGGTCAGATCAATCTGTATTGCTTTAGCCCAGGGCAAATCGGGAATCTTTTCTTGTACCTTCCGTACCATTTCCCTGGAAGAATCCACAAAAAGAATGGAATCGAAACGGTCTGTTAACGCCATCCCAATCAGCCCTGTGCCGCAGCCGAACTCCATGGCTGTTTTATATTCGGGGCGGATGCACTTCCCAATGGTATCCGCTATAATCTTTGCCCGGTTCTGCCGCAAAGACGTATCAAAATCCCTGGCCCGGCTGTCAAAATACATGGTGCCTCCTCATCAAAGCAGAAATTACCTTGAATTATAGCACAAACGGGAAAGTCTTTACATATGGAAAAAGGCATCCTTTTTATGCTGATGCCTTTAATTGGGCTGCTGTTTTTGTTTCCCAGCTATGGGCTGTTTCGGCTGGGCCTGAGGCATTATAAATCTACCGGATCATGAACCAATTACTTTTTCCAGGGCCGCAGGTTTTTTGTCCACCCTTGATTCACCCACCAATCCCGATCTGTAGGGTTCCAAGCCGCACCAGAACCAGATTGCATTTTTCTAAAGATGGCGAAGGCGGCCTTGCCTCTTAGGCTGGGCCGGGGGTTGGGCACACGTTTTTTAACCGATTCTGCGATTTTTTCCGCCTGACGTTCCATGGCTGCTTTCTTCTTTGGTTTAATATCCTTAACCGTCATGGCGTTGGATACGAATGGGAAGCGATACACCTTGGAGCAGCCCATCCATTTAAGCTGGCGGGCCATGGATTTGGCTACACCTCCCGCCGGTGCGCCTGCTGCGGTGCATATGGTAACACCTACCTTGGTAAACATGGTGCCATGAGGGCGATGGGTTACCCAGCGGTAAGCCAAGTGATCCATCATGTTTTTTAGCGAACCGCTCATTTCCATTACATACACTGGACTATCTAAAATGACCACGTCCGCCCATTCGATGGCTTTGGCAATGGGCTGTACTTTTTCTGAAGACGGGCAATGGTCTTCACCCTTGATAAAGCATTGGTTGCAGCCAACGCAAAAGTCCGGCCCATCCATCGGCAGAAAAAATTCTTGCATTTCGGGTTCGGAACCCTGCAAATGCTTTAGCACCGTATGGGTCATGGTGTAAGTAATGCCCTTATGGCTTTGGCCGTGGATTACGACGATTTTCATTCATCCCACCTCTTCACATGGGCTTTAAATTCTGGTTCAGCCGATCCACAATCTTTTCAAAATCCCGCTGCCGGGCTTCCTCGGTTTTAAAAGAAAGGTAACGCCTGGTGTAGGTGCGCTGCACAGAGGGAGACATGTTCATAAAGTTTTCGTAAGCAGGGGAGCGGCCTGCCAGCCTTTCTTTTAAAGCGTCTACCTGCCCATCACTCGCTTGGGCGGGTTTTTCGGCATCCCACATGCCGTTTTTCATGGCAGCCTCAATGGCTTTTTCGCCTAGCTCGGTCAAAAGCTTTTTTGCCCTTAATTCAAGAGCGGTTTTCTTGTTTTTCTCCGACCAAACGCTTTTTGTCTGGCGGCGGGCAAAATACTTTATGTATTTGCTTTCGTCGATGCTTTGCATCTGTCCGTCGATCCAGCCAAAGCACAGTGCCTCTTCTAGCGCATCGTTGGCAGACAGGGTTTTAAGGGCTTTGGTTTTGCCAAAGACAAGCCAGACCCCTTCGCTGGTCTGAGCGTTTTCCAAAAGCCAGGTGTGAAAATCCCCCCTGGAAGAGAACAGCAATTGCGGTACGTCCTGTTTCACTTTTGCATCAACTCCTTGGGGGAATTATACCATATTCACTTGTTGCTTTCTACAAGCTTATCCAATTCTAATATAAGGGTGTCGGCATGGATCTCATCTATGGAAAAGCTTTGAATCAGCAGTCTCATTTTCCAGTGAGCGCCTGTTCGCACAGGGAAAGGGCCGGGACCGGGGAAATAGAGCACATCTCCATTTTGCTGATAAGTCTTGAGCCACTGCGGGGAAACAATGTCGTTATCCTCGCTGTCCATGTAGGCAAGGATGTGGGTACGCTGCCCAAGGTAATCGGCAGCGGCTTCAAGGTACTGCATAGCCAGGTCTTTGTGTTCGCTTTGTGCCCCTGCCAAATGAATATCCATTACGCCTTTGATTAGTAGGGGCTGATCAGCCGTTAACCTGGCGGGGATCATATAAGTAGGAACGGCTTCCATTAACCAGCCGGGGTCATTATTAAGCAGCGTCTTTTTTCCTTCTTCAACATAGGGCTCTGTTTCAAATAGCGCATTTCCTACGGCTTTGGTTCGGGTTAATAGTTCACGGAAGGCGGGGGTATCAAACGTAGGTATTTCGCCTGCGTATTCGCATTGGATGGTATAGCAATCCAATAATATTTCTGTTAAGAATCGGGTATAGGAGCCGATGTTGTACAGGCCTTCATCAAAATAAGCAAACACGCGGATATTAGGCTCCGGCGTTTCCTTGACCCGCGCCGCCCATTTTTCAAGAAAATCCAAAAGCTCTGCATAGGATGTAGGAACGTCCAATTGGGTTAAGCCTGCCGCCGCCCAGGTTTCGGCTACCCAGCACAGGCCGTTAAAGCTAATGTGGCTGGGAATACCGTAAATCTTCCCATCGTACATCAATCGATCCCGAACAGGGCCATGCATCCGGCCAAGGGCTTGTTGAAGGATTTCCGATTCCGATAGATCGGCGCAAAGCCCGCTTGACATAAACCATTGACAATCATAAAGAGTGGTATCAATGGAAAACAGATCAAAGTTAAAATCGTTCTTTTCTAGCAGATCAAAGGTTTCCGCTGCGACATTGGGAAAGGAATAATCGTTTTGGTAGCTTTGAAAGGTTACCCCTGGATGGCCTTTGACAAAGGCTTCGTAAGCAGCGCTGCTTTCAAAGTCATCCGAATAAACCCTATAAGTATGAAGGGTTTCCGCCATGGACTGGGAACCTATGCTGCAAAGGATTAACAGGGCAAGTAAGCCGGATTTGAACTTCATAAAATGCCTCCTGTGCAAAAGAGGGCGGACTGTTTTGCAACAGCCCTGCCCAAAGGGGTTATTTAAGGATAACGGTTTTATTCTCCACCAATTGGAAGCTATCGGGCAGATCGTCCAGGCTGATCATTTCGGTCATGGTCACTGTGGGCCAATTATCATGATCGATGCTGCCTGTTAAGCTGATACCCACCGGGAAGCGTTGCCCTTTGCTATCCCTAAACTCTACAAACTTATAAAGGGAGTAGACATCTCTTTCTAAGGTTCCTTCTTCCGCGGTGAGGGTGGCTGTCAAGTAAACCCCGGCGCAGGTTTTTTCCGCTTTAACGCTGTTTACTGTGTAGCCTGCTAAAATGGCTTCGCCTTGGGGCATATAGGTTTTTTCTGCCGTTACGCCTATTACAGGGATGGCAATCGCATCTTCCAACTGCCAAGCTTCAATTTCCAAGCGGGTTTTGGGGTCCATCTGGCGGACGAGAAGATTCAAGGTGCCATTCAGGGTTTCGGACAGGGTGTCGGGATTGGTCATAAGCATGTGCACAAACAAAGCGGAGCCATCTTCGCCCGGGATGGCATCCATCATTTCTTCGCTGCCAGTCAGGTGCTTTTCATCAAGGGTCAAGTAAGAGGATACAAGATAGATTGGCCCATCAGCCTTTTGGGGCATTTCCATATAGATGGCCGCTTTGGTTCCATCAGTGGTCTTGGCCTGGGTCGTCACATAAGCCAGGCGGCCATCTGAAAGGGTTTCCCGAAGGGTAATGGTCAGGGGCCCCACAACGTAGGATTTTTGCTCGGTATCGGATAACGCTGTCTTAGCGGATTCAGGCAGATTGGTGTCGTAGCTGTTTTTAAATAAATCCGACAAACCCAATTGTCCAGCGGCAAAGGCCAGGGCCATGGTGGCTACGACAATGGCGGCGGCGATCAACGCCACGCGGAAAGTGGTACGCTTCATAGGTTCTTCCTCCTTAACGGAGCAAGCGGCAGCCATCAGGGCATCCCGGCATTGATTGGGCATGGGTCTAAAAGCGTTTTTCATATCACGCATGGTTAAGCCTCCAGCTCCTTTCTTAATTTGGTTTTAGCGCGGTGGATTCGTCCCCGCACGGTGGATTGTGGCAAATGCAGAATCTGGGCGATTTCAATATGATCCATTCCTTCAGCGTATTGGAGCACCAAAGGCAGCCGGAGCTTTTCAGGCAAAGCCATCAGGGCCAGGGCCAAGGTGGGGTCCGGCGGCGGAACGGCCAATTCGGGCGCATCCTCCAAGGGGATCAGCTTGCGCCGCTTTCTTTGAATGTTGTAGCATTCGTTAATCAGAATGCGGGTGATCCAAGTGCCGAAAAGCTTTTGTTCTTTAAGGCTTCCCCTTTTCTCCCAGGCTTTCAAAGCGGCTTCCTGCAAGGCATCCCTGCAATCGTCATCGTTGCGAAGGATGGTAAAAGCAACCCGGTACATCATTTCATCCCGGCTGCTGATCTCATGCACGAAGAATTCACGATCCATTTCAATCACCTCTTGTAACGTTACATCTATTAGACGGATAGCCATGCTGTTTTTTCACGTTGCATAAAAAATTGCCTGAGCTTTTGTCAGGCAAAGGATTTGGCTATGGTATCGCCTAAGGAAATGGCGGGCTTGGTTTTGCCGTGGAAATCGCTGCCCCGGGTTACAAACAGCCCCCGCTTAAGCGCTTCTTGTTCAAAGTAGGCAGCCTGGGCAGGTGTATGGTAGCTGCTAAAGGCTTCAATGCCATCTAATTTGAGCCCAAGAATTCCATCAAGGAAATGTGCTTTATCTTTAAGGTTCACCCCAGGGTGAGCCAACACCGCAGCCCCATGGTTTCGGTGAAGTATCTCCACAACCGCCTCCATGGGCGGGTAGGCCATTCTTACGTGGCAGGGCTTTCCTTGGGCGTAATAATCCCAGTAGAAATTCACATAAGGGTTATCGCTTCTGGAGCCTCCTGGACGGTAAGCGCTTAAAAGCGGATGGTTCTTGTATTCCGCCATGGCCAGTATGACCTCTGCAAACATTTCCCCTGTCCAGCTCCCGGGCCAGAGGGTATCCTTGGATAAAGCCCACATGTCCTTTTCCATTACCATAAAGCCCATCATCTGGGTTTTGCTTAGCCGTTCTAAAGAAGCCTGGAAACTCTGATCCTCGATGTTTTTTTCAATGCGCTTAAAGTCCTCGCTTTGAAAATCGATCCCATAGCCCAAAACATGGAAATCCGTATTCTCGTACACGCAATCGATCTCAATGCCTGGGATATAAGCAATGCCCTTTTCTTTGGCAGCAGCCTGGGCCTCGCTATTGGCTCTTGCGCAATTATGATCTGTGATGGACATGGTAGAGATACCTTTATTCAAGCATTGCGCTACCAGTTCAATAGGGGTATATTCCCCATCGTCGCTGTAGCGGCTGTGCATGTGCAGATCAATCATGGCCGGACCTCCAATACTTATGGCGTTTGCAGATAAAGCGTGTTATAATTATATCAGCAAAAAAGGCGGATGATTAGTAAAATAAAGCCCATTTTGTGTTGTAATACCGTCAATATGGAGGAAAGTATGGCGCTTTCATTATGCGGAGTGGAAACGAACCACCAGGGCCGGGAAATCGCGGACCATGGTACGGCGCTGTTTCCTATTGCCTGCTATTACGATAACCTGGCAAAGGATACCGTCCCTTGGCACTGGCATGACGAATTGGAGGCTGTGGTGGTGGAGGAAGGCACGGCCCTTATTGCTGCGGGGGCGCAAAGATATACTGTCAGCAAAGGGGAAGGCTTTTTTATTAACGCGGGGGTTCTTCATGCTGCCTGGGATGTAGAGGATTCTCAATGTCTTTTTCATTCCGTGGTTTTTCATCCCCGCTTGGTAGGCGGCGGTATGGACAGCATCTTCTGGCAAAATTATATCTGCCCGCTGATCGGGAATATCTCCCTTAAGACGGTCCGTTTTCATGAGGAGCCATGGCATAGGGAGGCCATTGGGGCCATCGAAAGCGCCTGGCAGGCCTGTGCTAAGGAGCCACCAGGCTATGAATTTATGATTCGGAATGCCCTATCCCAGCTGGTGTTCCATTTGTCCGGCTACCAGCCCAAAGCTTTGGGCCGCCCTTCGGAAAAAAACTTGCGGGATGGGGAACGTATTAAAACAATGCTCCAATTCATTCAGGAGCATTACGGCGGGGAAGTGAGCACCCTAACCATTGCGGCCAGTGCCCTGATCAGTGAAAGCGAATGCTTGCGCTGCTTTCGCACTACCATTGGCACCCCGCCCATGCAGTATGTCAGACAGTTTCGGCTTCAAAAAGCGGCGGAGCTCCTTGGCGCAACTGGTCAGAACATAGGGGACATTGGCGCCCAATGCGGTTTTTTGGATACAAGCTATTTTACTAAAACCTTTCGGCAAATAATGGGCAGCACCCCTGGCGAGTACCGAAGAAAAATCAATGAGGAGAAACCCAAATGAGCATCACACTTTTATATGGCACAGGCAACGAAGCAAAGCTGAGGTTTATGCGCCGGTATTTGGAACAGCTGGATTTAAACGTGATCGGTTTAAAAGATATTCAGGCAGAATTGCCGGAGGTTAACGAAAGTGGCGACGACCCTTTGGAAAACGCCAGAATCAAGGCAGTGGCCTATTTTAAAGCAACAGGGTTACCCACCTTCTCTTGCGATTCGGGGCTTTACATTAAAGATGTTCCTCCAGATCTTCAGCCGGGGGTTCATGTGCGGAACATCAACGGGAAGTGCCTGACGGATGATGAGATGCTCGCTTATTATTCCGCTTTGGCACAAAAAATGGGCGGCCAGATGACCGCCCAATACCGTAACGGGATTTGCCTGGTTTTAAGCGAAACCGAGATTTATGAGCATATGGGCGACGATATCGCCTATGAGCGGTTTGTGCTCTGTGCCATCCCTCATGAAAAGCGGAACCCTGGTTTCCCGCTGGATAGCATTTCAAAGCATATAGAAACAGGGCAATACTATTACGATATGCCAAAGCTTTTGGAGGATGGCGGGGAAGGGTTTCGGGCGTTTTTTAGCCACTGCTTGAAACTTTAATTTTCATTCTGTATCTTTTTTGCTGTGCGGTTGATTTCGGTTAAGAAGGCCTCCAAGCCCAACTGCCCGGAGTTGTAGCGTGCGGCCAGGGAAGCAAGGGTCTGGTTGAAGGCGCTGGCCTGTGAAAAACTCAGGTAAGGGGTGTTTTCGCTGCAAGCAACCCCAGGAAAGAGCTTTCACCCTATAGACGAGCGCAATAACCCAAAAGCGTCGTTTTAAATGTAACTTTTGTGATTGTCCATAAAAATACGCCCGGTTTCCATAAACAGCTCTTCGGCGCATATGGAAACCGGGCGGTATGATGATGACTTTAACCGTTTCCGCTGGAATCCACAGCGGTGTTGAGCAGCACCCCTGTAATGGCATCTACCGTAAACGCAATATTACCCTCATGGGTCATGGATTGGCATAAATATACCAATGTCCCTTCTAAGTCAATCAGGGAACAGCGAACCTCAAACTCCTTAAGCTGGGAAAGGGACAGCTCCGGGTATTGATCCAGATAATAAGTCACCAGCAGCCGGCAAACCGTTTCCTCCGGCAGCGTGGCTTGGGTTGAAAAACGCTGGCCTTTAGCCCATTCGGTGGTGATATCGGCCATGGTGGTCTCCTGCGCAAAAGCGGGAATGGCAAAAACCAAGGTTAAAATAGTAACTAAAATCCCAAGCTTCTTCATAAATCAATTCATCCTTTCATTGTCCATCTTTTTTACGGTACGGTTAATTTCTGCTAGTAATCCGTCCAGGTTCAATTGCCCGGCTGCATAGCGGGAAGCAAGGGCGGAAAGGGTCTTTGCGAAGGGGGCATCCTCCCGGTAGCTTAGGTAAGGGGAATTTTCGCTGCAGGTAACCATGGACACCGAGGCTTGGTAGTTTTCAATGCCGCCCTTGGAGATGCGAACGCTGGATTTTTCATACCGCTCATAATCGGCAACAGCCTCATCCAACTTAGCCTGAATATCCCTTTTATCCCCTTCGTCAGCCAAATCCAAAGCTTCCTGCCAGCGATCCACTTCGATCTGGTATTCCGCTAAACGATTTTTTGCGCTTTCGTACAAATAAGGCGACTTGGCGCTTTGGCGAAGGGAATAATAAATATTAAAGTTAAAATCGTTCTTCTCATTGGCGGCGTATTCAATGTATTGGAGCGCCGCTTCTTTGTTTTGGCTGTTGGGGTTTATAAACAGCACCTTTAACTTGCAGGGGATCACAGGGGTCTCCCCTTTTTCAAATACCAGGGGCAGCATGGGCAGGGTGCCGCTTGATTCATCCTCCGTATTGGTAAGGAAGCCCCAGTAGCTGGCCATAGAGAAAAGGCCGAAATATTCGGTAACCTCGGTGTTTAGCTGGTAATCCATTGGATCCATCTGGCCGTTAATGAGCCGCTGGGCCTGCACCTTTGCCAGTTTTTCAAGGGTCTGTTTTAAAATAGGCCCTTGAAAATCCGGGTCTTCATATTGCCATGCATAAGCGGTGATGACTTTTGCCACCATCCTTTCATAATCGAACCATTCGATGAACTCGTGCTCCGGGTGATCGGCGGCAAAATCCTGTTCATAGGTGAGCATCATGTCGAACAGCTCTAAATACGTTTCCGGCAGGGGGGTATCCCCGAAATAGGTTTTAAAAATGCTTGGGATGCAAGACCATAGGTATTGATAGCAATCGCTGGGGTAGCAAACAGGCTGGCCGTTTGCATCGGTGGCAACAGCCTTGGCAAAAGGGTACAGATCGTTTACCGCTTCTGTGATGGCAGCGCTATCCCCCATGGAAGCCATAAAACCCTTTTGCTTAAGGGCGGTGGCATCCCCGTCCATAAGCACCTCGTAAATATCCACCTGGGTATCCCCCCCTAAGATCCGCTGGGAGATATCGGACGCGCTGAGGCTTTCACTCAAGCGCACAATGGGGATATCCTTGTAAGCCTCCATAAAGCGGTAAAGGGTCTCCGATGGGTATTGGTTTGATATGGTCAGGGTTTTTTGATTTTGCACCGTGGCGGCATCCACCACGTTCACCCCATCGCATACATAAGCATAGCGGCCATCTTTTAGGGCAAAAGCCTGGGTGCCTTGATGAAAGCTGCGGCTTGGAAGGGTAGCGCTGCCCTGAAAGGGCTGGCCCTGGCTAGCGAAAAACAGCCTGCCATCGTAGATGTAATAAAGGGTATCCTGGGCCTTAGCATAGGCCAGCCCCATGCACATTTGGCTGGTATAGCTTTCGCAATGGGGGATGGCATAATCAAGATCGGTCACAGCAAAGGTGGTTGGATCCACCTGGCTTAATATGCACACGCTGCCTTCAAGCCGTGCCACTAAAAGGGTGTCATCCTTATAGGGGCATATGGCCTGTATGCCTTGTATCTTAATAATCTCCACATTGCTTGTGCTAAGATCAAAGGAAAGCAGGGCATAATCCCCGTCCCAGTTAAGGGTAATCATCATGTATAGCTTGCCCTGTATAACAAAAGGGGAAATAAATTCCGACCATTCAAGGGGTAGCTTGGTTAGATCCACCGTGGCAATTCTTTCAGCGTTGTCTTTGGTAATAAGGAAAACATCCCCCGTATCCCGGTTGAAGCCGTAAAGGTTTCCATCCCCCGCTGCCAGCCTGAATAGCCCATAATCATTTGCGCCAAGGGTTACAGGGGTTTTTGTCTCCCCGGCCACAAAGGATAGAACCTCGCCGTTATTAAATAGCCCATAAACAGTATCGCCCAACACGGCCGCGCTTTCCAGATAGAATTTTTCGCCGTCTTCTATCTGTTTAAGGGTGATCTCCCCTGTATCAAAGACCTTTTCGTTGGCGGCTAAAGCGCTGCCTGACATCAAAAAGAGTACAAGAACCAAGCAGACTGTACGCTGCAAGAAATTTTTCATTAAATTGTCCTCCTAAATGAGTTAGCCGTTGCCGCCGGCGTCGTGGCCCATATTTAAGATGGTGCCATCCATCGCGTCCAATGTGATCCAATAGCTTTCATCGAATTCTCGCTGGATAGGGAACGCCCAGAAATGCCATTGACGGGTATCCGAAATATAGAAGTAGCAGTCTGTTTCCCCAGCCTTGAAGGATTCAAGGGCAATGCCATATTCTATGGATAGGGCTTCGTGAGCTATGTTTAGTGCCCTTTCCAATTGAATTTCATTTGCTGTTGGCAGCCCTTGATTATATCGCTGAGGGTCCTGGCCATTTTGACGGGCTAATTCATCCAAAGCCGCGTTTTCCGCCAATGTTTCCTTAGCAAGCCTGAGCATCTCCTTTTCATCCAGGTTGCTTTCAGGCAAGGGTGAAGAAGCGTAGACTGTTCGGTTGCGCATTAGCATTGCTTCGATTTCTTTTTGCCCCCAGCCCAGTTTGTCATTGTCGTGGCTCCAAGAAACACTGAGAATCCTGTTGTCCTTTTGCTCCACAGTGTAAACGCCGATGGCCGGAACACCTTCATACGCATAGGTGAAAATGTCCGTATCCCCGTCCTTGGAAATGGATTCACTTAAAACAGCAAACACATCCTCGGTAAGCTGGTATTTTTCCATAACGGCTTCCCTGGCCGTTTTGCGGTGCTGAAAATCTTTTGAATAGGTCAGCCCAATGGCCAAGGCGGTGGCCAGGGTAAGCATCAGCAGCATTCCCAGCACCAGCGCCGTGCCCATGGGCAAGCGCCTTCTTTGTGGCTGGGCCTGCTGGCGAAGCTTTCGCAGCGCCCGTGTTTCAAAGGCCGGATCGGGCGTGGGGAGGTTTTTTTCAAAATAAGCTTGATCCAATTTCATTTAGAAGGTCACCTCCTTTAAGCTTAGGGATTCCCGCATGAGAAGCCTGGCTTTTGCCAAGCGGTTTTTAACCGTGGAAAGGGGCAGATGTAATGCAGCAGCAGTCTCCTTTTCGGAAAAACCTGCAATGTATTTCATGGTGAATACCATTTGGTATTTGTCCGGCAGGTTCTTTACCGCATCCATCACATCGGAGAAAAGCGGATCATCGTATTGGCCGGTGAGAATTTCATCCTTTGGGCTGACCCGCATCCGATGCCGCTGAATGTTCCGGCATTCGTTGATGACGATCCGGGTCAACCAAGGCCTGAAGGTATCCGGGTTGGCGCGGGCCTTGGCTGCCCAGGCTTTCATAAGCCCTTGCTGCACCGCGTCCTCGCTGTCGGCATGGTTGCGCAAAAGGCCGAAGCTGATCTGATATAGCTTTTTAAACAGGTTTTCGGATTCTTCTAAGAACAAAGCCGCTTCAACCATGAGCCTTCTCCTTTGTACTTACTTGAAAGATCTTTCGCCATATATACGGTTGTGCAAATAGAAAAGTCTGTTTTTGTTTTAAACTTTTTTGATATCTCCATAAAGATACAGGGCCAGCCCCGCTAAAACACAGCCGCCGCCCGCTAAAAGCAAGGGAGTGGGAATTTCTTTAAAGAACAATACCGCCCAGATCATGGCCCCTACCGGCTCGAACAAAAGCGCGAAAGAGACCACATTGGCAGATACGGCGCCCAAGGCATAGGTGAACAGGGCGTGGCCCAGCATGGTGCAGCCTATGGCCAGACCCAAAATATAGAGGAAGCTCTTTCCCGGCAGGGCAAAGCCGCCGCAAAAGGGCATCAAAATAAGCAAGATCAAAGCTGTTAGGATATAGATGCTGGTGGTATAGGCCTGGGCGTTTAATTGCCGCCTTAGGCTGCGGCTAAAAAGCCAATGGGCAGCCATAAAAACAGCGCCGGCCAGAGCCAGAATATCCCCCAAACCATTGCCTGAAGCGCCGGTTAAGCCGCTAATGCCGATGAGCGCCGCCCCCAGCAGGGCGATCATTGCGCCTGGCAGGGCGGTTTTTTTGATCTTTTCATGAAAGATAAGGTAAGACAGCGCTGCCACGAACAAGGGCTGGGTACATACCAACGCAACAGAGGCGAAGGTGGAGGTGCCGTTTAAGCTTGTCATCCAGGTGAAATAATGGAGCGCCAAACAAAGGGCCGATAACAAAGTGCCCAAGAGCACCTTTTTCGGCGCTTTCTTCAAATCGTAAAATGCCGTGTGGCCAAGCACCTTTTTTAGCGCAAAGGGCAGCATAAAGCAGGCCGAAAGCACCATGCGCAAAAAAGCCACGGTAATAGGGGTGGCCCCTTCTAAAAGCGCCGCCTTGACCAGCGGCCCTGAATAGGAAACCATTACAACGCCGATCAGCACCAGCATCATGGCTTTTTTCTTACTCATGGCCCTGCTCCTTTAAATGTTTATCCAACCACACCATCAGCACTGCGGCGTCCGCCGGGGATACGCCGGGAATACGTCCGGCCTGGCCTAAGGAACGGGGCCGCTGCTTTTGCAGCTTTTGCCGGGCTTCAATGCGTAGGGCGGTAATGCTGTTATAATCCATATCCTCCGGCAAAAGCCGTGTTTCCATGGCAACGGCCTTTTGCAGCTGGGCGGCTTGTTTTTTAAGGTAACCGTCGTACTTAATCAAAATTTCTGCCTGCTCCCTGGATGCAGGGGTAAATTCTTGCAGCTCCGGCATGAACCCGTCTAAGTGATTCATGGTGATCAGAGGCCGCAAAAGCAGCTCCTTGCAGGTCAGAGGGCCGTTTAGAGGCGGTTCTCCTAAAGAAGCGGCCATGCTTTGCAGTTCATCTGTCAAGGGCAAGCGGGTTTTAAAAAGCAAGTCCACCAACGTCTCCGTGTCGTCCTGCTTTTTCAAGGTCTGAGCCATCCGCTCTTCCGAGGCCAGGCCTATGTCGTAGGCCAGCTTGGTAAGCCGCAAATCTGCATTGTCCTGCCGTAAGGTCAGGCGGTGTTCGGCGCGGCTTGTCATCATACGATAGGGTTCATCGGTGCCCTTGGTGGTCAGATCGTCGATCAGCACCCCCATGTAGGCCATGTCTCTTGTAAGAACAAAGGGCGGCTTGCCCTTGATTTTTAGTGCGGCGTTGATTCCCGCGTACAGCCCTTGGGCAGCGGCTTCCTCATAGCCGGAGGTGCCGTTTATCTGCCCTGCGAAATATAGGCCCTCTAAATCCAGGGCTTCAAAGGTTTGTTTTAGTTGCCTAGAATCGATACAATCGTATTCAATGGCATAGGCCAAACGGGTTAAAACCGCGTTTTCCAGCCCCGGAATAGTGCGGTACATCTGCCATTGTACATCCTCCGGCATGGAGGAGCTCATTCCCTGGACATACCATTCAGGGCTGTCGGACCCCTCTGGCTCCAAAAAAATCTGATGCCTGTCCTTATCAGCGAAGCGGTTGATCTTGTCCTCGATGCTGGGACAGTAACGGGCCCCGGTGCCCTTAATATCCCCCCGGTACATGGGCGCACGGTGAAGGTTTTCCCGAATGACCCGGTGGGTTTCTTCGTTTGTCCAGGTTAAATAGCACATGGCGGTGTTTTCAAGCTTTTTATGGGTTAAAAAAGAAAAGGGCACCACAGGCTCGTCTCCCGGCTGAGGCTCCATCTTGCTAAAATCGATGGTGCGCACATCCACCCGGGCAGGGGTGCCCGTTTTAAACCGGCGCAGTTCAAAACCCAGTTCCATTAAAGAGTTAGAAAGGGCTGTGGCTGGCAGCAGCCCTTGGGGGCCGCCCTCCCATTGGGCATCCCCAATGATGATACGGCTTTTTAAATATACCCCGGCACAGACAATGGCGGCCTTGCAGGGGATTAAGTCGCCTGTAAGCGTCTGAACAGCTTTTACGGCATTGTTTTTCACATGGATTTCCTTGGCTTCCCCCTGGCGGATGGTGAGATGCTCCTGGGCGAACAGGGCGCTTAGCATCCGCTGCTGGTAGCGCTTTTTATCTGCCTGGGCCCGGAGGCTGTATACAGCAGGGCCTTTGCCCCGGTTGAGCATACGGGATTGCAAAAACGTATCGTCGATGGCTTTGCCCATCTCGCCGCCCAAGGCGTCCAATTCCCGCACCAGATGTCCCTTGGCTGTGCCGCCGATAACAGGGTTGCAGGCCATTAAAGCCACTGCGTCCATATTTAAAGTTAAAAGCAGGGTTTGAAGCCCTAAACGGGCGGCGGCCAGGGCCGCTTCACACCCGGCATGGCCCGCGCCAATAACAATTAGATCAAACGTCACATGAATCACTCCTTATAAAACGATTTATTATAGCATAAATTGTTACATTTTAGTTGGCATCAATCAACAGCTTGCGCAAATTATTTTCTTGTGTCATACTTACAACGAAAAAAGGAGGGAAAGTGATGAAACGAAAGATTGCTGTTGTTTTACTGGCCCTGTGCCTGGCCTTGCCGGGAATGGGGAACGCCTCAAGCGAAGGGGCCATTCTCACCTCGTTTTATCCTATTTATATACTGACGGCGAATTTGATTCAAGGTATCCCAGATGTGAGCCTTACCAACCTGGCCGCCCCGGAAGTGGGCTGCTTGCATGATTACCGGCTAACCACCGCCGATATGAAGGCCCTTAGCAAGGCGGATGTTTTCATTGTAAACGGTGCGGGAATGGAAAGCTTTTTAACGGATGTGGCGGCCCAGTTTGGCGGATTGAAGCAGATTGTTGCCACGGAGGGGATTCCGCTTGAAGAGGATGGCAACGCCCACGTGTGGCTTAGCGCCAAAGGCGCGGCATTGATGGCGGAAAACATCGCTCTGGGACTGGCGGATGCCTTCCCGGAACATAGCGAGGCGATCACCGCCAACCTCCAAGCATACCTGGACAGGCTTGCCCAGCTGGATGAAACGCTGCTAAAAGGCCTGGAGCCTGTTCAAGGCAAGGACATTGTTACATTCCATGAAGCATTTCCCTACTTTGCCAAGGCTTATGGCCTGAATGTGGCGGCGGTGATCGAAAGGGAGCCGGGGGAGGCGCTGAATCCCAAGGAGCTAAAGGAGTTGGTGGATATAGTCCGGGACCTTCATAGCCCGCCGCTGTTTATAGAACCCCAGTACCCCGATCTGGCCGCAACCACCCTGGCTGCGGAAACCGGCGCCAAGGTGTACACGCTGGACCCTATTGTTACAGGGCCTTTGGGCCAGGAAGCATTGACGTATTATGAACAAATTATGCTTCAAAACATGGAAACGCTTTTAGACGCGCTGGCGGAATCGTGAACAGACTGTAACTTTTTATAGAACCCTTGCATCTAAACCCTTCCTATGCCATAATAAGTGAAGTTAAACCGCAGCTTTTGCGGGTAAGAAAGGATCTTTGAACAATGAACAAAAAAATGTTGAGCACGCTTATGGCCCTGATGCTCGCCTTGGTTATGGTAATGGGCGGCCTGCTGGCAGCCATGGCGGAAACGACGGCAACGGTTGAACCGACCGCCGAGACAACGGCCGAACCGGAACCTACCGTCTATGATGCGAATAAAGTTTATGTAACCATTAACGACGTATCGATCACGGTTGGCGATATTACCAAGATCTATAACGAATTGCTGTACAACTATTCGTCCTATGGCTACGATGTATCCACCGAAAGCACCCAGCAGCAGATTTTTAGCATGGCTATTTCCTATGCCGTGCAAAATGAACTGGTACGCCAGCATGCGGCTGAACTGGGCGTTGCCATAACCGATGAAGACAAGGCTGAAGCCCAGACGAGCTTTGATACGGCTATTGCCAACTATGAAGCCAGCCTGCTTTCCGGCAACGAAAACCCCACCGATGAAGACAAGGCCAAGGCCCATGAGGAAACCCTGGCTGTGGCTGAATCCGAAGGCTTTACCCTGGAATACTTAATCGACAACACCCTTTTAAACAAGGCTTACGAAGCCATGGTTAAAGATGTAACCGTGACCGATGAAGAGCTTGCGGTAACCGATGAAGACGTGAAGGCCCATTACGACGAGATCGTGGCTTCGGAAAAAGAATCCTACGCTAACGATTTTGCCAATTATGAAATGATGTCCAAGCTGGCCCCCTATTATGGCCAGAGCGCACCTATCTATGTGCCTGCCGGCGTTCGCGGCGTTAAGCACATTTTACTGGCTGTGTCCGATGAGCTGAAAACAGCTTACCAGGACGCCCAAGCCTCTTTGGAAGAAGCGTTGGATGAAACGGTAGCCGTTGAAGGCACCGAAGCTACTACCGAGCCTTCCAACGAAGGTGTGAAGACCATTGAAGCCATCGAGGCGGAAATCGTTGCCTCCGTGCAAGCCACTGTGGATGAAATCATGGCCAAATTCAATGCCGGCACCTCCTTTGACGAGCTGGTTAAGGAATACAACACCGATCCCGGTATGAGCACTGAACCCCAGCTTTCCCAGGGTTATTATCTGCACCTGGATGCCCAGTGGTACGATAAGGCATTCCAAAAGGCCGCCTTTGAACAGCTAGAAAAGATTGGCGATATTTCTGCTCCCGTTGTAGGCCAAAGCGGCGTGCATATTCTCTACTACGCCATGGATATTCCCGAAGGTGCTCCAGAGCTGACAGCTGAAGCGATGGAAACCTACAAGGCGGAAATGGTTGCCGAAAAGCAAGAAAACCTGTTATACGATAAGCAGAATACGGCGATGAGTGAACAACTAACAGCTTGGGAAGCAGCGTCCACCATCACCTACGCTGAATAATCCATTAACAAAAAACCCCCGAAGGATTTCCTTCGGGGGTTTTGCTTACCCTATTTGGGTATGATATCCATGAGGTGATAGGGTGTTTTTTCTTTGCGCAGGCGTCTATATTTCCATGGGTATTCAGATTTACCTGGTTTTTGAAGCGGGCTATCCCCTTGTTAATACGGCGCTGCCCCTGCATATCTGCGGCATGTGCGGGCTGTTAACTTTCCCCATGCTGTATACCAACTGGCGGCCTCTAAGAGCCTTTTACGGGTTTATTGGTCTTCCGGGAGCGGTGATGGCCCTATGCTTTCCGGCGGTGATGGCAAGCCCCCATGACATGCTTATGAAGGCGGCTTTTTTCTTGCTTCATGGGCTGATTGTCATGGCAGGCTCCATGGCTATTTTTCGCCGTCCCCGGCTCCGGCCCAAGGATGCGTATTTGGGTTACGGCATAGGGGTATTGTTTGCCGGAATGGTTTATATGCTTAATTTGGTTTTGAGTACCAATTATATGTTTCTTCGATTTGCGCCCAAGGGCACGCCTCTTGAGTGGATGGCCCAGTGGGGGCAAGGTATATACTTGCTGTTTTTATTCGGGGGTGCTCTGGCAATGGTATCACTCATGGCGGTGGGCTTGTCATTCATTTACAAATCATGTATAATAAGAAGCTAGTATTTATCAACCCGCGGGAGGTGATTCGTTACAGATGCCAGATACCGAAAAAATGATGATCGTTGGCGGAACCCCTCTGGAGGGCGAGATTCGCGTCAGCGGGGGTAAAAATACATCTGTTGCGGTTATTCCGGCCATTTTATTGTGCGATGAGCCCTGCACTATTGAAAACCTTCCCGATATAGACGATGTGCATGCATTGATTAACATATTACGCCATTTAGGCGCGACGGTTACCTATGAGCCCGGCAAGTTTATGACAGTGGATCCAAGAGAGGTCTCGGGAACCTATGTGGGGTTCCACGATGCTCAGCGTTTGCGTGCCAGCTATTATTTAATGGGCGCGCTGCTGGGCCGCTGCGGTAAATTTTCCGTGGCTTATCCCGGCGGCTGCGAAATTGGCAGCCGGCCTATGGAACAGCATTTAAAGGGCTTCACGGCTCTTAACGGGGAAATCGAAGAAAAGGGCGGCATGGTACACTGCCAGACCCAGGAGCTTTTGGCGGGGGATATCTTTTTCGACATGGTAACCGTGGGCGGCACCATTAACGTGATGCTGGCCGCTGCCAAGGCCAAGGGCACTACGGTGATTTATAATGCGGCCAAGGAACCCCATATTGTTGATTTGGCCAACTTTTTAAACTCTATGGGTGCCAAGGTCAAGGGCGCGGGCACGGACGTGATCCGCATCCGCGGGGTACAGTATTTAAGAGGCTGCAGCTACACCGTTATTCCCGATCAGATCGAAACCGGTACCCTGATGATCGCCGCCGCCGCCACCCGGGGGGATGTAACCATTCGGGGCTGCATTCCTACCCATATGGAAGCTTTAAGCGCAAAGCTGCTGGAAATGGGCATCCGGGTAACGGATTCCGACGATGCTATCCGCGTGCGCTCTTTAGGCGCTCACCGAGCGGTAAATGTTAAAACCCAAGTGTACCCCGGTTTCCCTACAGATTTACAGCAGCCCATGGCATCGCTTTTAACGACGGCCAAGGGGATCAGCACTGTAACGGAAACCATCTTTGAAAACCGCTTTAAGAACCTGGAGGAGATTCGCCGCATGGGTGCTAATGTGCGCATTATGGATCGCACAGCCCTTATAGAAGGCGTGGCCCAGCTCCAGGGTGCGCCGGTGATCTGCACCGATCTTCGGGCCGGGGCGGCCCTGGTGGTGGCAGGGCTGATGGCCCAGGGGGTTACGGAAATATACGAACCCAGCTACATCGATCGGGGCTATGAGCATATTGAGGAAAAGCTCCGATCTTTAGGCGCCAACATTTTTAGGGAAAAGGTGTAGTATACTATAACCATTCATCTTTAACGGGGGGAGGCGAGCTTTTGTCTACAGCGTTTGAGATTTTAGGACTTCATTCCGATGCGGACACCCAGCAGGTCCGCACGGCTTACCGCGCCCAAGTAAAAAGCTGCCACCCGGATCAATTTATGGATGTGCAGGAGCAAAAGCAGGCCCAGGAACGTTTGGTTCAACTGAACCTGGCCTATGAGGAGGCGCTGAAAACCGCTTCACAAAAACGGGTGGGCTTTAACCTTATTTCCCAGGAAGAGGCAAAGCATTTTGCCATCAAGCTGATGGAGCAGGGGAATTTGGAAAGCGCCTTGCGTCAGCTGAACCGGGCCGATTCCAGGGATGGGTACTTTTATTATCTCCAGGGGCAAATTCTCATGGCCATGCGCCAGTTCGATACGGCCCACCAAAGCTTTAGGGAAGCGGTTAAGCAAGAGCCGGACAACTTAAGGTTCCGCCAAGGAGCCTTGGATGCCGCTCTGGCCCTTAAACGCAGCCAGAAGCCCCTTAACAAGGTGAAGGACTGGGCCAGCGATATATTGGGTACCAAGAAAAAATCCAACATAAAAGATTAGGGGAATGCAAATGACAACCGTTGATTTAATTTTGACCGCCATCGCTCTGTCTATGGACGCGCTGGCGGTTTCCATTACCACCGGTATTGCTCTAAAGGACAAGCTAAGCTTCGGCAAGGCTGCCAAGGTAGGCCTGTTCTTTGGCGGCTTTCAGGCGCTGATGCCCGCCATTGGGTTTTTGCTGGGCAGAAGCATTCACGAGTTGATTAAGTCCTTGGATCATTGGGCGGCTTTTTTAATGCTGTTCATCATTGGCGCTAAAATGCTTTATGATGCCATTAAAGGCGGCGAGGATGAAGCTGCGGGGGAAAACCCGGTGGCGAACAAGGTGCTTTTGCCTTTAGCCGTTGCCACCTCTATCGACGCTTTGGCTGTTGGGATTTCTCTGGCCATGACAGATGCAAACCTGGTTGTCAGCGTCAGCGTCATTGGACTAATCACCTTTGTAATTTGCGTGGTGGGCGTGCTGCTTGGCAAGCAGCTTCGAAAAATTCTTAAAAACTACGCAGGCATGGCAGGCGGCGTGATCTTGATTGGTATCGGTCTTAAAATACTGATCGAACACCTGAGCACAGGTATATAATATGGATGCCCTTGAAAAAGCAAGAGAATTATTAAAGGATTGTACGCCCCTTCACAAGGATTGCGGAGGGATTTGCAACCATGCCTGCTGCCAGCAGGACGAATCTGGCCAAAACGGCATGCTGCTTTTCCCTTTGGAAAAGCGGTATTATGAATCTGATCCGGATTTTGTATTGCAAGGGGATCGGATTATTTGCTTGGGCCATTGCAGCCGCGAAAACCGCCCCTTGGGCTGCCGGGTTTTCCCCCTGGTGATGACAGATAACGCCAAGGTGAAAATGGATATCAGAGCCTGGCCAGTGTGCCCCTTAATGCAAAGCGGCAAAAAAGGCTTGCGGACAGATTTTGTGGAAAAGGCAGAGCAGGTGGCAAAGCTTCTTTGGGAAGATGAAAGACAGCGGGCTTTTTTGGAAAAGACCAATACCATCATTAAAGAATACGAAGCACTTAAGAAGCTCTTTTAAGGAGGCAGCGCTATGTGGGTCAAACAGGAGGTTTCGGTATGCCGAAGCGGCGATGGCTCCCAGGGCGTTGTTTTGCAAGGCAATTCAATTGAAATGGAAGGGGCGCTGGCTCCTTTTTTCGGTCAGGTGGCGCTGGTGTATATGGATCCGCCCTATCTTACCGGGGATGATTTTTCATATCGTGCTAAAATCGGCGAAAAGGGCTATTTAAAGGGCAAGCCCGAATGGGTTTTGCCCGCTTATACCGATAAGTTTGAAAGCGCCGAATGCTATATGGAGATGCTGCGGGGCTTATGCGGGATGGCTTACAGGCTTTTGAAAGACACGGGCAGCCTGTATTTGCATTTGGATTACCGTATGGGTGCCTACGCGAAAATCATGCTGGATGAGCTTTTTGGCCGGGAGGCCTTCACCAACGAGATCATCTGGGTGTATGAAACCGGCGGCCGTTCCACCAGGCATTTCAGCCGCAAGCATGATGTGATCTTGTATTACAGAAAGACGCCAAAGGCCTATTTCGATATTACGCAGGTATCCATTGCCCGCAAGGACAACCGCCATAACCACATGAAAAAGCAGGTGGACGAAAAAGGCCGCTTGTTTTACTCCATTAAAACCAATGGCAAAACCTACACCTACTACGAGGATCAGCCGGTATACCCATCGGATGTATGGGCGGATGTAAGCCATCTACAGCAAAAGGACCCTCAGCGCACAGGCTACGATACGCAAAAGCCCATGAAGCTGTTGGAGCGAATCGTCCGTTCTTCTTCCCTGCCTGGGGATTGGGTGGCGGACCTGTGCTTTGGTTCTGGTACCACCCTTGTTTGCGCTGCAGAAGAGAAACGGCGGTTTTTAGGGGTGGACCGTTCTCAAAACGCCTTGGCAGTGGCAAATAAAAGGCTTTCGGGCAAGGCGTTTACCCTTACGCGGGAATGCGAAAAGCAGGACTGCCAATTGGAGGCAAGCCTGGAAATGGGTCTGGGCCTTTATGAGGTGAGCTTACGGAATTTTGCCTTCGATGTCCAAGCCCCCTGTGAACTCAATCCCCTGGATTTGGTAGACCAATGGGCGGTAGGCATTGTGAAAGACGGCCTATTGGAAAAAGCCGAGTGGAGCGCCAGGGCAAAGCAAATGCCTGCCCTGGCGGCCACGCTGCAAATGCCCATGGTTCCGGGGCAGGCTGCTATTGAAATTATCGATGTGCTTGGCCGCAAGCATGTGTACGTCTGGGTGGAGGATTAACCGCGGATTTCGTCCGCCAGGCGGGCGATTATGTGGCCGATACGGAACAAATCCCCTTCCTTGGCGGTTTGTCGCCAGGTTTGCTTGTACAGATGATACCAGCATTCAAGCCGTGTTGCAAGCGCGGTATTTTTTTGCTTTTTCGCGACACAAGCCCCTGCTTCGTTGCATAGCATCACCCCATCGCAGGCCAGAAGCCAGGGGGCCAGCATGGGCCGGGCAGAGGTATCCATTCTGGCAGCAGCGCTATAAAGCAGTTCACGGCCCTTTTCTAAACAAGCTGTATTTTCAGGGTATTCCGGCATGGCTTTGCCATCCTCGTAATACTCTACCAGGTCGTGCCACTGGTATGCAGCCCCCTGGTTCATTAAATCCAGGGCCTTTACAACCGTGCCGCTTTCATCCAAATAAGCCAGATGGGAAATGGCTTCGTTGATTTCTTCAAAGGGAATAAGGGCTTCGCTCCAAGAAAAAGCTGCGCCGTAGATCATACCTGGCAGGGAAAGCAAGGGATTGGCGATATGGCCGTAATCGCCCCAATCGGTGTTTAAAAGGCCCAAAGCGCCATGCTTGCGGCCATATCCGGACATGAGGGAGATGTTGTCATAGCTGTATTTAAGCTGGGGAAGCCATTGGTTCCAGCTGGATACGCCAGGGCATACATATTGCTTGGCATGGTGGGCAGCAAAGGTACGGGTTTCATCCTCCCGCTGAGTGTTGCCATAGCCCCAGTTGAGAAAGACGGTCTCCTCCGGCAGAGCCTTGATGGCTTCGGGGAAATGGAGAATAATATCCCCCCACATCATGGGCGTGGAGCCATTTGAAAGTGTAAATTCGCAAAGGCTTTTAACAAAGCCGGTATAAAAATCCTTCATGCCTATTTCGTCCATTTTGGCTTTGCCCCGGCCCTTGCCCAGATCGAAGGTTTCATCGCAGCAGATATTGAATTTTTTTGAACGGAATAGGGGCATGAATTCCTTTATCATGCCAGTTACCAGCTTGATAGAGCGAGGGTCTGCGGCGTTGATGGTGTGGTGGCGCATCCGGCCCGTATACGTGCCGAAAGCCGTGGGGTTTTCAAGCTCGCACAGGTCTTGGTATTGGGTTTTGCAAAGGATTTCGAACATGTGCCCAAAGCAGGAGAGGGAAGGCACCAGCTCGATGCCCCGTTCATGGCAGTAATCGTCCAGTGCCATGATTTCTTCTGCGGTTAAAGGGGTCTCGTTGCGCCAGACCTGGGAAAAATCCCGGAAAAGGTAGGTATGTTCCACGTACAACTGCAGGGTGTTCAGCTTGTAAAAGCACATGTCGTCCGCAATGCGCTTAAGGGCTTCAAGGGTAGAAACGCGGCCTCGGGATACATCGAAGTAGTAGCCCCGGATGGGATAGCTGGGCGCGTCTTCAATCCTTAAGCAGGGCAAAACCAGCCCCCTTTGGCGGATAATCTGTCTTAAGGTCTGGATGCCATGGAGCAAGCCATCTCCCGGGCCGCCCTTTAGCATAATGCTTTTTTCGGTGATTTCAAGGGTATAGCCTTGGCCGGGCAAGGCTTCATCTATGGTGAGAATAATATCCCCCTGGCGGCCTTCTCCGCGGAGGATGGGGCATTCAATGCCGCCGAACCGGCGGATTTCCGCCTGGAGCTGTTTGGCGCCCACCAGGTCTCCTTGCTGCAGCACGATAACCGTGTATGGGGTGAGCAGATTTGTGCCCGCCTCTGAATGAAGGGTTTTAGGTGATGGTAGTAAATACATGGCCATGCTCCTTATTTAATGCGAATGGTTAAGATTTCATAGGGCTTGATGGTGAAAGAAATTTCCTTGCCGCTAACAGAAAGCGTTTCTTCGTTAGCTTCCATCAGATCGCAAGAGTAAGCTTCGCTGAAGGTCCCTTCAAAATACAGCACCCCATTGGTCAGCGCGTTATCACATTCGTATAAACGAAGAATAATGCCGTCGCCGTCCTCTGCCTCCTTCACGGTTTCGATAACCACATTGGGCTGATCCACTTTTACCAAGCTGAAACCTTCAAAACGACTGCCGCCAGCCACTAAGAATACGGGCTGGTTTAAATAGTAGCCCTGCTTCACGGTTTCTGCTTCCCGCCAGGTGCCCAGATGGGGGTACATGGCATAGGTGAATACGTGCATCTCCTGGTCGGTTACAGGGTTGGGCTCGATGCCGGATTTGATCAACGTAATGGCCATTTCGCCGTTTTTCACCGAATGGCCATACTTGCAATCGTTGAGCAGGCTTACCCCATAATGGCCCTCGGAAACATCCACCCATTTGTGGGCGCAGCTTTCAAACCGGGCCTGGTCCCAGGAGGTATTGGTGTGGGTTTTTCTTGTGACGTTGCCGAATTGTATATCGAAAGTTGCCTCGTCGGCATGCAGAGCGAGGGGGAAGTGGACCTTGAGCAAATGCTGGCTATCCTTCCAATCCACCTGGGTTTCGAAATCGATCCGGGGAGAATGGGCGTAAAAATGGATTTTCTGGGTAATAGGGCTTTGGGATGCCTGCCGATTAATGGTGAGGGTGGCCCGCACAGGGCCCATTTCTGTCCACTGCATGGAAAGCACATCGGTGATATCCCAGCTTTTTTCGGTGTAAAATATGTCGATATCCCAGTTGTCATAATAAATGGGCTTATCCTCGTACATGCGAAGCAGGTTTAAAGCCTTGCCCTTTTGAACCAGCTGGCGGCCATTGCGCTTATCTACAAAGCTTGGCATCAGGCCGTTTTCATCGAAGGCAATGGTGTAAAAAGGGGTGTCGAACACTTGGCCGTTGAGGTTGAAGGGCGCTTCTGTTTTAATTTCTACGGCCTTTTTAAAGGTTTTATAGCCTTTTGAGGGCAGGTTTTCCACGAATGCTACCGCCCCCTCGTCTGTCTGCTGAACGGGATAGATTTTACCCGCTTCGTCCTGCAAGGCAGAGGCATGGGTGTCGCCCAAGGCAACCACATCATCCCTTGTAAACCCGGTGGGGTTGAACAGGGTAATCCCTTCGCCCTCGGCCACGATCGAGCTTAAGCGTTCCTCTTTTATTTTGACTAACTCTTTGGCAATGGCTTCGTATTCCCTTTTGGTGACTTCGTACACCTCGTGGATGGAGGAACCCGGCAGAATATCGTGGAACTGGTTTAAAAGCACGTTTTCCCAAAGCCGGTGGAAGGCTTCGACAGGGTACTGTTTTTGCTCCCTGGTCAAAACAGCCAGCCATTCCGCCTCCATAAGACCCAATTCACTTTTGCGGTTGGCCCGCTTGTTTCGGGCCATGGAAGTATAGGTGCCCCGGTGGTATTCGAAGTAGAATTCCCCTTCCCAGGTGGGCAAACGCTTGTGATCCTTCACCTTGTTGTACAATTCTTCGAAATACTGGCCTGCGAAGACTTGGCGGGTTTTAGGAATACCTTTTAAGCCCTTGCGCAGGCGGGTATCCATTTCCAGCATTTCACGGGTGGGGCCGCCGCCCCCATCCCCGTAGCCATAGGAAATAAGCACATCGCTATTGATTTCTTTATTCTGGTACCGCTCCCAGGCGCCCATCAGCGCGTCGGGGTGCAGATAGCCGTTATACGTGGTAAAGAAGTTTTTCGCATCCTGGCCTACGCCCAGGGTGGAAATGAAGTGGGTGAACACCTCGCTGCCGTCAATGCCCCGCCACATGAGACTGTCATAGGGCACCTTGTTGAACTGGTTCCAAGAAAGCTTGGTGGTCATAAAATAATCGATACCGGATTTTTTCATAATCTGGGGCAGGGCGCCGGAATAGCCGAACACGTCCGGCAACCATAGGACCCGGCAATCCACATTCAATTCATCCTTAAAGAATTTCTTGCCGTGGAGGAACTGGCGCACAAGGCTTTCGCCGGAGGTAAGATTGCAATCTGCCTCCAGCCACATACCCCCTTCAGGCTCCCAGCGTTTTTCTTTTATCCGTTGCAAAACTTTTTCATATAGCTCTGGGTAGCGGATTTTTAAAAAGGCATAAAGCTGGGGCTGGCTGGACATGAACTTATATTCAGGATACTCGTCCATGTATTTGAGCACTGTGGCAAAGCTGCGCGCCACCTTTTCCCGGGTTTGTTCAACCGTCCACCACCAGGCTACGTCGATATGGGTATGGCCGATAACGCTGGCTATCACATCGTCATACCCTGCTAAATCGGTATAAAGGGCTTTTTGGATATGTTCATCTGCCCTTTTAAGCCCTTCATAGAAAGCGGGGGAATAAGGTACGCGGAAATCCAATTGGTTAATGGCTTCGTTCAGCGCGGCTTCCATATCGATACGGGCTTTATCGTCCTTTGCCATACGGGGAAAAGCCTGCAACGGGGTGTATAAATCGAAATACAGTTTTTCGATGGCCAGATCCACTTCGCAAATATCGATCAGCAGATTGAATTCCGTGTGCAGCGTGCCGGTGTAGGCTTGGAAATCCAGGGTAAGGGCTTGCCCTGCTGTGGCGCTATAGGACAAACGGACCAACCGATGGTTCATGTCGATGCCCTGAAGGATTTCCCCGTTCATAAACAGGAGAAACTGAGGGTTTTTCGCGTCGTCCCATTCTTCAATCTGGGTGCGGACGTTAATAAACAAGGTTTTTCCCTCAAAGCTTTGTGGTACGGTGAAGGCGGTGCGGAACCAGTAATGCTTATCCGGCCCGTACCAGTGCATGGTTTTGCAATCGAAAGCCTGCCAGGGAGCGCAAGCATTGTCTGCGTCCGCCGGGCGGAAAAAGTTGCCCTCTTTATATTGCATGTCTGTTAAAGCCATTGTTTGCTTGAAGCGAAGCTGCCTAAGCTGATCACAGATCACATTGATCCGCTTATCTAAAAACGCCATCATTAAAGGGGCCTCTCTTTCATGGCCTTCATCAGTTCATCCACGGTGGTAAAGGCCAGACTGGTTACCGTATCAGCGCAGCCGTAATAGATGGCGATCCGGCCTGTTGCCGCGTCGGTTAAAGCGGCGCAGGGGAATACCACGTTGGGCACATCGCCAACGCATTCATATAGTTCATAGGGCGCAAGAATATAATCCTTGCAGCGGGCTTTCACGATCCAAGGCTTTTCCAAATCCAGCAGCGCTGCGCCCATGCGGTACACAAACCCATTGCAGGTTTGGATCACCCCATGGTAAATAAGCAGCCACCCTTCATCGGTTTCGATGGGCACAGCCCCTGCACCTATTTTGGTGCTTTGCCAGGCGGATTCATCCCCGTGGATGGTGCCCATGACAAACCGATGCTTGCCCCAATAAGTCATGTCCGGGCTTTGGCTTACGAAAATATCCCCAAAGGGGGTATGTCCATTATCGCTGGGGCGGCTAAGCAGAAAATAGTTGCCGCCGATTTTCCGGGGGAAGGGCACGGCGTTGCGGTTAAAGGGCAAAAACGCGTTTTCTATCTGGGTAAAAATTTTAAAATCGAAGGTGTAAGCCAGGCCGATGGTAGGCCCATGGTAGCCGTTGCACCAAGCGATGTAATAACGATCTTCAATAAAGCATACGCGGGGATCGTAGCGGTATTCGCGGTTTAGAATTTCAGGGTCTTCCCCTTGAAAGGTAAGCGGGATATGGCTGATATCCCAATGGATGCCATCTTTGCTGAAGCCCGGGAAAATGTCCATGCTGATGGAACGGCTGTCGCAGCGGAAAATCCCCGCGAAACCACCGTTAAAAGGAACTACGGCAGAGTTGAAAATGCTGTTAGAAACGCAGGTGGCGTTGCGCTTGATGATGGGGTTTTTGCTGTACCGCCATACGGGAGAGCTGTCCCCCTGAAGCTTGTCTTGCCAGGGGATATTAGGCAGATTATTACCGATGATCTTAGCCATAACGACGATCTCCTTTTATCTATTTGGGGCAGGGGGAATCCGTTTCCCCCTGCCCCAAAGGTTGTTACGTTGATATTATAATCTTACTTGAACTGTGCGTCAATCTGAGCCTGAGCAGCTTCCACCAATTTGTCGAAGCCAGCAGCGCGCATTTCAGCCATCATAGCGGGAACGGCGGTCTCGGGATCGACAGTACCGGTCAAAAGTTCGCTGCGGTAGCGGTTGTAGATTTCGACGCAGTTAGCACGTTCGTCTTCCAGCTCGCTGTAATCGAAGGAGAAGCCAAGGAGTACAGAGGGCTTTGCTTCTTCGTTAAGCTTACGGACTTCGTCCCATTGGTTAATCTCTACGTCGTCCAGCAGGGAAACGTTGAAGAAAGTGCCCTGGGTGTAGCCAGCCATGGTCCAATCGGTGTTGTTGCGGTGGATACGGCCATCAGCGGTGTATTCAAAGTTGTCGCCTTCCAGGCCATAATACAGCGCATCGCGCACGTAAGAATCGGTGTTAACCAGTTCCAGCAGCTGCAGGGCCTTTTCGGGATTCTTGCTGGAGGAAGAGATGCAGCTCAGGGAGCCCTGAACGGTGTCGTTGGAAACAACGGTGTCGCCCCACTGAATAGCGATGGCATCGGTGCCCATGTTGGGGCCCCAAACAGTCTTGGCAGCCAAGGACCAGCCCTGGGCTACGTTGAGGAAACGGTAAGCGGGAGCTTCGGCCAGGGTGGCAGCATCCGCATTGATGAGACCTTCTTGGTACCAACTGTGCAGCGTTTTAAGATCGGCCATAACGTCTTCCTGTTCGAAAACGGCAACGACCTTGCGTTCTGCGTCGTCATAACGAACGCCCATGGCATTGACGCCGGTGCCCATCATGTCATACCAGGTGGTAACGGCGGAAACACCATTGCTGTCGATGATGTAAGGCGTAATATTTTCGCCTTCTTTGACCTTGCGCAGACCTTCTTCCATGTCCGCATAGGTCTTGATAGCGCTGAAATCAAAGCCATATTCTTCGGCCTTTTTCTCGTCTAACACAAAGTATTGTGTGCAGGAGGAATCCTTGTAGGTGGGAACGGCATAAACCCGGCCATTGACCTTGCTGGCATCCCAGTAGCTTGCGGGGATGAAAGCGTACAGATCGGGTGCTGCGGTTTGCACCAAGTCCGTGATGTCCAAGAAAGCGCCTAGGTTCACGTCGCCGGAGAAGGTGTCCAGGTTGGTGAAGAGAATGTCATAGGGTTCATTGGTGTTGACGATGACGTTGCGGCGATTGCCCCAATCGCCCCAGGAGATAATTTCCATTTCGATATGGACGCCGATTTTTTCTTCCAGGTACTTATCGATGTTGGCCTTCCAAGCATCGTAGTTGGTAGGCATGCCGCCGCCTACCTGGACCCATTTGATGGTGGGGATTTCGTCGGCGCTTGCTACGGGCAACGCCATGATGCTAAGCAGCATCGCCAGGGATAGAAGAATGGCAAAAAGCTTCTTCATGCAGGGTTCCTCCTTAAATAATAGTGGATTTTATTGCAAAAGCAACCGCTTTTGAATACGCAACCAGTGTTGGGGTGTGACAAAGTCGCTTTAAGGAAAGGCTTTAGCCTTTTACCGCACCGATGGTCAAACCGGAAATAAAGTACCTTTGGAAGAAGGGATATGCGCAGGCAATGGGTACCACGATGACGATGGCGATAGCCATACGCACAGATTCGGTGGGCATCAGGTTCTTGTACTGGGTCAAGCTTAATCCCGCTGAAGGATTGCTGGCCAGATACTGAATGTTCATCAGCATGTTATTAAGCAGCGCCTGCAAAGAAATCAGACTTTTGGAGCTGATATACAGGGAGGATTGGAACCAGTCATTCCAATAGCCAAAGGCTAAGAACAACCCTACCGTTGCCAGCACGGGCTTGGAAATAGGCAGCACGATTTGGCCAAAGATACGGAATTGGGTAGCACCATCGATCTTGGCGGATTCGACAACCGAATCGGGAATGGTGGCCTTGAAAAAGGTTTTACAAATGATAACGTTAAACGAGGATACGCAAAGAGGCAAAATCAGCGCCAGAATACTGTCCCGAAGGCCCAGAACATTGGCGGTTATCACATAGCCAGCCACCATGCCGCCGTTGAAAATCATGGGGATAAAAACCACGTAGGTGTAAAAGCCTTTTAGTTTAAAGTTGGGTCTGCTAAGAGAGTAACCCATGGTGGTAGTCAGTACAAGCCCCAGCAGCGTGCCCAGCACCGTTACCAATACGGAAATGTATAGGGCGTGGGCAATGGTACTGCGCTCGTTTAACAAGAAGGTATAGGCTGAGGATGATAATTCCTTGGGAAAAAATTGGTAACCGTATTGGGCCAAAGAGCCTTCGGAGGTGATGGAGATCATAAATACGAAAACCACAGGAAGAATGCAGGCCAGCGCCGCAATGAGCAAAACAATATTGAAGATTACATTGGTGGAAGGCTTGATGCGGTTTAGCTTGTTTTCCGGTTGCTCCATTCGGTTCTTTTTTTCCGGCTGATTGATCATAGCTGTATTCATTGCGTTTCCCCTTTCTTATAGCAATGCGCTATCTGGATCAATCTTGGAAACAATGAAGTTGGCCAGCAAAACCGTTATACAGCAGCAAACCGATTGGAAGAAGGAGGCTGCGGCCGTGCGGCCAATAGGCACGTTGGATTGAAGGGAGGAATAGATATAGGTATCAAAGGTGGAGGCCACGTTATATAAGGAATTTGGTATGCGCTGGGTTACCTGGTAGAACAGGCCGAAATCCGAATAGAAAATGTGGCCCACGTTTAAAATAAACATCATGACGATAATGGTTTTAAGGCTTGGCAGCGTAATGTATCTTGCCTGCTGCGCCTTGGAAGCACCATCGATGACAGCTGCTTCATAGAGGGTTTCATCGATTCCCGTGATGCTGGCCAGATAGACCACCATGCCATATCCCGTGCTTTTCCAAACGCTCATGATGACAAGGATAAACGGCCAATACCTGGGTTCTGAATACCAGCTGATAGGCTTCCCGCCCAGGGAAAGGATGATGCTGTTGAGAAGGCCTTTGTCTGGGCTTAAAAAAGCATATACAAAGTAACTGATAACCACCCAGGACATGAAATGGGGAAAGAACATCATGGTTTGATAGGTTTTGCTCAGGCGGCGGTTATATATCATACTGATAATCATTGCCAGGGACACCGGGATTAGGATACCCAGAATGATAAACACAATATTATACAGAACCGTGTTTCTCAGCAGCATTGAAAACGCGTTGGATTTCATGAAGAATTGGAAATTGCTCAGCCCTGCCCATTTGCTGTTGAACAAGCTATACAAGAAGCTATGCCCAGGAGAAATTTTGTAATTCTTAAAAGCGATAACCAAGCCGAACATGGGCAGATACGCGAAGACGGCATACCAGAAAAAGCAAGGCAACCCAAGCAGGGACAGCTCCGTATCATCTCTTGACCATTTCCGGCGATGTTTGTAAAGTTTACTTTTAGTTCCAGTGGACTCGTTTTTTAATGTGGTCACAGGCATCCACCTCGCATATTCAACTCGTTTCTTTACATACAGTATACTCGTGCCAGGATGACTTGTCAACACTTTTTCTGTTTTACATTTAGTTTTATGTTTGTATTGCACAATTTATGCCGAAAAGGCTTATATATGGCTTGCTTTAACAAACCCGTATGTAAAGTTAACATTTAACATTTTTGTTTACATGTTGCAACTTAACATCTTTTCGTGTATACTATTTGTAAAGACCATTGGAATACCCTTTGGAGGGATTTGAGCTATGGCGAGAAAAGCAACCATGCAAGATGTGGCGGATGCTCTGGGCATTTCCCGTGTCACTGTTTGGAAGGTATTTAACAACAAGGGAGGCGTATCGGAGCCTCTGTGGCAGCAGATTACCGAAAAGGCCAAGGAGCTGGGCTATGCCCACCAAACGGCCACCCGGGTGCTTCGCACCCCCGCGCTTTTGAAACAGCAGCCCTTGGAAGGGGTCACCATCAGCGTCATTGTTTCCCGGCCGGAATCCAGCCTTTTCTGGACGGGGATTATTCACCGTATCGCCAAGGAGCTGGCCAAACGAAGCATCAATCTTTTATACACCTATGTGCCTTCTAGCTATAACGAAGGTTATAGGCTGCCGGAATTGCTTTCCTCCGGTACGGTGCAGGGAGCTATTATTATAAACGTATACGATGAGAAAATGCTCCGGCTGGTAAATGAATTAACCATTCCTAAGGTTTTCCTGGATACGGTTACTGCCGTGCCCACTTATGAGCTAACGGGGGACGTGCTTCTTTTAGAGGGCCGCAACACCATTTACCAGATCACCGATTCCATCATAAAAAAAGGCCGCAGAAACATCGGCTTTATCGGCGATGTTTCCTACGCCCGTACCAATAGGGATCGCTATCAAGGGTTTTTAGACGCTTTGCAGGACAACGGTATTCCCGTCAAAAGTGAAAACTGCCTGCTGGGGCCATTTGGCATCTACCATTACGATGACCAGATCAGCGACTTTTTGGATAGCTTTAAAAAAATGCCGGAAGCCTTTGTTTGTGCCAGCGACTACGTCGCCCATTTTACCTACCGGCACTTGGCAGCCAGAGGGCTTGAAATGCCTAAGGACGTGGCACTTTCCGGTTATGATGGCACAAGGGAGTACGATAATGTGGCAGGGCTTTTAACCACCGTATCTGTTCAGACGGCGCTGCTTGGCAAACGTCTTACCCAAACCCTGCTGACCCGGATCGAAACCCCGGAGCTGCCTTATGAATTAATCTACATCAATCCCCAGATTGTCTTCGGGGTCTCCACTGAGTTCTGATTTGGGCTTGCTGTTTGTTTTAAACGGCTGTACGCCAATTTCATCATTTTGCGCGTAGCCCATGGCAATGGAATGGGCTCCGTGCTTTTGCCGTATGTCAAACAAGGTGGACTCCAGCTTTTCCAGCCGGTCTCGCTTGTCCGGGCTTCCCTGAGGGCCTATTTCAAAAAGGCTCATTTGTTCCGGCGCATCGCTGGCAGGCACCAGGTTGCTGGTGGTTACTGTCAAAGCCCTAATAGGGGCCTGTGAGGGCCAGTGGGTTTTCATGAGCGCCATGGCTGCGTCTACGATTTCTTTTTGCAAATAGGTAGGATTTGTAAGCCCCATTTGCCGACAAATGGATTTGAGCATGGGGTTTTTAATGGTGACCTGAACGGTTTTGCATTTGAGGCTATAGCTTCGAAGCCTTGTGGCTACCTCATCGCACAGGGCAATAATTCCACAGCGGATTTCCTCTTCCCCGTTTAGATCCCGGCGGAAGGTCATCCCGTTGCCAACAGATTTAATGGGTTCCCCCTCCCCGGCTTTTAAAACAGGGGAGTCATCCAACCCATTGGCATAAAGCCATAAACCCTCCCCTGCCTTGCCCATCAGCTTTGTAAGGTGGGTTCTGTCCCAAGCGGCAATATCCCCGATGGTGCGGATGTGGTGCTTTTCCAGCGCATCCGCAGCAACTCTGCCTACAAACAACAGCTCCCGGGCTTTTAGGGGCCATACCAATTTTTTGTAATTGTCTTTTGAAACCACAGTAACCGCATCGGGCTTTTTCATGTCGGAGCCTAATTTGGCAAAAATTTTATTATAGCTGACCCCGATGGACACGGTGACGCCGATCTCTTCTTTTACCCGCTTGCGTATGCAGTGGGCCAATTCTTCCCCGGTTAGGTGAAAATAGTCAAGGGATTGGGTCACGTCCAGCCAGGCTTCGTCCAGACCGAAGTTTTCTACTTGGTCGGTGTAATCTTCAAAAAGGGCTTTGACCTTTTGGGAAATCTGGTAATACCGTTCATGCCGAGGCGGCACCAAAAGAAGGCCGGGGCATTTACGCTTGGCTTGCCAAACGGTTTCCGCCGTTTGCACCCCATAGCCCTTAGCCAACTCATTTTTCGCCAGAATGATCCCGGAACGGTTTTTCGGATCCCCTGCCACAGCCATAGGCACATTCCGCAGGGAAGGATCATCCAAGCACTCCACAGAGGCGTAAAAACCATTGCAGTCTACGTGGAAAATGGTGCGTTCCATTTTAATTGCTCCTGGCATTATCCTTGCCAAAATAGTATTCCCGAGAGTGGCTGTTTTTTTCGATCAAGATGGCATTTTGGTTCAAGGTTTTAAGAATATCATCGCAAATGGTTTTGATCTGTTGCTGGGAGGCGCCAAAGATGGTATAAATCAGAGTGGATTCATAGACAGGGCGGGCTTTTTGGTCCACCCATCCGCCGACACCCTCTGTGGCGGTATAACCGTTGACGTGCTTTAAGCATATGGCGCCCACCATCTCCCGGGCCTGGGCCGCTGTGTAGACAGGCGCGTTGGTTTCCCCGTCATTGAGCCCGATGTATAGCTTGTATTCGTCCTCCGATGCAGCCGAGCCATCGGAGGCGGTTACAACGAATTCCAGGCTGGAATGAAGTATATCCAATTCATTGCCCCCTGCCTTGGATTGGTTTACCCGTTTGGCCAGCAGATAAAGAGGCAGGGTGATCTGCTTTTCGATGACCCACAAAAGTAGGATGGATACGAACAAAATCAGGTTAAGGGATATAATAATGGCTGTATAAACGTGGCTCCATAAAGTCATCCGGTCGGTTTCGTAGTGGCTTAGGATGGCATAGACGATCAAGCCCATGGCAATGGTCATAACCAGGGCCATCATCAGACAGTATATAAATATGCGGATTTTGACTGAAGTCTTCAGCAAGCCGTCATCGTCCTGGGCCTGGGGTATAATGCGGATTTTTTTACACGCTCCCAAGGCAAGCAGCCCCATGGAAACGAAAAGAACCATGTACGAAAGGGTTTGATTAGGGGTTCCCTTGGCGTATAGAAAATAGCAGCCCATGATGGCAATCCCTAGAAAGCCTGCCAGATCGCATGCCCAACTGGGGATTTTGCCATGCTGAAAATGTGCCGGTTGGAAGGGCTTAAGCCTTGTATAGGGTAAAAGCATCAAGGCCGGGAGCCCCAGCACCATGCAAAATTCGAAGTTGTTCATAAACAAAAAAAGGAAATTGCTTGAAGCAGGGAGGTTAAGATAGGCCTCCAGTACAATGCTTACATGGAGGGCGATCATCACGCAGGCAGCCAGCGCGATCAGAATATATTTTACAAGGCTTTTTACATCATGAATAAAGAAGCCTTTTTTGTTCAAAAGTGGTTTAAAGGTATACCAGCATTTATAAGGGATATAGGCATAGAAAAAGTTGGCCAAGGAGCCCAGCAAAAAGGTGGGCACAATGCGGCCATTAGCGATCCAATCGGCGAAAAAGTTCCCCAATCCAATGCCGATAGCCCCAGGCAGGCCCCAATAGATTCCCGCGAAGACGGGGAAAAAGGAGGCGGGCCGTACCTCTGTACCAGGGAGCAGGTTTAGCCCAAACTGGGCGGGCAGCAGGAGCAGGCAATTGATAACGCATAATAAAAACGCGGTTAAAAATGGTTTCTTTATCTTTTCCATCGGTACGCACCTCTCAAGGGTATCTTAGCAAATTGAACTGCTATCGTCAATGAAAAAGGCAGCTCCTTTTCAAAAGAGCTGCCTTCAGACCATCAACAAACCCTAGGAGGTATCGGAGGACCGCGGTCCTCCGATTTTCATTCCGAAATCGGCGACATGTGCGGCGATTTTCGGTGGAATTTCGTAGAAATTCCTACCTTGCCCGAACAAACGACCGTAAAATC
>JAVBTR010000065.1:0-14385 GCA_031556065.1 Eubacteriales bacterium | reverse complement strand
TCATGATTTCTTGCGGGTTTTACGCCACCATGCAAAGCTTCGATCTGGACAAAGCAAAAATAAAAAAAGGCCTCGGGTGCCTTGGAACCGTGATTGTGGCGGATATGGCGGTTATGCTTTTGCGTACCAAGTATCCCTTTTTTAACGACCTGGCCATTGGCTGGGCCTATTTCTTGCCCCTGTTTATTATGTGCAAGGGGCATTTCCTGGCCAAATTATTTACAACGGCTTCCCAGCATTTATTGTTAACGCTGATGTTCATGTTCTCTTCCTTCTGGGCGGAGATATTTTACCCTTACCAATCCACCGGTCAGCTGATTGTTACCTTGGTTCTTTCCCTTGCTTCCTTCTTTGGCTGGGCATTTTTGTGCCGCCGCTATGCCCGCAAGCTGAGCGACAGGGTATTTATTTTTACCCAGCCCCTTTTATGGGGCGTGTATATACTGATCCCTTTGATGTCCCTTTTAATTGTGGGCTTTTATTTCTTTACCACAGGCTTGGTCTGGTGTCCCAACCCGGTCCAGGACCCCTTGCAATATTTGACCCTGCCCATTCTGATCGTTCTATGCTATGTGCTGTTGTTTGCCACCATCATATCCACCCACGATAAGACCATTGCCCAGCGGGAGATCGATCTGGCCCACACCACCATTTCCCGGGCCCATGCTCAGTACGATCAGCTGACGTCCCTTATTGAAGATATCCGCCAACAGCGTCACGATAACCGCTTTCATATGATGACCATCAAGCAGCTTTTGCGTTCTGGCAATACGGAGGAAGCGCTGAAATATGTGGATACCGCGGAAACAGCTGCCAGCACCATGGCCCTTCCCCAATACTGCGTGAATCCGATTATCAACGCGGTGGTTTCTTCCATCGCTGAACAATGCCTTTCAAACGGCATCGATTTCAGCGCCGAGATTTCTTTGCCTACAGACCATTGCCCCGATGAATATGAGCTTTGCGCGGTGCTGGGAAACCTGTTGGAAAATGCGTTTATCGCGGCCTCACACACCCCTAAAGAAAACAAGCCCTATATCGATTTAAACGTGGGCGTGAAAGGGGCCATGTTTGGCATTATGTGCCAGAATAGCTTTGACGGATATATTATCGCGGAGGACGGGAACCTGAAAACAACAAAAAAAGACCCGATCCATTCGGGTATTGGGATCGCCAGCATCAAGGCCATTGTGAAACGGTATGATGGCAGCTTTATGGCGGAATACGACAGAGAAAGGTTTACCGCTTATGTGGTGTTTAAAGATTATTGACGCATGCTGTTAGCGTACCAGCTTTTCCACTTCCTCCGCCGCCAGCTCTACATACTTGGAAAGAGGCGCATCCATAACGCCGGCCACGGTCACCTGGCAGCGCTTAATGGGGATTAATATCTTATGGGCATGGCTTGCGCCTATGGCGGCGGCCATTTCTTTTGTAATTTCACCCAGCATGGCATCGCAAAGCAAAAGTCCCATGGGGCCGATAATAATATCCGCGTCCTTGGCACATACTTTAATGGCGTTTTCCCCTGTAGCGCCCTGATCCGCTCCGGCTTTGAGCATGGCCGCGGTAGCAAGCGCGTTGGTACCCACCGCTATAAGGCTTTGCGCCGGAAGGCGTTTTTTTATTTCTTGGCACAGACTTTTTCCAACGCCGCCCCCTTGGGCATCGATAATCACAATACGCATGGTCTAATCTCCTTAGATTTCACTTTCTCCATTCTACTAATTTAAGCCAAGTTTGTAAAGCATCACCGGCTTTACCGCACTTTACCGCTTATGAAAAACGCTTCCTTGACGAAACTTAACCCCGAAAAGTTTTAGAAAGAGGCGACATAAATGGGCGGGCATAAAAAAAGACGGATTAATGCGCCGGTACGGGCCAATACCAAAGGAAAGAAAACGGTTGGCAGCCTATTGGCACTGTTGATCGTACTAAGCTATTTTACCCCCCAGGCGCAGGCGTTGCGCGCCTTTCCCCAAACCCTGTCCATTACCCTGGGGCAAACCCAAGTGCTGAACCTGGGCTTGCCTTTTACAGTGAATGCCCAATCCGATGGCGTGGCCGTGCTTTCAAGCCAGGACCAGAGCCTTAGCGAGGTGACCCTCTCTGGGAACGCTTCGGGCAAAACGGAGCTGACCTTCAACTTTTTAGGCCTCTTTCCCCTTAAAAAAATGCAGGTGGATGTGCAGCCGGAAACCAAGCTGATCCCTGGCGGCGAAGCCCTGGGCGTGGCGCTGCAGACCAAGGGTGTCTTGGTGGTAGGCACAAGCGACCTAGGTGGCACCGCCGGGGCCAGCCCTGCCAGGCTATGCGGTATTAAGCCCGGGGATATTATCCTTTCTGTTTCCGATATTGAAATTGCCAATACCGCTCACCTGGCCCAGGTGGTGGCCAGTGTGGGCGAAAAAACCGTTACCATTACCGTTTCCAGGGACGATAAGCTTCAATCTCTTCAATTAACCCCTAAGATGGATTCCGCGACAGGCACCTACCGCTTGGGCGCCTGGGTGAGGGACAGCACCGCCGGAGTGGGCACCCTTTCCTTTTATGTGCCCGATACCGGTGCCTACGGCGCTTTGGGCCACGCCATTACCGACAGCGATACTGGCAAGCCTCTATCCGTTTCAGAGGGCCAGGTGCTAAAGGCCGATATTGTGGACGTGCAAAAAGGCCAAAAGGGGACTCCCGGCGAACTGAAAGGCTCCTTCCTTCGGGAAAAACGCTTGGTAGGCGATATCACCCAAAACAGCATTTTAGGTATTTACGGCACCCTGGAATCCCTTCCCGAAACCTCCCTTTACCCTGAAGGCCTGCCCGTGGGGCTCCGGGGCACGGTTCACCAGGGTCCGGCTACCATTATTTCTACCATAGACGGCCAAGGACCCAAGGAATACCAGGTGGAGATCACCCAAGCAAACCACCAAAACAGCCCCGCGCCCAAAAGCATGGTGCTGAAAGTCACCGATTCTGTCCTGCTTGAAAAAACCGGCGGCATCGTCCAGGGCATGAGCGGCAGTCCCATTCTCCAAGATGGCCGCATCATCGGCGCGGTGACTCACGTTTTCGTATCGGACCCCACCCAAGGCTATGGTTTGTACATCGAATGGATGTTGGATAAGATGAAGGCGGGGAGCTAATGAATTTTGCGAGGGGCTGTGGCCGTAAGAATAAGGGATTTTTTGAATGGGTTTGGGTGAAACCCAACGTAACCTATCGAAGGTAAAAACAATACCCAGGTCAAGAGAGTAAAACGATTCTTGACATCAGCTTGGCTAAAAGTAAGCTGGTATCAAGGGCCGCTAACGCTTTCTTGACCTGGGTTTTGTTTTTTAGATTTCAATAGGCACGGTGGGTTCTGATCCGGTCATTCAATCGTCGCGCTGCTAATGCATCGCTGGTTTCACTCCCAACTCTTGCTGCCACAGCCCCGCCGTTTTGCTCTATTTTCTCTTTTATTGGTGGTATTGCCGGTTGCCATGCCTTGGTGTGGAAGAAAGCTTATAAAGCATATACTGGTTCAAGCTTACGCCCTCTGCCTCCGCCGCGTTATCAATCCCGCTGTCGTAGGCTTCCAGCGCTGGAAGGATCAACTCCGTATTTTCGCCCCTTGTATCCAGCTGATAGCCGATAATGGCCAGCAATTCCACCGCCCGGTAAGCGCCATTAAGCTCTGTTGCTCCGCTGTTTCGGCAAGCTCGTGGCATTGGGAGTAATATCCATCGCGCCTTCGATCATTGCTCCATAAGGCCCTGCCAGGGCTGAAAGAGGCATGGTAAGCGCCAAGCACACCACCAGCAGCAATGAAATTCCCTTATCGATCCTCCCCATAAACAACCTCCTATACACTTTACCCATTTATATTCGGTGTAACAAATAGGGATGCATTTTTCAAGGCGCAGGGCAACCATTTTTTGTTAGGGCGTTTTTGCTACCGAAGATGTGCGCCATGGGGTTTTGAAACACGCCCTAGCAAGACACTTCATGGTCAAGCCATGCTTCAATATCCTTGCTGATATTCAGTATTGAACGATCCAAGGGGAAGCGAATCCCTTGGCATCCGGCCTGGCAGGGTTCGTCGCGGAGCTTCCGGTCGCACCCATAGCCCCTGGCGATTTTTTCTTGTAAGGATGAGGGGAATGCTTCGATAACGTCCGCATACCTGTCGGTTTTTTTGGCTCTTACCACCAGGCAATAGCCATGCCTCGTTGTTAAAGCAAGCTCCCATATCCTTTTTTCATAGATATCCCGGGAGGATAGAGGCTTCTTGCTATTCTTTGCATAGGCATAAGCAAAATGCACATCGAAGGTTGATAAGGTTGCCGCGCAAGTCATGCCCATATCCATATAGCGCTGATGCAATGCCAAGGCGAAATTCTGCACGCCTTCCGGCAGCGGATGTACAAACTCCTTCAAAGCATCGCCGACATCCACGTCTTCTGCCTTAATGAGCCTGTAATCGCACCACAAAAGATTATCGTGATTATCATCGGTTACATATCGTTTGGTTCGCAGCTCTATATCCGCAATCGCCATGGCTTTTAGCCCTGTGGGCAAAAGAGGGGCCTTGGAATAAGTTACTTCCATTGCCTGATCCTCTGAAAGGGTAAGCGTCTTTGCATTTAAATCAATCCCTGTAAAAGAAAAACCGCATAGCGTTAGAAACCGCAAATATTCAGCCAGCTTGGAAACAGGGTTTTTAGCCTTGCGAGTCTTGCCATTTTCATCCGCCGCCGCGATAAATGAGGGCAGTTTAGTGATCCGTAATACATCCCCGCTTTTTGTCAGTTGGCCATGATAGCCTATGTCGGATAACAGGTCGGCAATCTGATATAAAAACGGATAATCCGTTGCACTCTTGGGGTTTTTCTGCAGCTGGACATATGTATCTCCGTCTAAAATCAAGCGGTCAAAAAACAAATACAGAAAATCCCGAAAAGCGATGACGCCCCTTCGGATATTCTCTTGGCTTGCAACGTTTTGGAACCGGGGCTTCAACCCATATGTCTCGGGGATATGCGCCGGTATCCGGTTTTTTATGGATTTTGCGGTTTCGCTGATGGGTTTTTGCGTTACCGGTCCGCCATGCTCTGTGCCCATTTTGATCGCTCCCTCTGCTTTGTTTCTTATGGTATAGGCTTCAAGCCTTCCGCTTCAGATGCAAGTCAACCCAGGGGTATAACAGGACATCAATTCCCCCTATTGGCCCCGGAACGCCAGCTCCTTTAGGGCAATGCCCTCCTGGCCAATATCCAGCATGATCGGCTCCTTAAAGCCCTTATAGGCCATCACGGTATGGGCGGCCATATCAATCTCCCAGATATGCTCATAATCGCCTTGAATCGCCAGATAGATTACCCCTTTCCCTTGATCGAACACCAGGGAATATTGGGTTGGATAGTAGGGATTTTCGTTCATTGCCAGCGCCAGCGCAGTCATGCCAGCCTGGGCGGTGAAGCTCTCTGCGTGCTGGCTAATGTAGTCGCAGGCCAAGGTATACCGATCCGCGCCTCCGCCGGCAATGAACATCAAATCCGCCAGGGGGGTGGCTGCCAAGTACCCATTGGGGAAATTGGTCATCACGATAAACCGGCCCTCAATGCCGGTGGTGACCCGCTCCCCATCCAGCACCTCAAGCACCATCCCATCGCCGCTGGCGTCCGCATACAGGCTATGAAAGGAGCCATATGCATTGCTAATCTCCGTTTCGGCCAGCAATTCCCGCACCCCCTGCACACTGCCAAACACATAGGGCGTCCACATGGCCAGGTTCGCGATGCTCTCCTGCCCCTGGGCTGGCACCGCCTTGTAGGGCTGGCGCGGCCTTAGCTCCTGCACGGTGGTAAACAACCCCTCCGCGTTCATCATCGGCGTATGGATCATTGCATTACCATCCCAGGACGAAGAGACTGTCAAAATCTCGTGGCAACCCTCCGCCTGCCCATACCGTAGCACATAGTCCCCGGCTGGATAATCGAAATTCATACCGTAGATGGGGCCATTGTCGCCATATACCGCAAAACTGGTGCAGGCCAGCGCCCCCTGCTTTGGCGCCACGGCCAGGCAGACCAGCAAAATCAGTACAATCCTTTTCATGGGTCACTCCTCCTTTTGCTTTGTCGGTGCATCGCTTCGTGGGATGGGAAACCAAAGCTCCATATGGTTTCCGGGATCGGTCAAGTCCTTGTTTTGGTACCACTCAAAGTCCAGCTCATTGGCAAACGCATACCCGGAGCCGGGGAGCCACTGGGGCCGATATTCGAAAGCGGGATCAGCCTGCTGTAATCCCCACTGCTTAGTTGGTTCCACGCTACGGCTGCCTGCATCATGTGCGCGTCCGCTGTGTTCATGTGCACGCCTCCCTCCAACAAACATCATAGCATAAAAAGACGGGTCTCGCTCGTCTTTCTTTGCACAAATGTGTTGGCAATGAATCTGAACTGACCGTTTCATTTGCCTTTGGCTATCTCTTTGATGGTTGGCACAATACAAAAAACCCACTCTTTGGAGTGGGTTGTGGTGGTCTGTACTGGACTCGAACCAGTGACCCCATCGATGTGAACGATGTGCTCTACCAACTGAGCCAACAGACCACGTCTTAACGACGAATAATATCTTATCACGCGATGCGGGGTTTGTCAATTCCGAAATCGCAAAAAATGAAAATGTAATGCAATAATGGGAGACTTTGGTAGTCCTTAAGATACATGAAGCAGATTCGCTGCAGATCATCGCCATAAAGGGAAAGCAATCTACCCAAGTCAAGGAAGCGTTAGCGGCCCTTGATACCCGCTTACTTGCAGCCAAGCTGATGTCAAGAATCGTTTTACTCTTTTGACCTGGGTATTGCTTTTGCTCTTCGATAGGTTACGTTGGGTTTCACCCAAACCCATTCAAGGGTTACCACCCTTGAAAATCCCCTATTCTTACTGCCACAGCCCCCTGAAGATTACTTTATCATAACAAGCAATTGCCATATCAAGTAAAAATTGATTCCCATTCCGCCCAGCAGCAAGAGGCTGTTGGCCCAGCGAAGATCCAGCTTCTTTAAAAGGAAATTGGGCTGCAATACAATGAATGTGGCAGGCACCAGGGAAAGAAAATACCTGGCCTGCACCCCGGCAATGGTGCTGCTTCCGGGTTCGGTAAAGGCAATGAACATAGAGGTGTTGATCAGGACCACGGCGCCAAATACGCAGAGGAAAAGTGCCAGCCGCCGCCACCAGGTAAGCTGTGCCACGCGCTTGTCCGCGCAATAGCCGTCCTGAAGGCAGGTGAAGCATAGCAAAAGCGTAATAAACCAGTAAGTGCCCCCGCTTCCAGCGCCCAGATAAGCAAAATTGTTGCCCATATAATAGATCTTACCCATAAAGGTATTGAAGATATCCCCAAGCAAAAAGGCCGCGTAACCGAAGGGATTGGTTAAAATACTGTGCAGTTGCGCGGTAGGATCCACAGCGCCGCCCCGGCTGTCCCCTTCAGCGGTGCCGCCGATTAAGGTGGGCAGAACAAAGGTGGCAGCGATGGCCAGGAACACCAATACGATGGTTGCTTTAAAGGCCAGCGCTTGCTTGCTTGAACGGAATTTCACCTTGGGCATGAATAGCAGGATCAGCACCAACGGAATATAGACGGCCTTGGTCATGCATGCGGCGAACAGGGAAAGCATCATCACATTCATGCGACCCATGCTTATCTTCTTTTCCGGCGTCAGTATTTCGCTGATGGCCAGGGAAAGGAACAAGAACACAAAGCCGTTGACCATATAATCATAGCTGCAGGAGTTGCCTAGGAACATGGCGGTTGGTATCAGCGCCGCGATAGCGAAAATCATTTTATACCGCGCCGCCATTTTAATGGCGAAATAGCAAGCTGCGATATAGGTTAAAGCATTGAAAATCCTTGTAAAAAGGAACGAACCGTTCAGGTCGTCTGTCAGCAGCAGCCCCAGCCGCATGCCAATAGAACCGGGGAAATAGCCCACATCGTTTAGCGAAAGGTTAACCAGGCCTTCATTTAAAGAGATATCCGCCCCGATATAGACAAGCCGCTCGGTTTTTTCCCGGTGGATGCCCCCATCCCAAACAATGTCTTCATTTAGCGGCATCCAGATGAACATAACCAGCATCACACAGATGGCCGCGATTAAAAAACCCATTTCCGGCCGGGTTTTAATGGCCTTCCAAAACAAGATCAATAGGGTCAAGCCATTGAGCAAAATAAGCATATAGCAGGCGATCTTCCAGTTGAAGCCCGTAGAATCAATGACGCCCATGCCGGCAAAGCCGGTTTCTTCTCCTTGGGTCAGAAGCTTAAAGGATACAGCGTCTTCAGGGAATTCAATTTCGATTTCATTCCGGCCCTGTTCGAAGGCAAGCTGTGCCCGGCTTACTTCTTCCCATTGGCTGTCCAGCATAATCACCAGGCCCTGGTCCTCCACGGCCGCGTTATAGGTCATCCACAGGGCATCCTGTCCGGTTGGGAATTCGTTGCTCTCCATGTAGAACATTTCCGTTTCCTCGTCCCAGTCCGAGGGGAAGACGCCTTCGGGCCGCTCATCGGCGCTAGAAAAGTTTTTCGCTTCCAATTTGGTTCTCAGAGGAATATGGTAGCCCGCATAGACCGAAGCGGCCACCAGCGCCAGCACAATGAACACATATAAAACGATTTTTAACGTTCTTTTCATTTCCGCGCTCCCTTCGTACCGTTCGCTACCAGCCCAGGAGCCAGGCACACGGCCAGTATCAGCATGCTGATGAGGAAATAAACAGGGTATTTATAGGTTATATACCCTACGGATAAAAACAGAACCTTTTCCCCGTCCTGCTCGCCGCCCATGAGGGTTACAGGGGCTTCTTCCCCAAGGCCCTTGGCGGTAATCTCCAGCAAATATGCTTTGTTAAGGGATTGCTTTTGCTCTTCAAAGGCCACTGCCAACGGGGCATTGTTGCGTACATCGCTTAAATCCACAGCCTGTTCGAAGACCAGGGGGCCGTCCTTTTCGCTTAGCTTAAAGAGCAATTCCCCGCTTTCTGGCGTCTCGTTTCCAAAGGCCACCCGTACTGTGATTTTATCCATATTGCTTTCCGGCGAAACAAACTCTTGGAAACAGGACTGCCCATCTGCCAAAACATCCATTTCTTGCGTCGCGTCATTGAATAGGGGAGCGATCTCCTCCTTTGCAATCACATTGCCGAAATAGGCCATAAGCCCTATCAAAACCAACACTAGCATAACTGCTAAAAGAATTACGCGCTTTCGGCTAAAAAAAACGTTCATTCTCCGTCTCCTTTGCTGTTAAATTAACAACATTATATTATACGCATTTGCTTTTTGCAATTCAGCGTCCAATTCCAGGCATTTTTTTAAATATATAACAAGACTGCCTTTTTCCATATATATTGAAGGAAAGCTTTCAATTTGCCCAATTTTGTGATATAATAAATCGATTTTGGATCAGGGAAGGCAAGGTGTCAAGATGACAGAAAATATGCAGCCCGAAACGCTCAATGAGAACCTTCAAGGGCAGGAAAACCAATACGATGAAACGCAGATTCAGGTGCTTGAAGGGCTTGAAGCCGTGCGCAAACGCCCCGGTATGTACATCGGCTCCACCGATTACCGCGGCCTGCACCATTTGGTGTACGAAATCGTCGATAACGCTATCGATGAAGCCTTGGCGGGCTTCTGTACCGATATTCACGTAACCATTTTAAAAGACGGTTCCCTTAAGGTTGAAGACAATGGCCGTGGGTTCCCTGTGGGCATTCACCCGAAAATGGGCCGCCCCGCAGTAGAAGTCTGTTTAACAGTCCTTCACGCCGGGGGCAAGTTTGGCGGCGGCGGATACAAGGTTTCCGGCGGCCTCCATGGGGTGGGCGCTTCCGTTGTGAACGCGCTTAGCTCCCATATGCAGGTAAACGTATACCAGGACGGCAAGATTCACCAGCAGGAATACCAACGGGGCAAGATTTTATACGATCTGAAGGTGGTAGGCGAAACCGACCGTACCGGCACCACCATTTGCTTTATGCCCGATGTGAAAACAGAAGAAAACCCCGATGGCATCTTCGAAACCGGGGATTTTCAGTACGATGTGCTTAAGGTTCGCATGCGGGAAATGGCTTTCTTAAACGCTGGCATCCGCATTCAGTTGCGGGACGAACGCCCTGAAGAACCCAAGGAGCGGGCATTCCACTACGAGGGCGGCATCCGTGAATTTGTTAAATACATTAACCGTACCAAGGAAGTTCTGTTCCCCGAGCCTATCTACATCCAGGGCCTTAAAAACACCACCACCGTAGAGGTGGCCCTCCAATATAATGACAGCTATTCCGAAAGCATTTACACCTTCGCCAATAACATTCACACCCCTGAGGGTGGCACCCACTTAGTGGGCTTTGGTACTGCTTTGACAAGGGTAATCAACGACTATGGCCGCAAGCACAAGATTTTAAAGGATGCCGACGCCAACTTAAAGGGCGAGGATGTTCGCGAATCCCTGGCGGCCATCGTATCCGTTAAATTAACGGAACCCCAGTTCGAAGGGCAGACCAAATCCAAGCTGGGCAACAGCGAAGTTCGTGGTATTGTGGATAGCCTGGTGGCGGATCAGCTGGCCACCCATCTTGAAGAAAACCCCAATATCGGCAAAGCCATTCTGGAACGCTGTTTAGGCGCGGCCCGGGCACGTGAAGCCGCCAGAAAGGCCCGGGATTTAACCCGCCGCAAGACGGTTCTGGAATCCGCCAGCCTGCCCGGCAAACTGGCCGACTGCTCCGAGCGGGACCCTAGCAAGTGCGAAATTTTCATGGTTGAGGGCGATTCCGCAGGCGGCTCCGCCAAAACAGGTCGGGACCGGCACTTCCAGGCCATTCTGCCTCTTCGGGGCAAAATCCTGAACGTGGAAAAAACCCGCTTAGATAAAGCGTTGGCCAACGCGGAAATCAAAGCCATGATCACTGCCTTTGGCTGCGGCATCGGGGATGATTTCAACGCTGAAAAGCTGCGCTACCACCGCATTGTCTGCATGACAGACGCGGACGTGGACGGAAGCCACATCCGTATTCTGATGCTCACCTTCTTCTACCGCTACATGCGCCCTCTGATCGAAGGCGGGTATGTATACATCGCTATGCCGCCCCTGTACAAGGTCACTCGCGGCAAGCAGGAACACTATGTCTATAACGACCAGGAGCTGGAAAAGCTGCTTTCCGAAATTGGCCGCACCCCCAAGCCCGAAATTCAGCGCTACAAAGGCCTGGGCGAAATGTCTGCGGAACAGCTCTGGCAAACCACCATGAACCCCGAAACACGTACCATGATGCGCGTATCCATGGAGGATGCCATGGAAGCCGATTCAATCTTCGACCTGCTCATGGGCGATAAGGTGGAACCCCGCCGGGAATTCATCGAAGAAAACGCCCTGCTGGTTAAAGATTTAGACGTGTAAGGGAAGGGGAGCAAACCAATGATTCAAGATAAGCTCATTAACATACAGCTGGAAGAGGAAATGAAGAAATCCTTCATGTCCTACGCCATGGCCGTTATTATTAACCGGGCCCTGCCCGATGTCCGTGATGGGCTCAAGCCCGTGCACCGCCGCATTCTGTTCGATATGAACGAAATGGGCATGACACCGGACAAGCCCTACCGCAAATCCGCCCGTCTGGTGGGCGACGTGTTAGGTAAATACCACCCCCACGGGGATTCAAGCGTGTATGACGCTTCGGTGCGCTTGGCCCAGGATTTCTCTATCCGTTACCTGCTGGTAGACGGCCAGGGCAACTTTGGCTCTGTAGACGGCGACGGCGCCGCTGCCATGCGTTATACGGAAATGCGTATGTCAAAGCTGGCACCTTACTTAATCGGCGAAATCGAAAAAGACACGGTGGATTTCTACCCCAACTTCGACGAAACCCTGATGCAGCCTTCCGTCTTGCCTTCCCGCTACCCCAACCTTCTGGTGAACGGCTCCAGCGGTATCGCTGTGGGTATGGCCACCAATATCCCTCCCCATAACCTGGGCGAAGTGATCGACGGCACCATTTGCCTGATCGATAACCCCGACGCCACCATGGAAGATTTGATGGAGCACATCAAAGGGCCCGATTTCCCCACCGGCGCCACCGTTCTTGGGATGGCGGGCATCCGTGAAGCTTACCACACCGGCCATGGCCGGATCATCATGCGGGCGAAATCCGATATAGAGCCTATGGCAAACGGCCGCAACCGCATCATTGTTACCGAAATTCCTTACATGGTCAATAAGGCCCGCCTGGTGGAAAAGATTGCCGAGCTGTGCCACGAAAAGCGTATTGAGGGCATTTCCGATATCCGCGACGAATCCGACCGCAACGGCATGCGTATCGTGATCGAGCTGAAAAAAGATGTCCATGCCCAGGTGATTCTCAACTACCTCTACAAGCACACCCAGCTTCAAGAAACCTTTGGCTGCAACATGCTGGCCTTGGTTAAAGGCCAACCCAAGGTATTATCCCTTCGTGAAATGCTGTTCCACTATGTAGAGCACCAAAAAGAAGTGGTTACCCGCCGGACCAAGTTCGATCTGGACAAGGCACTGGCCCGGGCTCACATTTTGGAGGGCCTGCTAAAGGCCTTGGATCATATCGACGAGATTGTCAAAATCATCCGCGCCAGCAAGGACACCGCCACTGCCCGGGATTCCCTGATCGAACGCTTCGAGTTTTCCGAAAAGCAGGCCCAGGCCATTTTGGATATGCGCCTTGCCCGCCTGACCGGCCTTGAACGGGATAAGCTGATGGAAGAATACCAGGAGCTGGAAAAGACCATTGCTTACCTCCAATCCATTTTAGCCGATGAAGAGCTGCTTATGAGCATTATTAAAGACGAGCTTCTTGAAATCAAAAACAAGTTCGCCGATCCCCGCCGGACAGAGCTGACCGCCCTGGAGGGCGAAATCGACGTGGCGGACCTGATCGCCCAGGAGGATATGGTGGTTACCCTGACCCACTTCGGCTACATCAAACGCCTGCCCAAAACCACTTACAAGCAGCAAAACCGCGGCGGCAAGGGTGTGGCAGCCATGACCACCAGGGATGAAGACTACGCCGATTCTGTCCGCGTAATCTCCACCCACGACGAAATTATGTTCTTCACCAACCGCGGCCGGGTCTTCTCCCTTATGTGCTACCAGATTCCCGAAGCAGGCCGCACTGCCCGCGGTACGGCCATCGTAAACCTGCTGCAGTTGGCCGGCGGGGAAAAAGTCACTAACATTATTCCCGTGCCCATGCAAACAGACGGCCATTACCTAGTGATGGCCACCCGTCAGGGCATGATTAAGAAAACCCCTATGGAGGATTTCCAGAACCTGCGTAAAAATGGCCTGATTGCCATCGTCCTCAAGGAAGACGACGAGCTGGTTGGGGTTGAGCTTACCAACGGCGATGCCGAACTGATTCTGGCCTCCCGCTACGGCAAGGCCATCCGCTTCTCCGAATCCCATATCCGGGCCATGGGCCGGGTTTCCATGGGCGTTAAATCCATGAAGCTGGCCGAGGAAGACGTGATTATCGACATGGCTTCCATCGAAGAAGGGGCCCAGGTCCTGGCCATTACCGAAAACGGCTACGGCAAGCGCACCGACCCTGAAGAATACCGTGAGCAGGGCCGTAACGGCAAGGGCATTATTGCCATTAACCTTACCGAAAAAACTGGCCTTTTGGCCGCCCAGCTCTTAGTTCAGCCAGAAGAGGACATCCTCATCATCACCGACGACGGCACCATTATCCGCACTGCGGCGGACGATATCCGCGTCTGTGGCCGCAACACCCAGGGTGTACGCCTCATGCGCGTAGGCGGCAGCGCCAAGGTGGTGGCTGTAGCCAGAGCAGAAAAGGACGAGGACGAGGCGGAGGAAACCGAGGAGATCGACGAAACCACGGAAGAATAAGATATAGGGGCTGTGGCGGTAAACGTTGGGATACATAAGGGATGAAATCCCTTATGCGGGTGTGGCGACGTAGCTGAGCGGGTGCAGTGCACGCAAAAAGTGAAGCGGAGTCGGGGAGTGAAACCAGCGATGTATTAGCAGCGCGACGATTGAATGACCGGATCAGAACCCAACGTGCCTATTGAAATCTAAAAAACAAAACCCAGGTCAAGGCAGCGTTAGCGGCCCTTGATACCAGCTTACTTTTAGCCAAGCTGATGTCAAGAATCGTTTTACTCTCTTGACCTGGGTATTGTTTTACCTTCGATAGGTTACGTTGGGTTTCACCCAAACCCATTCAAGGGTAGTAACCCTTGAAAATCCCTTATTCTTACTGCCACAGTCCCACTCCCCCATCCAAGAAAGCCTGATCAGGATTGATAACCGCTGGCAACGCCGTTTAGAAAACC
>JAVBTR010000071.1:0-26365 GCA_031556065.1 Eubacteriales bacterium | reverse complement strand
GCCTACGAACGCGTCATCATCCAACCGCTGCCGTGCTACAAGCTCCGAGAAATACCCGCCCCTGTTCACCAGCTCCTCATAATTTCCATCTTCAATAATGCGGCCCTTTTCAAGCACAATAATCCGATCGCACTCCTTTATCGTAGAAAGCCGGTGGGCAATCACGATACGGGTACACTTAAGCCCGTTCAACGATTCGGAAACCCGTTTCTGGGTCAGGTTATCAAGGGCGCTGGTGGCCTCGTCAAACATCAACAGCTTGGGCTTGGGGGCAATGGCCCGGGCAATCATCAACCGCTGCCGTTGGCCGCCGGAAACCCCGCCGGAGCCTTCGGAAATCACCGTATTCATGCCCATGGGCATCTTGCGGATGTCCTCCGCCATGCCGGCCATTTCAGCCGCCTCCCAGGCTTCATCCATGGAAAGCCAAGGGGCCGAAATGGTAATATTGGCAAACACGTCCCCCTGGAACAGCTTGCCGTTTTGCATCACCACGCCGATCTTTCTGCGCAGAGACCGCAAATCCACGCTGTTAATATCCTTGCCATCGTAGTACACTGCGCCCTTCTGGGCCGTTTCAAAGCCCAGCAAAAGCCGCATCAGGGTAGATTTGCCGCAGCCTGTCCGCCCCACAATGGCCACATACTGGCCAGGCTTGATTTTCACTGACAGATCGTCCAGAATCAGGGGCCCATCAGGGGTATAGCGGAAGGAAACATTGTTCATTTCCACCCCGCCGGAAATCTTCGTCAGCACCTTTTTCCCTGTTGCCACCTCCGGCACCGCATCCAGCACTGGGCGCACGTTTTCGTAAATGGGCTTCACGTTGGCCAGTATCTGGGCCACCGCCGCCAGGGATAAAAACGCTGCTGACATCACTGCGTAGGCTGCATTAAAGGCGTAGTAATCCGCCACAGATACCCCTGTTTTCACCGCCTGGTAATAAAGCACGATCAGGCCGATTAAGTGAATGGCCACCATAATAGCGGAATTGATTTTGATAAACCCAGGGGGGTTATAGGTGGCGTTGGCCTTGTTTTTATAGACAGCTGCCCACTTAGCGAAGGCCCGTTTTTCCGCTCCGGAAAGCTTCAGCTTCTGCACCCCAGAAATAAGGGCAAAGGTCATGCCAGCCTCCTTGTTGCTTGCTTCCAGCATGTTTTTTCTCATGCGCATGTAAGCGAAGGTGGAAAGCAGAGTAAACACAAAGGTGCCCAGGATAATCGCCAACGCCGGCACCACCAGGCTGGGCGCATAGGCGAAAATCTGCGTAATGTAAAGCAGGCTGCAAAGGGACGCCAGTCCTGTGCCCAAAAGGGCTTCGCAAAGCATGGTGCATAAAATATTAATGCTCTGTACCCGGCTGGACAGTTCCCCGGAAGAAAAATCCTTAAAAAAGGATGCCGGCAGAGAAAGCACCCGCATCATGGAAGCCGCCTGCATAGCCATGTCTGTTTTGCTTTTAATTCTGGCCAGCACCATCTGCTTAATAGCCGTAGCAAACTGGGCGCTGATCACCGCGCAAACCATCATCACCCCAGTGGAAACCAGCAATGTCAGGCTTTGGGAATACACCACATGGGAAAACAAAAGCTTATTCACAATAGGCAGCACCATGCCAAAGAGCACCATGGCCAAAGAGGCGGCTGCCACCATCAAATAATCCGCCATGGAAAGGGCTTGGGCAATGAATACCAATAATTCTTTAATGCCCACCTTGCCCACCGGCAGAGGCTTATAAAAGCAAATGGCTTCCTCATCCAACATGGCGGCAGTCTTTTTATTCAGCTTCACCGTTTTGCCGCTTTGGTGGTCGAAAAAGGTATAGCCGGAAATCCCCTGAGGGATCAGCGCCACCACGGCCCCATCCGACTTAAGGGTGCCAAGATAGGGGCCCATGGCATCCTTATACCATTCCCCCTCCAAATAAACCATCCGCCGCATAACCCCGCAGGGCCGCATCAGAAATTCCAGCTGCTCATTCATTTCTATAATCTCTTCCGGCAGCTCTACCGATTTGATGTGGTAATACTTCAAAATTTCGTCTACTGCTGTTTTGGTTTTCTCCCTTTCCGTGGAAAAGGCAGCAGTAAACTTTTTGCCCATAATCACCCCGGCCATGGATGCGAAGGCGCCTTCAAAGGCTTCATCATCCGATTGAATCCGTTGCTTGATCTGCTCATCAAACCAACCCATTACGCATCCCTCCTTTATTCATTGGATACCAGCGAGGTATACAGCCCTCCTTGCCTGAAAAGGACGTCATGGGTTCCCCGTTCCACCACCTTGCCCTGATCCATCACGATAATTTCATCACAATCCCGTATGGTGGACAAGCGGTGGGCGATTACAATACAGGTAATGCCTCTGTCCTTAATGGCCTTCACCACTTCATACTCGGTTTTCGCGTCCAGGGCGGAGGTGGCTTCGTCCATAATTAAAATGGTCGGGTCTTGGGATAGCACCCGGGCGATCTCCAGCCGCTGCCTTTGGCCGCCGGAAAGGTCCTTACCCCCTTCCAACAGCTTGTAACCATAGCCGCCATCCCGCTGCATAATATCTTCATGAAGATTGGCATCTCTGGCCGCTAAGATAATTTCGAAATCCTCAATGGAACTGTCCCACATTTTCAGGTTATTGGAAATGGTATCTTCGAACAAAATAATGTCCTGGTCCACCACCGCCACGGAACCTGTGAAAATACTGTGGTCGATTTCTTCAAGGGGCTTGCCATCGAAGGTAATTTTCCCTTCCCAGGGCTTATAAAGCCCGGAAATCAATTTCGCCAAGGTGGATTTCCCACAGCCGGAGGAACCTACAAAGGCCACCCGGCTGCCCGGATGGAGGGTCAGGTTAAACCCTTCGATGAGCGGCTTTTCAAGGGGCGAATAGCCAAAGGAAACATTCTTCATTTCCACCTCGCCGCTTAGCTTGCTGTAGGATTTATTTTCATCGTAAGGCTCCGATTCTTTTACGTCCGTGGGATATTGCATAATGTCTTCAATCCGCTCCATATTGGTGCGCATTTCCTGCATGATCCGAGACACCTGAATAAAGCCCTGGGCCGGAGCGTAGAAGGATAAAAGAAAACCCTGAAAGGCCATTACCATACCAATGGTGAACTGCCCCTCCATTACCAGCCACACACCTAAGGCCAGCACGATCACGTTGCTTAACTGGGTCACCATTTGGGGAATCATGCCCAGGTAGTTTTCTATCTTGGAGAAGTTTACCTTCTGGGTGTTCACCCCGGCCTGGTATCCGGCCCATTTTTCAAAATAACCGTTTTCCGCGCCGGATGCCTTAATGGTTTCAATCATTTCAATCCCAGCCACCGTGGCCCCGGCCAGTTTCCCCTGATCCCGCATCATAACCCTTGTGACATTCACACGGCGCTTGGCGATCAATTGGGCCATGAGAATGTTCACCAGCATGGCAGCGAGGCCTACAATGGTTAAAAGTACACTGTAGCGAAGCATAACCACCAAATAAAACACCAGCATGACCCCGTTTAAAACCAGTGGCGCCAACACGGAAATAAGGGTGTTGGCGATGCTTTCGTTCATTTGCTGCCGGGTGGCAATATCCCCCGCCATCCGCTGAGAGAAAAAGTTCATGGGCAACCGCAAAACATGCCACATAAAAGAGGCGTTGGCCGTCACCGCTAATTTACCATTAATTTTAAGCAGGTGGCTCATGCGAATCCACTCCACAATAAAGCTCACCACTGTAAACAAGGCGATGCCGATCAAAAGCGGATACAGCCATTCCGGGTTTTGCTGGGTTAAAAGCCTATCCATAAAAATACGGGAAAAGGCTGGTTCAATAATCCCCAGCATGGAGGTGATCACCGTGGTGGCAGTAACGAAAACAAACGCTCCCATGGTGCCCCTCAGCCGCTTTTTAGCAAAGCTCAGGGTGCTGGCAGGCTTGCCCTCTGGGGTAAAGCCTTCCCCCGGTTCAAACTGAATGCACACACCAGTGAACGCCTTATCAAACTGCTCCATAGGCAGAATGCAGGTGCCCTTGGCTGGATCATTAATATAGGCCTTGTTGCCCTTAAAACCATTTAACACCACGAAATGGTTAAAATTCCAGTGGATAATGCAGGGAAAGCTGCCGCTTGCCTTCAGCTGTTCCGGTTCATAGCGGTAACCCGTTGCTTTAAGCCCGTATTTTCGCGCCGCTTTTAATATGTTGGATGCCTTGGAGCCATCTCTGGAAACCCCGCAATCCTGCCGTACCTGGGCCAAGGGAATCCATTTGTCATAGTAAGCCAAAACCATGCAAAGACTGGCCGCGCCGCATTCCAGCGCTTCCAGTTGGATTATCACAGGCACCTTTGCCGCGCCCTTTTTAATGGGCGCTTTTACTTTCGTTCCGCTCATACTCGCCCTCTTAATTCAACACAAAAGATAGGGGGGATACGCTGTCCGTTACCACCACAGCCGCCTGGGCACTGGTAAGGCCCTTTATATCTATGCCTGCCTGGCAAACCCAATCACCCGCTTGGAAATGGCCCAAATGCATAGCATAGCCATCAAAATCCTGTGTGATCTGAAAAGGCTCGGACAGGCTTTGGGTTTCCCCCGTTTCCGATCCCGCGCGGACAGCCATGCCCTTTGCGATCTTCCCAGCATCCTCTGCCCGCAGTAACAAATAGGCCTGGCCCTCTTCCATGATAGCCACGGCGCTGACAGTGGTTTCCAGCCTGCCCACGGTGCCCCAAACCAAGGCTCCGGTTAATAGAACCAGCACCGCAGCCAGCACCAGCCAAATGCTGGGCTTGGACACGCGAATATATTCGTTTAATTGCTCTGGAGATTTCACTCGATCCAGACTGGCCTGCCGAAATATTTCCTTTGCCATACTACATCTCCTTAAGTTTGCGAACTGTTGAATCAATTCTACCAAAAAGAAATGATTTATGCAATATAACAACAAAATAAGAACATCTGTCTTTTCTTTACTTTATCTGCTTTTTAGAGTATAATAACCTTAAATAAAAACAAATATAGGAGGCACGTCTTATGAAGAAATTGGTTGCACTGTTTCTATGCGTGGTCATGCTAGTGGGTTCTGTTTGTCTTTCCGCCCTTGCTGCCAACGAGGAAATCAATGGCACGATTATGATCTATACCTCCATCTACCAGGACGTATTAGATGAAATGGTTAAAGCACTGAAAGAAGAATTTCCCAACCTGGATGTGCAGACCTTCTACGGCGGCACAGGCAATATCCAGGCCAAGCTGGCCGCCGAAATGGACGCAGGCAGCATCCAGGTAGACTTGCTGCTGGTAGCGGAACCTGCCTATTCCCTGGAGCTTAAAGAAAAGGGCTATCTCCATGCCTACAAGACTGAAGCTGCGAAAAACCTGCGCTTCCCCTACGACGAAGAAGGCTATTGGTACCCGGTGCGGGTTTGCAACATGGTTTTGGCCTACAACCCGGAAATGTATTCCGAGGAAGAGCTTGCCACCTCCTATGCGGATTTTGCTAAGAATCCCGACCTTAAGGGCATGATCTCCATGGGCAACCCACTTACAAGCGGTACGGCCATGGCGGCTGTGGCCTCCTTAAGCGAAAAATACGGCTATGACTATTTTGCCGATCTGGCCGCTCAGGGCATCATGGTAGAATCCGGCTCCGTGGCGCTGACAAAGCTGCAAACAGGCGAATGCAAGGAGATTATGATTCTGGAAGAATCTGTTTTGAAGCTAAGGGAAGAAGAAGGCAGCGAGCTGGCCTGCATCTACCCCACCGATGGCAACATCATGATCCCCTCCACTGTTATGACCATTAACCAAGAGCATGCCCCCAATAAAAACATCGCGGCCTGCGAAGCCGTCACCGACTGGCTCTTAAGCGATGCCGGCCAGCAGTTTGTTCTAAACGGCTGGATGCACTCTGTGCTTTCCACCGTGGATGGGGTTCCCTACGATTCTATGGATACCAACGAACTGATCAAGTCCGACATGGGTGTGGATTGGGTTCGCTGCTACCAGCAGCGGGATGAAATCCGCAAGGCCTTTGAAGAGACTGTTACCCTTCCCGCAAAATAAAAACCCCATTCAAAAGGGGCCAAGGCCTTTGCTTGGCCCCTTTTTTATAAGGTAGGTTTCGTATATGCTCAAAACCATTCCAACCTCCAAAAGACATTTTGATATTAAGTGGCTGCTTATTCTCATCATCGTAGCGTTTATGCTTGTATTCCAAGTGTTTCCGTTGCTTTATTTGGTGTTCCGCTCTTTATTCGCAGACGGCCATTTTTCCTTTGCCGCCTTTGAACGAATCTACACCTACGAGCTAAACTGGGTGGCAACGAAAAACACATTGATCGCCGCCTTCTCCGCCATGGTACTGGGAACACTTATTGCCTTTCCTCTGGCCTGGCTTGTAGGGCGGACAAACTTGTACTTCAAAAAATTCTTTCGCAGCCTCTTTGTCTTAACCTACATGGTGCCGCCCTATTTAGGGGCCATGGCCTGGTTAAGGCTGCTCAACCCCAAGGTCGGGGATTTGAACGTGTTCATACGGAATCTTTTCCATTTATCGGAAAACCCCTTTAATATATACACATTAGGCGGGCTGGTGTGGGTTTTAACCACCTTCTATTACCCTTATGCCTTCATTACTATTTCACGGGCCATGGAAAAAATGGACCCCTCTTTGGAGGAAGCCAGCCGCATTTCCGGTGCTTCGCCCCTTAAAACCCTGTTCACTGTCACCCTTCCTATGATGACCCCTTCCATCGTGGCCGGAGCCCTGCTGGTGTTTGTTTCCGCCGCCTCCTGTTACGGAATTCCTTCCATTGTGGGTTCTCCGGGGCAGATTCACACCATTACCACCAGAATCGTCAGCTATGTTTCCATCGGCGATTCTCAAGGGCTGACAGACGCCACTTGTCTTTCCATTTTCCTCATGCTCATGGCCATATTCGTTCTGTATTTTTCCCAATGGATCGTGGGTAAAAAGCAGTATGTCACGGTTTCGGGCAAGTCCACCCGGCCCAACATAGTGGATTTGGGCCGCTTTCGCCTGCCTCTGACCATCTTAGTGATCTTTTTCGCCATCATTGTAATTATTTTGCCCTTCGCCACGGTAGCCACCACCTCCATTACCTTAAACCTAGGCAAGGCTGTCACCGCTGCAGGCAACATCACCTTCAAGCACTGGGAAAAGATTTTCAACCGCCCAGCGGTGATCCAGTGCCTTTTAAATAGCCTTCTATACGGCGCCATCGCCGCCACGGCAGGGATTCTTATCTCCTGCTTGATGGCCTACTTAAACCAACGTACCAAGGTCAGAGGCCGCCATATCCCCGATTTTTTGATTACCTTAGGCTCCTCCTCCCCCAGCGTGGTCATCGCCCTAAGCCTGATTATGACCATGAGCGGCAAGTTCGGCATTAACCTGTATAACACGCCCTATATCATGATCATCGCTTACCTGGTTAAATACCAGCTTATGGGCATGCGCACCGTGACCTCAGCCATGAGCCAAATTCACATTTCTTTGGAGGAATGCTCACAAATTTCCGGGGCGGGGTTTTTACAAACCATGCGACGCGTCACCCTGCCTCTGATCGGCCCCTCTGTGGCCGCAGGCTGGTTTCTTATTTTCATTCCCAGCTTTTACGAGCTTTCCATGTCCACCCTTTTATATTCCTCCAACACCCAGGTGATCGGCGTGCAGCTTCACGAATATTGGACATTTACCAGCCAGCAGCAGGCCTGTGCCATGGCAACGGGGATTTTACTGGTGGTTATTTTGCTTAACTGGATTTTAAACCGCATTACCAAGGGCGAATTTTCTATCTAAAAGGAGCAGTAAGCTATGGCTTGTATTACCATTAAAAATGTAACCAAGGCCTTCGGGGATAACGTTGTTCTGGAGAACTTTAACGAAGCCATTTTAGATGGGGAGTTCGTTACACTGCTAGGCCCCTCCGGCTGCGGCAAAACCACCATGCTTCGGATCATCGCCGGGTTTGAAAAGCCCACCCAGGGCGAGGTTTACATCGGGGATGCCCTGGTATCCAGTCCCGATACCTTTTTGCCCCCGGAAAAGCGGGATATCGGTATGGTTTTCCAAAGCTATGCCGTTTGGCCCCATATGACTGTGTTCGAAAACGTAGCCTATCCCCTTAAAATAAAAAAACACCCCAAGGCAGAGATTGCCAAAAGGGTGGAAGAGGTATTGGACATCGTCCATTTAACCCAATACAAGCACCGCCTGCCCAACCAGCTATCCGGCGGCCAGCAGCAGCGGGTGGCTTTGGCCCGTGCCTTGGTGGCAAACCCCCAATTGCTTTTACTGGATGAACCCCTTTCAAACCTGGATGCCAAGTTGCGGGAAAGCATGCGGTTTGAAATCAAAGAAATTCAAACCCGGCTCAATATCACTGTGGCCTATGTAACCCACGATCAATCTGAAGCCATGGCCATGAGCGACCGGATCATCGTTATCAACAAGGGTGTGGTTCAGCAGGTAGGTACCCCAGAGGAAATTTACAACGACCCGGTGAACCCCTTCGTAGCAGATTTTGTCGGCAAGGTGGATTTTATCAAGGGCATATCCCAGGACGGGGAAATCAGTTTAGACACCATCGGCCAAAGCCTGCCTTATTTGGGGGAACTAAAGGGCGATGTGATCGTGGCTATCCGCCCGGAGGCCATCGCATTCGATCCCGCTGGCCAGCTTCACGGGGTGCTAAAAAGCCGCTATTTCTTAGGGGATGTATATGAATGCCGGGTGGCCTTAGGCAATATGGCGCTTCGGATTATGGCGGATGCCCTCTCCTGCCCGGATATCCCCATCGGCGAAACGGTTTCCCTTAACATCCGCAAGTTCATGGTGTTTCAATATACAGGGGAGGATGACTTGGCTATCCGCACTTAAATAAGGCCGTTGCTTTTCAGAGCGTGCATCACGCCATTTTCAGTATGGCTTAAGGTTTCAAAGTTGCATACGGCTTTGAGCTCCGGGTGGGCGTTTGCCATGGCATAAGAATAATGGCATCTTTCCATCATGGGAATGTCGTTTAAATAATCCCCAAAGGCCATGGATTCTTCCTTGGAAACAGCGTATATTTGCTGTATTTTTTCGATGGCGCTGCCCTTTGTAACATCCTTTTTCATCACATCGCAATAATAAGGGCCGGACAAAACCGTCTGCCACTGGGGAAAAGCCTTCGTTAAAATCCGGCAGGCGTTTTTTTCCGCGCCGTTTTCATCGTTCACGGAAATTTTCAAAATATCCTCCCGAAAGGCCTGATCCCGCAGGTTCTTTTCCCCGTGGAGCTGAGGATAAGCACTGGTCATGCCCCTTTCATCGTGGAGCTTCCCCGCCTGAAAATAGGCTGCGTCCGGGCAGCAAATGGTAATGTGCACCCCATCCAGGGTATTCACCAGGTCGATCAGCTCCCCCATTTTTTCATTGGGCAAGGGCTCCATGGAAAGCACCTGGCCCTTGTCCACCACCAAAGCGCCGTTTTCGGCAATAAAAATCACATCATCCTTCACCTGTTCAAATTCTTCCAAAAGGCTCCAATACTGGCGGCCGCTGGCCACGCAAAAGCGGATGCCTTTTTCTTTAAGGCCCTTCACAAAAGGAATAAACCCCTCTGGCAATTGCCGGTCGCCGTCTAAAAGGGTTCCATCCAGGTCGGTCGCGATTAAACGAATCATTTCTACACCATCCTTCCACCCTATTATAAGTCTACGGGCCGTGGATTGCAATTTATATAAACCTTCAGTACAATTTCATAGGATTGAAGTTTGAAAGGATGTTTTTTATGGAACACAATCATGTCATGATCGCCAACGGATACGATAAGATAGATGGCCGCAATGCCTACCAATCCCCCAACAAGGCCTTGGCACTTAGCGCACCGGAACTGGACGAAAACAAGGCCATGAAGATCGCAGTGAAGATTCTCACAGAGGAAGGCACAAAACTGGAGCTGCCCCTTCACCAGGTGCTGGACCTGGCCATTTTTTTAACCCGGAGCATGCTGTATTTCCGTGACGCCTACCGTATGCCCTTGTTATACGACCCGGAAAAGCCCGGCGTGGAGCGCCTGGGCATTCAAGGTGGCGTGATGGATATTTCAGTGGATATTGAAAACCCCAACATTACCAAGAACATCGATGCCTTTTCCCTCGCCTTAGGCGATTTAGGTGAATTAACAGGGGATCGCCTTAGAACCCTCAAAAGGATTTTAGAAGAATTGGAGTATTAACATGATCTACCAGGTTCCATCTACCCACATCCAAAGCCAAGCGGAGAAGCGGGTCATCAGCGAGATCAAGCGCAATTGGGCTCACCCTCATTTGCGTATTACCAATATTTTATTGGAGGGGGACGCAGGCTCCGGCAAAACGGAGCTGGCCAAGGCCTTATCCGCCGCCCTGAATTTGCCTTACACGAAGATCACCTGCTTTGCAGACATGGATAAATCCGACGTGATCGGCGCTGTTTTACCCCAATTGGGTAACGAAAGTGACACCGTGCGTTACCAGTTCTATCCTTCCGAAATTGTTCGGGCCTATGAAAACGGCTGGCTGCTTGAAATTCAAGAGCCTACCGTCATCCGTGACGCGGCGGTACTTATGATGCTCAACTCCGCTTTGGAAGCTGATGGCGCCATTAATCTGCCCGACCGCATGGTTCGCCGCCACCCGGATTTCGTGGCCGTCATCACCACCAACCGGGGCTATAACGGCTGCCGGCCTTTAAACGAAGCCTTAAGGGATCGGATTCAGCATACCGAAAAAATGGATTTGCCTCCTAAAGAAGTGATGATGGCCCGCGCTGCCGCCCAGACCGGCTGCCAAGACGAAGGGATTTTGGGCCTTCTGGCGGATTGCATCATCGCCTTGGATGAAACCGCCAAGGCCAACGGCATCAAAGGCGTGGCGGGAATGCGTTCCTATTTATATTGGACAGACGCGGTTTGCCAGGGTGCCAAGGCCAGGGAGGAAATGTATCAAAAAGTGATCTACAAAATCACCACCAACGAAAACGAAATTGCGCTACTTCTAAAAACCCTGGAAGCCAAGGGATTAAATAGGCAGCTAGAGGGCCTGGTTATTCACTCCACCCAGGACGGCGCCTTTCACCAAAGCGGAGTGGAAAACAAAAACGCTTTATTCCTTGAGCGCAGCCAGGATAGCACCGGGGAAAACGATACTGAATCCACCCAGGCTCAAAAAACCAAGGCAGCCCATAGCCCCGGAGGCACCTCCCCTATTTACCACGAACTGGCATCCCCTCCAGCCTTTAAGAAGTTCCTAAACCAGCAGGCAAGGGAATCGGTAAAGGGCTCCTGCCACGAAAAAATACGGCTGATTGTCCACCGGGAGGAACCTACCTCAAAGGATAAGAAGGCCTATGAATTAGCCGCCAGGGAGCTCATGCCCGTTATTGGGGAAATGGTTCGGCGCACTAAGCCGCTATTGGAATACGATCTGGCGGCGGATTTTAAAAAAGCCCAGCTTTTCGGCACCCAATTTTCCGCCGACAGGGTGGCCATGCAGGATTTACGCACCTTTAAGCGGAAAGATATCCCACAGGAAAAGCCCAAGCTGGCCGTGGCTCTTCGGATCGACGAATCCGCCTCCATGGCGGCCTTTGGCAGGCTGGATGCAGCCCGGCAGACGGCCATCGCCCTGTATGAATTTTGCACGGCGGTAGGTATCCCAATCAGCATTTACGGGGATACAGCAGACAAAAGCCCTCTGGAGCAAATGTCCCTTTTTGCCTACGTGGATTCTGCTTCTCTCGATCCCAACGATAAATACACCCTTATGGGCATTAAAGGCCGCAGCAACAACCGGGACGGCATGGCCCTGCGTATCGTGGCGGACAGGCTTCTCACCGCCACCGAAGAAACCAAGCTGCTTATTTCCTTAAGCGACGGCCAGCCCAAAGCCTTGCCGGATTACACGGGAAAGACTGCCATGGAAGACATGCAAAGTGCCCTGCAGTCTTACCGCCGCCAAGGGATTACCTTTTTAGCCTGCGCTATCGGCCAGGACAAGGAAACCATTAAAGCCATCTACGGCAGCGAGCACACCCTGGATATAACCGATCTGTCCCTTTTGCCAACCCAATTGGTATCGGTTATTTTAAGGCTCATGTAATAAGGAGGACGGCCCATGGACTGCGCGAAAATCGGACGGCTGATTCTGAATCTTCGAAAAGAAAAGCGCCTCACCCAACAGCAATTGGCAGACGCGCTAAACATCAGCAACAAAACCATTTCCAAATGGGAGTGCGGCCTGGGCTGCCCGGATGTCTCCCTCTGGCCGGATTTATCTGCCATTCTGGGGGTGGATATCAAGCAGATGATCCAGGGAGAAATCGTTCCCAACAAGCCTGATAACGGCAACATGGTCAACACCCGGTTTTACGTTTGTCCCCAATGCCAAAATGCCCTGTTCAGTACCGGCAGCGCCTCCATTTTCTGCTGTGGCAGAAAGCTGGAGCCCCTCCCCATCAGCGATGATCCGCCGGAAACCACTGTGGAATTGATGGACGGAGAATATTTTGTAGATATCGCTCACGACATGAGCCGGGGGCATTCTCTTTTATTCGCAGCCTATGTGGTGGGCGATAAAGTGTTTTTCACCCGCATGTACCCAGAGCAAAGCGCACAAATGCGCCTGCCCTCCATTCGCGGGGGCAGACTGTATCTGTATTGTATAAAGCACGGCTTATCAGCGCAAAAGCTCACCACCTGATGGTCAGCTTATTAGCCCCATCAAACCCATAGTCGATCGTTTTGGCAGAGGCGGATAAAATGCTTGCGGAAAGCTCGTCCTCTTCCAAAACATTTTTTTGTTCTCCACCGTAAAGCGCCGCCAGCTCCATGTAGGATTTATCGCTTGGCACGGTTAAGCGCAGCCTAACCCCTTCATTCTTTGGCAAAAGGGTTACCAATTCTTCCACCATCAATTCCGCCCGGTTCACTTCCCGGCCATAAACCTCATTGTTGCGCAAAAACAGATTTAAGCCGTTCATCATATGTATGAAATCGAAGGTTTCCGATTCGATTTCGTATTCGTAGGAACGAATTCGGAAAATAAAGGCCTTTGTTTTTTCCTTTTTGGGGTTTTCGAAAATCTCCTCCGGCGTGCCCTCTTCGTAAATAAACCCTTCGTCCATGTAAAAAACCCGGGTAGATACATTCTTGGCAAAGGCCATTTCATGGGTCACGATCATCATGGTCATGCCGGATTTGGCCAGGTTGCGGATCACCGCCGTCACCTCGCCTACGGTGGTCGGGTCCAGCGCAGAGGTAGGTTCATCGAACAAGATAATGTCCGGCTGCATGCTCAGGCACCTGGCAATGGCCACCCGCTGCTTTTGCCCGCCGGAAAGCTGGTCAGGGTAGGCGTTTATTTTATCTCCCAGGCCAACGGTTTTCAAAAGAGCCTTGGCGTTTTCCTCTGCCTGGGCTTTGCTCATATTAAGCTTTTTCACAGGCCCGATGGTCAGGTTTTCCAAAACGCTTAAATGGTTAAACAAATTAAAGCTTTGGAACACCATGCCCACTTTTAACAGAATCTTGGAAAGGGCTTGCTTATCGTCTGTCCGGCCCATGCCTTCAAACACCACAACGCCCTCGTCGGGAATCTCCAATCGGTTAATGCAGCGCAGAAAGGTGCTTTTCCCCGTGCCGGAAGGCCCAATAACAGATATGACCTCTCCCTTTTCGATTTTCGCGTCAATACCCTTTAATACATTAAGACTGCCATAGCTTTTCTTAAGGCCGGTGATGGTAATCATCTTCACGCCACCTGCTTTCCGCGCTTATCAGTCAGTTTAAACAGCCAATCGAACAAGCGCACGATCAGAGCGATCATCAGCATATACATCAGCGCCACCACGATCAGCGGAAAAAAGGCGTCGAATGTCTGGCTGCGGATAAAATCCCCCGCCTTGGTCAAATCCACAATGGCGATATAGCCTACAATGGCCGTGCCCTTAAACAGGGAAATGAACTCCGATTTATAAGTGGGAAAGGCCACCTTAATGGCCTGGGGCATGACAATGGTCATCAGGGTTTCAAACTTGGTAAAGCCCATGGTGTAGGCCGCCTCGCCCTGTCCCCTATCCACCGTATCCATAGCAGAATCCAATATGACGCTGATCCCTGCACCGCTGTTTAGTCCAAAGGCGATCACAGCCACAACAATGGGTGATATGGCCACCTTGGCAAAGATGATATAGAAGGTCACCATTAGAATCACCACCATGGGAGTACCTCTGATCACCGTGCTATAGACCCTGTAAAACCAATTGAGGGTTTTTCGTTTGCTTCTTTTAAAATAGCAAAGTGCAAGGCCCAGAAGGGTGGCCCAAATGAAAGCGCATACGGTGATCAGCAGCGTCACGCCAAGACCGTTTATCAACGTTAGCCAGCGGTTGTTTTTCACGAGATTGAGTTGGAAGGATTGCTTGACAGAGTCTAAAAAGCCCATATCAGATTGGCTTGCAGCATGCTTTCTAAACAGAACCTGGCCGTCTAAAAAGTATGCCTGGGAAAAATCCACCTGGGTGGCCCGCTCCTCCGTATAGCTCATCATATCCAAAATCATATCAATCTTACCGGATTTAAGCGCCGGTATCAGTGCGGAAAATTCCACAATCACAAATTCAATTTTGCGGTTTATAATCTGCCCGATGCGCAACGCCAGCTCCGGGCAATAGCCTTCGATTTTCCCGTTTGCGTCTATAAAGGAAAGGGACACCCGGGTGCCAATCGTGCCTACCCGAAGCACCTCGCCCTGCTCTACCATGGGAATATTCGCCGGGGTCTGATCGTTGGACGTTACCCAGCGCCGGTTCATTTCATCCAATATGCCTTGGGTGCGAATCTGGTCTATGGCTGAATCTACTTGCTTCAATAATGCCGTATTGCCTTTTTCCACTGCAACGCAAGCGCCGGTTTCTGTCAATAAAGAGCCATCGATGTACAAATCCGGGTTGGTACGAATAGCCACCATGGCGTTTATGTTGGCAGTGACCATAGCATCCACCTTATCGGCGTTCAGGGCCGCAATGGCATCGGCCGCAGAGGAGAAGCTGCTCCTTTTCGTGTTTGGGTAATTCTCCATCATGAATAATTCGCCAGTGCTCCCTGTCATGACAGCGATATTAGCATGCTCCCAATCGAACTCGGTTTCGGCGGCTGCGCCCATTATAGGCAGCAGCATTAAAATAGCAAGAAATACCGCCGTTATCTTTTGTTTCAAAAAAACACGCCCTAAAATATGATAAATAAATTATACCATAAACTTTCATTTTCTTGTAGCATAATTTGTGTTTTTGCGTTATAACAGTAAGAGAAATATTTAAGGAGGCATTACTTATGAAAAAGCTCGCGTTTCTTTTGGCTTTGATTCTTTCACTCAGCTGTCTGGCCGCAGCCTTGGCGGAGGCACCCGCCACCTGGACTTTAACGGACATTCCCACCAAGCGGCTTGGTGCCATCGAAGGCCCCTTCGATCTGATGGGCGATGAATACCTGGCTATCTCCGGGGTTGATATCTTGACCACTGCGGTTTTCGTTCCCACCTACTCAGAGCTGGTTGCAGCTTTGCAAAGCGAACGGGCGGATTATGCGCTGTTTCCCACATCCACTGCTCAGTTTTTTTTAAACGCCTGCCCAGAATTTATTATGCAGCCTGTGCCAAATTTCAAGGCAAACTTCCAGATGCTCCTCCGTTCCAAAGACGAAGCCCTTCTTTTAGCCATTAACGAAGCCATTGTAGCGCTAAAGGAAGATGGCACCATAGCGGAATTACAAAACAAGTTTGTATACTCGTTCGATGAAGCCACTGCTATCGGCGTTAAAGAAACCAAGAAAATCGATGGGGCGGATACCATTTACGTGGGGGTTTCCGGCGAGCAGCCCCCTTTGGATTATGTCACAGCCGATGGCCTGCCTGCAGGCTATAATGTGGAATTGGTAGCAGCCATCGCGGAAAAGATTGGCAAAAATATTGTGTTTGTTATTATTCCTTCCCAGGCTAAGTACAGCGCCCTGGCCTCTGAGCGGATCGATGTGTTTTTCTGGCATACAGATTTGGCTGCGCTTCCCGAGGACATCGCGGGTACGGAACCCTACACCGCCTTTGGTATGTACATAGTGCATAAATAAGGGATACCAGCGAAAGAAACCATGCTCGCAAAAGTAAGAAGCAGCCATGGCAGTGGAAAAACTTGCCATGGCTGCTTTTTTAGTGCAAGCATACCCCTTGGAACCCTTATTTTTTTATCTCCAGCCAAAAGGTGCTGCCCTTGCCTATTTCGCTTTGCACCCCGTACCGAGCGCCGTGCTGCTCCAGAATCCCCTTCACAATGGAAAGCCCCAGGCCCGTTCCTCCGGCACTTCTTCTGTAATACCTTTCCCAAATCCTATTCAGTTCATCTTTTTCAATCCCATCCCCGTGGTCGATGACCTCCACCCGGGCACAGGCACCTAGATTCTTCACATTCACTTCAACGCTCTTGCTGTCCCCCGCATGGTGCAGAGCATTGCCAATTAAATTATATAATACCTGCATCATCCGCATTTCGTCGGCGTACACGTACTGATCCGCCTCAATCCCGGTTTTAACAACGATCCCTTCGTTTTTAAACACCGGCTCAAACCGGGATAGCACCTTTTTCACCGTTTCAGATAAATTCATCCCATCCAGGTTCAGGGCGGCATTTCCCGACTGAATGGCCGAAAGTGCCAGAATATCATTCACCAGGCTTACCAGCCTGTCCGTTTCGGAAATAATCACTTCCACATGGGCTTCCCGCTTTTCTTTGTTGTCCCCCGAAATATCCCGGATCATTTCCGAGTAGCTCTTAATCAGTGTCAGTGGGGTTCTTAAATCGTGGGATATATTGGCCACCAATTCATTGCGCAGCTTTTCCACCTTCTGTATTTCCCCGCCAGCGTAGGAAAGGGTATCTGAGAGGGTGTCCAATTCCACGCAAAAGCCCTTCTCATATTCAGGGGCTTCCCCGCCTTTGGCGATAGCCTGGGCCTGGTTTGTCAATTGCCCGATAGGCCTTGAAAACCGCCGGGCCAGCAAAAACGCGATGACAAAGCTTAATAGCAGGGCCGCTGCCGTTACATACACCAATTGGGTGCGCAAAATGCCTACTGTGGCCTCCACTGGGTCCAGAGGGGTGGAAATATACATCATCGCATCCTTTAATTTCAGCCCGTATACCAATGTGGTGCCGTTGTTAAAATGCTTCTTTTCCACCGTATAAGAAACCTGGCCGCTTTCACTTTCGTTAAGCAGCTTTACAAAGCTTGAATAATCCTCCGGCAGTGGGCGGAAATTGCCGCTGTCTTTTTTCATTGCCGATTTGCCGTCAGGCAGCTTAGGTCCGGTATGCTCATCGGTGGCATAGATTAAATTGCCGCTTAAATCCGTAATATACACCAAAATAGAGTTGTCGTATGCCGCCTTGTCCAGGGTTTCTTCAAAATCTCCCTGGCCGTAAGCGTTTTTCAAACCCTGGGCCACTTTTTCGATATCCTTTGTTTTCATGCCCTGATAAAAGGCCGAAAAGAACACGCTTTGCATCAGCCACAGCATGGCCACCAGCAGCGCCCCGAACAGCACAAAATACTTGAACAGCTTTACAAAGAAAGCATCCTTACGCATTTTCAAACTTATAGCCCACCCCTCTGAGGGTCACGATCCAATCCCGATAAGGGCCCAGATTACCCCTTAGGAGTTTCACCTGAGCGTCCACCGTTCTGTCATCCCCAAAGAAATCGTAACCCCACACAGCGCTTAACAATTGGTCCCTTGAAAGGGCGATGCCCTTATTTTTCACCAAATATAAAAGCAGCTCGTATTCCTTTGGGGTCAACTCGGCCTTTTCTCCATCGATCAATACCACCCGGCCAAGGGTGTCTATCTTAAGTCCCCCAAATTCCATTTGCCCCTGGATTTCACCGGTTTCCTTCCCGGCAGCCCGGCGCTTGACGATCACGTTCACCCGGGCCATCAGTTCTTTAGGCGAAAAGGGCTTCACCACATAATCGTCCGCGCCCATTTCAAAGCCGAAAAGCTTATCGTACTCTTCTCCCCGGGCGGAAAGCATCAGCACGGGAATATCCTTGGTTTTTCGAATTTCCTTGCAGGCAGAAAAGCCATCCAGCTTGGGCATCATGGCATCCATGATCACCAGATCCACATGGGTTTCTCGGCAAAAGCGCACCGCATCCATGCCGTTCTCCGCTTCAAAGGCTTCATGGCCTTCAAACTCCGCGTATTCCCGAATCACCTGCCGGATATTCTTTTCATCGTCCACAATCAGAATCCTTGCCATCTATCCCACCACTTCCGTGTCCTTATGCAAACGGGTCTTTATCAACACATTCATTACAGCGCACACCACCAGCAGGCCTATGGTCACCAAAATGCTGCTCATGCCGCCGGTAAAACCAAATTTGTCTGCTGCCGCCCCTACGATAGTCGGCATCAGGATCGAGCCGGCAGAGCCGATAGCCAGTAAAACACTGGTGGCCATGGGGTAAGTATTGGTAAAGGGACTTGCGCAGGAATAGATCATCGGGCAAATCCCTGCCAGACAAAACCCCACACCGACAACGCTTAAGGTTACAAAGGGCACGGTGTTCTGCGTTAGCAGCAACGCGAAAAACATTGCCGCTCCGATGGCCGTCATCAGCATTAGCTTCTTTTGTTCTATTTTAGTGCTAAGGGCCGCGCAAGTCAACCGCCCGATCAAAATCACGATCCACAGTACTGTGGCCATGGTCTGGCTGTAAGCCTTGATCCCATCCCCCGCCCCCAGAACAGCCACCAGGGCCGCCTTGTTTTGCAGATACGTTACCAGCCAGCCGTTAATAGAATATTCCGAGCACAGGTAAAAGAACATCATCATGGCAAGAATCAAAAAGGAAGGGTTTTTCACAAACACCAGGGTGGATTGCCTTTTGTCCTTGCGGTCCGGGTGATCGTCCTCCAATTCCATTCTTGAATACAGAATAAAGGCGCACACAGCCAGCCCGATGGCATAAAAAAGAGGCACCCGCCAGCCAAAGGGGCCGCTTAAAAACCTGAACACAATGGGCGCTGTAAAGGCGCCTGCCGCAAAAAAGCAATGGAGCAGATTGGACGCCACAGGGCTTCCGGCGGAAGCCCTGTTCACCGTAGCATTGTTGAAATTGGTAATGCTGCCCCGGCCAATGCCCGTAAAAATGGCGGCCAGAAGCAGCCAATAGGGATTGCCGTTAGCAGCCATCATGCTAAACCCCAACACAACAAAAAGGCATAAGGTCATAATGCTTCTTTTTCGGCCCAATAAGAGGGGTACCAGTCCACTTAAAAACCCTGCCGCCATATTACCAATGGAATGGCCCGAAATGATCATCCCTCCCTGGGTGTTGCTAAGGCCATAGGCCAGGGACATATCCGGCAAAGAAGAGCCCATCATCAATGTCATGGTGCCGTTGGTAAAAAAAGCGAAGAAACAGGCTGTGAGAATCCGTTTTTGTGCCGCTGTCAGGTTTTTAAACATGGATAACATTATTTAAGCCTCCATAGCCATAATCCTTCCCATTCTAGTCTTGCAAAGGGCTTTTGTCAATTGAAAGCGCAGGTCATCTTATGCTATAATTTGCCTGTGAGGAGGGGATTAATTGAACCAGGCCATTTTAGAGAGGATCAGCCGTGTTACAAAAGAAGAGGCGGCTATTTTATCCGGCAGTGCCCTGCAAAAGGAGCTGTATTCATCCTCCCCTGCCTTCATTATCGATGCCAACCGTCTATTAAAGCAAGGTCAGCTGATCACCCTTCGGCCCCACACCCGCTTTATCGCTTTTCCCAGCCACAAGCATAATTATGTGGAACTGATGTACATGGTATCCGGCGAAACCGTGCATACCATCAACCATAGCCAGCGGCTCACCTTAAAAAAGGGCGAACTACTCTTGCTTAACCAGCACGCTGCCCATGGCATAGATGCCGCCGGGGAAGCGGATATTGCCGTGAACATGATTGTCCTCCCCGCCTTTTTCGATGCAGTGTTGCCCATGGTAGGAACAGACAATATCCTAAACCGCTTTATTTCAAATGCCCTTCGCACCCAGGATACAGACGTATCCTTCTTGCATTTCAAGGTTACCCAGGTGGCCGCCATTCAAAGCATTATGGAAAGCATGATCGCCACCCTCATCAATGAAGAGCAAAACCACCGCAGGATCGATCAGGTGGCCATGGGGCTATTGTTTTTGCACCTTTTAAACCATACCGATAAGGCCAGCCTGGGCAGGGATGAGCCTAAGCCCAGCGCCATTGTGCTTTCTGTGCTTTCTGAAATCGAAAGCCATTATAAAGATGCAAGCCTCAGCGCCATCGCCGCCAGGTTCAAGGTTTCCACCTCCTACTTAAGCCGTGTGGTCAAGGAAGGCACAGGGCTTAGCTACAATAAGCTTTTGCAAGACAAGCGCCTTGAAAAAGCAGCGGATTTGCTTTTAAGCACCCGCCTGAGCGTGTTGGAAATACTGCAGGCGGTGGGCTACCAAAATTCCAGCTACTTCTATTCTCTGTTCGAATCCAAATATGGCATCAGTCCTAAGGGTTACCGTCAGGGTTTAAACAGGTTGTAGTTTTTAGTCAAATCCCGTCCTATTTTAAGGACGTAGGAATATGCTATAATCAATTCAGCTCAAGGCTTAGGAGGAGCATATCATGTTGAAACACCTGGCAGTAGACATCGGTGCATCCAGCGGCAGGCTCATGCTTGGCCAACTTCAAAATGGTCAACTTTTGTTAAAAGAAATGCACCGCTTCAAAAACGGAAGTGTGGAAAAAGATGGCCGCTTGGTATGGGAAAACCAGCAGCTTTTCGCGGAAATCATTAAAGGCCTTAAAAAATGCAAGGAGGCCAACGAAACCCCCGATACCATTGGTATCGATACCTGGGGGGTGGATTATGCCCTGCTGGATGAAGACGGCCAGCTTATGGGCCAAACCGTGGCCTATCGGGACAGCCGCACCAAGGATATGGATAAATACCTGGAACGCACCCTGTCTTACGATGAATACTATGCCATCGCAGGCATTGCCAAGCAACCCTTCAACACCATCTACCAGCTTTTAGCGGAAGACAAGCAGACCCTTTCAAAAGCAAAAACCTTTCTGATGATGCCCGATTACCTAAATTTCCTTCTCACGGGGATCAAGGCAAACGAATACACCAATGCCTCTACCACAGGGCTTTTAAATGCCAGCACCCGCACCTGGGATCAAACCATCCTTGCTGCCGCGGGGATCGATCCTGCCCTTTTCTCCGCCCCCCTTCTGCCTCCCGCCAGTCTTCTGGGGCCCTTATCCGGGGCAATTGCCAAGGAAGTGGGATTCACCGCCACAGTCATCCTTCCCGCCACCCACGATACCGGCAGCGCCTACATGGCCGTCCCCGCCAGGGATGAAAACGCGGTGTACCTTTCCAGCGGCACCTGGAGTCTTCTGGGCATTGAAACCGATACCCCTTACCTGGCAAAAGCCGCCATGGAGGCGGGCTTTACCAACGAAGGGGGCTATGGGGGCAAGATACGCCTGCTAAAAAACATTATGGGGCTATGGCTTTTGCAATCCCTCCGGACCCAATGGATGGATCAATTCACCTTCGCCCAAATGGCCGATCTAGCTTTGGAGGGTAAGGCTTATAAAGGCACCTTCGATGCCAACGACCCAAGCCTTCTGGCCCCTGAATCCATGCTTGAAGCCATTGCTTCTCTGCTAAAAAAGGGCGGCCATCCCTTGCCCGAAAACCAAAGCCAATGGCTCTATGCTGTTTACCAAAGCCTGGCCCTATGCTACCGGGACGCCATCCGCGACCTGGAAAACATGACAGGGAAACACTTCAACTCCATGAACATCGTAGGCGGCGGCAGCAACAACCGCAATCTCAATCAAATGATTGCCGACCATTTAGGCATTCCCGTTTATGCAGGCCCTTCCGAAGGCACTGCCCTTGGAAACGTGATAGCCCAATTGATCGCCACAAAGGAAGTATCCTCCCTGCAGCAAGCACGGGATATGATAAAAACCAGCTTCGATATTAATTTATACACACCTAAGGAGGATTAACCAATGAGCCAACTATACGATCTGGCCAAAGCCCGCTACGCTCAGTTGGGCGTGGATACCGATGCCGCCATTCAAAAGATGGCTAATTTCCCCATCAGCGTTCACTGCTGGCAGGGGGATGACGTAGGCGGTTTTGAAAACGACGGTTCTTTAACTGGCGGCATTCAGGCCACCGGCAATTACCCCTACAAGGCAAGAAACTTTCAAGAGCTCACCGCCGATTTCGACAAGGCCCTGTCCTTAATCCCCGGCGTCAAACGCCTAAACCTGCACGCCAGCTATGGTGTTTTTAAAGAAGGCACCGTACCGGACCGTGACCAGCTTTTGCCGGAGCACTTCGCTCCCTGGGTAGAATATGCCAAAGCCCGGGGCATCGGCCTGGATTTCAATCCCACTTTTTTCAGCCACGAAAAGGCCGCCGGCCTCACCTTATCAAACCCCGATGAAGAAATCCGTTCCTTCTGGGTCCGCCATGGCATTGCCTGCCGCCAAATCGCCGCCTACTTCGCCAAGGAATTAAACACACACTGCATCTGCAATGTGTGGATCCCAGATGGCTTAAAGGATGTCCCCGCCGACCGGCTTACCCCCCGCAAGCGCCTTCAAAAGAGCCTGGACGAGATTTTCGCCCAGAAGCTTCCCGGCGTTATCGATTGCGTGGAAAGCAAGGTTTTCGGCCTGGGCCTGGAAGCCTACACCGTTGGCAGCAACGAATTTTACATGAGCTATGCCGCCACCCATCCCGGCGTGTACAATCTTTTAGACAGCGGCCATTATCACCCCACAGAATTCATTTCCGATAAGATTCCCGCCCTTCTTTGTTTCTTCGATAAGATTCCCCTTCACGTGACCCGCCCCGTTCGCTGGGACAGCGACCACGTGGTTCGCTTCGAAGATGAGATTCGCGAAATCGCCTGCGAGATCGTCCGCAACGATGCTCAAGATAAGGTCCTTATCGGCCTGGATTTCTTCGATGCTTCCATCAACCGTGTAGCTGCCTGGGTCATCGGCACCAGGAACATGCAAAAAGCCCTACTCTACGCCCTGCTCATGCCCCACAAAAATTTGGCCATGCTTCAGGACACAGGGGAAAACACCAAGCTTTTCATGCTCCAAGAAGAAATAAAAACCTTGCCCTTCGGCGCCGTTTGGGAAGAATACTGCCAAACCCAGAACGTGCCCGCTACGGAAAAATGGTTCGACGAAATCATCGCTTATGAAGAAACATTAAAAGGAAAGAGGAACTGAATCATGCCTAAAATTACCGATATTATCTGCGTTGCCCACTTTATCCGCACCTGTAACGATGGCTGGCTGATCGGCTACCATGAACGCAACGGCGGCAATCTCACCTACCGCATGTCCGAAGAAGATGTAGCCGAATGCCGTCCTTTTTTTAAAACGGAACTGGGCGAATGGACCCCTATCGGCGTATGCGACGGAAGCCTGGGCGGAGAATACTTTATCGCCACCGGTTCCGGCAAATTCTTCCGTAACATTATCGTCGCGCCGGAAAACAACATTTGCATCGTGGAGATCAATGGCAGCGGCGACAGCTACCGCATCGTCTGGGGCTTGGAGCAGGGCGGTCGCCCCACCAGCGAGTTCCCTACCCACTTTATGAACCACGCTGTGCGCAAGCGGGTTACCGGTGGCCAGAATCGGGTTATCTACCACGCTCACACCCCTTCTGTTATCGCCCTCACCTACGTTCTGCCCCTCACCTCCAGGGATTTTACCCGGGTGCTTTGGCAAAGCGCCACCGAATGCCCTGTTGTGTTCCCCAACGGCGTAGCCATTGTTCCGTGGATGGTTCCTGGCGGTTCCGATATTGCCTTGGCCACCTGCAAGGAAATGGAAACCTTCGACGTAGCCATCTGGGCTCACCATGGCACCTTTTGCTCCGCCGATACCTATTTTAACTGCTTTGGCCTCATGCACACCATTGAAAAGGCCGCCGATATCTACATTCGCGCCTGCTCCATGGGGATGGGCATCCGCCAAACCATTACCGACGACAACCTCCGGGCCATCGCCAAGGAATTCGGCGTCCAGATTCGGGAAGAGTTTCTGGATTAATATTGGGTCTATTTTGCAAGAACCCCTTTCGCTTTCAAACGAAAGGGGTTCTTGCATGCTGCCTAAAGAAAACCATTTTTTGTAACAAATGTAAATTGCTGTTTCCGAAAAGAACAATCCCCCTCTCTATTCCGTCTGAATATATGAAGATCAAAACGAGGAGGGATTTCATTCATGTCAACCCCAAAAAAGATTGCAGCCCTCGTTCTAGCGTTAACCATTCTCCTGGGCTGCACAAGCTTCGCCATGGCCACCCCATCACTTACAAATGCAGATTATACAGCTTACATCGGCGAAAAGAACGAGCTATATTTAATCAATAACTTAACCAAAGGGATCAGGGTACTGCCCACCGCTATTTCAGACATCCTTTCCATGACGGATACGGTTCTGTACTGCGTGGCGTCCGGCGGCAGCCTTTACAGCGTCAACCTGGATGGCTCCGGTTCAAGCCTGGTATCCGCCACCCCCACCCAGGATCAGCTGGACAGTCTGCGCCAGGCGGCCCCCTTCACCCTGGATAACGGTACCCTGACCATTCCTCTAAACGGCAATCCCTATCAGGTGGCAACCTATGTTGTTGCCGCTGGCGCCACCTTGGATACGCTCTATTTCGCGGAACTGACAACCGGCGGGGTGGTTTTGAAATCCTATCCCCTGGTGCAAAGTAATATTTCCGCCATTACCACCATCGGTCCCGCCTTTATGACCCCCATTGCCTTGTATGTGAGCGATGGCCTTCTGGTAGCCCTGGATGCCTCCGACAAAGCTGTTGTTTACGATTTAAAGACCGGCACCATGAACATGGTGGCTCTGCCAGAAACCGGCGTATCTGCGCTGTCTATCGTCAACGGCAATCTTATCTGCTACGCCTTTGATGAAACCACCGGCGCCTACACCTACATGCAAAATGTAGCTGCCGCCGCACCTACCGCCACCATTCCTCCCACCGTGGCGCCAACTGCCACCCCCTACGTGGCCCCTACTGCCACCCCTAAGTCTACCAGTTCTTCTTCCTCCGATGATTCTTCGGCGTACACCGCAGTTAAATATGGCCAGAGCAATAGCAGGGTGCGAAACATGCAAAGCCGCTTGAACAAGCTTAGCTACCCTGTCGGCAGCGTAGACGGTTCCTTCGGCGCCGATACCTTGCGGGCCCTGCACCTGTTCCAGGATCAGGCCGGGTATTCCGAATCCAATACAGCTTCCTCCAGCCTTTTGGAAAAGCTCTATGGCTCCAAAGCCCCTGAATTCGATCTATACAAGTCCCGTAAAAAGGGCAACACTGGCGAACGTGTCCGTATGATGCAAGAACGCCTAGTGGCTCTGGGTTACGGCTTAGGCACGGTGGATGGTGTCTACGGCACCAAAACCTCCGACGCGGTTTCCGCCTTCCAGAAGCAAGCCGGACTAAAGGTGACCGGCACTGCTGACCGGGATACCATGCGCCTGCTGTACGACACCAAGGCCCCTGTGAACCCCACACCTACACCGTTGCCCACAGCCACGCCTACTGCAACAGCTACGGCTACAGCCACCGCAACGGCCACGGCTACAGCCACCGATACGGCTTCGCCTACTGACACGGCTTCGCCTACCGACACGGCTTCGCCTACCGACACGGCTTCTCCTACCGATACGGCTTCCCCTACGGACACGGCCTCGCCTACCGACACGGCGTCCCCTACCGACACGGCTTCTCCTACCGACACGGCTTCCCCTACTGACACAGCTTCGCCTACTGACACAGCCTCGCCTACCGATACGGCTTCGCCAACCAATACATCATTTGCAACACTGGGTATTGGCAGCGACAGTCCCACGGTGCAGAGCGTTAAAATTATCCTGAACAAATATGGTTATCTGGTGGTCAACAATCCTAGCGCAATAGGCACCAAATACAATGATCAAACCGTTGAAGCCGTCAAGAAGCTGCAACTCGCACTGAATCTGAACGATACCGGTACCGTCAACGAAGCGCTATATAATCGCATCATAAACGAAGATAATATTCCCTATTATTCTCCGGATTCTGAAACTTAATCACTTAAAAAGAGAGCCTGCACACCGTTTGATGTGCAGGCTCAGACCATCAACAAACCCTAGGAGGTATCGGAGGACCGCGGTCCTCCGATTTTCAT
>JAVBTR010000097.1:0-17716 GCA_031556065.1 Eubacteriales bacterium | reverse complement strand
CGATTTTCGGTGGAATTTCGTAGAAATTCCTACCTTGCCCGACCAAATGACCGCAAAATCGAAGATTTTGCAATGCAGGGAGGGAAATCCCTCGTGCGACACCTGTGTCGCACGAAAGCGTCGACTTTGTCGACGCGCTGAGGGCAGTTGCTTTGATAGAAGGCAGCTGCCTTCTTTTTGACATGCGGGGGACTGCCATTCACATTGCTTGTTTTGCTGTCCCACTCCAATTCGCTTCGTTCGCCAAAGGCGACGCCCCTCTTTATCGCATTATTACTGCTTGACGCACCCGGTGGGTTCTGCTATCCTCAAGCCAAACGAAGCATGAATAACTGAATGAAGGTGTGGTGAATGACGCGTGTACCACTTGCTGATCGTGGATGATGAACCGAACCTGGTCGAAGGACTGGCCGACTACCTGGCAGAAATGTTGCCTCCGGACACGGATATTCTCAAGGCGTATTCAGGCCAGACGGCGCACAGCCTGCTAATGCGCTTTCCAATAGACCTTATTATTTCCGATATTCAAATGCCGGGCATGCTGGGGCTTGAACTGCTGACACATATTGAACGCAATTGTCCGACCTGCTGCGTCATCTTCCTTACGGGATATGATACCTTTGAATGGATCCAGGAGGCGCTACGCCATCCGTGCTGCGTAGATTACATTCTCAAAACACAAGGTGATGCGGTGATCGGGGCGGCGGTGAAAAGGCAATTGTCGCTTGTGGACAAGGGGCGCGATCTGGAAACCTTAAAAAAGCAGCTTTCAGCCCAATACAGGGCCATTCGCCCGCTGATCCGCCAGCAGGCGATCACCGATTGGCTACAGGGTAAGGCGGATTCCCCGCTTCTTGACAACGACGACACGGATGCGCCGGCGATTGTAATCTGCCTATATTCCCGCCGGGATATCGGACAATTGGCGCAGCTGTTCCCGCCAATGCTGGAATCCCTTTTACGCGATGAATTCACCGGCGCGACGATCGAAACGGCGCTTATCGGATGGGAAGAGTATGTCTGCCTGCTTCGTTTTCCAACCACAGCCCCCATGGTGACCCATCTGCACACGAAGCTCAGCAAAATTCAAACCCGGCTGCGCGACCTTGGCGAGGTGGTAAGCTGTGCATACCATGGCGCACCGGTCATCCCGTGTCAAGCCAAGCAGGCGCTGCAGCATTTGCGTAAGCTGTTATCCGCTGCCATAGAGGCGGGGGAAGAGGTGATCATAGACAGCAATAGATACCACGAGCCTGCACACAATAATGAAACAGACCTCCTGCAATGGATCAAGCAATATATCGCACAGAACATCGCAGACCCGAACCTATCGTTGGCGATCATCGCGGAAAAAACCTATTACGCCCCCGCGTACCTTTCCAGAATGTTCAAACAGCATCAGGGCGAAAACCTTTTAAGCTATATATCCGGGGTGCGGGTCCATATGGCTTGCAAGTACCTGCGGGAGGGCAAGCAATCCGTCAAGGAGGTTTGCAAGGCAGTGGGCTTCGAGTCGCCCAGCTATTTTTCCGCGTTTTTCCGCAGAAACGTGGGCGTTACGCCGGTTGAGTACATGCGCGATAAATCAAGGAAGTGAAACCAATGCGGGTATACATCAAAATATGGTGCCTTTTTTTAGCGGCTGCCATGCTGCTAACGGGAATGGGTCTGGCGATCAACGGCGCGATGAGTGGGCAGCATAAAAGCCGTATGCTTGAACAGCTGGAAAGTCAGCTTATCATGGCCAAGGATATTCTGCAGGAGCAGCTGCGGCACATTGATACGCAGCTGCTGACGCTTTCTGTTTCCAAGGAGCCCAATCTGTTTGCGCTGTACAGCCCGGTGAAGGATCGGGGCCTGATCTATGAAAAATCCAATGTGCTTTATCAACAGCTTCAGATGCTTAAACAGAGCTATGCCTATGTGGAAGGCACCTATCTTTTGTTCCCGACGCTGGCGCGCCAGATCACGGACTGTACGCGCTACGCTGAACTGGACCAGGCCTTTTACGAGCGGATAACAAGCGCATCAGAAGGCGTGTATGTCCAGGAGGATCGCTTGTATCTGTTTTACATGCTGTCAACCAGCCTGGTCAATCACAGCGGCTCAGTCGTTGGCGCTGAGGTATCCCTTGAGGGCCTGCGAAATTATTGCCTGGCCGGCATTATGGATCAGATGGAGGTAGGCTTTTTCTTCCAAGGGGAACCGATCGCAGGCTTTTGCGATATACAGCCTGCTTCGGACGGTGCCCCAGGCACCTGGCGCCAGAGCGAAGGGGGGTGGCTGATGCACTTTCCCATCACACTGACGGCCAAGGGCACAGCGATGGTGCTGAATGCATTCCTTCCTCAAACCAGCCTTAAACAGCTGGGAAGCGCCTATACCGTTTGGTATGCTGTACTGATGCTGGTCATGGCGATAGAGCTGGTCCTGTTTGCCTGGCTTTTGCGGCAGCTGGTGGCACGCCCGCTCAAAAAACTGCTTGACGGCTTTGATGCTGTGGCGCAGGGCGATACGACCGTGCGGATACACCATACAGCTAAGGACGAGTTTGCGGATATATACCATCGTTTCAATGGCAGCGTCGATAAGCTTGATACCCTGCTTGTGCGGGAGTACCAGGCGCAAATGGCGGCGCAGCAGGCCGAGATCAAGCATTTGCAGGCGCAGATTCAGCCGCACTTTCTCTATAACGCATTCTACCAAATGTATCGCATTTGCCGGATAGAGCATTGCGAGACGGCGGCGGATTTTGCATTGCTTTTGTCCAACTATTTCGAATACATTACGCATACCAAGAGCCAGGATGGCATGGTAACGCTTAAGGAAGAGCTGACGCACGCGAAAAAGTACATTCAGATTCAGCAGTTCCGCTTTGGCGACAGGCTCAATGCGGCTGCCGACATCCCGGAGGAATTGCTTTCCCGCAGGGTGCCAAAGCTGATTTTGCAGCCGGTTATCGAGAATGCTGTAAAATATTGCATCGAGATGGACGCATTCTGCACCCTGCAATTGCGCATTCACGCGACCCCTAAACAGGGGCGCATACTGCTAACGGTCCAAGACAATGGAAGCCTTATGACGGATGCCCTGCTTGCAAAGCAGCAGGCGCTTCTTCAAACCGCTCACGCGACCAATGGTATAAGCGGGCTTGCCAATATCCACCTGCGGCTGCGCATGATGCATAGCGGCGGCGGGATCACCCTTTCCCGCAGCGAGCAGGGCGGGCTGCGGGTGGAAATGATGCTGTAAGATACGCTGCCAAGCAAGGCTGTTAAAAAGTAAAAAACGAGCTAGGATGTCAAAAATGTCGGATTGTCGGAGGGCATGGCCTTTGCTACACTCTCTTTATTGGCATGAAAAAACTGAAAAGGAGCTGGAAGCATGAAAAAACTGTGTTGCTTGTGTATTGCCCTGCTAATGTGCGTTGGCACGATCTCCGCCGTGGCGGAGAGCGCGAACACCAACAAGGCCTTCGAACCTTTCCCGGAGCCTGTGAAGGTAAAGGCCGTCATCGGCTTTGTGGAAGGCGCAAATGCCCACAGACCCTCCAACAATTACTGGAACGACGCCTTAAAGGAATACCTCAATATCGAGCTGGATTGGCTATGGGAGGTACCCGCCGATCAGTATGAAACCAAGCTGTCGGTGACGCTGGCGTCCGGAAACTATCCGGACATTCTGCAGTGCGACTTTCAAACCTACAACTACCTCAAGGACGCGGGCGCCCTGGCCGACCTAAGCGATGTATGGGCCACATACGCATCCGAGCCGCTAAAGGCCAGCTATGTCAGCCAAGAGCCCTTTGACACCTGTACGGTAGATGGCAAGCTGCTGGCGATCCCTTATGCGATGGATCCCATGACCGGGATCCGTATCATGTACTATCGTACCGACTGGCTTAAAAACGTGGGGCTTCAAATGCCTCAAAACCTTGACGAGCTGACGCAGATCATCAAGGCATTCCGTGACAAGGATCCGGACGGCAATGGCGAAAAGGACACCTACGGGCTGGCGCTGCATGAGCATCCCAGCAGTGGTGAAATGGGTATGGATGCGATCTTCAATGCCTTTGGCGCCTATCCGACTGCCTGGATCAAGCGGGATGGCAAGATCGTCCGCGGACTGATTCAGCCCGAAACAAAGCAAGCGCTTGATTACCTGCGCCAGCTCTATGCCCAGGACTATATTGACCCCGAGTACGCCACGCTCAATTACGAGCAGTGCAAGGCGCGCCTGGCCGACAGCAAGCTGGGCATCTTTACCGGTGCATGGTATTCCAGCGATAACGGATTCTGCACGCAAACGCTTCGCAACTGCGAGACCGCCAGCTGGGAGGTCGCAGCCATGGTCAGTAAAGAAGCAGGCGTGCCCGCCAAAATGCAAATGAGCGAGAATAGCATCGTAAGCTATAACGTGGTACTGGCCACCGCGTCTGAGGAAGCGAAGATCGCCATGATCAAAATGCTGAACGCCTTTTACGACCTGCATTTTTATGCCACCAAGGAAGAGGGCGGCTCCGGCTGGCCCTGGTATACCCGCACCCTGTCCGCAGACAGCGACGAGTATAAAGCGATCCAGGCCCGTGATAACACCTGGTGGCTGCCCGTTAACCTGTGGCCTGCCGCCGCAACGCTCAAGCAATATGAAGCCCTGACGGAAACCTACCAAACAGGCGTTTTTCACCCTTACCTTGCACAGGGCCAAGAGGAAGCCAATAGCTACTGGAAAACCTTTGCCGAATACGCCCATTATGAGCGTGCCGATATGCAAACAGAGGAGGACCTGACGAACTGGATCGATGGCCGTGGCAAGATGCTCTCCCGGATGGATACGGAAAACACCCAATGCGCAACGGGCATCATTAACCGCCTTAGAAATGAAAACAATATAGAATACCACGTATTCTATGGCGCTGAAACCGAGACGGGTGTAGCAGTAGCGGCCACGCTGGGTGGCTATGCCGATGAATACATCAATCGCTACATCATGGGCATGGAAGCGGAGGATTCCTGGGATGCCTTTGTAACCAACTATATGCAAATGGGCGGCGAAGCATGGACCAGCGAAGTCAACGCTGCCTATGAGGCCATTCACTAAAGGGTGATACAAGGGGGCTGATACAATAAGGAGAACGTTGGGACGCTGTCCCAAACCCTGCCAGAGGGCCATTGGCCCTCTGGACTTCCATTATGGGGGGATAGCTATGATTGGCGTACCCCATAACGGGATTCTTAAGGGACTTTGTCCCTTAAGTGGGGTCCAGGGGCAAAGCCCCTGGGGAGAGGTGGGTATGATAAGATTGGCGGGCTGCAAGACCCGGGGTTCAAAGCGGTGGCTTCGTAGAGAGGTCCCTTTGCATTTGATGCTTATGCCGGGTGTGGTTGTTATTTTGATTTACGGCTATCTTCCGATGCTTGGTTTGGTGATGGTTTTTCAAAAGTTTAATCCCTTTCTTTCCTTTGCTGGAAGTCAGTGGGTGGGATGGGACAACTTTCGATATTTGTTCTCACTGGCAAACTTTGGGCAGCTTTTTAGAAATACGGTGGAGATCGCTGTTGCAAAGATTATTTTGGGGCAAATTGTGCCGCTGGGATTGGCGCTATTGCTTAATGAGGTGCATTCGCGCCGATTTAGCCGCGTATCCCAAACTGTTTTCTTTTTGCCTTATTTTCTTTCCTGGGTGATTTTGGGCGGGGTTTTTCGGGAGCTGTTTTCGATGAACGGCGGCATCAATACGCTATTGTATGCCCTGACAGGTGAAAAGATTTTCTTTTTGGGTGACAACCTTTGGTTTAGGCTTATTTTGATCGTCACCGATGTGTGGAAGGGCATGGGCTATAACATGATCATTTATTTGGCGGCGATCACCAATGTGGACCCGGCCCTGTATGAGGCGGCCGCCATTGATGGCTGCAACCGTGTGCAGCAGTGTCGGCATGTGACCCTGCCGGGACTCAGGCCGATGATTGTCTTGCTGGCCACATTGTCTATCGGGGGCATATTGAATGCCGGGTTTGACCAGATCTTCAATATGTATAACACCCTTGTTTACGAGTCGGCTGATATTGTGGATACCTTTGTGTATCGGCTTGGCATGATAAACCGCCAGTATTCGGTTTCAGCTGCGCTGGGCGTGTTTAAATCGCTGATTTCCCTGGTGTTTGTAGGGGCTGCCTATTATGGTGCCTACAGGTTCAGCGACTACCGTATTTTTTAGGCAGGTGGGATGGAAGCATGAAGACGAGTCGTTCACGCAAGGTGTTCTGTTTTGGCAATTATCTGTTTCTTTCGTTTATGACCCTTATTTGCCTTGTTCCGCTGTGGCATGTGCTATGCATTTCCTTATCGGATAATCGTTTTGCGGTTTCCGGACAGATCGGGCTATGGCCTAAGGGCTTTACGCTGGAGGCGTATTCCTTCCTTTCCCAAAAGTCGGCTTTTTATGGCGCCCTGCTTGTTTCAGTCAAGCGTGTTTTGCTGGGCGGGGTGGTTAATATGGTTTTTTGCATTGTGACGGCTTACCCGCTTTCGCGCACGAATGAGGAGTTTCGCTTTCGCACGGCGTATGTGTGGTTTTTTGCCGTAACGATGTTCTTTGGAGGCGGCTTGATTCCAACCTATTTTGTCGTTACCAAAACCGGGTTAAACGACTCGCTGTGGGCGCTGGTGCTTCCAGGGGCGCTGAACATGTGGAACTGCACCATGATGCTTAACTTCTTCCGCGGCATTCCACGGGCGCTGGATGAGGCCGCACGGCTGGATGGGGCCGGGCACTGGCGAACCCTGTTGCAAATTTATCTGCCGCTATCGCTCCCCTCGCTTGCGACGATTCTGCTTTTTACGCTGGTGGGGCATTGGAACAGCTGGTTTGATGGCCTGATCTATATGAACTCGCCCGATAGCTACCCCCTTCAAACCTATCTGATGAGTATCATTAACTCGGTGGGAATGGTAAATAAGGAGCTGCTTTCCGAGGCGGAGATCGTGGCACTGGCCAAGGTGAATGAAAAAACACTGCGCATGGCGCAGATATTTCTGGGCGCGATGCCTATCATGAGCGTTTATCCGTTTTTGCAGCGGTACTTTGTAAAAGGGCTTGTGGTCGGCAGCGTGAAGGGATAGGCGGGAAGGGAGTGCAATTGATGAAGCAGGAGCAAAGCACGCAACGGGAACTTACGATCGATATCAAGCGCCGCCCTTGCGGTGCGTTAGCCATTGAGGGCATGATTCGCGATGAAGTGTGCTGGGCAATCGAGGGTGATTTTGCTTTGCATGTGGCGGGTGAGGCGCAAGAAATGGGCTTCAAAATATACCGGGCGAAGGGGTATGGGCAGGCGTTGCGGGACGGTGCGCTCATTCGCTGCGCATGTGCGATTGAAACACCGGCAGGAAGCCGTATTGAGATACAGGATGTCTATCAGCCGGACAAACAAAGCGTTTGCCTCCAAAGATCCATGCAGGTGACATGCGTCGGGGAGGGGGATACGGGGTTTTATGTGGATATGTCCGTGCTGCTTCCCGGAGCCCCTACGCCTATGGATTGCGCCTGGTTTGCCCCGGGGTATTGGTACGGAAGGGGGGAGCCGTTCTTTCGCCTTGATGACAATAATGAGGCAGGTGATGCACTGGACCATTTCAGCGCACCTGTGCTGGTGTGCTATGATGAAAGGCGGCATCGCGCGGTGAGCCTCATGGAGGCATCGCCGGGCCGGTGCAAAACCATTGTACAGGATCATTCGCAGGCCATTCCCGGCATGCTGATCAGCGACCAGTTCTATCTGCCTGCAATGGGTGTCAGAAAAACAGAGGCGGGCAAGACCAGCCTGTATCATGCCTATCCGGGTTATACCCATGTGGAGGGAGAAGGGACGCTGTACCGATTGCTGCCCATGCGGCAGGGCGTTTCGCGGACGGTGCGCATGGAAATAGGCGTGAGCCGCTATGAGGACTTTCATCAGGCGCTTCGCACCACCTGGCGCAGGGCTTGGCAGCAGCTTTACGCGCTTCAATACTTTGCATCGCCAGACGAGGTGCGGCAGGCACTGCTTAAGTATGTTGATCAATCCTATACATGCAGTGGAGATGTACATAAGTACATGAAGGATGCCCAATACAACGAGGCCAGCAGCGGCTTTCTTTTTCGCAATATCGATCTTGCCCACCTGATGCTCAAGGCGTATGCAGAGCAGCCCTGCGCCACATGGAAGGCGCACGCGATCGCCGTGATCGATTCGCAAATTTGCGAGTGCCGGTTGTATGGGCAAGGAAAGGACTGGGACCTGCGCGCCTCCGTGGAGGCGCTTAACAGCCTGATGAAATGCTTTGAATGCGCAAAGCAGCTTTGCCTTGATGCACAGCGCTGGGCAGATTTTGCCATCGATCAAGCGCAGGAGCTGTTGCCGCGCAAGGATTACTATTCCATCCCTTTGATGCTTAGGCTATACAGGCATACCGGGGATGAACGGTATCTTAAGGCCGCAAACGAAAAGGGGACCTACAACTGGGAAACCTACTTTTGCAAAATGCACTTTATGTATGGGATCACCGATTGCCGCCCGCAAACCATTGACCGCGAATCCGCCATTCTGGCGCTGGAAGGCTATCTGGACTTGTTTGAAACAACGGGACAGCACCTATGGTTGGAGCGAGCCGGCTTCTGCGCTGACTTTTTGGAAACGATGCAGGTTATTGCGGATATTGACATGGAGCCCTATGGCGCGACCGGCAAAGAATGCGCACACAGGCTGGGCCATTACGTGGTCATGGCAGGCCATGGAAATCATTTGTCCTGTGCCGGACTAAGCCATATTGGGGCAGGCGGCGCCTGCGGTGATATTTATAGCGTGTATAGCGCACCGGACTTCTACCGCCTTTATCAGCACACCGGCGACACGCACTGCCTGGATTTCGCGCGAATGCTGCAATACCATACCTTGCAATTTGTTAACATGAACAATAAAACCGGCGGCATGAACGATCCGCGCCATGGCGTCCATTTGGGCTTTGTTAACGAGTTTTTCGCCATTGGCACGAGCACCGGTTATGTGACCGGACGCGGCTGGGCGCATGGCGATAACATCGGCTGGTGCCCTTATGTCATTTTGTCTGCCATGCAAAGGATGAAATGTTTGACCGGCGCGTATGCATTGCCTTATGCGCCTTAGGATAACGGAAAACCCAGGGGCTCTGCCCCTGGACCTTTCCAAAGGGACAAAGCCCCTTTGGAAACCCATTATGGGGAACGGTGATATAGCCTATCCCCCCCATAATGATATTGCTTAACAATCCCCTTTGTTTTTCATGTTAGCAGCAATCTCCGCCTGTATCTCATCAATATAGATATCCGACACAAAAAAGATTCTGTGAGGCGTTTGATGCCCTTCCTCGTAAATGGCCAAGCAGCTTTCACTTTGACCGCCGGGTTCTTTTGCCATATGGGTGATCCTCGTGTAGGGCAGTTCTGTAATGGTTTCCGCACCGCAAGCATAGGAAAAAAGGCCACCTTTTCGAATAAACAGCCGGTCGTCCATGATGTCCAACGCAATTGAATGGCGGCAAAAAACGGTAATCATTGATCCAGTCCCTTCTATTCCCAACGACACAGCTTCCCATATATGATAATATAACAACAGAGTTGTGTTGTCAACAACGTTATTGTTTTTTCAATTTGTGTTTGGTTATTGCTATAATAATCAAAAGGGGGGATCTCGTGCTTTCGCAGTTAAAAAAACTGCGCAAGAGCAAGTGCATTAGCCAACAGAAGCTCGCAGATGCCATTGGCACCAGCCAACAAGCCATTAATCGATACGAAAACCAGGACATTGAACCTGATATTGAAACGCTTATCAAATTGGCAGATTATTTTGAAGTCTCGTTGGATTACCTGGTTGCACGCCAAGCGCAGTTTTCTAATTCACCTGATGAAGTCCGTTTACATGTCAGTTTTGAAGAGATGCAGCTTTTGGAGGAGTACCGCATCTTAAGTTCCGCAAAAAAGCAAGTCATTAAAGATTTGATTCATAGCTACCATGAAAGTTAAGTCCGCAAAAATTGTGGACTATTTTAATGACTCGAAAAATGTGCCATAATGAGTATATGAATTTCTGGGAGGACTTATGAATGGAACTGATTGACAAATTCCGAAATCCCGGCAAAGAGTTTTCGCCAATGCCATTTTGGTTTTGGAACGATATCATCACAGAAAAAGAAATTAAACGCCAGATGACCGATTTTTGTGAAAAAGGGGTTCACGGTTTTGTGCTCCACCCCCGAATGGGGCTGAGCAAGGAGACAGGCTACCTAACCGGCCGCTTTTTAGCGCTGGTAGCCTACACCGTGGAGCTGGCCCAGGAAATGGGCATGAAGGTGGTGCTGTATGACGAAGCCATGTACCCCTCCGGTTCCGCTCATGGCATGGTGGTAAAAGAAAACCCGGCCTATGCCGCCAGGGGCATTCGCCTATATCCCAAGGATACGGTGCTTACAGCCACCCAAAGGCTGGTGGCTAAAAACCAAGAATATGCCATTATCGAAGACTTTACGGGGGGTACCATCCGGGGGGTTCATCCTGGGGAAGACGATGGGGAAGAAAACGCGCCTCCTGCCGCCAACCTGTTGGACCAAAGTGCCATGGAGGCCTTTATCCGCTTGACCCACGAAAAGTATTACAGTGCTTTAAAACCCCATTTCGGAAAGACCGTGATCGGCATGTTCACCGATGAACCCAGTCCCACAGGCCGCAATGTGCACCCTGATACCAGGGCCTGGACAAAGGAATTGGATAGGCTATTCCCCGTGAACGATTTGTTCGCCCTTTGGCTGGATGTGGGTGAGCAAACAACAGCCATCCGCCGCCGGTACGACGGGCTGATTATGGCACAGATGGCGCAAACCTATTATGGCCCCCTTAAAGCTTGGTGCGAAAACCATGGTATCGCTCTGACGGGGCACCCCCACGACCCGGATTGCATGGCGGCAGAGAGGCTCTTTACCATTCCCGGCCAGGATGTGGTCTGGCGCTGGGTAGCCCCAGAAAAAGGCCTGGGCCTGTATGGCAAGGAAAGCACCCAGGCTAAGTGTGCTTCCAGTGCCGCCCGGCACAGCGGCAGCCGCCGCAACAGCAACGAATGTTTTGGCTGCTGCGGCAAGGACGGGAACCTGTGGGATTTTACCGCTGACGATATGAAATGGTACCTGGATTGGCTTTTCGCAAGAGGCGCCAACCTGTTATACCCTCACGCTTTTTTCTATTCCGTTAAGGGACCCATTCAGTTCAACGAGCGGCCGCCGGATGTAGGCCCCAACAACTATTTCTGGCCCCATTACCACTTGTTTGCCACCTACATCAGCCGCATGTGCGCTATGCTTACCGATGGCATCCATCAGACCCGGGTGGCTGTGCTCTGTTCGGGAACAGAGCTGCCCTATAACCTGCCCGCAAAGCTTTTTGAAAAGCAGATCGATTTTAACTACCTGGAAGGGGATACCCTTTTAGCCGCGCCCTTTAAAGACGGTTTTCTGCGCATCGCAAACCAACAATACGATGCTCTTTTGGTAGAGGACGAAAGCCTTTTAACCCCTGAAATCAAGGCCCATTTCAAGGGCACCATCGCAGGGGACCCCGATGCCCTTAAGGGCTATGAAACCGTGGTGCTGGAGCCGCCCTCCAAGAATATCCGCGCTTCCCATTACCGCCACGGGGAAAAGGCTTTGTTTCTGCTGACCAATGAAGGAGAGGAAGGGTATGCTGGCCGCCTTCATTTGCCGGTAACAGGCGCTACGGAAAAATGGGACCCTTGGACGGGCACCGCAGCCGCCATTGAAATCCCCTATGGGCTTAAGCTGGAACGCCGCCAAGCCCTTTTGTTCGTAGTGGATCAGAATAGCGAAAATGAGCCGGAAGCTGAACCTGCTTTTGCCTATGAACCCCTTGCCATGCCCTTTCAATGGCAGCTAAATGGCCAGCCCATTAAAGAGCTGGCCCATTGGCAAAGTTTTGAAGGCATGACCCTTTATAATGGCGCGGCGGAATACACCACCACGTTTCTCTTACGGGATGTGCCGCCTTCCCTGCTGCTTGATCTTGGTGATGTACGGGAAATGGCCGAGGTAAGCCTCAATGGCGGCGGATTTATACCGCTCTTGCTAAAGCCCTTCCTGTTGGAATGCGCGCCCTATTTGCACTTGGGCGAAAACCAACTGGCCGTTCGAGTAACCTCTTCCAATGTATCCCGCTTTACGGGCCTTCCACACCCCTGCGGTTTACTGGGCCCTGTTACCTTCAATCAAGGCCGCTTTCTGTAGTTCCAGATACATATTCAGCGTTTCCTTTGAAATGCATTTGGTGCTGATCAGAGCTTCTCCCAGATAGCCACCCATTTCCTTCTGATAGGCCACCGCTGTTTCCAATTGGTGGGCCGTAATGGTGCCGGATTTAACCAAAATATCGCCCAGAAGCAGCTCGCCTTCATTGACATTAACGGTTTGGGCTGCGTTGCGTATGCTTTTTTGCAGGCTTAAGAAAGTCCGCAGGGTTTCTGGGCTGATCAACTGCATGGAGGTAATGACATCCCCCAAATAACCGCCCTTCTCCTTTTGCAGTTGAACAGCCACCGCCAGTTGTTCCGGGGTAATCATGCCCGCGCTGACCAATATTTCCCCAATAGGGGTTTGTTTAGGGGCGGGTTTTTTGAACCAGGACAGCCATTTTGCGAAAATCTTCATTGCATCAACGCCTTTTTAATTATGTGTAGGGCGCGTAATCCAAATCGCTTGGCAGGGTAAGGCCTCCTCGGGGAGATAGACTTAAAGGCCCCGCCTGGGCACCGTCCGGCGCACAGGAGCGTTTGAATTGCTGGGTATAAAACCGGCGGATAAACAGCTTCAAGGTTTTTTCGATGAAACCGCTGCCGTACACCCCTTCAAAGGCCATTTGGCCCAGCAGCAATAGCTTTTCAGCACAAGCCCCGGAATCCATCATGTGATAAAGGAAAAAATCGTGAAGGGCGTAATCCCCCAAAATTTCTTCCGTCTTTTGCACAATTTCTCCTTCTGCTCCCGGCAATAACTCCGGGGAGACAGGGGTTGCCACAATGTCGTGCAAAATAGCGGAAGCCTCCCCGGTGAAAACCGTGTCCCCCAGGCAGGTCACAAGGGAGCGCATCATGGTTTTGGGAATGGACGCGTTTAAGTTATACATGCTCATGTGATCCCCGTTATAGGTGCAAAAGCCCAGGGCTTCCTCGCTTAAATCCCCGGTGCCCACCACCATGCCGCCTACCTGGTTGGCGATATCCATCAGAATCTGGGTACGTTCCCGGGCCTGGGCGTTTTCAAAGGTCACGTCGTGGTTGGCTTCATCCTGGCCGATGTCTTTAAAATGCTGGCGCAGGTTTGAGGTAATATCAATGGTGCGCACAGTCAGCCCCAAGGCCTCCATTAAAAGCACTGCGTTGCTCTTGGTGCGCTTGCCTGTGCCAAACCCAGGCATGGTCACCGCTTCGATATTGGTTCTGGGTAGCTTCATTTCATCCATGGTCTTCACAGAAAACAGCAGCGCCAAGGTGCTGTCCAGCCCGCCGGATACGCCGATCACCAGCCTTTGCGTATGGGATTTTTCCATGCGGGTCTGAAGGCCCATCACCGCAATGGCCAGAACCTCCTGGCAGACGTTTTGCAGTTGATCGGCCTTTGGCACAAAGGGAAGGGGTTCCAGGCTGCGTATAAGGGGCTGCTCGTTAGCCGCCAGCTTGTCCAACCCCACCACTGTGCCCAAACGGTTAAGGCCGCTGAAAAAGCTGGCCGTTTTCTGCCGCTGACAGTTTATCCGGTTAAGATCAATATCGAAAATGGCATGAGCGCCGTTTCTTGAAAATCTGGGCCCTAAAGCGCATTCATCCCCGCATTCGTAAATGCCTGTAAAGCCGGAATAAACGCTATCGGTGGTGCTTTCCCCAAAGCCGGCGCTGGCGTAGACATATCCCGCTAGGCAGCGGGCGCTTTGTTCTTTTAAAAGGGCCTTGCGCCGCTGGTTCTTCCCGGGCACTTCGCTTGAAACTGCCAGATTGAAGATTACCTGGGCACCCATTTGGGCGTAAGTCCCTGAAGGGGGATTGGCCGTCCACAGGTCTTCGCAAATTTCCACCGCAAAAGCGCAATCCCCCGCCTGTAGAACCAAATCCAGCCCAAAGGGGATTTCCTTCCCATCTAAGGTAATGGTGGCTGGGGCATCCGCGCCGCTTTGGAACCAGCGGCTTTCCCCGTTGGATAAATGCTTTTTCGCCGCCACAGCCTTAACGCTGCCGTTTTGAAGCACTGCCCCGCACACATAAAGCCGCCCCAAATGCATTAGTGGCAGGCCTACCAGGGCGATCATGTCTTTTGTTTGTTTGGCAAGGGCTAAAAGCGTTTGGCGGGCATCGCTTAAAAGCTGCTGGTTATAAAGCAAATCCCCAACAGTGTAGCCAGTCAACGTCATTTCGGGAAACAACGCCACCTGTACGCCCTTTTTTTCCATAAGCGCGTAAGCCTTGCTAATCTCCTGCGCATTCTTTTGTACATCCCCTAAATATACTTTAGGTGAAACCGCGGCCACCCGTAAAAAACCTTCCATCTTTTAGCACCTCCTACCGCCCTATGCTACCACAAACAGGCGACCGGGTAAATAAATTCAAAGTATTTTTGCATTTTTTTCTTAAAAATAGTATCATGTACACGGATGATGGTTAAAAGGAGGGAACCCAGATGAAAATGCTGCTTGCGTCGCTTCTTGCCTTATACTTGCTTTTTATGTGCACTGCCGGTCTGTGCGAAGCTGCTACCGCCACAGCTGTGGAAGCGGTTACCGATGGCAACGCCATGGCCATTACCTTGGAAGTTGTCAACACCCAGGGGGAAGCGGATTTATATTACACCCTTGAAAAAGTATACGTGAACGGGCTGGAGGTCAGCGTTATGCGTTCCAGCGGCCGCACCTTCGGCTTTTTAAATGAGCCCCTGCGCTTTACCATCACCCTGGATACCTCCGATATCGGGCGGGCGGAAAGCTATACCATTGCTACCTCCTTTTCCATTCTGCGCCCAGAAAAGGAAATTACCATAATAGATAGCCAGATCACCGACGATTTTGAAACCTACAGCAACAACATTACCCAATTCAATAACGCGGGCTATATCGTGGCCACCAAGGAAGGGGATATCCTCCTGGCCCCTGGCACCTACGACGATACCTGGCAGCTTTCCGGCCAGCTAACCCAGACAGGGAAAATGTCCCTGATCGAAACCCTGCCTATCGTCTTCCAGCTGCCTATGGGTGAGTTCGATTTAAAACAAGGCTCCGGCAGCTTAGACATGGGCGAGTGGGCCCTTAGCGTGCAAAAAGCCGAGGCAACCCAAATGAGCATTACCGTGATTATCAATGAAGTTTTCCCGGAAACCTTCACCACAGATCAGGTCTACGGGGCCATGCGCCTTTTAACCGTCACCGATGAAGGGGGCGGCAAAAGCTTTTATTCTGGGTTTTCCCAAAGCATTTCCGAACCCACCCGGCGGGCTTCCGACGGCACATGGCTGGTCACCTTTAAATGGTGCACCCAAAGCGTGAACAGCATTCCCCCCAAGCTGCGCATAACCCCCTATACCTACGATGCCACCATGAGCCCGGTAGAGGAAACGGATTTTTCTTTAATAGTTCCCCTTGAATAGCCACTGAAAGAGGTATCGCCATGTATACAAAGCAGGATTTGCTGGCCGCCTTGGCCGCGCTTTCCATCGACCCTAACGGAACGCTGATGGTTCATCTTTCATACAAGGCCATTGGCGATGTGGATGGCCGGGGCGACACCGTGCTGGACGCTTTGATGGAGTATATGGGGGATGGCCTTTTGGTGCTGCCCACCCATACCTGGAGCAATGTGGGCACCCAAAACCCCGTGATGGATGTGCTGTATACGCCCTCCTGTGTTGGGACATTAACGGAGCTGTTCCGCAAGCATCCCAACGTGCACCGGTCCTTGCACCCCACTCATTCCTTGGCGGCCTTTGGCGCCCAGGCAGAGGGCTTTCTTGCAGGAGAGGAACACATTTCTACCCCCTGCGGCAAGGGTGGTGCCTATTATAAGCTATGGGAACAAAACGCGCAGATTTTGCTCATCGGCGTGAACTTCAGCCGAAACACTTTTGTACACGGCATCGAGGAATGGGATGGCGCGGAAGGCTCCATTTCCAAAGAGAAAACCGATCTGTATGTGATTAACCACCAAGGCCACAGGCTTTACACCCCTCAATACCGCCATTGCGCCCCTATCGGCTCCGAAACCTTTACCAAGCTGGAGCCTCCTGCCTTGCAGCAAGGCATCCTGTCCATAGGCCGCTTTGGGGATGCCACTGCCCGGGCGATGCATACCAAGCCCCTTCGGTCCATGGTGGCGGAATTGTTAAAGACAGACCCCAAGCACCTGCTCCGCTATTAATTCAACATAAGGAGAACCGCCATGAATAGCATTCGTTGGGGAATTATTGGCTGCGGAGATGTAACGGAGAGAAAATCCGGCCCGGCCTTTCAAAAAGTAGAAAGCAGCCAGCTGGCCATGGTTATGCGCCGGGATGCGGCCGCTTGCGAGGATTACGCCCGCCGCCATGGGGTAGCGCATTTCACCACCAATGCGGACGAGCTGATTTACAGCCCGGAGGTGGACGCGGTTTACGTAGCCACGCCGCCTTCCACCCACGCCCAATACGCCCTTCGCGTTATGAAAGCAGGCAAGCCTGTATACATCGAAAAGCCCTTGGGCGCCACTGTTGCCCAATGCGAACAAATCGTAGCAGCACAAAAAGAAACGGGCATGCCCGCTTTCTGCGCTTATTACAGGCGCCGGCTGCCCTATTTTCTTAAAATTGAAGCCCTGTTAAAAGAGGGTGCCATCGGTACGCCCCGCACGGTCACCGTGGCCTATTGCCAGAAGGCACCTGAGCAAAAACCCAAGGATACCCCCTGGCGCTTCCAAAAAGATATTTCCGGCGGTGGCCTCTTGCTGGATGTGGGCAGCCATACCCTGGACATTTTAGATTATCTTTTAGGCCCCGTCCACTCCGTAAAAGCCTTTAACCGCAACCAGCTAAACCACTACGATGTAGAAGATGTGGTTTCCGCTGCTGCCACCTTTGAATCCGGCATGATGGGCAGCTTTCTTTTCACCTTCCAAAGCGCCTTTTCTAAGGATGAAAATGTGATAGAGGGCACGGAAGGCCGCATCCTATTCTCCACCTTCCAGGGCACACCCATTTGCCTAGAAAAGAAGGACGGCACCGTGGAGACCTTCCATATCCCCATGCCCTACCATATTCAACAGCCCATGATTGCCCATATAACCAATTGCCTGCTAGGCAAAGAAAAGCCTGTTTCCACGGCAGAAACCGCCATAAGAACATCGAAAATAATGGAGGAAATGGTACGGGGATAGGGGGCAAGGGTTTGCGAGAGGGGGGGTCTTTCTGCTGAAAGAAACCCCCTCAGCGCGTCGACAAAGTCGACGCTTTCGTGCGACACAGGTGTCGCACGAGGGATTTCCCTCACTGCACTGTAAAATCTTCGATTTTACGGTAGTTTGTTCGGGCAAGTTAGTAATTTCTACGAAATTCCACCGAAAATCGCCGCACATGTCGCCTATTTCGGAATTATAATCGGAGGACCGCGGTCCTCCGATACCTCCTAGGG
>JAVBTR010000043.1:0-9544 GCA_031556065.1 Eubacteriales bacterium | reverse complement strand
AAACAGGCCTTGCCTGATTAAAGAAGGGGGAAGCATATGGAAAAACCGGTCATTGCCATCACCATGGGGGATCCTGCGGGGATTGGCGCGGAAATTACAGCCAAGGCATTGGCAAACAGCGCCGTTATGGCCACATGCCGCCCCATTGTAGTTGGCGACGGATGGCTGATGGAAAAAGCGCTGAAGCTCACAGGTCTTGAAAAAGCATTGCAGATTAACAGGGTTGAAAGTGTCCAGCAGGCGCGGTTCGCGCCGAACTTGATCAATGTGCTGGACATGAGGCAGGTGGACGCGGCAGATTTTCGGTATGGGCAGGTATCGAAAATCTGTGGCGAAGCAGCGTTTCGTTATGTGGAAAAAGCCATTGCCCTTGCCATGGATAGTCAGGTGGACGCAACGGTTACCAATCCCATCAACAAAGAGGCTCTTAACCTTTCAGGGCACGCATTTTCAGGGCATACAGAAATTTATGCCAAGTTGACGGGAACCCGGCGCTATTGCATGCTGCTGATGGAAGGGGATATGCTCATTTCCCACGTTTCCACCCATGTATCCCTTCGGGATGCCTGCGACCGTGTTAAAAAGGACCGTGTGGGAGAGGTGATTGGGCTGACGGCCCAAGCGGCGAAACGGCTTAAAGGCATTGAGAACCCACTGATTGCGGTGGCGGGGCTTAATCCTCACTGCGGGGAAAATGGCCTTTTCGGAACAGAGGAGATCGAAGAAATTGTGCCTGCGGTCCTACAGGCGCAGCAAGCAGGTTTGCGGGTAGAGGGACCGCTTCCCCCGGATACAGTCTTTTCAAAGCTTAGGGGCGGCTGGTATGACGCGGTAGTAGCTATGTACCACGATCAGGGCCATATCCCGCTAAAGTCCATTGGATTTAACTATAACCGTGAAAAGCAGAAGTGGGACAGCGTATCGGGTGTGAACATTACCCTGGGGCTTCCTATTATCAGAACCTCAGTAGACCATGGTACCGCTTTTGACCAGGCAGGGTGCGGCACTGCCGATGCAGCCAGCCTCTTGGACGCCATTGATGCGGCAGCGAAACTTTCGTTATTCAAGTGCGCTGAAAGCACTTAAAAAAAGGAGGAATCCCAATGAGACACCGTTACCAGAAACTGCTAGCCGCCTTGCTGGCAATTTGCCTGACGCTGGGATGCGCAGGCATGGGTCTTGCTTCGCAAGCGGCAACAACCCTTTCAATGTGGGCGCCACTCAACGCGAAATCCGCGATGAGCGTCACCACCAACGCGGAATTGGCTTCCATCATCCAAACGGAAGAGGCCACCGGTATCCATATTGAATGGACCGAGCCGCCCGTAGGCGAGGAAGCGAGCCAGTTCAATCTTTTGATCGCCTCCCAGGAACTGCCGGACATGATCGCCTGGAACTGGTGGAATTATCCCGGCGGCCCGGAAAAGGCCATTGCCGATGGCATCCTGATCGATTTGACGCCCTATATGGACAAGATGCCTGCTTTGAAAGCCTTTTACGATGAGTATCCGGAACTGAAAAAGCAATGCACCACCGATGAAGGGCATACGTATTTCTTCCCCCGCATCAATGGTGACGCATTGGATCCTGCCTACAAGGATCAGTCCTACTTCGTAGGCCCCATTTACAGGCAGGATATACTTCAGGCTCTGAATCTGTCCGTACCCGAAACAATGGACGATTGGTACAATGTACTGGCGGAAGTGAAAAAAGCCTATCCCGACATGATCCCCTTGTGCGCGGCTGGGGCCACAACGGCTAACACCAGCATTTACACCCTGGCATCCGCCTTTGGCGTGCGGCCGAATCTGTACATGGAAGGGGATCAGGTCAGCTTTGGCCTTTTGTCCCCTAACTTTAAACAGTTCGTGGAAACCATGGCCAAATGGTACCAGGAAGGTTTGATCGACCCTGACTTCATTGCCAACCAGGCCAATGATCTGAAAACCAAGGTAACCAGTGGCCAGGTGTTCGCCTTTATCGGTGCCCAGGGCGGAAACTATGTAACCTATTCCCAGGTGATGGAAGCAGGGCTTCCAGAGGCGAAGCTCGCTATTGCGGCATGGCCTACCGGCCCCGATGGCAAGGCATATACTTCCCAAAGCGGCGTGATCAACACGGTTAACAGCGGCTTTGGCATTGGTATCACCACTGCCTGCCAGGATGTGGAAGCGGCCCTTAAGTATCTGGACTTTGCATACACCCCGGAGGGTGTCATGATCAATAACTTTGGCGTTGAAGGCGAAACCTACACCGTGGATGCAGACGGCAACGTCACCTGGACACCTGAAACCCAGACTCAGATCAGCGAATCCTCTGTGGATAAAGTGCTGGGCAAATACCTTCTCACAGGGATCAGCGTTTGGGCTTCCTATTGCGATCCCAGAACATTTGCTTTAATGCGCACCTATCCCGGCCAGTATGAAGCGGGCCAGATTTGGGGCCAGGCATCCTCCGCGCTGGATATGCCGCCGCTGACGCCTACCACCGATGAAAGCGGTACGGTTGCTACCATTATCAATAACGTGACCACCTACCGCGATGAAATGATCGGCAATATCATCATGGGCAAGCAGGATATGGCAGGCTATGATGCGGTTGTTGAAGAAGCAATTAAAATGAAGATCGAGGACGCCGTGGCGATTTATAACGCTGCGCTGGCCCGCTACCAGGCCCGTTAAAACGAAAGCCAGGCGGCGAGGGCGTGATCTTAACGCCTTCGCCGCCTCCTTTTGAAGACATGAGTAAAAGCAGGTGTTATCAGGATGGGTGATATGTCAGTCACTATTCAAAAGAGTACGGGGACACGCTTTGGGCGCTTTTGGGCATTTGTGCGCAAGGATATAGCCAAGCATAAGATTTTATATCTGATGGCTGTGCCGATGCTATTGTTCTATTTGCTGTTTTTTTATCAGCCCATGTATGGCGCCACCATTGCTTTTAAAGATTATGTGCCTAAGCTTGGCATCGATGGAAGCAAATGGGTAGGATTGAAGCATTTTGAAGCATTTTTCTCCGACGTGTATGCGGGGCGGATTATTAGAAATACGCTGACGCTGAGCTTTGAGCAGCTTCTTTTCGGGTTTCCCGCGCCGGTTTTATTAGCAATTATGATCAATGAGGTTCGCCGTAAGTGGTATAGAAGCATTGTGCAAACGCTGACATATCTGCCTCATTTCATTTCCTTGATGGTGATTTGCGGGTTGATCTCGGAGTTTACCAACCGAAATGGACTGATCAGCGACCTTCTGGCGCTCTTTGGCGTTCCGCGCAAAACCATGCTGCTGGAGCCCCAGTTGTTTCATCCGATTTATATCATCAGCGGCATTTGGCAAGAAATTGGTTGGGGATCCATTGTGTTTTTAGCGGCAATGGCAGGTGTGGATGAGCAGCTTTATGAAGCGGCGAAAATCGATGGCGTGGGAAAGCTGAAACAGATTTGGCATATTACCATCCCCGGTATTTTGCCAACGATTGTCATTATGCTGCTTTTAAAAGTAGGCTCGATTATGGATCTGGGTTATGAAAAGATTATTCTTTTGTATAACTCCACCACCTACTCCACCGCCGATGTGATTTCAAGCTATGTCTACCGCAAGGGTATCCAAGAATACAATTGGAGCTATGCGTCAGCAGTGGGCTTGTTTAATTCGGTAATCAATTTCGGTTTGGTTATTTCGGCCAATGGGATTAGCAAAAGGCTGAATGAAACCAGCCTTTGGTAAGGAGTGTGCACCCATGAAGATTACGCTGAACCACAGCCGTGAAACGGCGGGAGAAAGAACATTCAGTATGGTGAATGCCGCGGTGCTGGCGCTTTTGAGCGTTGTTATGTTCTATCCTTTTGCTTATGTGGTGTTCGCCTCTCTTTCGGACCCCATACGCTTTGCCCAGCACAGCGGCGTACTGACCCGGTCTCTGGGTTTTGATTTGGGTGCGTACCGTTATGTACTTGAAAACCCCAATATTGCCTCTGGCTATAAAAACACGATTTTCTACCTTGTTGTGGGTACGGTGATGCAGATGGGCGTAACGGTCCTGTCGGCTTATGTGCTGTCCCGCAAGGGGTATATGCTTAAAAAGTTTTTTTCGCTGTTTGTGATCTTTACTATGTTTTTCAACGGCGGCCTCATTCCTACCTATTTGCAGGTAACCGCTCTTAAGCTTGCTAACACACGTTGGGCCATGATTCTGCCCAAATTGATTATTACATTTAACCTGATCATTCTGCGAACCGCGTTTGAGGCGATTCCCGATAGCCTTGAGGAATCGGCCAAACTGGATGGCGCCAATGACTGGCATGTGCTCAGGCATGTGGTGCTTCCGCTGAGTAAGCCTACCCTGGCCATACTGGTCCTTTATTACGCGGTAGGGCATTGGAATGCTTGGTTCAGTGCGATGCTATATCTGCGCAACCGTAAGCTTTATCCTCTGCAATTGATCCTGCGCGAAATTCTGTTCATTTCGGCCAACGCCGGAGGGGCTTCCGCATCGGATTTGTATATTGAAACCATAAAGTACGCCACTATCATTGTAGCCACACTGCCGATTCTTTTGGTTTACCCTTTCGTGCAGAAGTATTTTGTCAAGGGCATGATGGTAGGTGCCATAAAGGGATAAAGCGGGAGGAGACATGGGATGAATACACCACTCAAAAGAAAGCACATTGATGAGACGCTGGCGTACCGAAACCGCACCCTGCGGACCTTGCCGGGAAAGCTGCTTTTTGCTCCCACAGGCAAAAGACTCTTTGCCGATTACCTGGACAAAACGCCGGGCTTTGCGGGGCGAATCGATTTTATTCATAAACTGAACCTGCCAAGCCTGTTTGACATAAGGGTGGAAAATCGCGCCACTGAACTTGAAACCGCCGATACGGTCTGGTATCCCAGCCATTTAACCATGGACTATCGGGATGACGCGGTGTCCCTTCATGAAAGCAAATTCATTACCTGGGATGATATTGCCCTTAGTATTCAATGCTGGACAAACCATAGTGAAAAGCCCCTGAACCTGTTGCTGGACGTGTGCGACGGGCTTCAAACCGTTAGGCGCGAAGGGATTGCTTTGTTCACAAGGGACTGTGTCAGCCATGATATGGTGCTCACCGGCGCCATTGCCTCCAATGTGCCGGAGCTAATTGAGACCGGCGTGTTTGTCCTGGCGCCAAAACAGAAAAAAACCCTTGTGCTGGCCTGCGCGGTCGGGGAAGCAACCCATGAAATGCCAGAGGATTGCGGGCGCAAGGCATCCGCTTACCTTAAGGGACGGGATTATCTTGAAGCCCAAAGGCATGAATACGATGCATGGTTTGATGATGTACCCGTTTTTGAATCGGACGATCCTCTTTTGGATACCACATGGTGGTACCGGTGGTTTATTCTGCGCCATACCTATGCCGAGCCTAATCTGGGCCATTTTCACCATGGTGTTTTTTATGAGGGCCGCGCCCACAAAACAGCCAAGGAGCCCTATGCGCCCTGGGGGCATGAGTTTACGCAATTGATTCCCATGTCCACCCCCATGCATGTAACGGATGCGCGGTGGAAGCACGATGGCACATGCTGCCGCGAAACCCTTAAAACCCTGTTGGATAGCATGGATAAAGACGGCGTGTTTCGCATGATGATGACGGATAAATTCAGCTTCACCTTTGGCAATTACGCCCAATGGGGACTTTATCAGTTCTTTTTGGCACACCGGGATGAAGCGTTTATTTTGGATGTGCTTGAAGGCTTTAAAAAGAACGTGCGCGGCGTTTGGGATTTGTACCGCGGCGATGAAGGAGATTTGCAGATCGCCTATAATCACCGCAGGCCCGGCAAGGAATACCAACCCGCCTATTGGTATTTTGAAGGCTATCCGGATAATGCTTCTAATGAAGCCAGCTATACCTGGCTTAAGCGTGTGGATTTATCAACTTATCTGTATGTCAATGCCCGTGGTATCGAGAAATTGTGCAGCGCTGTCAACGATCCGGAAGCGGGGGCTTTTAAAGACCTGGCTGACCGGTTGGAAGAACAGGTTTTAAACTGGATGTGGGATGAAGAAACGGGCTTTTTCTATGATCTGCATTTTGAAAACCATCAAAAGGCGTTGGTCAAAGGGGTAACCGGCATTTATCCTATTTGGGCAGGCATGACGGACGAACGTCATTTGCGTGTTTTAGACGCGTACTTTAGCGAAGCTGAATTTGCTGCAGGGTCCGCTTTTGCGTCTGTTACCAAGCGATGCCCTGTGTATTATCCCCAGGGCAGTTGGAAGGGACAGTTTTTTAAAGGCCGCGACGGCTGCATGTGGGACGGGCCCTCCTGGCCGTATACCACCTGCATTGCCCTAGATGCCATTGGTGAGCAGAGCAAGCGCTATGCGCATGGGTTCGATGGCCAATTCGGGCGTTTTTTACGGGAATATGCCTGGCAGCACTACCGCAACAAAAGCTTAAACGAGCCTTATCTGGTGGAGCATTATAACGCCGAAACAGGCGAAATGCTCAGTGATGATGTGGATTACAGCCACTCCTTCTTTATCGATCTGATTGTGAAGCATGTGGCAGGCCTTGCGCCAACGGAACACGGCTTCACGGTAGACCCGATCGATGTGGGGTTAAGCCGCTTTTCCCTTACCAACGTGGTTTTAAATGGCCTTGAGATCAGCATTCATTATCAAAAAGAGGCAGCATTTGAAGTGTTCATCGATCAAAAGCTGGTGCACCACAGTGCGGGCTTAGAGGCGTTTTCGTGGGAGGTGAAGGAATGAAACCGTACCAGGTGATTATTGTAGGCGCGGGTTTGTCCGGCCTTAGCACCGCTATGGGGCTTTGCGAGCAGGGTATCAAGGATATTCTGATTATCCATGAAGGGATGGGTGGCACGCCCTATATCGCCGCTATCAATTTTTTAGTTGAAAAGGACTCCCGTGATGACAGTGCCGAGGCTTATTTTCAAGACATGATGAATGCGGGCTATGAGATTAACGATCAGGCGCTGGTACGGGGTATGGTGGAAAAAAGCAACCAGGGATACGCCTTTTTGCTGCGGCAGGGGGTCACCTTCGCCAAAGAAGCGGACGGCAGGGAAAAGCTTCGGCATTTATCAGGGCATAGCAAACCCCGCTCACTGTGTATGACAACGGGATTAATTGGCCAGCAGATGCAGATTAAGCTCATAGAAAAGCTTAAAGGTGAAGGGGTCACGTTTATGCATGCCAGGTGCGTGCGCCTGTTGTCGGATAAAAAGCGTGTTTATGGCGTAACGGTGTTGGATCGTAAACGCTTTAATAAGCTTGACAATATTTATGCGCCTAATGTGGTTGCGGCATGGGGCGGCGTTGGGCATTTGGCAGGCCCAAGCACCTACCCTAACGATATTGGCGGGGATACGCTGGCACTGGCCCATCGTGCCGGTGCAAATCTGGTTGATTTGGAGTTTATCGAGTATGAACCTATGGTGGTGCTGTGGCCTGAAGGCGCGGCGGGAGAACCCTGCCCTACTGCCATGCTGGGAGAGGGTGCGTATCTTAAGAACAATGAGGGTGAACGCTTCTTGCTGGAGAAAAGGCCAGAGGGGGAAGCCGGGGCACCTAAATCCCTGATTAATCATATGATCTTTGAACAAGCCGATAAGGGCAAAACCGGTGTTCATGGCGGTGTGTTTGCGGATTTAAGGCATATTGACAAGGGGGTGCTTGAAGGGTATCCTTGGTTTTATCAAAGGATGCTTTTAAACGGTGTGGACCCTTCTCAAGAGCTGATTGAAGTAGCTCCCATGGCCCATAGCTTTTCCGGCGGTATTGAAGTGAATACAGAATATCAAGCTTCTTTGAAAGGCTTTTATGCTGTGGGGGAAGCGGCTGGCGGGGTGCACGGCGCGTGCCGCTGCGCAGGGAATGCGGCCAGCCAGGCTGTCATATCCGGGATGATTTGTGCGCAAGGGATTGCCCGGTCAGGCCCATTAAAAGACATACCGGAAAAACGCTTTGAATGTGAACGGCGAATGGAATACAGCGTCTTTTTAAAGTACGGGCGGCGGGTTCGTGAAATTGCGGCGAAGGCATTGGGAGGCCGCCGTGAGGAATCGGTTCTGATGGATGCGCTGGACCAGCTTGATAAAATGAACCGAGAGCGGCCAGTCCGCCTGGATGAGGACATTCAGGATATGATCCTTTCGCTGGGGCTGATATTGGAATCGGCGCTTTTTCGCCGGGAAAGCAGGGGAACCCATGTGAGAAGGGATTATCCCATCAAGGACGAACGATTTCAAAAGCAAATGGTGGTGCCTGGGCAGAAGGAGTAGCTTATGAAAAAAACACGTTTTGCATTGATTGGCGGCGGCTGGCGGGCGGAATTTTTTGCACGGATTTGCGGCCAGCTTCCAAATAAGTTTGAAATCACTTCCACACTTTTAAGAAGTGAAGAAAAGGGCCGTGCTTGGGAAGAAAAGTTCCATATTCCCTATGACCTGGATATGGATGAAGTGCTCGCTAAAAAACCTGATTTCTTGGTTTTGTCCATTACAAAACCTGCCACAGAAAAGCTGATAGAGCTAATGGGGCTGGGAACTCCGATTTTGTGTGAAACCCCTCCCGCGGTGACTCATGAGGCGCTTTTAAGGGTTTATGAAGCCTATAAAAAGAGTGGCGCGCGGGTACAGGTGGCGGAGCAGTATGGCTTTCAGCCCCTTTACGCAGCCTGGCATGAGGTGGTGAAGCGCGGCCTCATAGGGGAAGTGAGCAATGTTTCCCTTTCGGCGGTTCATAGCTATCACGCGGCCAGCTTAATCCGCTCCTTTTTAGATGTGGGTTTTCAAAACGCGGTATTAACTGGCAAGCGCCACTATTTTAATGTGCGCAGGACAGATTCAAGGGAAGGCATTGTTTTAAAGGGCGAAACGCTGAACACCCGCCGGGACCGGCTTACGTTTGAATTCGATAATGGCAAGACGGGCTTCTTCGATTTTTCTCCTGTTCAGTATGAATCGTTCATAAGGACGCGGCATCTGAATATCCAGGGTGAAACCGGTGAAATTGACGATTTGACCTTGCGCCGCCTTACGGCCTGTGGTGAGCCCCTTGAAAGCAGCCTTCACCGTCTTGATCAGGGGGTATATAATAACCGCCATTGGTCACATTATGGTATCGCCCTGGACGGGGAATACGTTTATCATAGTCCATTCCCTTACGCCAGACTTAATGATGATGAAATTGCGGTGGCCCAGTGCCTGAAAAACATGGGTGAATGGGTACGGGGCGAGGATGCACAAGTGTATACATTGGAAGACGCGCTTCAAGATGCGTATATGGCGCTCTTGATGGAGGAGGCCCTCAACAACCCCAACCGCCCCATTCAAAGCGCCAGGCAGCCATGGGCTGGTGAAAACATCTGAACATGGGCATCGTAAGAAGCTAGGGCGTGTTTCAAAACTCCGGGGTGCGCAGATTCGAGAGGCAAAAACGCCAGTACAAGGCGCTAAACCGCAGGAATAGTGGCGCTATTTCAAGGTTTAGCAACGCAGTAATGGCGTTTTTGCTACCGAAGATGTGCGCC
>JAVBTR010000088.1:0-5100 GCA_031556065.1 Eubacteriales bacterium | reverse complement strand
AACGGCGATGTAGAGGTTGACGATTTTGCTGATGTTAAGCTTGTCGAACAGCTTGTTCATGGCCTTAGAGGTAGGGGCTTTAACACAATAGATGACCGTTGGAGCGCTTATGAAAAGCCGCCTCAGGAGAAGGCCATGCAGGCTTGCCTTACACAGCCTACCGCCGATGGAATCGTGTTGGAGTTCCCCAAAGAAGGTATGACAGAGCAGGCAATCCATAATGTGAAGAAAATCATTGAAGGGAAGGGCTGGCTTATAAAGCTTGCTCTGGAATGTGATGCGCTTCCTATCGAGGAAACAGAAAATACGCTGAAGTTCCCATGGTTGCCGATTTCTGCGCCGCCGGAGCTGATCAATGCCGTTGCCCTTTTGCTTACAGCCATTATCAAAATGGCTAAAAAGCAGCAGAGAGTAACCTTCTCCGAAAACGAGACGAGCAACGCTAAATATGCCCTGCGGTGCTATCTTTTACGGCTTGGTTTTATAGGCGATGAGTATAAAGAGGCCCGCCAGCTGCTTATGAAAGGCGTACCTGGGAACTCAGCATTTAGAAATGGCAAGCTTGAAACCTCCGAAGAGATCGAAATTCTGTAAGCAAAGGAACTTCATATACGCCACTGCATGAAAACTGTAGTGGTTATTTTTATACCCATTTTCAAGGAAGGAGGAGAGTCCCATGGCTACACGAGGCAGAAAACCCAAGCCCACAGCACTGAAACTGCTGGAAGGGGATCGTGGCAAAGGCCGCCGCCCTTTAAACGAAAAAGAGCCCATCCCGCCTAAAACGGAGTTGAGATGCCCAACGTGGTTGTTGCCTGAAGCAAAAAAGGAATGGAAGCGGCTTTCCTCCGCCCTTGAAGCAATGGGCGTTCTGACCATGGTTGATCTGTCCTCCTTTGCCGGATACTGCCAAGCCTATGCCCGGTGGAAGGAGGCGGAAGAGTTCATCACCCAGCATGGTTCCATTTTCAAAACACCCTCCGGCTATGTACAGCAGGTGCCCCAGGTATCTATTGCCCAGCAGAACCTCAAGATCATGCAATCCTTTTGTACGGAGTTTGGCTTAACCCCTGCCAGTCGTTCCAGAATCATCGCAACCAACGCCGAGACTTCCTTTATTTCGGACGATCCTATGGAGCAGCTTCTCAATACCAGATGGAAAACAGGAGGATAGGAAAATGGTGGATCGGTACGTTTTATCAGATGACGGGAAATACTACAGCTGCTTTTTTGCTAATGGTAACTATTTCTTAATTGATAAGGCTGATTATGATTTTGTTTCGCAGTATACATGGCATCAAGGCAAACGGGGATACCCTATAACAATGAGCATCAAACGCACAGCACTGACACTACATAGGCTCTTGCTGGATTTCCCTGTTGGGGATGTGGATCATATATCTGGCGATAAGCTGGATAATCGGCGTACAAATCTGCGGATTTGCACACATCAGCAGAACATGTTCAACCAGAAGACACGGAACACCAATACCAGTGGATATACGGGTGTGAGCTTCTTACGGTGTGCGAAAAAATATGAAGCGTATATTCACTGCGATGGAAAAAAGCATTATCTAGGTCTTCATGCGTCTGCTGAAAAAGCAGCGCAGGCACGGGATCAAGCGGCACTAAAACTGTTCGGTGAGTATGCGAAGTTAAATTCCCCGCCGGGAAGCGGGTGTGCATATGGATAACGCTGTATATCAGCCGACACGCTTTATGCTGCCCACATCCCATTACAATGCATCACGGGCAGATCACGCTGTTGCGTTCATCCAAAGCCTAAAGCATACCAAGGGTGTCTGGGCCGGGAAGCCGTTTCTCTTATTCCCATGGCAAGAAAAGATCATCCGCGATCTTTATGGCACAGTTAAGGAGAATGGCTATCGCCAGTTCAATACAGCCTTTGTGGAGATTTGCAAAAAGGCAGGAAAATCTGAACGAGCTGCCGCTATTGCGCTATACATGCTGTGTGCGGACGGAGAAGAAGGAGCAGAGATTTACGGTTGCGCAAATGACCGCCAGCAGGCGGGAATCGTCTTTGATGTAGCCAAAGACATGATCATGCAGTGTCCTGCGCTGGTTAAACGCACTAAAATTGTGGAGTCTCAAAAACGTATTGTATACCTGCCAACACGGAGTATTTATCAAGCACTGTCCAGTGAAGTAGCATCGAAATATGGATACAACGTTCATGCCTGTATTTTTGATGAGCTGCTGGGGCAGCCGAATCGGAAGCTGTATGATGTCATGACGAAGGGGTCAGGCGCTGCGCGCAAGCAGCCCCTCAATTTTGTTATCACAACAGCTGGTTCGGATAGAAATAGCATTTGCTATGAAGTTCATGCCAAGGCAAAGGATTTACTGGAAGGCCGCAAAAAGGATTCAACGTTTTACCCAGTGGTTTATAGCGCGCCTGACAATGCGGATTGGACAGACCCACATGTGTGGAAAAATGCAAATCCGTCTCTTGGGCAAACGGTGGATATAGGATATTACCAGACTGCCTGCGAGAGCGCAAAGGAGAACCCGGCGGAGGAAATCCAGTTCCGGCAATTTCACCTATGCCAGTGGACCAATACCTCCATTCGTTGGATGCCTATGGATCGCTGGGATGAAAATAGCGGCACTGTGGATTCCGTTGCCCTCCAAGGCCGTGCTTGCTATGCCGGGTTGGATTTATCCAGCACCAGCGACTTGACCACGTTGGTGTTGGTATTCCCGCCGCAGGATGATGACGAGTCCTATTATGTGTTGCCGTTCTTCTGGCTCCCGGAGGAAAATCTCCCTCTGCGGGTACGCCGAGATCATGTGATGTACGATGTGTGGGAAAAGCAAGGATATATTCAAACCACAGAAGGCAATGTAGTCCACTATGGTTTTATTGAACAGTTTATTGTACGCTTGGGGGAAGTCTATAACATCCGTGAGATCGCATATGATCGGTGGAATGCCACTATGATGGTTCAAACCCTTGAAGATGACGGCTTTACCATGATTCCCTTTGGTCAGGGGTACCGGGATATGTCACCTCCCACCAAGGAGCTGATGCGTATTGTGTTGGAAAAGAAGCTGGCTCACGGCGGACATCCGGTTCTTCGATGGAATCTGGATAATGCTTTTGTGAAGACCGATCCAGCAGGTAACTTGAAGATTGATAAGCAAAAATCCACGGAAAAAGTAGATGGTGCGGTGGCATTGGTTATGGCGTTAGATCGGGCAATGAAAAATCTGACATCAGGAGGCAGCGTCTATGACACAGACCGCGGCCTTCTTTTTATTTGAAGGTGCTATTATGCCTAAAAAGCCTAAACGCCCATGCCGACATCCTGGCTGTCCGAGGTTATCTGACGATATATACTGTGAAGTTCATCGCTCTTTGTATAGAAGGGATTCTGCTGCAAAACGTGGATATGATGCGAAATGGCAGGCTGCACGGAGCAAGTATTTAAGGAAGAATCCACTCTGTATGACCTGCTTTGCCCAACAGCAATTAACACCGGCAACGGTGGTGGATCACATCATACCCCATCGTGGTGATAAGGTACTTTTCTGGGATGAATCAAACTGGCAGCCCTTGTGTAAAACCTGTCATGATAAAAAAACTGGCAGTGGTCTGTAAACAGATTTCATCACGCTGTAATTTTTCATTCAATTCACGAGACATCATAACGCAGCATTAAAATGCTTGAAAATAGAACAAAATTATGCTATAATTGTGACGAACGATCAATGGAGGTGAAAACGATGGAGATTAGGCCAATTAAAGACTTGCGCAACACAACTGAGATCAGCGATTTGTGTCATAAGCATAACGAGCCAATATATATCACGAAGAATGGTTATGGGGATATGGTTGTAATGAGCATTGAAACCTTCAACCGCATGAATGCTATGAACGAACTGTATCAAAGATTAGCGAAAGCGGAGCAAGAAATCAAAGAAGGGAAAGTATTAGATGGGCCAACAGCCATGAGTGCTTTACGTGAAAAGTATGCCAAATAAGTATAGCTACAAGATTTCCGAACAGGCAAACAGTGAGCTTGATGAAATCATGGCATATATCTCTAATGAACTTCATGCGCAGGAAAGTGCAATTGCTTTGCTCGGGGATATGGTAGATGCTATTGAAGCGGCGTGTGAATACCCTCAGAGCTATCCTCTAATTAATGATCCTCTGCTTAGCGCAAGAGGCTATCGAAAAATTGTTGTCAAAAATTATTTGGTAATCTACGTGTTGGAAGAAGCGGAAAAAGTGCTCTATATCGCTCATATAGTGTATGGCGGGCAAAACTACATGAAGTATATATAATGGAAAACAGACTTTTCGATTGAAAGCATCTCAGCGATGGGGTGCTTTTTTCTTACCTACTTTGGAGGTGTAAATGAAAAACCCAATCATAGGCTTGTTTCGATCAAGGGACAAGCCTCAAAATGCTGTCAGTGGCGCAACAGCGTTTTATTTTGGTTCCAGCGCAGCCGGGAAAGCCGTGAATCCCCGAACCGCGGTGCAGATGTCGGCAGTATATGCCTGCGTTCGTGTGATTTCGGAAACGGTTGCCAGCCTGCCCCTTCATGTATTTGAATATATGGACGAGGGTACGGATAAAGCATTAAAGCACCCGTTGTATCCGATTCTGCATGATGAACCCAATGGCGAAATGACTTCATTTATTTGGCGAGAAACCATGCTGGCCCATTTGCTATTGTGGGGTAATTCATACACGCAGATCATCCGAAACGGCAGGGGGCAGATCATCGGTCTGTATCCGCTGCTACCGGAAAAAATGATCGTGGATCGTGACAATGGCGGCACTTTGGTATATGGGTATACCCGCAGCGATGGAAAAACCGTCCCCCTTCGCCCAGAAGATGTTCTTCATATTCGCGGTTTGGGCTTCGATGGCATCATGGGTTATAGTCCTATCGCCCTTGAACGAAACGCCATCGGGTTGGGGTTGGCTGCTGAAGAATATGGGAGCAGGTTCTTTTCAAACGGCGCAACGCCAGCAGGTGTGCTCACCCACCCCAATACGGTGAAGAACGCTCAAGCATTAAGGGATTCCTGGAATGCTGCCTATGGTGGTTCTGCCAATTCTG
>JAVBTR010000023.1:0-122456 GCA_031556065.1 Eubacteriales bacterium | reverse complement strand
CTACCTTGCCCGAAGCCCTTTCAGGGCCTTAATGGGCCGATGGCCCCGACCGTAAAACCGAAGATTTTACAGTGCAGTGAGGGAAATCCCTCGTGCGACACCTGTGTCGCACGAAAGCGTCGACTTTGTCGACGCGCTGAAACCTGGGACGAATGCTTTGTCCCAGGGGTTTTTGCTTTTACTCTAACACCGGTTCATCCAAATCCTTTTTAAAAACAAAGCCATAAAACACCACAGCAGCGCCCAACGAAATGGCACCGGAGATCAAGAATAAGGGCCTTAAACCAATGGCATCCGCCAAGATCCCCCCCAAGAAGGAGGAAATCAACAGCGAGGCCACTGTCTGCACTGTTACTGCCAATGTCTGCACTGTGGTCTTAAATTGTGGGGAAACCAGGCTGTTCATTTTTACATTCACAGCCACTTGCATAAGAATGTTTAAGAAATTTAGCGCCTGTATCACCATTTGAAGGTAGGGGTTATTAACAAAGAAGGTGGCGAACCAGCGAAGGGCATCTAAAAAGGCAATGATGAAAAGCAGCTTTTTAGTGCCAATGCGCCTGATAATCCGATCCGAGTAGAACAAAAACGGAATCTCGCAAAGAGCCGAGATGGATAGCATTGTGCCGTACAAAGCATTTGTGCCCCCAAGCTCCTCTGTAAAAAAGATAGAGAAAAACGAAAAATACATTCCCTGAGCCAAGGACATGATCATACTAAAAGCGATCAGCTTCACCACAGGCTTGTTATAAAGCACAGCCCTGAACGGCAGCCGCTTGTTCCCGTGCTGATGACCCTGCATGGTGGGCAGGAAAAAGATGAGAAGGATATTCATAACGCAGATGGCGCTGTAGGCATAAAAAGTGGCTTGGGTAGAAAACTTTGAAACCTGCCCCACCAGCGCCATCATCAAAGAATAGCCCACCGCGCCCATCATACGAATAGGCCCATACCGCCTGCCGCTGGTTTCCGCGTATTCAAGGGACATACTATTATTTAAAGAAGGCTGGCTCCTGCGCAGGGTTATGTAAAGCGTATAAATAATTAAGATATAGACAACATTCGTGGACAAAAGAATCAGCGGATACAAAAGGGCGGTAAGCAAAATAACCGATTGGAGCATTTTGTTTTTAGACCTGGTCCGGTCCGCCATCAAACCCAGCGAGGGCTGCATTAAAAGCGCCACCATAGAAGAAGCGGCCGTAATCATGCCAATCTCTGTTTTGCTCATTCCGATTTCATTAAGGTAAATGCTAAAGTAACTGGATGCCGTGTCCATCATGAAAAACGCGAAGTTGAAAATGAGAAACGCCGTATACGGCGCAATGAGCCGTTTTTTCACCTAATTGTCCTCCAGTTTCATTTTTTCTTTATTCTACTCAATAGTTAACCACATGTCAACAACAAGTTCACCATTTTGTAAAATATACGCAGCCGGTGATTTGGGGAAGCTTTTCCGTCTCTCGGGGGTCTCATTTCAGTTTGCCTGCCACAACACAGCACTTTTTATGAACACTTTGCACTACTGGTATTCCGCTAATTTCGCCACATTCCAACAATCACATTTCACCCCAATCCTCTCAGGGCAAAGTACGAAAACAAATATTTAGAGTACAAAAAAGCAAAAAGCTATTGCGCTTTATCAAAAGTTGTGATAATATAATGGCAAAGTTGTGCGTAGATTTGATAAATTTGTTGACAATTCATCGTTTGAGAGGGGTTTGTAACATGCATCATTTAATGGAGATGGTTAAGAGCTTGGACATCGACGTTGCGAAAGCAGTGGCGATGCAGGTAACAGACGCGCAGGATCCCAGGTATGGCGGTTTTCTTCTGCCAAACTACCACGTGGAACCGCGCATGTCCGGCTTTGTCTTCAGCCGCTTAGCTATTGCCTACATCTGCAAGGAGAGTACCCATCACCTTTCCAAGGAAGTCGAACAAGCGCTTAAAGCTGTGCTTATCTACATGGAACGTGTTCAACGGCCCGATGGCTGCTTTGATTTGTCCGGCTGTAATTTTGCTTCCCCGCCCGATACGGCTTTCATGATTAACGCAGTATTAAACGCCTGGTGGGTGTTTGAAAAGCGCGACATCCCCGAAACCGCTTGGCTAAGAGCACCCATGCTCCGCCTGATTTCCTCTGCGGCCCAAGGCATTGCCGCCGGCGGCTTCCATACACCCAACCACCGCTGGGCCATTTCCTCCTGCCTAAAACATTGCGCAAAGATTACCGGCAACGAAGGTTTTTCAAAGCGTGCTGATGAATACTTAAATGAAGGGTTAGATATTAACGAAGACGGCGAATTCGCTGAACGCAGCGCCGGTAACTATAACCAGGTCAACGACGACCAAATGATCCGGCTTTATTTGGCCACAGGGGACGAAGCCTTCCTGGAAGCGTCTAAGAACAACCTGGAAATGATGTATGCTTACATCGATCCCGACGAATCGGTCTTCACCAACAATTCCACCAGGCAAGACTACGGTCGCAAGGTTTACACCGAAAGCTACTACGACTTGTTTTTAATGACAGGTTACTTTTTAAAACTCCCCCACTTTGGCGCCATGGCCGAATGGATTTACCAATCCGCCAAACGCCATGGCAAAAATCTGCCAGGTGTGGAATGGTTGCTGCTGTACCCTGAAATGGACGGCTACGGGGCGGATACCGCCTTTGAAAAGCCTTTTGAAAATTATGACCGCCTGTTTAAAGATTCCAAAATTGCCAGAGTACGTAAAGGCAATTTCTCCTATACGGTCATGGAGGATAAACCCAACTTCCTCTATTTCCAATCGGGTTCGTTTTCAATGTACATGGTTGTTTATGCCAATCTTTGCGACAAGCGCAATTTCGTGGCACAAAGCTTGGAAAAAGAAAATGATTCTTACGTATTAAAAGCCCATGCCGAAGGCTGGTATTATTTGCCCTTCTATCCCGAAAAACCCGAAACCTCCGACTGGTGGGCAATGGATAATCCCAATATCCGACCCAAGATTCAGGGCTTGCCGCTGGATACCGCCATCACCGTTACACCGCAAGAAAACGGTATTGATATTCGTATTCATACTGAAGGCATCGACAGACTTCCATTAAGAGTGGAACTGGGCTTCCTGCCAAACTGCGAAATCAAAACAGACAGCCTGATTCTCACCGGCAAAGCAGGCGAAGCCATTACACTGCTTAAGGGCGATGCCCAAGTAAAATCGACAAAGGGTGAAATCATCTCCATCATGGATACCTTCGGTTCCCATAATGTGATGGCCCGCAGCGGCGGCGCTTATCCCCAAAGCGAGGAGCACTTCACCATCTATCTTACGGATTATACCCCTGTTGACAGGGTGTTGAAAATCAGGACGACGGGTCTTGAAGCCCATTCATAAGGGAAATCTAAGAAAGGTGTGATTGGATGATTACAGCGAAAAAAAATCAATCCCAGGGTGGACGCGTATCACAAGGCTTCAAGCGTTTTGGAACCCAGCTTTACGATCTGGTTTGGCGGTATCGTTACTTAACGCTATTGCTCATTCCCAGCTTAGTAATGCTCATTATCTTCAAATACGCTCCCATGTACGGTCTTCAGATCGCGTTTAAAAACTTCCGCATCAAAGATGGCATTGTGGGCAGCCCTTGGGTGGGGTTAGACGTTTTCAAGCAGGTTTTCGCCATGCCCGGTTTTGGCCAGGCCTTCGCCAATACGGCCATTTTAGGCATTATGAACCTGGTTGTCTGTTTCCCGGCCCAGATTCTTCTGGCGCTGCTGCTTAACGAAATCAGCAATGCCCGGTATAAGAAAACCATCCAAACCTTTTCTTATCTTCCCCACTTTATTTCCTGGGTTACCCTGTCCGGTTTGTTCCTACAGCTGCTTTCCCCTTCCTCTGGGCCCTTCGCAGCTATCGCCCGGTTTTTCGGGCAAACGCCTTACTATTTTATGGGCGAAGTAAGCACCTTCCGCTGGGTTCTGGTGGTTACCAACATGTGGAAGTCCGTTGGCTGGGGTTCCATTATCTTCCTGGCTGCCCTGTCTGGGGTGGATCAAGAAATGTATGAAGCGGCACTGATCGATGGCGCTACCCGGTTCCAACGGGTTCTGTACATCACCCTGCCCTCCATCGCCTCCACCATTACCATTATGCTGATCATGCAATCCGGCAACGTCTTTAAAGATAACTTCGATCAGGTATACAACATGGCTAACGCCGCTGTTTACCCAGTCACCAATATTCTAGGCACGCTAACATACGATTTGGGTTTGAAGAACTTGAAGTACAGCCAATCCACGGCTGTGGAACTGTTTAAAAACCTGTTATCCTTCGGCTTGGTCATTTCAACGAATGCCATCGCCAAGCGTGTGAACGACTACGGTATTTGGTAAGGAGGTGAGCGTATGACATCTATTGCCCAGAAGAAAAAGAATGTTCCATTCCATATTCGGAAAACCCCCGGCGAAAAGATTTTCGATACGTTCAACGTACTGTTCCTTGGTATTATGGCACTTTCGATGCTCTACCCCTTTTGGTATCTCATGTGCGTTTCCTTCTCCGATGCCAACGCCGCGATTTCCAGAGTATCGCTGTGGCCCCAGGGCTTCTCCCTGTCCAGCTACGCTAACGTTTTGAACACCAAGTACATTTATATGGCCTTTGGCATGACGGTTTTAAGAACGGTTCTCGGCACGGTGATCGCGCTGTTTCTGGGCTTTAACCTAGCCTACGTACTCTCGAAAAAGTACTATCCCTTCCGCGGTTTCTGGACGTCCATTACCGTTTTCACCATGTTCTTTTCAGGCGGTATGGTGCCCGAATATCTGCTTATCCGCGACTTAGGCCTTTATGACACGGTTTGGGCCTTGGTGCTCCCCATCGCTATTGACGCGTACAACATCGTTATTATGCGAAATTACCTCCAGGCAATGCCGGATAGCTTAGAGGAATCCGCCAAGCTGGACGGCGCCAACGATATTACGATTCTGTACAAGATTATCATGCCGCTGTCTATGCCCATTCTGGCCACCATTGCCCTATGGACAGCCGTGCGCCACTGGAACGCCTGGTTCGATGCCATGGTTTATATCAAAACCACCGAAAAGCAGGTGCTGCAATCGGTTCTTCGGCGGGTTGTGCTTCTGGGAGACGCTTCCCTGGTGCCCCTAAGCGGCGAGCAGGTAACCAGCAACACCCAGATGAACACGGAAACCATCAAGGCGGCTACAGTTATGGTAGCAACCATTCCGATTCTGATTGTTTATCCCTTTATTCAAAAATACTTCGTCAAGGGTATCATGGTTGGATCTCTCAAGGGATGATTTATTCCTTGTGAATCATAAAAATTATTAAGGAGGCTCCTCAAATGCGCAAATGGTTAAGCCTGTTGCTGGCTGCTATGATGGTTCTGGGCATGCTGCCCGCTATCGCAACAGCGGAAGAAAACCCCTACGCGGAACACTACAAAATCGTTTGGACCACCTACATCGCCGCTCCCCTGAATGCGGACGCCACCCTCCTCAAAATGGTAGAAGAAAAATTCAACGTCGACATCGATATGCTCAACTACGAAGACGCTAACTTCCTGGAACAGTTAAACCTGGCCATCGGCAGTGGCGACACCCCCGATGTTATCCGCCTGAAGGATCCTTCCCAGCTGGTCACCTACATTGACCAGGGCGTTATCGGCGAATTCGACCTGGAACTGGTCCGTGAACACCTGCCCTTCTTGACCTACTGGCTTGACCAGCTGGAAGACGGCGCGTTCTGGAGCATGGGCGCTTATGAAGGCGCACAGTACGGCATCCCCGGCATCTCCAACGGCAACGTCTTCCACCTGCCCTCCATTTACAACAAGGATTGGATGGAAGCGGTTGGCGTAACCGAAACCCCCAAAACCTTGGAAGAACTGGAAACCCTGCTCTACAAATTTGCTAACGAAGATCCCGATGGCAACGGCGTGAAGGATACCTATGGCATCTCTTCCGACGGCCTCCGCCAGCTCTTCGGCGCCTATGGCGTGAACCCCGGCGCTCCCGATGGCCGTAACGACCACAGCTACTTCCAGCTGATCGACGGCAAAGTAACCTGGGCTGCCAGCAGCGACTACTACCGCGAAGCCTTGAAAGTAGCTGCCAAGTGGTACAAAGATGGCGTGATCGACCCTGAATTCATCACCGGCGAAAACACCGGCGGTTACTGGGCCGTTTCCAACTCCCTCATCGATGGCCGCATTGGTATGACCGTGCGCGGCAACTACTATCACTGGGTGATGCCCGGCATGTACAAGACCATCAAGGACGGCGAAGTGGCTGATTGCGAACCTGGCAACGTTGCCAAGGAATGGATTGCTGTTCATCCCGAAGGCCAAATCGCTTACGGCGATCCTGTTGAAGGCCCCAATGGTAAGGGTCTGAAGAACTGGAACATGCTGGCGCAGTTCTACGTATTCAATCCCGAAACCACCGCCGACACCGGCAAGTTCACCCGTATTCTGGACATCATGAACTACATGCAAACCCGTTACTGGCCCGAAGGCAACGAAGAAAAGCAAGCTTACCTGGAATGGGCTTATGGCCCCGAAGGGGAAAACTGGTACTGGACGAAGAAGGAATCCGGCGACTACGCACTGCGCAAGGAATTCCTGGACCTGCATCCCGACGTTGGCCCTGCTGACGATTACGGTGCTCTGACCCAGTGGGCTCCCACCGTCGCCACCAACCCCACCGACGACGCGGCTCTGTTCGCTTACTCCCTGGGCTATGACAAGGGCGGCATTTCCAACCTGATCCAGTTCTCCTTGCCCACCATGGCTGAATATCAGAACAACATCACCATGCTCAAAGACAACGCGATGATCGATTTCATCAAGGGCGTGCGCGATGTGAATGATGATGCTGCATGGCAGAAGTACATCGACGAAATGAACCAGGCTGGCCTGGATAAGATGGTCGCCGAAGTGACTGCATGGTACGAAGGCAACAATAAGTAATTCTCTGGCAGGCGGCTGCACCGGAAACGGCGCAGCCGCCTTATCCTTTTATGAGGTGGCTTTATGCACTACCACGTTACCCCGAAGGACGGCATCGCAGTTAACGGCGCGTTGGATTTCGCGCCTGTTTTTTCGCATTTGCTGGCCGCCCATCCAAACGGCCAAGCCTTTGATATCGCACCTGGCGAGTATCATTTCTTTCCCGAAGAGGCGCCCTCAAAAGCGCTGGCCATTTCAAATACCGATAGCACTCTGTATCCTATAAAGCCCATTGGCATACTTTTTGAAAACAAGCGGGGTATTCATTTGCGCGGCAATGGGGCAACCTTTGTTTTTCACGCCAACCTTATGGCTGTTTGCCTGCTTCATTGTATAGATATCAAGCTTTCCGGTTTAACCATTTCATACGCATGCCCTTGTGTTATCGACGGGCAGGTGGAATCCTTCGACGGCCAAACCGCCCTTGTAAAAATTCCAGAAACTTATAGCTTTGAAGCCCATGAAAATTGTGTCTATTTCCAAAGTGAAAAAAGTCCCTATACAGGCAAGCCCTATTGGCAGGGCGAAAACGGCCTTTCCCTTTCGCAGCGCCGGAATGCAACCGGCCACACGAGAAGAGTGGACCGGGATTTGTTTGATGATTGCATCGGGGCCAAAAAAACAGGCCCTCATGGCCTGTTGCTGCATTATGGGCGGCCCCGTCAAGACATTTGCCCGGGGGACATCTTCCAAATGCGGGATACCAAGCGGGAAACATCGGGCATTTTTATTAACGAATGCGAATCTGTTTCCTTTTGTGATACGCGCATTTGCTTCACGCCCAGCATGGGGATTATCAGCCAGAATAGCCGGGACCTCACTTTTTCAAAGGTTTGTTACCAAGCTAACACCCCGTATTATTCCGCCAGCGGAGCAGACATGCTGCACTTTTCCAACTGCCGGGGGCATATCCTCATTGAAAATTGCGTTTTTGACAACCCTCACGACGATCCAATCAATGTTCACGGCACTTACCTTGAAATTGAACACATCGAAGGAACCTTGCTGGCCCTTCGCTATCGCCATCCTCAAAGCACAGGGTTTCCCGTTTTTTACCCCGGGGACCTGGCGCAGATCATCATAGCAGATACCCTTGAAAGCATTGGGGTGCCCATTAAGGTTATAACTGTGCAAAACCCTAAAGCCAGCCAGCCGGATCGCGGATTTATTACTGTTTCCGGCTTGCCGCCATTACCGCAAGGCCTTCGGCTGGCCATTGAAAACCTAAGCGCCAGCCCCGATGTAACCATCCAGAACTGCCTCTTTTCCCACGTACCCACCAGAGGGATTCTGGCAGGCGGCAGTGGACGCATCCGAATTATTCGAAACCATTTCCAGCAAATTCACATGGCCTGCATCTATCACGCCGCCGACGCTACCGATTGGTTCGAGTCTGGCCCTGTACAAGATGCGGAAACAGCTTATAACACGTTCTCCCATTGCCACGATGCATTTATCAAGCTGGAACCGACCACAGGCGTTCACCAAAACATCCGCGCCCATCATAACTACATTTTGCCTTAATGGCTTACACCGTTACTTCCATACCATCGTAAGCGGTAAGAATACCATACATGGCCCCTTCGGCGGTCATTTTTTCATGGGTCCAACCCCCATTATGTGAAAAATGCGCTGCCACAAACACTGTCTTTTCATCGGCAATGCCTTCACGCAGCATCCGTTCCTTCACCTCTGCCACATCCGCCAGGCCCATATGGTTACTCCCGTCCTTTTCCCTTTGGCAGGTGCAGTCCAAGCTTACCAGATCAAGCCGGGTTCCCATTAAAAGTTCCCAGCTTTTTTCCGGAAAAACACCCGTATCGTGGGCAAACAGAAGGGTTTTACCCTTGTTTTGAATGCGGTAAAACAAGCATTCCTCTTTTATATTGTGAAGCGCTGCCAGCGCCAGCACCTCGTAATCCCCTGCATGAAAAACCGCGCCATGGCTCACCTGATGGAACGCGTTATATAGGGCAACCTTGGGTTCCATTTTCAAAACCCTGTTAAAGCCTTCTTCAACCGCACTGTTGCCATAAATATTCAGTACATCAGCACCGGGATGGCAAAAAGAAGGGCTGCGCATTTCCAAATCCATCGGGTAAAAATGATCCGAATGGCTGTGGGTAACAATCAGGTGCGCAATTTCCGGCAAATCGAAGCCATATTTCAAGTAATGGGCATAGGTATCTGGCGGAAAATCCAACAAAAGCCGATCATCCACCAGCGCTTGAAACCGGGTACGCATATCCTTTCCCCCATGCTGGCGGGCAAAAACGCATACTGGACAAGTACAAAACAACGCCGGCACGCCCTCAGCAGCAGCGGTGCCCAAGTATTGAAGCTTCATTTTTGTTCCTCCCAAGGAAGTATTTCGCTTTGAATAACCGTTGCCAGCCGACCGGGAATCCAGTTTAACAATTCTTCAAGAGGCACCACTTGCTCATCCGCCACTTCAGAGGGAATGAACCGTAGACTCGGGATAAAGCGGTAGTTTTCAAGAATATATTTTTCCACTCTGGCATCCATGCCAGGGGCTTTTTCAATTTTTCCTTTAAAAATATCCGTTACCAGCATGCCCATCTTACCCGCTTCCCCATCGCAGGCAATAAGATAATCTGGGTAAATGCGGCTAAAGTCCCCATAGGGCATCATGGCATGCTTGCCCGGCTGGAGGTAAATGGGCATATGGGTCTGTTCCAAAGGCCGCCCGCCCAGCCTGTCCATATTCAAAAACCAGCCATGAGCGCTTCCCTCTGCTTGGAGGATTTGCCCGTCCTGTCCTACATAAATCCACACATGCTCCAGATCGTATAAATGTTGAATGTCATAATCCCAAAAAATGGCATATTCAATTACAAAAGCAGTGGTTTCTTCGAATTTCACTGTACGCCTAAAGGAGGGGCTTGGACCTGATTCCAAAAAGATATGATACCCGATACGCCTAATCGGAAAAGGCTCCTTTTCATTCTGAAAAAAGCATGGGAGGTACTTTAGGGCCATTTGCATAGCATCCATTTAACATCCATCTCCTATTCATCCAAATCATGAAAAATTTTCTTGTTTTGCCCGGTTTCAAAATCTCCCTGGCGTTTATCGGCGCGGGCCGCCGGCACATACATGTGGTAGCTGAAAACCTCACTGGGTAATGGTTCTTTACGGTAGGCGCTTGGGGTTACCTTCATAAGGCGTTTAAACTCTTTGGCGAAATAGAATTGGCTGGCATAACCCACAGACTCTGCAATTTCCTGAATGGAAGAGGAGGAACCCTTAAGCCGCATGCACGCCTTTTCTAACCGGTAATAAATAAGATACTGCTTGGGGGGAATGTTGAACATATCGTTAAACACGTTGTAAAGATGCTTGCGGGAAATGTTCACCGCCTTGGCAATATCGTTGACAGACAAATCCTTATCGTAATTTTTCTCAATAAACTCCACTGCCCTTACCGCAGTAAAATCCGCACTGTCTACATAGCTTTTCTGCTGCTCGGCAGGGTTTAATTCCAGAAAATGGCCAAAGATATCGTAAAGGGAGGACATCATACGGCAATAGCGGTTGGGAAAGCGCTGGGATGCGGCGATAATCGCGTTAAACTGGCGGCCAGATAGCCATCCACATCATCATAAACCGGCATGGCACGGTGAATACGGGCGCGGTTTAAGTAGCTTTCAACCCCATAGCCGGAAAAATTGAGCCAGGCAATATCCATCTCCACTTCCCCGGTATTCTCCATCTGATACAGCTCGTCGGAAAAGACAAAAAAGCCCATGGAAAAACCCAATGGGCTTTCAATGCCGTTAAAGATAAGCTTGCCTGCGCCTTTATTGACATAGAGCATGGCAAACGTATCATCCCCGCCAATTTGGAGCCGTCCCCCAGGAAGGAGGGTTTTTATACCGCATTGATAAAGGTTAAAGGTAAGATTGAGATGGGATTTGCTTGAAATATGAATAGATAAATCGTTAGGCAATGCGTCCTGCATGTGAAAAGCCCCCATTATTGGGGCCGCTTACAAGAAGGCGGCCTTTTCATATTTGCTTTCGTCCTTGATTGCCTTGTCCAATTTTTCAATCAGCCCAGGCAATGCTTGAATGGATTCAATCTGGTAATCCGGCGTTTCTTCGGCATTTTCCACAGTCATGTCATAACGGGGGCTCTGGGCTTGTAGAATGGAGATCAAGCCCATCCGGTTCGCACCCAGCACATCCCGTTTCAAATTGTTACCCACCATGACAATGCGGCTTGCATCCTCTTTGGCAAGGTTCATTTTTTCCATAGCCGTTTCAAACATTTTCAGATGGGGTTTTTCCTCCCCAACGGCTTCTGAAATAATCCATTGCTCAAAAACACCATTTAAGCCCAAACCTGTGTAAACATTTTCAAAAGACTGCACCCGGCCATCGGCCACCAGGGCAACACGGTAGTGGTTATCCACCAGCCACTTAAGCACTTCCCGGGCACCTTCAAAAAGCTCCGCAGATATCACATCACCGTTCTGCGCAAAAATCTGGGTAGATTCATCCACCAGCGTATCGCCGCTGTCCAAAAAAACAATCAGGTCCTTTTTCATACTGTATTATATCCTATTCCCTGCGCAATTGCACCACGCAGTTTATTTCGATGTGATGCCCTGCAAGTCTAGTTCCTCTTGCCGGTGACAGGCAGTAAGCCGCCCATCCCTTGAAAATTCAAGGGATGTTGGTTTTTCCGTACAGATTTTTTCGCAGTAGCGGCATCTGGTATGAAAAAAACAGCCGGAAGGCGCATTGGCGGGGTTTGGAATTTCGCCTGTTAACGGAATGCGTTCAAGCTTCATTTCCGGGTCAGCCACAGGCACAGCGGAAAGCAGCGCCTCTGTGTAGGGGTGCTTCGGCTTTGAAAACAATTCATCAGTAGGGGCAAATTCCACCATTTGCCCAAGGTACATAACGCCCACCTTGTCTGAAATGTTTTCCACCACGCTTAAATCATGGCTGATGAAAAGATATGTAAGCCCCATGTCCTTTTGCAAATCCTTCAGCAGGTTAATAATCTGCGCCTGCACCGATACGTCCAGCGCGCTTACCGCTTCGTCGCATACGATTAACCGTGGATAGAGCACCAACGCCCGGGCAATGCCGATTCGCTGCCTTTGTCCGCCTGAAAAAGCGTGAGGATAGCGCTTTAAGTAGCTTGTGTTCAAGCCTACTTTTTCCGCCATTTCCTTCACCCGGCCTTCAATATACTCCTTTTTCATTTTAGGAAAATTGGCTCTTAAAGGTTCAGAGATAATATCGAAAACCGTCATCCGAGGATCCAGTGATGAATAAGGGTCCTGAAAAATCATCTGGATTTCTTTTCGGATGCCCTTCATAGCTTCCTTGGAAATATTTTGAAGATCGTAATCCTTTCCATTCCCAGCAGTGTAGATCACTTTGCCGGAAGTCGCCTGATATGCTTTTACGATGCAGCGCCCAAGAGTGGTTTTCCCGCAGCCGGATTCCCCTACAATGCCAATGGTTTCTCCTTTATTTACCGTAAAGCTTACGCTGTTTACCGCACGGATGGCTGTTTTCCCAGAAGCGAAAGTCATGTTCAAGTCTTCTACCCGCAAAATGCCTTTTATCATGCTTTCGCCTCCCCATCCTTTAAATAGCAAGCGGCGTAATGCTCTTCGCCTATTTGTTGGAGTCCCGGTTCACAGTTAAGACAAACCCTATCGTCCCGCGCTTCACAGCGGTCATAGAAGCCGCAGCGATCGAAAAGGTTCATGGCCAAAGGAACCGAGCCCTTAATGGAGAAAAGCCTGCCCCGCTCTGCGCCAATTTTATGCACCGAACCCATAAGTCCCCGCGTATAGGGATGGGTTGGGTTTTTGAAAATTTCATGAACGCTGCCAGTTTCAACCACGCGTCCCAGATACATTACCGCCACCCGGTCGCACATCTGCGCCACTGTACCCAAGTCATGGGTAATATAAAGGATAGCCATGCCATAGCTCTTTTGCAGTTCCTTGAGCAGTTCCAATATCTGGGCTTGTATGGTTACATCCAGCGCAGTTGTAGGTTCATCCGCGATCAAAACCCTGGGGTTGCATACCAAAGCCATGGCAATCAGCGCCCGCTGGAGCATTCCGCCGGAAAATTCATGAGGGTACTGGTGAACGCGCTTTTCCGGGTTGGCAATACCCACCTTTTTCATGGTTTGAAGCACCAGGTTTTGAGCCGCCTGCTTATTTTTTGCCACATGCAAAAGGGCCGCCTCACTTAACTGATGCCCCACCGTATAAAGGGGCGAAAAGGCGCTCATGGGTTCTTGGAAGATCATAGCAATGGATTTGCCCCTGATACCGCGTATTTCTTTTCCATCGGGCTTCATGGCAAGGAGGTTGGCTACCTTGCCTTTTTCGTCAATATAGCGAATTTCTCCTCCGGATACGCACTTTTTACCGTTAATGCCCAGAATGGCTTTGCAGGTCAGGCTCTTTCCGCAGCCGGATTCCCCTACCAGCCCCAGAGTTTCCCCCGGCCTTAAATCGAAGCTTACACCGCGGACAGGGGTTAAGAGGCCTTCGTCCAGCTTAATACCAATGGTTAAACCCTTTATTTCCAAAACATTTTCGTTCATACGCGCACCTCACTTATATGGGTCGGCGGCGTCGCGCAGGCCGTCGCCAAGGAAATTAAATGCCAACACCGAAAGGCCTACAAAAATCAGCGGAATCAGCTTCCAGGGGCAGTTGGCAATGTTACCGATGCTCTGGCACTCTTGCAAAAGCACACCCCAGCTGGTAGCAGGGGCACGCATGCCAAGACCCAAGAAGCTCATGGAGGTTTCGCCCAGAATCATATTGGGAATGCCCAGGGTAAGGTTCACGATCAGATAGCTCATAAAACCCGGCACCAGGTGCTTGCGGATAATCTGGCTGTCCTTAACGCCCGCCAGCTTGGCCGCCATAACAAAATCGGATTTTTTTAGCGAAAGAAACTTGCCCCGGACTGTACGCGCCAATCCCGGCCAGCTAAGAAGGGACATGATCACTGTAATGAGCACAAACACCTGTACCACTGATACCCCTGGGGGGATGGCGGCAGACAGCGCCATCCACAGCGGCAGCGTTGGAAAGGAGCTGATTACTTCGATTACCCGCTGGATAACCATATCCGCCACGCCGCCGTAATAGCCAGAGATGCCGCCGATAATAACTGCCAGCAGAAAGGAGATAAACGTGCCCAGCAGGGGAACCGTCAGGGATACCTGGCTTCCCAAAAGCACCCTAGAAAACAAATCCCGGCCCAGTTTATCCGCTCCAAAGAGCAATGCCTGTACTGGCTTGTTTGCTGGCCTGTCGCCCTGATCCACCCCGTAAAGATGCAGGTCGGTTTGAAAAATCCCCCACATTTTATAGGGCGTGCCGTGGACAAAAAAGCGGATTTTATAGGGCACCGAGGTATCTTCCGTATAGATTTTGTTTTCAAAAATATCGTACTCCACATTATACGCATACACAAAAGGCCCTACAAACTCACCTTCATGGTAAAAATGAATGGCCGTTGGCGGCGCATCGGAATATTTGCCGGAATAGTCTTCCAGCCCCTTTGGCGCGATGAACTGCGCAAATATGGCCCCAAAGTATAATACCGCCAGGATCACAAAGCTGATAATAGCCAGCTTATGGTGTAAAAGCTTGCGGCCAATCAGCTGCCACTGGGAGGCCAAATAGTACTTTTCTTGCTTTTGTCTTTTTTTATCGAGGGCCTTTTGCTGCCTTTCCGTTAAGGTACCACCGTGGGAGGCGGGTGCGGATTGATTTGACATCTTTCTCATCCTCCTCCTAACCTAATTTGATCCGGGGATCCAGTACCGCCAGCAGCAGGTCGGAAATCAGGTTTCCGATAACCACCAGACAAGCCGAAATCAAAAGGATACCGCCAGAAAGATAAATATCCTGGGTTTGAAGCGCCTTTAGCAGCACAGGCCCCAATGTAGGCAGCATAAGCACAATGGCTGTAATGGTAGAACCGTTAAAGATGCCGGAAATCATGCCGCCCAAACCGCTGACAATGGGGTTTAACACCGCGCGCATCTGATATTTGTAGATAATGGTTTTTTCCGATACACCCTTGGCGCGAAGGGCCAGAATATATGGCTGGCCATCCTCGTCCAGCATTTGGGCGCGCACGGTGCGAATAAGGCTGCACGTGCCGCCTGTTCCAATGACGATGATGGGAATAATCATGCTTTTAACCCATTCCATGAACGTTTCAAGGGAGGTAATGGGTACAGACGGAAGCCCCATAATGGGTTTCCCCGTAATTTTGTACGATGCGTACATAAGCAAAATCGCAAACAAGAAATTAGGAACGGCAAGGCCAATAAAGCCAATAAAGGTAACCAAATAATCCCCCGCCGAATACTGATGTTTAGCGGAATAAACCGCAATGGGAATGGACATTAAATAAGTAAAAATAAGCGTGCTAAAGGAAAGAATAAGCGTCATTCCCAAGGTTTCGCCAATTTTAACCAACACATTTTGATGGTAATAAAAGCTGGTACCCCAGTTGCCGCTTAAAATGCCCCCCAGCCAATTCACATACTGGACAAAAAACGGCTGATCCATGCCGTACATTTGTTTAAGGTTAGCAATGTCCGCCTCTGTAACGCGCTCACCCTCGGAAACCATTTTGGATACCAGCGTATCCACATAATCTCCCGGAGGCAATTGAATAACGAAAAACACCACCAGCGTAATCAATAGCATGGTGATTGCGGCCAGGCCAAGCCTTCTGATAATAAATTTGGTTAAGTTCATCTGACCCACCCTTTCGGTATGGCAAGCTGCCTTAAAAGAGGCACTTGCCTCCTTTGGGATGAGCACCGGAGAGGGCTTGCCCCTCTCCGGTGCCAATACGCTTTTTACTGTTCAATCCACCATTGTTCAGGATGGGTGAGGCCCAGGAAGCGGAACTCGTCTACATTCAGCAAACCACTGGCCACATTATGGAGCTTATTGTTAACCAACTGGCGTACCTTGATGGGTGCCAGGTAACCGATGATCCAAACGTTTTCTTCGTGGAGCTGATAGATTTCCTTCACAGCTGCGGCCACCACTTCGTTGCGGTCGGAACCGGAGGCAGTCTGCAAGCGCTCGTAAGCTTCGATCAGTTTTAAAACGTCGCCTGTAGGAGCGATGCCGCCATTGCCTTCACTTCGGCCATCTTCATACCATTTACCGTAAGCGGAATGCCATACCGCAACGTTACGGATGGGCACAACAGAGTCAGGCCGGAGGGCGGGCGTTGAAACGCTGGTAACTTCAAAGCAGGCTTCCACGTCGTTGGAAAGCATGGTGGTGCGGTAATCGGCATCCACCTTGTCGGAGAATTTAACGCCGATAGCCTTAAACGCGGTCTGGAGCAGGGCGAAGTAATCCCCTTCTTTGGATACGTCTTTAAGGGAAACGATGATCTCTACATCCCTATCGGTTCCCAGCATTTTGCGGTAGGTGCCTGCCGCGCCATCCCAGGGTTCGGTGATCTCGTCCATAATGGCATTGGCTTTTTCTACATCATACTCGGTCCACTTGGTCTTCCAGGTTTCGCTGTAGAAGGGAGAATAAGCGCCGGTTGAAGCCTGAGCAGCCTCGGTAATGCCATTGCGAAGGGTATCGTTGAGCAGCTCGCGGTCCACACAAATGGACAGAGCCTGACGGAAACGCTTATCTTGGAAAAGAGCGCGCTTGTCTAAATCCTTTACGGTCTGGTTCAACTGAAGGGTTTCATCCGTAGACCAGCCAGCATTTTCCCAAACATTCAGGCTATGGGTATCTTTAAGTGCTGTAGCCACGGTAGCGTATTCATCGGGGTTGATAATATCAAAATCTCCCGCAATGGCCGCCAGGGTAATCTGATCCTTTTCGTTGATGATTTTGAATTTCACACTGTCCAGATAAGGCAATTGGTTGCCTTCGCTGTCCGTTTTCCAGAAATAGGGATTGCGGACCATTTCGTAGGTTTCGCCCACCACATTCCAGTTATCCTTGGTGGCCACAAAGCTTCTTACCTGGGGTACGATGTAGTAATCCCAGTGGTAGTAGCCAATGTCCTTGCCCATGGTGGAATAGGAATCCCACTGCTTGCCAAAGTCGCGGTTGGCATTGGCGATGGCGGTTGCTTCATCGATAAGGGGGAAGGTGGCGTCGTCTGTCACACCGTCTTTGCGGGCTACATAGTTAATGTAGAAATGCTTGGGCATGAACATCCATTTGTTGTCCACAGACACCTCTACGGGAAAGGCGGGCTTGGGGGCTGCGAAGGTCACTGTCAGTTCATAATCATTTATTTTGGTGAATTCCGCCCAGTACCGTTTGCCATCCTTGGCAACCTGGTAACAGTTGTAGGGCTTGGAGGTAAAGGCACTGTAAAAGCCTTCCGCTTCCAAAGCCAGGGCGGTGCGGTCTTCATCCAAAGCCGGATGGCTCATGTGGTCATAGTAGAAAATAATGTCGTCTGCTGTGAAGGGTTCGCCGTCGGACCAGCGCATCCCTTCGCGCAGCTTAATGGTCCATACGGTAGAATCTTCGTTAGCATAGAATTCTTTGCAAACGTTGGGTTCCACTTCGCCGGAACCATCCTGCTTAAAGCGGAACATGCCCTGCTCCGGCACAAAGCCCCATTCGTTCCAGCGGCCGTTATCGCTGGTGCGCAGCGTAATGAATCCGCCATAGATACCAATGGATTCCATAACTGGTTCCACCATGATATCCCCTTGGACAGGCATCCTTTCCGCAACGGCTGGCAATTCTCCTGCGGTTACCTTCTTTGCCAGCACAGGGGCTTCCTGAAGCGTTGCTTCGGCCGAGGCCATAAGCACACATGCGGATACCAGCTGCGTTACAACCAGCATCACCACCAGTATACGGGATAGTGTCTTTTTCATTGGGGTTCCTCCTTTTTTGATGTAGCTATATTTCTAGGCGTTTGCCATGGGACGCAGTGGAAAATATGCATTTTCTTTACGTTTTCAAATACAATTTTACATTATGGAGAAATGGTTACATTTGGTTTATTCAAGGTCGGATTGTACAGATTTCAAGGTTGCAACCCCGTTTATGTGTACAATATAGCAACATTTCCTTTGGAATGCCATGCACAATCACACCAGATATATGTACATTTGTTCCCAGGCATTTTCTTTTCCCTACATCCGTGGTAATGTATAGTCATTAGCAACTCGCATAAGGGAGGCAGCCCCATGGAACAGATCAAAAAAGTGATTGTGGTGCACAAAACCCATCTGGATATTGGCTTCACAGATTTTTCAAAAAACGTTCTAAACCAGTACGTGAATCAGTTTATCCCCGCCGCCATTGAAACCGCAAAGCAATGCAATCAAAAGGGCGAAAAGAATTTTGTTTGGACGGTTGGGTCCTTTTTGATCGACTATCATCTTCGCAATGCTGCCAACCCTACCGATCTGATCGAAGCCATCGAAAAGGGCGACATCGCCTGGCACGCCATGGCGCTGACCACCCATACCGAGCTGATGGACCCCCGGCTCTTTAATTACAGCTTAGGCTATTCCAAGGCGCTGGACAAGCGTTTTTCAAAAAACACCATGGCTGGGAAAATGACCGATGTCCCTTGCCATACCCACGCGATGGTACCCCTACTAAAACAAGCAGGCATTCAATACCTGCACATTGGCGTCAACGAATCTTCCAAGCTGCCCCAGCTGCCTCCTATTTCACGTCTTCGTTATGGGGAGGATGAAATTCTTCTGCACTACGCCGGTGCTTATGGTAAAGCGGATGTTTGCGGGAATTGCGCCTTGGAATTCGCCCATACTGCCGATAACATGGGGCCCCCCACTCCCCAGCGGGTATTAAGCGAAATGGCGCGGCTCAAAACCAAATACCCCGGCGCCGAAGTGGTATCCGGCACGCTGGACGATTTTGCCAGGGAAGCCGTCAAATCTCGGGAGAGCTTTCCCGTTATTACAAGCGAGCTGGGCGATACCTGGATTCACGGCACTGGAACAGACCCATATAAGGTAGGCGCATATATGGCCCTTTTGCGTGCCAGGGATAGCTGGCTCAAATCGGATCCCGCCGCCGAGCATTCCCCCGGCTACCAGGCTTTAATGGATAACCTGTTGCTTATTTGCGAGCACACCTGGGGCATGGATTCCAAGCGTTATTTTTCCGATTACCGCAATTGGGATAAAGCTTCCTTTAAAAAGGCGCGAGCAAAGGACACGATTACCAAAGAAGATATCTTGCCCGCCGGGGAAGTGATCGCAAAGGATGCCCTCGCCATGGAAACCCTTCCCCGGCTTTCCTATTCCACATTGGAAGCCTCCTGGGCGGAACAGCGGGAATATGTCACCGCCGCGTTAAAAGCCTTTCCCGATCCATTCCGTTTGTCGCTGAATAAAGAGCTCAGCGCCCTGCGCCCAACCGCCCCTGAAACGCTTGGCAGCGAAACCACCTGCCGGGGTTTTGATATGGCTGGTTACGCCTTTACCCTTATGGACGACGGAGCCCTTGAAATTCATTCCGTTAATGGTGTGGCAAAACAAGACATATGGCTGGGCCGGTTCCAATACAGCGTTTTTTCGGCCAGCACCATGAAACAGTGCTATGAAACCTATAACAGAAGCCGGGAAGACACCTTTGTCTGGTCTTACCCAGACTTTGGCAAGCCCGGCTTGGACAGCGCTCCTGCCTATAAAGACTGTTTATTTTTATACACAATTTCAAAAACCCTTAAAACAGACCATACCCTTCAGATTTTCTTAAGGGCGCCAAAAAATGCCAGCGAAGCCTTTGGAGCCCCCCGGCAAGCCGTTGTTACCTACCGCTTTTCAAACGCCATCCATATCACCTTGCAATGGTTTGATAAGGATGCCAGCCGCATTCCCGAAATGCTTACTTTTTCAATGAATCTTGGTTTCACTTCACCTAATGACCTGCGCCTATATAAGCTTTCTTCTCCCATCGACCCTTATGATGTGGTCAAAGGCGGCAACTGCAAATTGCATTGCTCACCCCATGCAGCCTACCAAAACGCATCTGTTACTTCCCTGCAGGCGCCGCTGCTGAGTGTAGGCGGCTTGCACCTGTATGATACCGATGACACCTACGGCCATCTTAAGGACGGCATCGCGTATGTGCTGTACAACAACCGCTGGAACACGAACTTCCGCCTATGGTACGAAGAAAACGCAGCATTCGATTTCCACATTACGCTTTAACACATTAAGCGCGGGAAAACCCTCCCTAAGGCACATTAATAACTGGATACACTTTGATAACGCATAGCCTGCCCAAAGGGCTCGCATTATTCTTTATAAATTTTCCACACAAAAAGGGCCCTTAGGCCTTGACATCCTTTACTTATAGTGGTAGACTTTAACATTGCATCAGTATCGCTAAACTGCGAGAAGTGTGACCTTTATCAGCTGCTTTTATTGTACACTGGGTCCCCCCAAAAAGCAACTGTAAAATGAAAACATGGCCGCAGGGTTGACGGTGCCGCAAGAACGTAAGGGGTGATGGCTTTTATGGTGCATGAGGTTCAAATGGGAAAGCTGCGCAAGCGCATGAGCTTTTCACGCATCCCCGAGGTCCAGGATATGCCGGACCTGATCGAGGTGCAGAAGAACTCCTACCGCCGCTTTCTGGAGGAGGACCTGCGCGAGGTGTTGGCCGATGTTTCTCCGATTACCGACTTCAATGAGAACTTGGTGTTGGAGTTTGTTGACTACTCCTTGGACGAAACGCCCAAGAACTCTGTTGAGCGTTGCAAAGAGCGGGATATGACATACGCCGCTCCGCTTAAGGTGTTTGCTCGCCTTAAGAACCGCGAGACGGGCGAGATCAAAGAATCCGATGTCTTCATGGGGGATTTCCCGCTGATGACGGAGCATGGCACCTTCATTATTAATGGTGCCGAGCGTGTTATCGTTAGCCAGTTGGTTCGCTCCCCCGGTGTATACTATGGCGAAACCATCGACAAAGCCGGCAAACGGCTTTATTCCGCCACCATTATCCCCAACCGCGGCGCGTGGCTGGAGTATGAAACCGACTCCAACGATGTGCTCTGGGTCCGTATCGACCGTGCGCGCAAACTGCCCATCACGGTTATTTTGCGTGCCCTTGGCTTTGGTACCGACGCGGAGATCATCGATTTGTTTGGCGAAGACGAACGGCTTATGTCCACCATCCAAAAGGGCGACAACGCCAAATCCCAGGATGAGGGCCTGATCGAAATCTACAAGCGCCAGAAACCCGGCGAGCCGCCTTCTGCAGATTCTGGCCGGAACCTTTTAAACTCTTTGTTCTTCGATCCCAAGCGCTACGACTTAATGCGCGTGGGCCGTTATAAGTTCAATAAAAAGCTTTCCCTGGCCACCCGTTTAAATGGCCAGCTGGTAGCACAAAACGTCATCGATCCGCAAACTGGCGAATTGCTGGCCAAAAAGGGCGATACCATCGGCTTGGAGCTGGCTCGCCAGATTCAAAATGCGGGTGTGAATACCGTTACCATCGATATTCAGGGCCGCCTGCACAAGATCATCGGCAACAACTTTGTAGATGCCGCCTGCTATCTGCCCTTCGATCCCAAGGAAGCGGGTATTCTGGAAATGGTTCACCTGCCCACACTGAGGCAGATTCTGGATTCTGTGGACGAAGTGAACTTAAAGGACACCATCCGTCAAAACGTCTCAAGCTTAGTGCCTAAGCACATTCTCACCGACGACGTAGTGGCTTCCGTTTCCTACCTCCTTGGCCTTCCCTACGCTATTGGCTTCACCGACGATATCGACCACCTGGGCAACCGCCGTCTGCGCAGCGTAGGTGAACTGCTTCAAAACCAAATCCGTATTGGCCTTTCCCGCTTGGAACGCGTGGTGCGCGAGCGCATGGCCATTCAAGATTCTTCCGATATGCGCCCCGGGGATCTGATCAACATCCGCCCCGTATCCGCTGCTATCAAAGAATTCTTCGGCTCCTCTCAGCTATCCCAGTTCATGGATCAGCCCAACCCCTTGGCGGAACTGACCCACAAGCGCCGCTTGTCGGCCTTGGGCCCTGGCGGTTTGAATCGCGACCGCGCTTCCTTCGAGGTCCGCGACGTGCATTACAGCCACTATGCCCGCATCTGCCCCATTGAGACCCCTGAAGGTCCCAACATCGGCTTGATCGGCTCCCTGGCCACTTATGCCCGGATCAACGAATATGGCTTCATTGAAGCCCCTTACCGCAAGGTAGATAAAACCACCAACAAGGTGACCAACGAAATCATCTACATGACGGCCGACGAGGAAGATTTTTATAAAGTCGCCCAGGCCAACGAGCCTTTGGAAGCGGATGGCTCCTTCGTTAACGAACGGGTCACCGTCCGTGATAAGGCAGAAATCATCGAAGTGCCCCTTTCCCAGGTGGACTATATCGACGTCAGCCCCCGCCAAGTGGTTTCTGTGGCCACGGCCATGGTTCCCTTCCTCGAAAATGACGACGCCACCCGTGCGCTGATGGGTTCCAACATGCAGCGCCAGGCCGTGCCGCTTCTGGTTCCCGAGGCCCCCATCGTGGGTACCGGTATGGAATACAAAGCCGCTCATGACTCCGGCGTGGTGATCCTAAGCAAGCAAGCTGGCGTGGTGGACAAAGTGTCCGCCGATGAAATCGTTATTAAGGACGATCTGGGCGAAAAGCACCGCGACCGCTTAACCAAGTTTGCCCGTTCCAACCAGGGCACCGGCATTAACCAGCGCCCTGTTGTGGCTACTGGTGAAATGGTCGAAAAAGGCCAGCTGTTAGCAGACGGCCCTTCCACCGAAAAGGGTGAAATTGGCCTTGGCCGCAACGTCTTAATCGGCTTTATGACTTGGGAAGGCTATAACTACGAAGACGCTGTGCTGATTTCCGAAAAGCTGGTTAAGGAAGATGTTTATACTTCCATCCACATCGAAGAGTTTGAATCCGAAGCCCGTGAAACCAAGCTTGGGCCGGAAGAAATCACCCGGGATATTCCCAACGTGGGTGAAGACGCTGTTAAAGATTTAGACGAATTCGGCGTCATCCGCATTGGCGCGGAAGTCCGCTCCGGAGATATTTTGGTAGGCAAAGTAACACCTAAGGGCGAAACTGAGCTCACCGCTGAAGAACGCCTCCTGCGGGCCATCTTCGGTGAAAAAGCCCGTGAAGTCCGCGATACCAGCCTCAAAGTGCCCCATGGCGAAGGCGGCATCGTAGTGGATGTGAAAACCTTTACAAGGGAAAACAAAGACGAGCTTTCTCCCGGCGTTAACCAAATGGTTCGCGTGTATATCGCGCAAAAGCGTAAGATTTCCGTTGGGGATAAGATGGCAGGCCGCCATGGCAACAAGGGTGTAGTAAGCCGTATTCTTCGCGAAGAAGACATGCCCTTCATGCCCGATGGCACTCCCCTTCAGATCGTTTTAAACCCCTTGGGCGTTCCCAGCCGTATGAACATCGGTCAGGTACTGGAAGTGCACTTGGGCATGGCTGCCAAGACTTTGGGCTGGCACATCGCCACCCCCGTATTCGATGGCGCCAATGAATTGGATATCGAAGAAACCTTAAAACTGGCTGGCCGCAGCGGCGATGGCAAAACCATCCTCTTCGATGGCCGTACTGGTGAGGCCTTCGAAAACCCTGTTACCGTGGGCATTATGTACTTCTTAAAGCTACACCACTTGGTGGACGATAAGATGCATGCCCGCTCCACAGGTCCCTACTCCCTGGTAACCCAGCAGCCCTTGGGTGGTAAAGCCCAATTCGGCGGCCAGCGCTTCGGTGAAATGGAAGTGTGGGCCCTGGAAGCTTACGGTGCTGCCAATACCCTGCAAGAAATCCTCACCGTCAAGTCTGACGACGTTGTAGGCCGCGTTAAGACCTATGAAGCCATCGTAAAAGGCAACAATATCCCCGCTCCCGGCGTGCCAGAATCCTTTAAAGTGCTCATTAAGGAACTTCAGTCCCTGGCGCTGGATATCAAGGTATTGTCCGAAGACAAGCAGGAAATCATTATCCGCGAATTGGATGATGACGATATCGAGCCGGTTGATCTGCCCACTCCCCGCACCCTTGACAGAGATGAACAGGATACGGACGTGGCACAGGATTCCACCGCTTCTGACGAAGATTTCTCTATGGATGAAGATCTGGAAGATTTCAACGTAGAAGATGTTTTGGAACTGGATTTTGACGATGACGACCTGTGATGCTCGCATCACGGTAACCCTAGCGATTGAAGGGAGTGTGGACCCTTTTGTTTGAACTGACCAACCTGGATTCCATTCAAATCAGCATGGCTTCACCCGAGCAGATTTTAAAGTGGTCCTTCGGTGAAGTTGCCAAGCCTGAAACCATTAACTACCGCACCTTAAAGCCCGAACGGGACGGCCTTTTCTGCGAACGCATCTTTGGCCCCACCAAGGACTGGGAGTGCAACTGCGGCAAATATAAGCGCATTAAATTCAAGGATAAGGATAAAATTTGCGATAAGTGCGGCGTTCAGGTCACCAAGGCCAAGGTCCGCCGCGAGCGCATGGGCCATATCCAGCTGGCTGCCCCTGTAAGCCATATTTGGTACTTCAAGGGCATTCCCTCCCGTATGGGCATGATACTGGATATTTCCCCCCGTTCCCTTGAAAAGGTGCTGTACTTCGCCAACTTTATCGTTCTGGAGCCCGGCGATCAAACCCAAACCGGCCTTAAAAAGTATGAACTGATCACCGATGCCAAGTACCGCGAGGTGGAAGCCAAATGCGGCCGCGGCTCCTTCCGTGCCGCTATGGGCGCGGAAGCGGTGAAGGAAATGCTGGCCGAATTGAACCTGGACAAAATTTCCGCTCAGCTCAAGGCAGAAATCGCCGAGCTGGTAGAAAAAGAACGTGATCGTGACTCCGAAGGCCAGAAGCGTGCCCGGGCTGTTAAACGCCTGGAAGTGGTGGAAGCCTTCCGCGCCAGCAACAACAAACCCGAGTGGATGATTCTGGACGTTGTGCCCGTCATCCCCCCGGATCTTCGCCCCATGGTACAGTTAGATGGCGGCCGTTTCGCCACCAGCGACTTAAACGACCTGTACCGCCGGGTAATCAACCGCAATAACCGCTTAAAGAGGCTGCTTGAATTAGGCGCGCCGGATATTATCGTGCGCAATGAAAAGCGCATGCTTCAGGAGGCTGTTGACGCTTTGATCGACAACGGCCGTCGTGGCCGCGCCGTAACTGGCCCTGGCAACCGGCCCTTGAAATCCCTTTCCGACTTGCTGCGCGGTAAGCAAGGCCGTTTCCGCCAAAACCTCTTAGGCAAGCGCGTAGACTATTCAGGCCGTTCCGTTATCGTGGTTGGCCCAGAATTGAAGCTCTACCAGTGCGGTCTGCCCAAGGAAATGGCGCTGGAGCTGTTCAAGCCCTTCGTTATGGAACGGCTTGTGAACCAGAAGATCGCCCACAACGTCAAAAGCGCCAAGCGCATGGTGGAGAAAATCCGCCCCGAAGTGTGGGATATTCTTGAAAACGTCATTAAAGAGCACCCGGTTCTTTTAAACCGTGCGCCTACCCTGCACCGTTTAGGCATCCAAGCCTTTGAACCCATCTTAGTCGAAGGTAAAGCCTTAAAGCTTCACCCCCTGGTCTGTACCGCCTACAACGCTGACTTCGACGGCGACCAGATGGCTGTTCATGTGCCCCTTTCCATGGAAGCCCAGGCAGAAGCCCGGTTTTTGATGCTGGCACACAACAACATCTTAAAGCCCCAGGATGGCAAGCCTGTTATTTCCCCCACCCAGGACATGGTTATTGGCTGCTATTACCTGACCATCAGCCGTGAAAACGGTTTGGGCGCAGGCCATGTATTCGCTTCCATGAACGAAGCCCTTATGGCTTATCAGACGGGCAATCTGGCGCTTCAATCCCCCATCAAGGTTCGTGTAGACCGCACCTTCAATGGGGAGTTTGGCCGCAAGGTTATCGATACCACTTTAGGGCTTTTGATCTTCAACGAGGCCATTCCCCAGGATATGGGACTTAAAAAGCGCGATTGCCTGGACGATATGTTCGCCCTTGAAATCGATACCCTAGTGGGCAAGAAGGAACTAGGCAAGATCGTGGATCAATGCTACCGTACCCATGGTGTGCATAAAACCGCCCAGGTGCTGGACGCCGTAAAATCCTTAGGGTTTAAGTATTCTACCCGAGGTGCTGTTACCGTTTCCGTATCCGATATTATTGTGCCGCCTCAGAAGCCGGAAATGCTCAAGGCTGCCGATGAAAAGGTCCGCAAGATTAACAACATGTTCCGTCAGGGCTTACTTTCCGAAAACGAGCGCTATGAAATGGTTGTTGATATCTGGAACAAGACCACCTCTGATCTGCGGGAATTGATCCTGGTTGGTCTGGACAAATTCAACCCCATCCGCATGATGACCGATTCCGGTGCCCGTGGTTCCAAGGCACAGGTTTCACAGCTGGCTGGCATGCGTGGCTTGATGGCTTCCCCTTCTGGCAAGACCATCGAACTGCCTATCCGCGCTAACTTCCGTGAAGGCCTCACCGTTTTGGAGTTCTTCCTTTCTTCCCACGGCAGCCGTAAATCCCTAGCAGATACCGCTCTTCGTACCGCCGACTCTGGTTATCTGACCCGCCGCTTGGTGGACGTTAGCCAGGAGGTTATTGTCCGCGAAAACGACTGCTTTGAAAGCCGCGGCGAAAAGGTTCGCGGTATTCTGGTACAGGATATCATGTCTGGCCGCCAGTCTATTGAAGGCATTGAAGACCGTCTCCGTGGCCGTGTAGCCGCCGAGGATATCTTAGATCCCACTACCGGCGAAGTGCTCTGCCGCTTGAATGAAGCCATCGATCATGAAAAGGCTGCTATGCTGGTAAAGCGCGGCATTACCAAAGCCCTGGTTCGTTCCGTGCTTACCTGCCGTAACGAAACCGGCGTTTGCGCCCGCTGCTATGGTGCTAACCTGGCCACTGGCGGCAATGTGGATATCGGCGAAGCCGTAGGCATCATCGCCGCACAGGCCATCGGTGAACCTGGTACCCAGCTGACCATGCGTACCTTCCATACCGGCGGTATCGCTTCCGGCGATGACATCACCCAAGGCTTGCCCCGGGTTGAAGAACTTTTCGAAGCCCGCAGGCCCAAGCGCGATGCCACCCTGGCAGAAATCTCCGGCGTGGTTTCTCTTCAAGAAACCAAGAAAAAGCGCGAACTGGTTGTTACCAGCCAGGAAGATGCTCACGAGCAAAAAGCCTACCAGATCACCTACGGCAGCCGCCTGAAGGTGCAGGATGGCCAGGCAGTCGAAGCCGGTGATGAACTGATCGAAGGTTCCATTAACCCCCATGACTTGCTGCGCATCCTGGGTGTGAAGGCCGTTCAGGAATACCTCCTGAAAGAAGTTCTCAGCGTTTACCGCCTCCAGGGCGTTGCTGTGGCCGACAAGCACATTGAAATCATCGTAAAGCAGATGCTTCGCAAAGTCCGCGTAGAAGATTCTGGCGATACCACCCTTCTGCCCGGCGCCCTGGTAGACATCTTCCGCTTTGAAGAAGCCAACCGTGAAACCATTATGAATGATGGTCGCCCCGCGGTGGCCAAGCGTATTCTCCTGGGTATCACCAAAGCTTCTCTGGCTACCGAATCCTTCTTATCTGCCGCGTCCTTCCAAGAAACCACCCGCGTTCTTACCGAAGCTGCTATCAAAGGCAAGGTAGACCCGCTGGTTGGCCTCAAGGAAAACGTCATTATCGGCAAGCTAATCCCCGCCGGTACCGGCATGAAGCGCTACAAGAACATAGAGATTCACGAAGCGTATTAAGTTATGTTTATGCGAAAACCCTTTTCTTTTCGAAAAAAGAAAAGGGTTTTCGCGCTTTGTGAAAGAAAACCTGTGTTGAACCCTATATGACGCAAAAAAAGATGGAAATTATTCATCATCTATGTTACAATGGTTGGTGGATTTTAAAAGAAAGGTGGCTTTTTGATGGGCAGACAGCAAAACCTCATCGAAAAAACGCAATTAGCCATCCATGAGGCTGTGGTGGTTCACAACCCCAGCAATATGTTCTATTTATCCGGCTATACCGGTGAAGGCTTAATTGTAATCGCCCATGGTTTAAGCGCGATCATTACGGATTTTCGTTATACTGAACAGGCTGGCAATCAGGCGCCCGATTACGCTTGCCACATGACAAGCAAGGATCTGACGCATAATAAATGTCTGGCTAACCTTCTCTCCCCTATGGGAATCACCAAAGTCTATTACGAGGACGATTTTGTCACCGTGAAGGATTTTGGCTTGCTGCAAAACGCTCTGCCATTTTGCTCTTTTGAAGCTGTAGGCAATAAGTTTGAAAAGCTTCGGGAAATCAAGGATGAAGATGAGCTGGCATGCATTAAAAAGGCATGTGCCATTACATCCGATGCGTTTAGCTACATCATTACCGTGATCAAAGAGGGCATGACCGAGAAAGAAATCGCTCTAGCCCTTGAAAGCTGGATGCTCTCCCACGGGGCGGACAGCCTGGCGTTCTCGACCATCATCGCCGCCGGTGCCAATGGCTCTTTGCCCCATGCTGTGCCTGGGGATTACCGTGTGCAAAAGGGCGATATGATCACCATGGATTATGGTGCCAAGTACCATGGCTATTGTGCAGATATGACCCGTACTGTGGCCCTTGGTGAACCCAGCGAAGACATGCGCAAGGTGTATCAAGTGGTTTACGATGCCCAGGCCATGTCTGAAAGGGCCCTTAAGAAAGACAGCATGACAGATGCGGTGGACGCAGTGGCCCGGGACTACATCGATAGCATGGGTTACGCCGGCCGTTTCGGCCACGGCTTAGGCCATTCACTAGGGATTGATATTCACGAAAACCCCCGGCTCTCCGTATCTTGCCACGAAACTGTGAAGAGTGGCCATGTGCTTACTGTGGAGCCCGGCATTTATCTGCCCGGCGTCGGCGGGGTGCGTATTGAAAACACCTGTGTGGTCAGGGAAAGCGGCAACGAGGCTTTAACCTATGCCCCCAGAGAGCTTATTATTCTATAATTTAAATTTGGAGGAATGACAAATGATTACAGCAGGCGATTTCAGAAAAGGGATTACCATCGAATGGGACGGCGGCGTGTGGAACATCGTGGATTTCCAGCACGTTAAACCCGGCAAGGGCGCTGCCTTCGTACGCACCAAGATTAAAAACGTAATGAACGGCGCTGTGGTGGAACGCACCTTCAACCCCACCGATAAAATGCCCAAGGCCATTATCGAAACCCAGGAAATGGAATACCTCTATTCCGACGGGGATCTTTACTACTTCATGAACCCCGAAAACTACGAGCAAATGCCGCTGAACAAAGATCAGGTAGAAGATGCCATTCCTTTTGTTAAAGAGAACACCACAGTAACCGTGCGTTTCTTTAAGGGCAGCGCTTTCTCCGTAGAAGCCCCCAACTTTGTAGTACTGGAGATCACCGACACCGAACCCGGCTTCAAAGGCGATACCGCCTCCAACACCTACAAGCCCGCTACCTTGGAAACTGGCTTCACCCTGCAGGTGCCACTGTTCATCAACATTGGCGATAAAATCCGTGTGGATACCCGCAGCGGCGAATATATGGAGCGCGCCTAAGCGAAAGGAGAACCCATGAATAACGTAACAGATCGGGTAGCCTATTTAAAAGGTTTAGCTGAAGGCATGAATCTGGATAAGGAAAAGAACACCCATAAGCTCTTGCTTGAAATTATCTCCGCACTGGACGAAATCTCCCAGGCTGTCACGTTGGTTGCTGATGCCCAGGAGGAATTGAACGAGTACGTGGAATCCATTGACGACGATCTGGCTGATCTGGAAGATGTGCTTTTCGGCGATGAAGCCTGCGATGGAGATTGCGACGGCTGTGATGGCTGCGAAGATGAAAACGAGGATGAGGACGACGATTTTGACGAGGACGAGCTCATCACCTACAATTGCCCCCACTGCGGCAAGGAGCTAAGCTTCTATGTGTCTGAAATCGAATTCGACGAAGACACCCCCTGCCCAGCCTGCGGCAAGCCCGTTTTCCCCGAAGTGGAAGAAAACGGCCAAGAGGAACAGGGAGAACAAGAGTAAAACTTTACTTTAAACGGCTTCTAATTTATAATGATTGGAAGCCGTTTTATTGTCGATATCTTTATATAAAGAATCGAACAAAGGCTGGGTATACTAAAATGACGTCAGGTATCAAATTGAACTTGAACGGAGGCTTTCTTATGAACAGCAAACAACTTCAAAACATGGTGATCACTGCGCTGATGGCTGCGCTAATCGTGCTTCTAGGCTTTACCCCTCTTGGGCTGATCCCTCTGGGTGTCATCAATGTGACCACCCTATGCATCCCCGTTATTGTTGGGACGCTGGTATTAGGTATTCATTCCGGCCTTTTTCTAGGCGCCTGCTTTGGTTTGGTAAGCCTATATAAGGCTTTTACTGCTACAACGGCGCTGGTGGCGCCTATTTTAAGCGGCTCTATCCCGCTTTTATTCGTTATGTGCTTACTTCCCAGGCTTTTATTGCCGCTGGTGGCGCACCTTATTTATAAGCTTTGCTCCCGAATTAAAACAGGGGACCGTTGGGGAATCGCTTTGGCAGCCATTGGGGGCAGCCTTACCAATACAGTATTTTATCTGGGCTTGATGGTGCTTTTCTATATGGTGTTGGGCTTAGATGCCCCGGCCATTATCGGGACAGTTTTAGCCATCGCCGGCGGTGCCGGTATATTGGAAGCAGTGGTAGCCGCCATCATTACCTCTCCCATTGTATTTGCCTTACAAAAGCTGTATAAAAAGGGGGCAACCCATTCATGATACTAACGATGGATATTGGCAACAGCAATATCAAAACCGCACTTTTCAACGGCGCAACCATGGTGAAATATTGGCGTATTTCCACCAACCTCACCTATATGTCCGATGAATACGGCATTATTTTGGTAAACCTGTTTAACCATGCGGGAATCAAAACCAGCGATGTGGAGGGTATTGCCATCTCGTCCGTGGTTCCGACTATCAATTTCACCATTGAGCATATGTGCCAGACCTATTTTAATAAGACCCCTTTGTGGGTAGCTCCTGGGATCAAAACAGGCATCAATATTAAGTACGATAACCCTAGAGAGCTGGGTACGGACCGGATTGCCAACGCAGTGGGCGCTTATGAAATCTACGGCGGGCCTGTGATTTATATCGACTTTGGCACTGCCACCACCTTTGGTGTAGTGGACGAAAAAGGCTCTTTCTTAGGCGGCTGCATTTGCCCGGGCCTTAAATTGGCCAGCGAAGCGTTGGTGTCTGGCACCGCCAAGCTGCCCCGGTTTGAACTAAACCGCCCCCAATCCATTATTGGAAAAACCACAGTTTCCAATATGCAGGCGGGGCTGATTTACGGCTACATTGGCCAGGTGAACTACATTATTAAAAAAATCAAGCAGGAAATGGGCAACGATAAAATCCATGTGGTGGCAACCGGTGGTCTGGCGGTGCTTATATCCGACGAAAGCAAGGCCATCAACACCCTAGATGGGCTACTCACATTAAAGGGCCTGCGCCTGATTTATGAAAAAAACAAAGCTTAAGGAGATTGGGTTATGAAAAATGTGGTCATCGGCTTTTTGGGCTGCGGCAATGTAGGCTGCGGCGTATGGGAATTGCTCCAAGGCTTTCAAAAAGAAATCGCCCACCGCAACGATTTAACCATTCAGGTAAAGAGAATCCTTGTTCGGGACGTGAACAAAGCCCGCAATTCCGTCATTCCCCAAAGCCTGTTGACCGATAAAGTGGATGATGTGCTAAACGACCCGGAAATCACCCTGATTGCTGAGTTCTTAGGTGGCGAGGAACCGGCCTCCAGCTACATGTTGCGTGCGCTGAACGCGGGCAAAACGGTGGTTACAGCCAACAAGGTAGCTGTGGCGCTAAACTGGCATTTATTGCAGGCCGCCGCCCAGGAAAGCAAGGCGGGGCTCTATTATGAAGCTAGCGTTTGCGGCGCGATCCCCATTATCCATACCCTTACCCAATCCCTACAGGCCAACCGCATCACCAAATTGATGGGAATCATTAACGGAACCACCAACTATATTCTTTCCCGCATGAGCGATAACGGCGAAAACTACGAAACCGTATTAAAGGACGCTCAGCGTTTAGGCTTAGCGGAGCCCGACCCGGCCAGCGACGTGGAAGGGCTGGACGCAGCGTACAAGCTTAGCATTATGTCCTCCCTTGCTTTCCATGCCCGGGTGCCTTTTAGCAAGATTTATGTAGAAGGCATTACCCATGTAACTGCCATGGATATTGCCTGTGGCAAAGAAATGGGCTATGTGCTTAAGCTATTGGCCATTGCCAAGCGGGATGACATGATGGTGGAAACCCGTGTACACCCCACCTTTGTGCCTAAGGAGCACCCCATCGCGTCCGTTTCCGGTTCTTTTAACGCAGTATATATTACTGGCCACGCCTGCAAGGAAATGATGCTGCAAGGCCGGGGTGCCGGTGATCTGCCCACAGCAAGCGCCGTGGTCAGCGATATTTTAAACGCCGCCACTTCCGATATGCATTTTTACCCCACATTTAAAAACGAATTGGAACCCGCCAAGGAAATGATCTTTTCCGACAACTGGGAAAGTGCCTACTTTATTCGTTTATCGGCAATCGACGCGCCGGGGGTACTGGCTAAAGTAGCAGGCTGCTTCGCCCAGGAGGGGGTATCCATCGCCTCCATGCTGCAAAAAGATGCTGTGCAGGATGGCCACGTGCCATTGATCTTCATTACACACAAGGCACAGGAAAAAGCCATGAGGGCTGCCCTGGCGCTGCTGGATAAGGATGTCTGCACCGTGGAGAATATGATCCGCGTAGAAGTCTGATCTGTTTACTAAAAGAACCTTGCCAAAATGGCAGGGTTCTTTTTTGTGTCCATTTACAACAGGTCTGATTTTTCATCCACAAAACATTTGAAATGAAAGCCATTTACAGATGCTTGCGGCGCATTTAGGCTTGACACAAAGCCACTGTTCCCGATATATTAAAACACGTACCCCTGGATAAACGCTTTATTCTTGATTAATGCACTTAGCAAGCTGAAAGGAATCGTCACATATGCTCAATAGCCAACGGGTGCGCGGTTTAGCGCCAGAAATGGATTCTCTGCGTTTAGGAATGGGCTGGTCGAAACAGGACCTTAGCAAGCCCCAAATCCTTGTGGAAAGCACCTTTGGCGACAGCCATCCAGGAAGCGCTCATTTGCTTGAGCTGGCCGATGAGGTTGCAAAAAGCGTCTTTGAAAAGGGCGGAAAAGCCGCCCGTTATTTCGCAACGGATATTTGCGATGGTATGGCCCAAGGGCATGATGGCATCAACTACTCCCTGGCCAGCCGGGATATGATTGCCAATATGATCGAAATCCACGCTTGCGCCACTGGTTTTGATGCCGGTGTTTTTATCTCCAGCTGCGATAAGGCCGTGCCGGCGCACCTAATGGCCATCGGGCGGATTAACCTACCCGCTATTATGCTAACCGGCGGTGTCATGAACGCTGGGCCTGGCTTGCTTACCCTGGAGCAAATCGGCAAATACCAGGCCATGTACCGTCGGGGCGAAATCACCCTTGAAACGCTTGAAGAATACAAGCACACCGCCTGCCCAGGCTGTGGCGCTTGCAGCTTTATGGGAACCGCCAGCACCATGCAGATTATGGCGGAGGCGCTGGGGCTGATGCTCCCCGGAACAGCTCTCTTGCCCACCAGCTCCTCAAGCTTACTCAAAGCTGCTCAAGATGCGGGACAGCATGCCGTTCATTTGGCCCAAAGCGGCTTAACCCCCCGTAGCATCGTTACACTCCAAAGCTTTGAAAACGCTATCCGCATCCATGCCGCCATTTCCGGGTCCACCAATAGCCTGCTGCATTTACCAGCCATTGCCCATGAATTTGGTTATGATCTGGACGCCCAACTGTTCGATACCATTAACCGCGATTCCCCTTACTTAGTGGATATTCGCCCTGCCGGAAAATGGCCTGCGGAATTTTTTCATTATGCAGGGGGCCTGCCCCGGGTGATTAAAGCCCTGGCGCCGTTATTACATATGGACGCCATGACAGTTACAGGCAAAACCCTTTCACAGAACCTGGAACGCTTGGAAGAAGCCGGCTATTTCCAGCTGTGTGAAGAGGGCCTGAAGCCTTATGGGTTAAAAGCGGAAGAGGTTATACGTCCTTTGGCGCAGCCCATTCAAAGCAACGGCGCAATATCTATTTTAAGGGGAAACCTGGCCCCCGCCGGCAGTGTGGTTAAGCATAGTGCTGTTCCCAAAGCCATGTTCCAGGCGGTATTAAAGGCAAGGCCTTTCGATTGCGAGGAGGATGCCTTGGAGGCAGTGCTAAATGGCAATATTCAACCAGGGGATGCGGTAATCATCCGCTATGAAGGACCCAAGGGCAGCGGTATGCCGGAGATGTTTTATACCACCGAGGCCATTGCCTCCAATGAAACCCTGGCCAGCCAAATCGCCTTAATAACCGACGGTCGCTTTTCCGGCGCCTCCCGGGGACCTGCCATCGGCCATGTGAGCCCGGAAGCGGCGCAAGGAGGGCCTATCGCTTTGATAGAGGAAGGGGATTTGATTAAACTGGATATCCCCGCCCGGCGTTTGGATATTATCGGCCTAAATGGCAAGCCCATGTCCCCCGAAGCCATTGAAGATGCTTTGAAAAAGCGGGGCTGTACCGCCACGACCCACAAACCTAAATACACCTCGGGCGTCCTTGCTCTTTTTGAAAAGCACGCTACCGCCCCCATGGATGGTGCCTATATGGCGTAACAAAAAAGCACCGGCCGAACCCGGTGCTTTTTAATAGGCTTGTACGCCCCTTATTTTAACTGTGCCAGAATGATTTTCATGGATTCATCGGAGGTAACCGGCTTGCCATCCTGGTAAACACGCCACACAGCAGCGGACACTTCGTCAATAAGCATCACAGTACCGTTGGCATCATAGCCGAATTCCACTTTAAAGTCCACCAGCTCCAAACCAAACCCAGCCAGGGCATCCTTTACCGCATAGCCGATTTTGTTTAACTGATCAAGGCAGCCCTCGTACACTTCATTGGTACAAAAGCCAAGGCCTACAGCCATGGACTGGTTAATGCGGGGGTCCTCCAGGGGATCGGACTTCAGCATGGTTTCCGTGGCCATGGGCGCAAAATAAATGCCGGGCTTCACGCCATATACGCGACAAGCGCTGCCTGCAGTCTGAAAACGGCCTACCCATTCCATAGGCACCAAAGTGGCCTTCTTTACTTCCATCCAACCCGGTTGGGGGCCTTCGCCAATGTAGTGGCTGGAAATACCCTTTTCCTTAAACAGGTCAAAAAAGTATTTGGAAACACGCCAGCTTTGATTGCCAATGCCCGCAATATCGCCAATCACTTGGTTCGCGCCGGGATCAAAGCCCTTTTCATCGCCTGTGGCATGATCCGTAAACTCCAGATAAGTTTTGCCGGTAGCGGCATCCTGCCAAAGGTTCTTTGTCTTCCCCGAATAGAGTAATTCCATACCCAACACGCCCTTCTTATAAAATCCTCCATTATTTTACTTATCCCTGCCAAATATGTCAAGCATAAGCCAAATCTCTCTTTAAGCAAGTCCTGTTAACCTTCCGGTTATTGCAATCAACACCTTTGGCCCCCTATAATAAAGGCAACAAAAGGAGGTAGAAACATGATGAATGACATTGGTAAGCGTATCAGGGAACTACGGCTAAAACGGGATATGACCCAGGAACAATTAGCTGCGGCTCTGAATCTTTCCGCCCAGGCTGTTTCCAAGTGGGAAAACGGCGTTACCCTCCCTGATATTCAGCTTTTGCCAGATTTGGCGGTGCTGTTCGGCATCACCATTGACGGGCTGTTTTACCATTCGGAAGACGCGCGCTTTGCAATGATCGATAACATGCTTGCTTTTAAAGACGATCTTTCCAGGCAAGATTATGAATCCGCCGAAGGTTACCTATTGGATAAACTGCACGATACCAAATATGAAGCCCGGGCATTGACGCAGCTAGGGGCCCTTTATAACCATATGGCCGCTGGCTTTCACCGAAAGGCGGAGCTTTCCCTCAAACGCGCTCTTGAAATGGAACCAGAAAAGAAGGCCAATCACAGCCTGCTTTGCGAAGCCTTCGGCGGCGTGGTTTGGGATTTTTGCCTAACCAACCACCATGCGCAGATTGCCTACTATAAGCAGTTTACCAGAGAGCATCCCGATTACCACATGGGTTACCTCTGGCTGCTTGAAAACCTGCTGGCGGACCGGCGCTTTGAAGAGGCGACCCAGGCAGTAGAAAAGATGCGTCAAGCCAAAGACAGCTATCATGCCGCCTTATACCTTGGCCTCATTGCCGCCCTAAACCACAATCTGTCGCAGGCGGAACAAATCTGGGAACAGATGCTTGAGGGTGACCCCGAAAATTGGCTGGTCCACTGCGCCTTGGGCGATGCCTATGCCCGCCTTTCGCTGTATGAAAAGGCCATTCCCTACTATCAAGCCGCATTAACCCTGGAAGCACCTCCGCGCTATACCGATAACGCCTTAAGCCTGGCACAGCTATACGAAATTCAGCAGGATTTTGCTTCCGCAGCCAATTATTACGACAAAGCTATTGATATTCTTAAGGATGATCATCAAATCACCGAAGGGGATACGGTAGCGGGATATCAAGCTTATGGGGCAAAACTAAGGCGCAAATCCTAATCCGGCATCAATTCCACTAAAACAGCATTTTGCACATCCATCCCTCTGCGCGTCAGGGAAAGCATTCCCCCGGTTCTCTTCACAAGGCCCCTTTCTTCAAGGGACCTTATTTTTTGCTCGTAGCTATTTTCATAGGTGCCCAAGGGCACCCCTTCATTCATCCGCAGCCCCAGCATCAGCGTTTCAAAGCACTGTTCCTTGGGGGATATTATTTCCCGGCTAACAACTGTTACCCCATTCAAATAATCTGAAAGAGAAGCCGTATTGGCAAAACGAACTTCGTTTTCCAGGCTGTGAGCCGCCAAGCCTACACCCAAATAGGGTACACGCTTCCAATAGCCGATGTTGTGGCGGCATTCAAAACCCGGCCTGGCAAAATTGGATATTTCATATTGCTTTAGCCCTGCCCGGACCAGCTTATCAATAGCCAGATCGTACATTTCCCGTTCCAGCTCTTCATCCGGGAGCGTAAGCCGCCCCAGGCGGATATCTTCTTCCAAGGCCGTGTTCTCTTCTACAATCAGCCCATAGCAGCTTACATGGGCCGCTCCCAGATCGATCACGCTTTGCAGGGCCTGCTCTACATCCTTTACGGTTTGGGTAGGGATACCGAACATCAAATCGATATTGATGTTTTCAAAGCCCAGCTTGCGGCATAGGGCCACCGATTCCACTACCTGTTCAAAGCGATGAGTCCGTCCCAGAATATTCAACAAATCTGGGTTTTTTGCCTGCATACCCATGGATACCCTGTTAAATCCCGCGTTTTTCAGCACCCGCAAAAAAGCTTCACTCACTGTACCGGGGTTCATTTCACAGCTTAACTCGCCGGATATATTAAAACAGCGGCCCATGGCTGCCAGCGTTTTTTCCATTAGCTCCACTGGCAAACAGGAGGGGGTTCCCCCGCCGATAAACACCGTATCAAAAGCCCTGCCCGAGTAGGCTTCCATCTCCTTGCACAGCCTTTCTACATAGGCGGCCATGAGTTTTTCCCGCCCAGCAAAAGACGTGAAATCGCAGTAGCGGCACTTGCTTTTGCAAAAGGGAATATGAATATACAGACCGGCCATTGCTTTGCTCCTTTCCATTTGCATTTTAAGCAGGGATCGTGTAGAATAGTGATTATATTACAACACTTTATAGGGGGCGCTCGTGGTGGAAGCTATTTTGCATGGTTTGGAAACAGCGGTGGAATTTATTGCTAAATTTGGTATCTCTTTGGTGGAATTAGCAGGTATCATGGTTTTGCTTATCACCGCTGTACAAGGCGTTATCGGCTATTTTAAACATGACCCCCATATTCGCCTGGATCTGGCACAGGGCATCGCTCTGGCATTGGAATTTAAAATGGGCGGCGAGGTTTTGCGTACCGTTATCACACGGGGTTGGGATGAGCTTCTTATTCTGGGCGCCATCATCGTTCTGCGTGCGGCGCTGACCTTGCTACTCCACTGGGAAATCAAGAACGAACGGGCACATATCGCTCCCGAAGAAGCTGTTAAGGGAAAAAAGGCTTAATATTCTGCCAAATAAAAACGAGCAGTCCGCAAAGGGACTGCTCGCTTTGCTGTTTCGCTACGGTACTCCGCATCTTTAGGGGGCGCTGCCCCAACCCCCGCAAGGGGCGCTTGCCCCTTTGACCCTTAATCTTTATCCATCTTTAAAACTGCTAAAAACGCTTCAGAGGGCACTTCCACAGAACCAAACTGGCGCATGCGCTTTTTGCCTTCCTTTTGCTTTTCAAGGAGCTTCTTTTTTCTTGTAATATCGCCGCCATAGCACTTGGCCAAAACGTCCTTGCGCATGGCTTTGACGGTTTCGCGGGCAATGACCTTGCCACCAATAGCCGCCTGGATGGGAATTTCGAACATTTGCCGCGGAATCACATCCTTTAGTTTTTCCGCGATCATCCGGCCACGGCCATAGGCCTTATCCCGATGGACAATCAAAGAAAAAGCGTCGCAGATATCGCCGTTGAGCAGCACATCCAATTTCACCAGATCGCTTTCTTGGTAACCCTTTAATTCGTAATCGAAGGACGCGTACCCTCGGGAACGGCTTTTGATCTGATCGAAGAAATCGAATATAATCTCGTTTAAAGGAATTTCATAGGTCAGCTTCATGCGGCCACCCTCCACCTGCATATCAAGAAAGGTGCCCCGCTTATCCTGGCACAAATCCATAATCGTACCTACGGAATCCTTTGGGGTATAAATGGTGGCCAAAACATAAGGCTCTTCCATTTTAGCAATTTCCCCAATAGGCGGCAAATTGGAAGGGTTATCGATGGAGATCACTTCACCGTTTAACTTTTCCACATGGTAGATAACGCTGGGGGCCGTTGTCACCAAATCCAGATCGAACTCCCGCTCCAGCCGCATGGTGATAATTTCCATATGAAGAAGCCCCAGAAACCCGCAGCGGAATCCATAGCCCAAGGCTACAGAGGTTTCCGGCTCGAAGGAAAGAGAGGCATCGTTCATACGCAGCTTATCCAGTGCGTCCCTAAGGGCGCTATAGTCCGCCCCATCGGCAGGGTAAATACCGCAGTAGACCATAGGGGTCACCTGCCTGTAACCGGGCAAAGGCTCCTGGGCGGGCCGCAGTGCATCGGTAATGGTATCGCCCACCCGGGTGTCCCGCACATCTTTAATGGAGGCGGCCACATAGCCTACATCCCCCGCTTTAAGGGCTTCGCAGGGCACATAGCCAGGGTGGAAGGTGCCTACCTCCACCACGTCGAATTCATTTTTCCCCGCCATCATGCGCATACGCATCCCGGCCTTAATTTCCCCTTCCATTACCCTCACAAAGCAGATAGCGCCTTTATAGTTATCGTAATACGCGTCGAAAATCAAAGCCTGAAGAGGCTTTGTTTCATCGCCTGTGGGCGGGGGCACACATTTGACCACCGCTTCCAATACATCCTCGATGCCGATGCCCACCTTAGCGGAGATTAGCGGCGCCTCGGAAGCGTCCAGGCCAATCACTTCTTCGATCTCTCCCCGCACCCGTTCCGGCTCTGCGCTGGGCAAATCGATTTTGTTAATCACCGGGATGGTTTCCAGGTTGTGTTCCAGCGCCATATACACATTGGCCAAGGTCTGGGCTTCAATGCCCTGGGTGGCGTCCACCACAAGCAAAGCCCCTTCGCAGGCCGCCAAAGCGCGGCTTACTTCATAGGTAAAGTCTACATGGCCGGGGGTATCAATCAGGTTCAAGGTATAGGTTTCCCCATTATTGGCCTTGTACTGCATCCGAACGGCCTTGCTTTTAATGGTAATACCCCGCTCCCGTTCCAGCTCCATGCTATCTAAAATCTGCTCCACCATTTCCCGGTGCTCGAAAACCCCGGTCTTTTCTAAGATCCGATCCGCCAAGGTGGATTTGCCATGATCGATATGGGCAATGATGCAAAAGTTTCGAATATGGTCTAAACGGCTGTCCGCCATGTCAACACCCCTGTTATCAATAAATTTTTACGCCTTATCATACCCAATTTCGGCCAAATTTGCAAGGGTAAATCCGCATACTCCTCCCACTTTAAGCATAAGTTTCTTTGCAAAGGGAGGATGAGCCATGCGTGTATGGGAATTGGCCCTGGTGGTGGTGTTTTTGCTTGCCTGTGTTCTCATACCTATACAGGAGCAAGCACAGCCCGCTTCCGCCATTGTTTCCGGTGAAGAAAACAAGACCAAATGGATCCTCATTGAAATCCACCGCAAGACCCTCACCCTTTACGAAGGCACGAAGGTTTTAAAAACCTATCCCGTCGCTACCGGCGCAGGTTCCACCCCCACCCCTATTGGGGTTTTTCGCATTACCAACCGTTTCGCCAGCGAAATGAGCGGCTTTGGCACCCGGTTTCTGGGCATTAACTGCCCCTGGGGTACCTATGGCATTCACGGCACCAACAAGCCCAGCTCGATCGGTTCCAACGCCTCCCACGGCTGCATCCGCATGTATGTAAAGGATGCGGAGGACCTGTACAAGCGCGTGCCAAACGGTACCCGCGTGGTGATCGAAGGCGGCCCTTACGGGGACCTGGACAGCGGGCTGAAAGCCCTTTCCCCTGGGGACCGCAACAGCCACGTCCGGGCTGTTCAGTCAAGGCTCAAAGCCTTGGGCTATTACTGGGGCAGTGCCGACGGGGTCTATGGAGAGGGTACCAAGCAAGCCGTCATCCGCGCCCGGAAAGATTTGGGGCTGCAAAGCCGCGATTCGGTGGATTGGGCCTTTTATCAGGCCATCGGCCTTATTTTGTTTGATTAGGAGCTATGTCCGTGAACGCCAATGAAAGTCTAGCCTTCCTGCTTTCATGCCTGCCCCAGGCCTTGCAGGAGGAGTTGAATACCCTAAGCATCCCCTCTCTTTTAGAAATTCGGTTAAGAGCCAACCGTCCGGTGCAGTTCAAAGCCCTGTCATGTCTCCATCAGGGCACCTTTGTTCCCGACAGCGGCCAGGTGCAAAGGATCAGTGAAACCCTGTCTGAGCATGGCCTTTACGCCCGCTACGATGAAGCCCGGAGAGGCTTTATTACCCTTCGGGGCGGCCACCGGCTGGGCCTATGCGGCAAGGTGCAATGGGAAAGGGATGAAGCTGTACAGCTATGCGATATCGCCTCGGTCTGCCTTCGCATAGCAAGGGAGCATAAAGGCGCTTGCAAGCCTCTCTTGCCTTATATAAAGGCCTTGAGCAAGGTACCCTCTATTCTGATCCTGGGCGCGCCTACCACAGGCAAAACCACGCTGTTACGGGACTTGGCCCGGAACTTTTCCGATAACGGCATTATGGTGGGCATGAACGACGAACGTGGGGAACTGGCCGCCTGCCAAAATGGTGTGCCCCAATTGGATGTGGGCTTTTCCACCGATGTGCTGGATGGCTGCCAGAAAGCCTATGGCATTCGCTGGCTGATCCGTTCCATGGCACCTCAATTGATCGTTACCGATGAAATCAGCGGGATGGAAGATACTGCCGCTATTTTAGACGCCAAGGCATCAGGCATCGCGGTAATGGCTTCTGTCCACGCCGGGAGCATTGCCGATATCTTCTCCCGAACGGATTTTGGCTTACTGTGCCACCAAAAAGCCTTTGATATGATGGTACAGCTAAAAACCGACAGCGTAGGCTCTGTAGAAGAAGTGTACAACCGGGAGGGCGAACGATGGCACTTGCAGCGGCACTGATGGCCGGGATCGGCTGCGGGATTATGGGTATGCTGGCATCCGCGCGGCTTAAAAAGCGGCAAACGCTTTTAAACGCATGGATGCGGTTTATTGCCCGCATTCAAACCACCCTTAGCACCCAGCGCTTGCCTATGGACCAGGTATTGGAGTCAGGCTTGGGCGAATACCCGGTTCTGGATGCGCAAATGCAAAACACCATCGCCCTCATGCGAACAACGCCGGAATTATCCGCCCAGGAAGCGTTCGTAAAAAGCGGGGCCACCGGCTATGAAGAAAAGGATTTACTGCTGATCCACAGCCTGCTTGTGGGCCTTGGGACAGGCAGCCTGGAAAAGCGGCAAGGGGCCGTCAAGCTAAGCCTGGATGCCTTTAGTGCAGCTTATGAGCAGGCCAAGCAGGCCTATGAGAAAAATGGCCGGCTGTATGTCAACCTGGGGTGGCTTGGTGGCTTCGCGCTGGTGCTATTACTGATTTAAGGAGGCAGAAATAATGCAAATTGAAATGCTGTTTCGCATTGCGGGCATCGGCATACTGGTAACGGTTATCAGCCAAATTTTAACCCGTACAGGCCGGGAGGATATGGCCATGCTTTCCACCGTGGCAGGGCTGGTGATCGTGCTGCTGATGGTCATTAACCTGGTGGCGGATTTATTCAGTTCTGTTAAGAGCATCTTTCAATTGTACTGATGGAAATGATGCAAATAGCGGGCTTTTCCGTTCTGGCAGCATTCATGGCCTTGAGCCTTCGGAAAATGAACAAGGAAATGAGCCTGGTATTATCCCTGGGCGCCGGGCTAATTCTTCTGACCATCTCGCTTTTAAAGCTGTCCGGCATTGTAACAGTGCTGTCTCAATTGGCCGCTGCCGCCCATGTACAGGGTAATTATCTGCAAATGCTGCTTAAAACCATTGGCATTTCCACCCTGGCCCAGTTCGCCGCCCAAACCTGCCGGGATGCGGAAGAAGAAGGCCTGGCTTTAAAGGTGGAATATGCGGCCAAGGCTATTTTGCTTACATTACTTGCACCCATAGTGGTTTCCATTGTGGAAATGATACTAGCGTTGATTCCCTAAGCATGCGCATCAGCAGAGTGGCTGTGACCACTTTATTGAGAATACCTCCCAAGGAGGTTACTAACGAGCTTTGAAAAAACTTGCTATCCTGGTTCTGATCATTTTATCATTCCCCATCCTCGCCCTTGCCCAAAGCTTTGATCAGGTGATCGATACCATCGATCTTAACAGCTTTCAAAAGATGGTAAGCGATTTAGGCGGCGCGGTGGATATCCAAAGCACGGTGCTTTCCCTGGCCAAAGGAGAAACAGTGCTTTCCCTTGAAAGCCTGATGCAGGGGCTATTTCAGCAGTGCATGAACGCCCTTTATCAAAGCGTTTTCCGCATTACCCGCCTGGTGGTTCCGGCCATTATCTGTGGGTTGGTAAACGCTTTTATGCAGGGGGAGAAAAGCGCCACCGCCAGGGAAATGACAGGCTATGCCTGCTTTTTAATGGTAGCGGTAATCATGGTGCAGGATTTAAGCCAGCATATCAGCCTTTCCAAAGAAACTATTTCCCACATGACCCAGGCTATGCAAAACCTCTTCCCCATTTTGCTTACCCTGCTTGCAGCCGTTGGCGGCACCGCTAGCGCCGCGTTTTTCCAACCGGCTGTGGTAGCGGCCTGCGGGTTTATGACATCCTTAATCGGCAATGTGACCCTGCCTTGTGCCATTGGGGACGCGGTACTGGTGATGCTGGATCACGTGTCCGACAGTTTAAAGGTGTCGCGGCTTAGCTCTTTGGTTCGGCAGGTAGCTACCTGGACTTTGGGAGTCAGCTTCACTGTTTTTATCGGCGTCACATTGATCCAGGGCCTGGGCACCGCGGCGGTGGATGGCATCTCCATCCGCACGGCCAAATACACCATCGACAACTTTGTGCCCATCGTAGGCGGCATGTTCGCTGATACGGTGGATACACTGGTAGGCTGCAGTTTGTTGATTAAAAACGCCCTTGGGGTTACGGGCTTGGTAGTATTAATCGGCATCTGCGCCCAGCCTATGATCCAGACCTTGCTATCGGTGTTTGTCTACCGCCTTTGCGCCGCCCTTTTACAGCCTGCCGCCGAAAGCCGCATCGTTCACTGTATGCAGGATTTTTCTCAGGTACTGATGCTGCTATTCATTATCCAGCTATCGGTAGGAGCCATGTTTATTTTGCTCATCGCCCAAATGCTGGTGGTAGGCAATATCGCAGTGATGCTACGATGAAAGGAGCCGCCTATGGACAGCATTCTTCGCCCGTTGGTGATCCTGATTATGCTCATTACCCTGTTTGAAAAACTTTTGCCCGAAGGGAAAATGAAGGCAGCGGGAAAAACGGGGTTAGGGCTTATTATGCTGCTGATGCTGGTAACCTTTCTTTCAACCGCCTTAAAGTTCGCCGCGCCCAATCACGATAGGGCAGCAGCAGCCATCTTCCAAAAAGAAACCTTGGCTTCCTCCGGCAGCTACCTTGACGCAGTGCTTCAAAGCGGAGAACGCCAATTGGCCCAAGCGGCTCAAAACGCCCTTAAGAAGGCTGGATATGAATCCGCCATGGTAAGCGTCAGTGTAAATGAACAGGGGCAGATCGTCAAATGCCTGGCGGCAACAGATTCCCTTGCCGCCTCCGCCTTGGATAGTCCGCCCTTGCCGGAAGCTTTTGTGGCCATTATCGCCAATACGCTGAATATTCCCACGCAAGCCATTATCCCCTTTAAGGAGGCGCAGGGCGGGCATGGAGTTTAATTCTTTTTTCAAAAGCCTTAAAGCCATCAAGCCCATGCAATGGCTGATGCTTTTCATTTTTTTATGCGTAGGATTAAGCCTTGTCTTAAACCAAACCCCGGCTTCCCATTCATCCGATGAGGAAGTGCGGATTTCCGCTATTCTATCCGCTATTGACGGGGCAGGGAAAACCCAGATTGCGGTCTTCTACCAAACCAGCGATGAGGCAAAAACAAGCTTAAGCCAAACCGCGCAATCCGCCGTGCCTGTAGGGGCCGTGATCGTTTCCGAAGGGGCCAGCGATATTGGTGTTCGGCTGAACCTCATCCGCGCCACGCGAACGCTGTTAGGGCTAAGTGAAGATGCGGTGGAGGTATTCTCTATGAGCCCCGGCAAAAAGGAGTAATGAAACATGAAAAAATGGCTAGTACCCGCGGTTATTCTGCTTCTGGGGATTTTCCTTGGCGCAGGATACCTTTTAAACAATCTTACCCCTGCAGAAAGCACCCTGCGCATTCCCGTTACCAATGTGCCTGCAGGTGTGACGCTTTCTCCGGCGCCCATATCCAGCGTCCAGGCGTATCGTGAAAAGCGGGAGCAGACACGGGACGAGGATCTGAAAACCCTGCAAGGCATTTTGGACAGTGGCGCTGGAAATGCTGCCTTTCTTGCGGATGTGGCTGCTCAGCTAAGCCAGATCACAAGGCAAAGAGAAGAGGAGCTGGCCATTGAAGGGGTTTTGATCGGGAGCGGCTTTTCCCCATGCCTGGCGGTAGTGGCCCCTGGCAGCGTGACTGTAATCGTGACCCGTGAAACCCTCACAAGGGGCGAGGCTGCCCTGATCATGACCCTTTGCGAAAAAAACACGCAGGAAGCTTTGGATAACATTAAAATTATGACAGGGGATATGCTGTAACAGGTTTCAGTTTGGCCAAAACAGGGTATACTATGATTGTCCCCCTTTTATTTCAAGTGCGAATGTGGTATGATTTGGGGGATAAATGTAAGAAAGCAGGCCAACTGATGGAACGAATCGGGGAAGTGGTTTCCGTTTCCGGTGATGAGCTTTTGGTCACCTTTTGCAGGCCAACCGATTGTGAAAAATGCGGTGCGTGTCATGGGGGCCGTTCCCAAATGGAGCTGAAAATCAAAGGAAAAGCGGAAAAGGGCGATCAGGTCGTGGTGGATATGCCTACCGGCAATGTATTAAAAGCCTCTGCCCTGGCCTATATGGTGCCCCTAGTCGGCCTTTTAGGCGGAATGATCGCAGGCTATTTTACTTTAGGCAGCCTTATGGACCGTAACCTGGCCACCATTATCGGTGGGGGGATTGGGCTGCCTTTAGGGCTTTTAATCATCCGTATGACCGATGGCGTTATTAAAAACAACGTCCAATGGCAGCCTCAGCTCGTTCGTGTTATCAGTGCCCGTCAGGAGGAAAAATAAAATGAGTGAACCCGTACAGGTTACAACCGCCAACTTTGATACCATCGTTTCCGCCGCTTCAGCCCCTGTTTTAGTGGACTTCTGGGCTTCCTGGTGCATGCCTTGCCGCATGATCGCCCCCATTGTAGATGAGCTGGCGAGTGATTATGAAGGTCGTCTCACCGTAGGCAAAATCAACATAGACGAATGTCCCGCCCTTGCGGAAAAATTCGGTGTCATGTCCATTCCCACACTGCTGCTTTTTAAAAATGGCCAGCCGGTGGAAAAGATCGTTGGGGTGCAGCCCAAAGCCGTGTTAGAGCAGATGATTGGCAAGCATGTCTGAGCACCCATCCATAATGAACAAAAAGATTGCGGAATTTTTTACGATTGCGCAGTCTTTTTTTGCTGTTTTTTTTGCGAATTCGTGATATAATAAGATGATACTTGAGACCGTACATTTGTCTTTAGACAAACATGATGGAGGATGTATGCCGAAATTCGGCCTTCTTTGTTGTATATGAGAAGCCGGCGTTCGGGTTAATCATATGACTTTTTCCCCATGAAATATTGCCAATTGAGTATATTGGCTTTAGGTATCAAATTAAACAATTTACGAGGAAGGAGGCTCTTTGTGCCAAAAGAATCTAAACTGCGCATTATTCCCCTGGGCGGGGTTGACGAAGTCGGCAAGAACATGACCGTGTTCGAATATGAAGATGACATTGTCGTTATCGACTGCGGTTCTATCTTCCCCAAGGAAGATATGTTGGGTGTCGATTTGGTGATCCCCGATGTAAGCTACCTGGTTCAAAACAAAAACCGTGTTCGCGGCTATTTGTTTACCCATGGCCACGAAGACCACATCGGTGCCACACCTTACATTTTAAAGCAGGTGCCTGCGCCTTTATATGGCACCAAGCTCACCTTGGCTCTTGTGGAACTTAAACTCAAGGAACATCGTGTTGCCGGTATCCCCATGCAGGTGGTCAATCCCAGGGATATGATCAAGCTTGGTAAGTTCACCATTTCGTTTATTAAGGTGAACCACTCTATCGCGGGGGCCGTTGCCATTGCCCTTACCTGCCCTGCGGGCACGGTGGTCGTCAGCGGCGACTTTAAGATCGATTACACCCCTGTGGATGGCGAAATGACAGACCTGGCATCCTTTGCTGCTTTGGGCGAGCAGGGCGTTATGGCGTTCCTGTGTGAATCCACCAACGTGGAAAGAGCCGGTTACACCATTTCTGAAATGAAGGTAGGCGAAACCTTCGAAAAGCTGTTTCAGGAAGCCAAAGGCAGGGTCATTGTCGCCCAGTTCGCTTCCAACATTCACCGCATGCAAATGATTATCGATAACGCCATTCGCTACAACCGCAAGGTGTGCTTTATTGGCCGTAGCATGATCAACGTAAGCCGTGTAGCCATGCAGATCGGCGAAATGCGCATCCCCCAAGGGGTGCTGATCGATGTGGACGATATCGACGCTTACCCAGATGAAAACATCCTTGTGATGACAACCGGCAGCCAGGGGGAACCCATGAGCGGCCTGACCCGGATGGCTTTTGCAGAACACCGCAAACTGCAAATCCGGCCCAGCGATATGGTGGTTATTTCCGCCACCCCCATTCCCGGCAATGAAAAGTATATTTCCCGGGTTATCAACCAGCTTTACCGCTGCGGCGCCCAGGTCATATACGATCGTTTGGCCGAGGTGCACGTTTCTGGTCACGCAAGGCAGGAAGAATTAAAGCTTTTGCACGCGCTGGTAAAGCCTAAGTATTTTATCCCTGTTCACGGTGAATACCGTATGCTCTGGCAGCACGCCGAATTGGCGGAAGCCCTGGGCTGCGACCGGCTGAACATCGTTATTCCCGAAATCGGCCAGGCTATCGAAATGACAGAAAACACCTTGTCCTTAGGCGAAGTGGTGCCCTCTGGCGCTCTGATGGTAGATGGCTTGGGCATTGGCGATGTAGGGAACGTGGTGCTTCGGGACCGTAAGCATTTAAGCCAGGATGGCTTGGTGATTGCTGTACTGGCCATTGATCGTGACCGCGGCGCACTGGTTTCCGGCCCGGATATCATCAGCCGTGGGTTCGTCTACGTGCGTGAGAACGAAGATATTATCGAATCCTCCAGGGAACTGGTGCGGTTGATTGTGCAAAGCTATAACCTTAGCGATAACCCGGATTGGAACGGATTGAAAAACCGGATTAAGGATGAGCTTCATCGCATGATTTACGAAAAGATGAAGCGAAATCCCATGGTGCTTCCTATCATCATTGAAATTTAAGCAAAATTAGGGTAGAATAAAGGGGCTGTGCAAACACCATGCACAAGCCCCTTTACAATTAAGAAGCAAGGATCAAGGGCACTGCCCTTGGCGCCTGCGAAGGGATATATCCTTTTGATCCCATCATTTTTTGCAACGAAATCTACTTATTACTCGTTATCTATTTGAAAGGATGTGCACCATGGAATATTCCGCAGCCCATACTTTAGCCAACGCGATTAAACAAAGCGAAGAATACAAAGACTATCACCGTCTCAAATCCGAAGTCATGGCCGATGACACCACTGCGGCACTGATTAAGGAATACCGCAAACTCCAAATGGCCCTGCAACTCGCCACCATGGGCGGCCAAGCCCCTAACGAAACCGATATGCAGCGGTTCCAAGGCATATCCACTCTTTTATTCACCAAGCCTGAAGTATCGCAGTTTCTTTTAAGTGAAATGCGCCTTCAGCAATCCATGAGCGATGTGTTCAAAATCATCACAGATGCCGCGGGGCTGGAACTGGAACTCCCCGGCGTCTAATCCAATCGGGAGGTCATACCTTGAAAAAACAACGCAAGGAATATACCCATCAATCCCTTAGGGATGAACGGCAATACGGCTTTTACTGGTATTCCGGCCTTTGGCTGATCCTGCGGCCTATTCTTGTCACCCTGGGCGCCTTACTGGTAGTCCTGGGTGTGGTTATGACCGGCTGGAACTATGTGGACAGCCATTTTTTTGCTGCTACCAATCCGCAGGATACCCAAGAGATCATCTTTTCCATTGAAAGCGGCTCCAGCCTTACAAAGGTATCCAAGAACCTTGAAAGCCAGTCTCTGGTTCACAACAGCAGTGTTTTTAAATACTATTGCGATTTTCTTGGTTTCGGCCAAAAAATCCAGGCCGGAGAATACAAGTTAAGCCGTTCTATGAATATGACCCAGATTATCGACCAATTAACCACCGGCGACGGAAAACCCATCACACGGAAAATCACCGTGATTCCTGGCTGGAGCATTGAAGATATCGCCGCAAAATTTGCCCAGGATGGTATAATCGTCGATAAACAAGAATTCTTGAACCTGTGCAAAACCGGGGAAGCGTTCAAGGATTATTATTATGTGGACGAAGTGCTTAAATCCCAAAACGTTAGCCAGCGCAAATATGTCCTGGAAGGCTACCTTTCCCCCAATACGTACGAAATCTACACCAATGCCACCGCTGAAACCATTATTAAAAAGCTTTTAAGCCAGACGGAAGCGATTTATCCCTCCGCCTACCACGATCGAGCCGCAGAGCTTAATATGACCATGGATCAGATCATCACCCTGGCGTCGCTGATCGAAAAGGAAGCCAAAACAGCAGACTTTACCAAGGTTTCCGCCGTATTCCATAACCGTTTGAAAGAGAAAATACCCCTTGGTTCGGACGTAACCATCCACTATGTAACAGGCGTACGCAAAATGGCATTAAGCAACGACGATACAGCCATTAATTCCCTTTATAATACTTACAAAAACACCGGCTTGCCCTTGGGTCCCATTTGCAGCCCTTCCCAAAGCGCCATTACCGCCGCTTTATACCCGGATGAAACCTTTATTGCAGAAAAGTACAAATACTTCTGCTCCAAAGACCCGGATACGGGAGAGCTGCACTTCTCGAAAAACCTTAAAGAGCACGAAGAAGCATCTGCCATTTACGCGCCCCTATGGAAAGCATATGATGAAAAAAGAGGGTTATAATGCTTAATCAACTCCCCGAGCTACTGGCTCCCGCCGGTGCTATGCCCCAATTAAAGGCTGCTTTGCGCTACGGCGCAGACGCAGTCTATGGTGGAATGCAGCGCTATGGCCTGCGCGCCTTCGCAGGCAACTTCTCCATCCAAGAACTAAGCGAAGCGGTTTCCTGCTGCCACAGCCTTGGCAAAAAATTCTACGTGACCATGAATGCCTATCCTTTCGATGAGGATATGGAAGGCTTTGTTCAGGCCGCCAAGGCTGCCCTGAAAACGGGTGTAGATGCCGCCATTGTATCGGATTTGGGCGCTGTGGCCACCCTAAGGGCGCAAGTGCCCCTGCTGCCCATCCACATCAGCACCCAGGCCAATACGCTAAACACCGCAGCCGCTAAGGTTTACGCCCAGATGGGGGTTACCCGTGTGATCGTGGCACGAGAAATGAACATAAAGCAAATGGCTGCCATGAAGAAAGCCTTGCCCCAAATGGAAATAGAAGCCTTCTGCCACGGGGCTTCCTGTATGGCTTATTCGGGCCGCTGTCTTTTATCCAACGCACTTACGGGCCGTGGGGGCAACCAGGGCGCCTGCGCCCAGCCCTGCCGCTGGCAATACGCCGTGGTAGAGCAAAAACGCCCTGGCGAGTATCTGCCCGTTTCGGAAGACCTAAACGGCACTTATATCTTCTCCGCTCAAGATTTAAACCTGATGCCCCTTTTGCCCCAATTGGTGGCCAGCGGCCTGTCTTCCCTTAAAATCGAAGGCCGCATGAAAACGGAATATTACGTGGCAACAGTGGTTTCTGCCTACCGCCAAGGGTTGGACGCGCTAGCCCAGAGCCTTGAAGCCTTTAAGAGTAAGCTTCCCATGCTTATGAACGAACTGGAAAAGGCCAGCCACCGCAACTATAGCACGGGCTTTGCGGAAAAGCCGCCGGAAATATGCGGCGGAGCCCGGGGCTTCATTCAATCCATGGAATATGTGGCCCAGGTAGAAACGGGCGCCAAGGCTGGCGAAACCGCCATAGTGTTGCTTAAAAACCGCTTTTATGTAGGCGATGAGTTAGAAGTTTTAACCCCTCATAGGGTATTCCCTTATGTGCCCCCATCCATGGTCCTAAGAGAAACCGGCGAAAGCGTCCAAACCCATGGGGTAGCCAACACCCAGGTGGACATGGTCTTCCCTTTCGATGTTCAGGACGGGGATTTTATTCGCGGACCAGTGCGCAACCATAAGGAGGCCCAGTAATGGCCGAGCTTCCGGAGATTGTCACCTTTGCAGGGCAAATGAACCAGACACTTAAAGGCCAAACCATTCAAGGTTTTGAATTCCAGCAGGAAAAATGCTTGAATTCCAGCCCTGAAGTCTTTGCAAGCAGGGCTGCCGGCGCTGTGATCGAAGAAATCACCACCAAGGGCAAATGGTTTATCCACCGGCTTTCAAACGGCCAGAACCTGCTTTTATCCCTGGGCATGGGGGCGGATATGCTATACTTTAAAAGCCAAGAAAGCATCACCGGCAAATACCAGATCAAGGTTTTGCTACAAAATGGCACAGGCTATACTGTGCGTTTCTGGTGGTTCGGCCATTATCTCATTTGCAGCGATGCTGAATTAGAAACAGAGCCCTACACCTGCGATATCGCCCCGGATCCCTTTTCCCCGGTTTTTACCTTGCCCTATTTTCTAAATCTCCTCCAAGGTAAAAAAGGGCAGATCAAAGCTTTTTTGCTTAACCAGCGCAACATCGGCGGCATTGGCAACATGTACATGCACGACATTCTTTTTATGGCGTGCCTGCACCCAAAACGCTTGATCCCCACTTTGACAGGGACTGAAACCACCGCCCTGTACAATGCCATCCAAACTGTTTTAAAGCAAGCCATAGCAAACGGACTTTACGATTACGAAATGGATTTTTTCGGGAACAAGGGCAAGCAAAAGCCAGATGACTTTTTTATCGGCTACCGTGAAAACCGACCTTGCCCCCACTGCCAAACCCCAATCACCTTTATTAAAACAGGCTCCACCGGCTCTTACATCTGCCAAAAGTGCCAAGCCCTTTAAGCATACCCCCCATCCTGAAAACATAGGTTTTCTTATGGAAGGGGGGCTTTTTATGCTCTTTTCATTTTTTGTGTGGCTCATTCAAGATTGTTTGTTTTTCCTTGGCTATATACAAAGCAATTCCGTTTTCCCAAAACCCCTGTCCCATCAGGATGAGCAGGAATGCGTGGAAAAAATGTTCGCTGGCGACGAAGCGGCCCGGCATAAGCTCATTGAACACAACCTTCGTCTGGTGGTGCATATTACAAAAAAATACACCGTTCCCGGTTACACACAGGACGATCTGATCTCCGTAGGCGCCGTGGGACTGATTAAAGCCATCGGCAGCTACAAGCCCCAAAGCGGCAGTCTTTCTAATTATGCTGCACGGTGCATTGAAAAACCAATTATCACTCTTTGGCTCTCACGGGACGGTTTCAAAGGAAGCCCAAAACGCCTCATGCTGGCGTATTACCCGCTACCTTGACAATCATCTATACCTGATGGTCAAGCAGGTCAGAGCCACCGTTTTCTGTGCGCCATTGTATGTCGAAACCATTTCTTTATCCAACCGAAGAAGAATGACCAACTCTGAACGCTTTTTACTCAAATACAAAAACCCCAACGATATCAAAACTGTTGGCGAACGCATTCGCTACTACCGCTACCAAGCCAACCTGACCCAAGATGAAGTGGCTGAAGCATTGGGCATCAACTCAAATACTTACTTTTATTATGAGCTCGGCAAGTATCAATACCACCCGTTGGACAAGCTTACCCAAATTGCCCAGATTCTTGGAATCGACGAGGATCTCCTATTGGATGATTACTATCGCTTCATGAAGCAAGGGCAACGGGATAGCCTGCTGGCACTTTACGAAGCAAGGCATATCACTCGCAAAGAGTTGTCTGAGCAAATCGGGATCTCCCCCAGCACTCTCTATCACTGGGAAACCGAGAAAACGCGTATAGAGCGGAACTCCTTTGCACTTCTCTATCCCAATGGGTTAAAGCCATTCATTTAAAAAGAATGACAGCATTTAACCATCACCCTTTTGCTGCTCTTCTTTTTCTGCTTGTTCCGATATGCGAAGCACCCTTTCAAGCAGCTCCAGTTTTTGCTCCTTCGGGCACTGCAACGATTTCAAACGTTCACATACGAAAGCCGCTTGAACGGAGGATACCCGTCTGGCGAGTTCCTGCATTCCTTCTTCCGTTTTAGGGTAATGGACAATGATCTCCAGAGGGCATCCTCCTTTCTTTCGTCTTGCTAAAGCTTATGTTTGGACAAACTTTGGATATGATTGCTTGTAAACGGCAGCTGTAAACGGGCTGCAAAAGACTGATTTGCTGTTTTGCATTCCCCCATTCTTTTAAATAATTCTTTTTCTTGAATATCCTGTTTACCGTTTACAAAGAGCCTTAAGGCATTGAAATTCAAGGATTCTTTTGTAAACGGGTTGTAAACGGAGGTAAACAGGAAAGTGGTTTTTCGTTAGAATGGCATCTCCAATTGCTTGGTTTCCTCCTCCGTGAGTATGCGATACCCGGTAGCCTGATCAGTAGGGTTATCCTCCCGTTTACAGCCTTTGTTTACACAAACCCATGTGCGCTGCGTGCCATATTCGGGGAACCGGGCTGTTGGCCCAGGCTCCCAACCTACGATAGACGTGTTCATGATCTCGCAGATACGGTCTGTTTCGATCCGCGTAGGCTTTGAGAGGTGGTTGCCAAAGGCTTCCCGATAAATCATCATGGAGCAGACCTTCCAGCCTTCATGCTCATCCAGCCACGCTTGGATAATGCCAGCATCCGCATCCTCGGACATAAGAAAAGAAAAGAGCGGATCCTGATCGGAGATGAATACTCAATCAGATCCCGCTTGGAAGGAAATGCTAAGGCCGATGTGTTTTGCGATATCACACGGCCACTCGGCACTTTCATATTGGATTTTGTGCATGACGAGAAAGGCGAATGGAGCCTATCAGGGTTAATGCCACTTTACAATGCGCTGCATACCAACCGCTGGAATCAACCAGCGCTGGAGCAAACCGCCAGCAAATTCTTTAGCGAGCAATTTGAATCCGGCGATCCGGAAAAAATGTACGCCGCTTTGCGCATCTGGAATGAGTATTTGAAAACACGCATGGTACGAGATCGCAATACTGCCAGCGAGGGTTTTCTTCGCAAGTGCTCAGACCTCATCATTCCTTTTAAAACAGAGCTGATCAGTTTCTACAACAGAAGCCGTAAAGTGAAGTCCTATAAACTGACCGATCAGTCATGGGGGCAAATTCCGATGGAGGATCTTAGACTTGATCTTTGGTATCCGGATAAATTGCGCTCAAGTGAATGTGTCGCAGCATACAACTCGTTTTTCCCGCTGGTCACCTATTATCGAAACCGTCTGAACGATTGGGGGCTGCACCTTTGCAGGTGTAGAGTGTGCTGGGGCATTTTTCTGGCCGATAGCCTGCGCTATGAGCTTTGCAGCGATAAGTGCCGCAAAACGCAAGCGCTGGAAAACAAACGGGTTTTCGATGAACGAGCCCGAGAAAACCTGTATGATCTGCGATATAAAAACGAACGGCAAAACTGGCAAAACAAAATCAACCGGGCAAAGAAAACTCCCCGGTTTCCACCTGAAATATTAGAACAGATGCAAGCAGCCTTCACTGCCTTTAAAAAGGAAGCTTTGCAACGAAAAAAGCTGGTCAAAGGAAATAAAGCCAGCTTGGAAGAATTCTCAAGCTGGCTTTATCCCCAAAGTCGTATTATTGATGATTTGGCTGACCGTTACTCACTATAGAAAGACGAGCAATTCCAATTCATTATTTTTAAGGAGAGATGCCTGATAAACGAAAGAAAAAAGCACCGAAGCCTGACATATTGGGATAGGCCTCGGTGTTTCATCTGTCCAAGACAGCATTATCATTCTCCCTATTTACGCCTGTGCTTTTGTCTCCTTCTTCGCTTCGCCTTCGGGAAAAATGATCTTATTAACAACAAAGAAGATGGTCATCGAAACGCCGCCATTTAACACAGTCGTGCCGATATTATAAACGAAGTCGGGAGCAAACTTGCCTGCAACGGCCACCCATATGCAATTAATGGAGTTAACGATACAGGTGATCACGATGAAGGCAATCACATACCACATGATCTGATAGGAAAGCTTTCCGTGGCTGCGAAACACGAAGTTACGCTGAATAGGGAAATTGATACACTCGCCCACAACCATAGCAACCATGTAGGCACAAAAGTATGGCAATCCGCCATGGGCCACATCGTAACCAATAATGTTCCATTGAAATGTCTCACCGAACAGTGTCATTGGAATACCGGGCCAGCCGAAATCGACCTTGGGCAGACCTGCAAACACAGTCGGCAGAAACTGAAGCATGAAATACTTCAGCACTGTTACCAAATTGCAGATGATCACGTACAGTCCACCCTCCCGGATCCATTTCATGGCCACCGGATGGTTAAGGACAAGGTTGCGCCACCAGCCTATAAGTTTTTGCATGATCCTTCAATCCTTTTGCTCATGAGCAACTACAGGCACTGCAAAAGCAGCCACCCGCAGTTGCTCATATTTATATTTACAGGCATTTTAAACTGATTCGATCTTAGAATGACGCTGCTTCCTCGCCTTATAAATCACAGCCGCGCCCCAAGCAATCACAACAAGCGCAATAAATACATCTGCAGCAATCATCACCACACGCCACATAGGCATTTGATATCCTGTTACTTCCGCATTCATAGCATTGCTGTTTACAAAACTGTAAAGAATGTTTTTGACGCTTTGCCTGAGCACCACTGCGTCCCCGGTTTCAGAGGTATCGCAATCTGTCCACATGCTGGAAGATAAGGTGGCAAGATCAAGATCGCCGCCGGCATAGGCCATTTGTCTGGGATTCATATACTGGGGAATGGTGTTAAAATCACAGATGACCGTACCCCTAAAGCCCCACTCATTCCGAAGGATTTCTGTGACCAGACGGTAATCCCCGCCTGTCCAGCGAGTGCCGATGCGGTTGAAGGAGGTCATAAGTCCACGGCTTTCCCCGGTTTGCACAGCCAGTTCGAATGCCCTTAAATAGATCTCACGCAGAGCCTGCTCAGTTAGCCATGAACTGTCGCCGTTGATGGAACGATGGGTCTCTTGTTCGTTAACAGCGAAATGCTTCACCATGCACACCACACCGATCTCCTGGCAACCACGGATCTCTGCCCCTGCCATGATGCCTGATAGGTACGGATCCTCTGAGAAGTATTCAGAGCAGCGGCCGCCAAAGGGGCTGCGGTGAATGTTTACACCCGGTGCATAAATGCTGGAGTAGGGCATCCCCGTTCCCTTATCACCAAAGATGCCTTCTTCGCCCATGGTGCGACCTAATTCTTCCATTAGGTCCACGTTCCATGTTGCCGCCATGACCGGCTCGCTCACATACTGGCAGGTACCGCCAAACTGGGCGCGGTTCATAAAGGAAGTAAAGCCGGCCGGGCCGTCTCCATGCAGCGTCGCTGGCAAGCCAATATTTTCCATGGCCATGGTACGGTAGGAGCCATTGTTGTAAAGGTTGATCATATCTTCCTCAAGGCAGGCATCCAGTATGGCCTCCCAGCGCTCATCATCATAGGCAACGATCGGCTTAAAAGAAGTTTCCGTTGCTTTTTCCGGGAGCAGATCCCTCAACTTGAGCATGACCGCTTCCCCAAACCAAGGGTATTCATAATCCGAATAATCGATGGGGTTGTTGGTCTCTATATCAGCGAGTTCTGCATAGAGCTGTGCAGAGCCTACCCGCTCAGAGGCAGTAGGTTCGTCAGGCCAAGTGCCCTCCCAGTCAGCACGGCTTAGCTTTTTAGAAAGCTGCGCATCGCTGTCCATCACGCCGTCAATGCCGGTATAGCGGTTTTCTACTATTTCCCCGGTAACGGGGTTAGTCTCATAGCGGATATCTTCTGTCAAAGGGCAATTGATCTGCACCACTTCCTCATGAGCACTGCGAGACACATACAGCGTATAATCGCCTTTTTCCAGCTCGTATCCGGCAAATCCATTTTTGTTTTGATCCAGATAATCATAACTGGCAACATGGTATGGATTGAATGTCACCGTTACAATATCTGTTTCGCCCGGCGCTAGCAGCCGAGTCTTAGCATAGCCCACAAGCACTTTATGCGCTTTTTCGATGCCGCCCTCATAATAGGGGGCGCTGGCATACAATTGCACAACATCCTTGCCGGAAGCATTGCCAGTGTTCTTGACGGACACCTGCACCTCGATCTGCTTATCCTTAGTAATGGTGTTGCTGCCGGGTTGATTCACCTCCCAGTCAAAGGTGGTGTAGCTTAAACCGTAGCCGAAAGGGAACACCACGTTTTGATTATACCATTCTTCCCCATCCGTATAACCACGGGTCTCATAGTAGCGGTAGCCGACATATACGCCTTCTTCATAATCGACGAAGTAATACATACCCCCATCGTACTTGTCGCTGCTGTTCGGGGTACTGCCCGTGCCAAAGTTGATGAATGTTGGGTCTTTGGAGAAATCCGCTGCCCAAGTATCCACGAGCTTACCGGAGGGATTGACTTCGCCGTTTAAAATTTCGCCCAAGGCCATGATGCCCGTGCTGCCGGTAAACCCGATCCACATGGCTGCATCGATCTTGGCAAAGCTTGGGTCAGTGAGGAAGCTTGCTTCAAAGCTGGAGGGGATATTGAACACTACGATCACATGCTTAAAGCCTGCATTGCAGACGTTTTCCAGCAGATCTCGCTCATTTTGATCCAGCTCCAGATAATGGGCATCCGCGCTGACAGCGCCTTCTGTGGTGCCCTGATAGCGGGGCAGGTCAAACCCCTCGCCACCGATACGGCTGATCACCACCACTGCCGCGTCGTTATACTCGCCATAGCTGGCTTTAACAGCATCAGTGTACTTGCTTTGAGGCGTTTCTGCCACGGCGATGCGCTGGTTGCTGCCGCTGTCCAGATCACCGCTGTTGGCTGCGCGCTTAGCGCCGGAAGCGCTGTCGTTTTCATAGAACTTTTTCAGCGATTGGTTGGTTGCAAAGCCCGCACTTTCAAGGCTGTCGTAAAGATCCTTGCTGTTGGAGGTATCAAAACCGCCGGAGCCTGAGCCGCCATAGGACAGGTTCACGCTGTTTTTGCCAAAGATACTGATCTTGGCGCCCTTATCAAGGGGTAAAGCAGAACTTTCATTTTTTAGCAAAACAAAGCCTTCCTCTGCCAACTGAATATTAAAGTTTTGTGCATTCAGAAGCGCTTGTTCATCGCTGGTGGCCTTTAAAGCCGGGTACATGGATGTGACCCCATCATCATAAATAGGGCGCTGGCCGCCAAACACCGTATCTAAAAGACTGGCAAAGGTTGACGTAGCCAGAATATTAGCAACCAATGTGAGAATAATAAAAATAGATGATACGATCAACCAGACTCGCGATGCCTTATAGGAAAAGAAATTTTTCAATAGCATTCACTCCCAGGTTTTCATAGTGTTTGACGTTAATAATTGGATGCGGGGAGCCCCATGCTCTCACACCAGGTTAAAACAGCCGTCGAAGTCAGTTTGATACAATCTACCAAAGGGGCTGCGGCCAGTAGGGTAGAGCCTTCCATCTTTTCATCGTTTTCCGTCATAAAAGAAATGAGATTCATACCCTTTTTTAGGGAAACAGTGGTAGAGATAATATAATCCTCAAAGGGCAAGCACTCGATGCTGTTATAGCTGTTTGAAGGCACATTGGTAAACGCAATGTCACCATAATCAAGCGATACACCGTTAACAGAGATAGAAAAATTACTCTTGTTGAAAGTAAAATTTCTCATTTCCGCAGAAAGCCTCGCAACCAGTATAACGTTATCCGCCGCCTCATCCGCGTTGATAAAAAACTCAAGAGAATTATAGCGCTGATATAAATACCCTACAAACCGATCGTTACTGGCACCGTGCTTTGTATCATAGATAATCATACCCGATTCCATGGCGGTACCAGAAAATGCTGGACCAGATTTGCCTGTAAGGCTTGTGTCCTCAGCTTCGAACAAATAGGTTTGCTCACCTGCGGCTGTCCTATCCCAATGGGCATAGACGCTAATGCTGGCCGTAACAGGGGTCGAAAAATCATATTCGTCGCCGCCTTCGCTCTGACTAAACCAACCGGCAAAGGCATAGCCGACGCGCTCTGGGTCCTCGGACAAAGGGATAGCCGATTTACCCTCCTGCACCTGCTGGACAATGGTGCGCTGCTTAAGGTCGGCTTGATTGAGGTCAAAGATGAATTCGTAATTCGCCGCGGCCTTGCTCAGCCACAGGGCATAAAGGGTTATTGGCTGTTCTACGGAACTATCAAAATTGTAAGCGATGGTTCGTTGGGCATCAGTAAACCATCCTGCAAATGAATACCCTTCGCGTGTGGTTTCCTCAGGCAACACAAGCTTCTCGCCTTTTACCACAGTCACGGTTTCATCCGCTATATCCTCAGTATTATGACTAAGGGTAACAGTCAAGGTCTCTTTTATGACCGAAACCTGAAAAGTAGCACGCTTACCCTCATACTTGACGGCAACATTCTTCGTACCTGCGCTGTCTGTAGAAGGCGCGGATACCTCCACCCCCGGCTCACCAACCGCCACATCCTTGGTGGCTCCATCAGAAAAAGTCGCGGTCAGCACACAGCCATCTGCTGAAAACGCTTCGCCAAGCAGATAATCTGTCTTAGTGGGCATGGTTTTTACTGTTAGCTCCGTGACTGTGATTGCCTGCTCCTGCTGCCCCTGAGTCTGTTGCAGCGTGTCATCCTTTTCTGTGTTGCTGCAGGCAGACAAAACACTCATGATGAGCAGCAACATACTTATTGCACAAACAAGTCTGATCGTCGTCTTTTTCATGATTGATTCTCCTCAAAAAATGACACTCCGGCGGCGGTTTTCCACCGCCGGAGTCAGTTTGGGGTTCTTTACTTCACTTCAATGGTAATGTACTTTTCAAAGGTGGTCATGTGGGGGGTGCCGTAAGCTGAGGGGAATAGAGCTCTGTAACTGCCAGCAAACTTAGAACCCGTCATAGGCGCATTTATCACAATCTTTACCGCATATGTCCCACTTTCAGCAGGAATGCCCTCTAGCTTTGCGCCTGTTACAATTTCATACCCCTTGGTAGCAAAACCTCTGGCAATGCCCTGGCCAATCCATTCCTCGGTGACCTGAGTGAAGGTTAGTCCATTGTATGCTTGGCCTTCTTCCAATTTGACATCATTGACGTACACATCAAAGGATACCATAAAGACTTCAACCAGGGAATCCCTGTCCTGGGCCACCAAATCTGCAAAGTGGCGGTCTTCATTGAATGACCAGGCAGTGCCTTCTTCATCAAGTCCGTAGCCGACTAGGCAATAGCGGCTTTCATAGCCGCCTGTTCCGTACCCATATGCTGGGCAATCGAATACAAGGCTAGCTTCTTTCCCTGCTTCAAGGGTCACAAGATTGTTTTCAATGCCTGCACCATTGACGTGCCACTTATCCTGCACCTTCAGGTTAAGCACCAAATAGGAGGAAACGCGGCCGCCATCGCAGTTGACATCAACACTGAATTGGTAATCACCGATCGTATCCGCTTCAGGCGTGCCGGAGAGCGTCGCTGTCACCGGGTCAAAGGTAACGCCAGCGGGCAGCTTTGCCGTCTCGGCTTCATTCAATGCGAAGACCGCGTCAATGAAGCCGGGCATAGACAGTGTATAACTGTTGCTCTTCTCGATATCAAACACAGTGCTTAGTTCAATTGATCCAGCAACAAAACCGTTATTATTCGCGCTGGAGTTAGCCCTGGTGTAGAGGATTGCCTGTGCAGACCTGCGCACAGCATAATAATGGGTGAGGGAAGGCACGGTGTAAAGTGATGCCTTTTCATCCTCTTCACTGGCTGCTACAAGCACATTGCCCAAGCCCTCACGCTGTGAAGCATCCCATTGGCCATAATGCAAGGAGTTCACAGGATAGCTGGATGCGATGCCCAGGGGTGCTTCATCGCCTGCACGTACAAGTAGGTCAGCTGGGGCATAATCCTTCACCCATGCATCTGTAACCGTAGCGCCGCGGAAACCCCATTCGTTGCGGAGCAATTCCCTGTGGGAAGCCCAGTTGGTGCCAGCAACTTCCCAGCCCAGGCGGTTGAAGGAGCTCATGATGCCCGCAGTGCCACCTTTTTTAACGACGCTTTCGAAGGGCTTAAGGTAGATTTCACGCATTACCTGTTCAGTTGCAAAGGTCGCAACACCGCCACCGTCCATACGGTGGGATTCCTGGTCGTTAAGGAAGAAATGCTTGAGGTATGTCAGCAGACCCTTTTCAGTAGCGCCTTTCACAACCTGCTCCGCAATCAACGCACCCTGTACGCCATCCTCGGAATAGTACTCAAAGTTACGGCCACACAAGGGATGGCGGTGCGTGTTCATAGCGGGTCCGTGCCATTCATTGGCACCAAGGAACAACGCTTCATTGCCAATAATCAAGCCCTCTTTGTAGGCGAGCTCGGGTTCCCAGGTGGCTGCCAAAATGGGATTAGAAGGGAACATAGTACCGCCAGAGATCTGAATGGGACCTTCTGTGCTGCTATCAGCTTCCTTGCCGATACTAGGCAATGCCAATGTCCCAGTGCCCGCATTGCAGATATCGCACAGTTCCTGCCAAGTGAGCTGATTCATGAAAGTATCCCACTTTTCGGTGTTTTGGATATCTGCTTCGCCAACGGTCGCAACGCCATCCACGATAGTGGATTCATTGTAGGTAAGGCCAGACATATCGGCTAGCTTGATGGTCACATCACTGAAGTTTTCAGCATGTTCGCTGGCCTGTGTCCAATTGGCGGGAACCGCCGTTACATACCAGGGATCAGTCTCCTTGTCATTATAGGAGCGGTAGGTTAGTTGTCCCTCCAGTCGCTGGAAGAATTCCTCGCTCAAGGTGCGGTCAGAGACCGATGCGACCTTTGGCTGTTCCAGCCCTGTAGCCCGGGAAATCATATTGTTTAGTAGGCTGTCGTTGACAGTGGTAAACTGATCAACAAACACAGGTTCAATGACGCTGCCGGTTACCAAATCGTCTTCACATTTTATGGTATCCTGCACAGTGCGCACAACGGAGTCAATTACTGTATGAGAATCGGTGTTAATCGAAACAGTGTAGTCGCCCGCTTCCAGTTCATAGCCCTTGAAGCCGTTTCCGTTGGCATCGTTCCAATCAAAGCTGGCCATGTCCTGGGCGGCAAACTGAACCGACACAACCTCAGTTTCACCGGGCTGCAAAAGTTTGGTTTTCGCATAGCCTACAAGGTTTGCGGAGGCCTTTTCAATGCCACCCTTGGTGTAAGGCGGATTAACATAGACCTGCACCACATCCTTGCCTGCAGCATTACCCGTGTTCGTTACAGCAACGTTGATTGTAAGAATACGGTTTGCTGCGTCAATCTGCGCTACTTTTTCCACGTTTTCCAGCTTCCAGTCGAAGGAGGTGTAGCTCAGACCGTAACCAAATGGGTACAACACCTCATTAGCATACCAGCTTTCACCATTACCTTCAGCCTCTGCATCCATATCAAAGGCTTTGGTTTCATAATAACGGTAGCCCATATAGATACCTTCACGGTATTCGATGGAGTAATAGCTGGTCTCTTCACCGTTATAAAAGAATTTCGCGTTCAAACGGTTGCCGTTTTCGTCAATATGCTGGGTTTGGTCGAGCACGTTAGTCCATGTGGGCATTTGAGTGAAATCCTTGGCCCACAAGTCCACTGTATGACCAGAGGGATTGATTGCGCCGCTGAGGATGCCACCCAGCGCATCTACGCCATTATTGCCCAAGCCGCCAACCCATAAAATAGCGTCAACACCATAGTTGTCAGCCATGTTCTGTTCAGCTAATTCGGGAATTTGCATAATGTTGCTAGAGTTAATGACGGCAATGATTTTCTTGCCGGGGAAATAGGCCTTGATGTGCTTGATCAAATCCTTTTCATTATCCATCAGCATCAAATAATGATCAGTAGGGTCGCTATGGCCGCTAACATCATGAGAAGGGGCCTCCGCTGCTTCACCAGCAGAACGGGAGAGCCATAGAATCGCGGCATCATCATAGTTTTTATAGGTAGAGGTAACAGCGCCGGTGTAATACTCCATGCCCAGCTCGCTTGACTGATTTGCTCGAGCGTAAACATTAAGCGTTTTGGGATTGGCAGTAAAGCCGGCCATCTGCAACGCTTCCTGTACCGTTGTCTGCGCTATACCATTGGTGCCAGGGGAACCGGAACCTGAGCCGCCGCCACTATGTACATAATTTACCGCAGTGGAGCCAAACACAGTTAGCTTTTTCTCGGAGGACAGGGGCAGTGCGTTGTTGTCGTTTTTGAGCAATGTGATGCCTTCAGCGGCAATTTCCACTGCAACTTCACGGCCCGCTAGTGCCAGCTCCTCAAACGAATCGTAGTCGGCATAAAATACGCCATTGGCCCCGATTGCGCCAGAAACGGTGCCTGTAGGCTGCAATAATGTTTCCTCAGCCGAGCCCATCGGTAAAATCAAGCTTAGGGAGAGGGTGAGAACGAGCAAAATACCAAGAAGTTGCTTTGCTCTACCTAGTTTCTGAGTCATGATCATTTCTCCTTTGCAATTTCTGTCCCGCCCATTCTTTATGGGCAATGAATCAACCTTCCCTTTTCATGCCGTTGTTTTGCGCCGCATCCTCCCTTCCTGGTACGCAGCAGCGAAATGGCTTTTCTCTGTGCGCTAATTATATCACCATTGCATTATTTCCGTGTTAACAAACCACTGGAAACATCTGCATATGAACCCCACTGCCATCATGCTTCGTGTGTCATCTTCACATTATCCACATTATATTGGATCTCCCATGCCACATCTTTTTTTAGATCAAAAGCATAAAAATCCATCTTGCCACGGCCGACAAATTTGAAATAGAGCGGATGAACGCCATTAAGCATTGTTAGCTCGCCTTCCACATTGGCTATCATGCCACGCACCTTGATTGGAATACGCCCCGCAACATGTGAAAAATCCTCATTTTCGGATATAATCACAGCTCCATCGCAACGACCACCCACCGCCAAACGGATCCCCTGAATACCGCTAATATCAAAATACTTAAAACCAGCTACCGCCCCATCCTGCATATTGGCGATATACTGAATGGCATTTTCATCTCCATCCCTACTATTCTGTGTGATATAGGGATGCTTGCGCAGCCTAACTTGGGGCAGGAGGCCATCATAACGGCTGGCACCCTGCTTGGACCAAAGATTGCACGCAATGGAAGCGTGATACTCGCCCTTGCCCCGCAGAGGCCCATTGTTGAGGCCACAGCTGGTGATCTCCGCCTGAATAAACCGCCCATCGGAGGTCAATTCGATGGGTTCCGCGCAGGCTTGCCGGGAATAGGAATGGCGATTGGTCTGCCGATGGTAAAATACATACCATTTTCCATTGATCTCTACCAATCCGCCATGGGTATTGCCAAGATAATTGCGCGCCTTTTTTTCATCCTCAGCGGATAGGAACAAGTCTCCAATACTCACCAGCGTCCCGCCAAATGAAAACGGCCCCATGGGTTTTTCACCGACGGCGTAGCACAACTCGTGGTTATGCCGGGATGAATAGACCAGATAGTATTTGCCGTATATCTTGCGAATGGAGCTGGCTTCAAAGAATTCATGGTTCTTGAACTCCTCGGGGGCACCGTTTCCCGCCCGGGGAAGAATCAGCTTGGGGCCTGATTTGATCGTGATCATATCCTTCTCTAATTCAAGCACGCAACAACCGCTGTTTTTCAGGTTCCGCATCCCGCTCATGATGAAGGGTACCTTGGTTGCAAAACCGGAATAAAGATACACACGTCCATCATCATCCACGAAAACGCCCGGATCAAAGGGCATTTCCTCGCCCGACCTCGCCCCCCAGCGATGGCCATCCGGAAATGACACATGACCATAAAACTGATATTCCCCCGCAGGGGTATCGCACACCGCCACACCCATCAGCCCCATAAAATCAAAAGCATAGTAAAGGTAGTACCTGCCGTCCAAGCCTCTTGTCACATCCGGTGCGAAGAGGCTATGCAAGCCCAACTTATTCTTGGGATCTTGCTTGCGGCGGTAAATGACCCCCTCGTAGCGCCAATCCGACAAATCGGCAACCGGGGCGGACCAGCACACATAATCGTTTACACAGAACATCCGAGCATTGAACCTGTCATGGGAACCGTATACATAAACCCGATCGCCAAACACATAAGGTTCGCCGTCGGGAATATATTCATAACTTGGCAGATACGGATTAAATACTTGCATACGCCAATCCATCCTTCTGTTAGCTTTTATGGACGCATCCTTTTTTCTGCGGTTAGCATAGCACATAACAGGCCCAATGTGGGTATTCGTTGTCTAAATTGTTGATTTTCATGTTTAATCTGTAAAAAGGCACTAAAAAAGCCCCCTTAAGGGAGCTGAAACGAACCGCTTTATCATTACTGTGGCTGAGGAAGCGGTATCAATACCGTAATAAAAAACCAATTATCCTGATGACCCATAGATATGTGACCGCCATACTTTTCCGCCGCACGCTTGATGCTTTTGATACCATACCCATGCATAACTTGGTCTTTTTTCGTGCTGCCCGGAATTTCGCCATCCACAATAATCCTTTCCTCACAATAGTTGTCAATACGGATCATCAAAAATCGGTTCTGTGGGTACGCTGTTACCTTGATCAGCCTTTTATTCACATCTATTATCTTTTCTTCGTACTCAATTGCGTTATCTAACGCGTTTCCAAAGATGCTGCAAATATCCATTACATCAATGAATTCCAACTCTTTTGCATCGGCGTAGCAAGTCATTTTAATGCCTTTTTCGATACAGGCCAGGTTTTTGCTGGTGATTAGCGTATCCAAAACGGAGCTGCCCGTACGCGCCTTGCTTTCATGAATGCTGATTACCTCATCCATTTCCTTAAGGTAAGTATCCCGTCGCTTTTCATCTTTTTCAGCACGAATGAATGCGATCTGGTGCTTTAGATCATGATAGATGCGCCTGATGGATTCATTGTTTTCCACAAACTGCTGATACTGCTCATACTGACGGTTAAACAGCTTATCCATGGCTTCAAGCTCATAGCGCAGGTTGATTTCCCGGCGTTGCTCCTCATGGGCGAAAAGAAACACCAAGCCGGCAATATCCACCAATGTGCGCACATAGAGGATGCCTGCTCCGAGGGAAACAGTGAACACCGAGCCCTGAAGCGCGAAATTTAAATTGCTGATGGCAAAAGCAACAACGGCAATAAGCAAGGAGCCGATCAGTTCAGTCCGTGTAATTTTAAACGTGCTATGCGTGGCAGTGCGTTTGGTTTCCAGCCAATACATACCGCCAAATACGAAAAAATAGATCACAGCCATGCATATCGTCATATCTAGCAAGCGGTATCCGTTTGAAAGTGCGTGATAATAATAAATTTGCCATTCCAGGGAAGCCGCAAATTCTGCCACCAGAAAAGCGCGCGTCCAGTAATAGCCTGCTTCCACCGCAGTTGAAAAACTGCATACCTTAATCATGGAAAACATGGCTGCCATGCCCAAGAGCATAAACAGCAACCATAATGATAATGGCACCCTTTCACCAATGATATTGGTACAAAGCAGCAGGATCAAAAATGCAAAATACACTCCATATAGAGGCATTCCCTTAAATCGCTTCTTCATGGGCATCAGGTAGAGTACGCAAGCCAACCACTCCGCGATGGCTGTATGGATACGAGGTAAATCTGGAATCGCATCAGGCATTACTGCTTCACTCCTCCAATATACTTGGTCAAAGCTTCCATAAACGGCTTATAACGTGGGCGGCTGATGGTCAGCTTTTCACCCATCAACATTAATCCCTCACGGTCAACTTGCTCCACATATGCCAAATTCACCAAATAGCAGCTATTGCAGCGGAAAAATCCGTACTTTTCCAGCATTTCCTCCAGATTCCGGAGTGTGTCACGCATATGATACTTGCCTTTTTCGCTATGGATGATCAGTTGGCGGTTAACATATTCAATGAAATAAATCTGGGCTGCATCAATACGCATCAGGCCCTGATCCGTCGGAAGTGTAACATAGCACTTTCCCTTTTTTGAAAGCAAGCGTTCCACCTTAAGTAAAAGCTGCTCCAGCATGTAATAATTGACGGGTTTTAGCACAAAATCCAGTGCGTTAACTGCATAGCCTTGAATAGCATAATGGGCCAGGTTGGTTACAAAAATCAAATATACATTCTCATCCAGCTTGCGGATATATTCCGCTGTTTTCAACCCATCCATGCGCTGCATTTGAATATCCAGCAAAATCAGGTCATAATCCGCGTGGAACCTCTCCACTATTTCATCGCCGTCAGAAAAAACGGCAATGCTATACCGCTTGCTATCATGTTCAAAGTAACGATCTATATAATCCGCCAGCATCTGCTGAGTAGCCCCATCATCCTCCACAATGGCAATTCGCATATGATAGCCAACCTCCCGTCAGAAATCCATTCCCTCTTTAGAGTAAAGTCCTTATGCAAACTTTAGCTCTGTCGTAACCACAACACCCTACTCGCCGTTGTGCTGGTGTATCGCCATAATGTGATGTCTTGACATGCTCCCATAATACGAGCAGTATGATCCCTGGAGCCATTATTTAAAATAACGATCTCCGCCTCATTACCGTCCACAGGAAGCGCGCCTAACACTTTTTCATATACCCATGAGAATTATAGCAAAGTATCGTTATTGTCAATTGTTTCATTCATCCTGCCTGTAACACAAAAAGCGCTCTGCAAAAGTGCGTAATCTAAGCAACCAAGCATGAAAAGGTATTTGGATTATATAAAGTACTATCGATTTTGTCAAGGCACGCTTCTCTGATCGCAATTTTTGAATATACATTCTCAAATCCTGCGGATTCTAAAAAGATTCTGATGTATTCAGAACCTCACAAACCATTTATAACCTTTATTTACTTCTCGAGCAGGTGATTCAAACACACCAAGATAAATTCGCGGTCTTTCTCATTCAATCTCGCCGCTTTGCTATTAATTTCACACAAAACGGGGTCGATATTACCATCGGCAAAGAAATCCTGGGGTAAAACATCAAGATACTCACAGATATTCAGAAATTCTTTCATCGAAGGAAGCGATTTCCCCGATGCTATTTTGTGTATATAACCTTGGCTCTTGCCAATATCCAAGCTCATTTGATACTCAGATACATCTTTATGCAGTCGTAATTCTGTTAATCGTTCTCTGATAAACTGTTCATCCATTGTAATCACCGCCTTAAGCAATAGAATACATCCATCTTAAAGCAGAAAAGAGAATTATTTTGACAATATGGTGTTGATTTTTGAGAATTATTTTCGTATAATACAAATTACATCAATGACTTTGGAGTGAATCACGATATGGACGGGAAAAGAAACAGCCACTCAATGTTAAAGAAACGTGAGGCAAGTATAATTGCATCCGTTGACTACCTAGCTATGGGAAAACGCATCCGACGCTTACGACATCAATACAAGCTAACGCAGGAGGGTCTTGCTGAACTCTGTGATATTAGCGCTTCTTTTGTTGGGCATATTGAAATGGGTACGCGTATACCAAGTCTAGATACCATTGCCATATTGGCAGATGTACTACAAACTTCCATAGATTATCTTGCTTACGGCTCAAGTTACCAAGGAGATTCACTTTCAGTTTTTGAAAAAACGCCGATTCTTCCCGATGAAATCGCTTCCGAAATGAGCAGACTTCTTTTCAGGCACCATGCTACGATAGATAAAAGCAGCAACATGAAGTAAGCAAAGCACGATGGTATTCGGAAAAATCTTTTGCATTACCCCATCCTATGCTATATAATACAATCGAAAGGTTGCATTTTCTTTTGCCTATATCATGACTGCACTTGAAAATCGCAACCGTTTTTTGGATTCAGATTGAGCCATAGTGCTATAATTGTACCGCATATTTGTTGAATAATGGAGGAATCACAAATGCAGCAGAATGTAAGCTCAAGCAAAATCGCCATTTACTCCCGAAAATCGAAGTTCACCGAAAAAGGCGATAGCGTTGATGTACAGATCGAGTTATGCAAAAGCATTATGCGGACTAAGAATATGGATTTGAAAGATGACGACTTTCTTATTTTCGTAGATGAAGGATATTCTGGCAAGAATACGGATCGCCCCCGCTTTCAAGAAATGATGAAGTGGTCAAAGAAACGAGCATTTCAGACCGTAGTCTGTTATCGAATTGACCGTATCAGCCGCAATATTGTTGATTTTCACGAGTTTACGGAAGAACTGCAAAAGAATGATATTTCATTCGTTTCCGTAACCGAAAGCTGTGATACCAGTACCCCCATGGGGCGCGCTATGCTCAGCATCTGTTCCGTATTCGCACAGTTGGAGCGGGAAACCATTGCCGAACGTATTCGGGATAATATGCTGGAGTTGGCTAAGTCGGGCCGTTGGTTAGGCGGTACAGCCCCTACGGGATATCAAAGCGTTCAGCTGGTAGATCAGATCACGGAAGAAGGCAAGGCAAGAAAGGCATTTAAGCTGGATGTGATCCCCGAAGAAGCTCAGCTTGTGAAAATGATATTCGATAAGTTCGTTGAAGCGAACTCTCTTACGAAAGTAGAGACTTATTTCATTCAAAACCATATCAAAACAAAAAATGGGAAAGAGTTTACTCGCTTTTCTATCAAGAACATCCTTCAAAACCCCGTGTATGCCGCTAATGATGAAGCCATGCTGAACTACTTTGAAGGTCTGGGTACCGAGATCCATGCGGAAAAAGGTCAATTCAACGGCAGGCACGGCATGATGGTTTACAATAAAACCGAGCAAAACACAGCCAAGACCCACGTGACCCGAAATTCCGAGGAATGGGTTGTCTCCATTGGCAGACACGAACCCCTTGTATCAGGCGAAACGTGGTTGGCTGCTCAAGCCTTGCTAGGCCAAAACAAAGACAAGGGCTATCATAAGCCCAAGAGTACCGTTTCTTTGCTATCCGGCCTTCTCTATTGCGGGGATTGCGGAAGGTACATGCGCCCCAAGCTCAGTAAACGCGTTAATGCCCAAGGCGAGTACATCTATAGCTATTTATGTGAAACCAAAGAAAAGAGCCGCATGGCCAATTGCAAAATGAAGAACCCACTTGGTAACGAACTGGATGATCTGGTGTGCCGTAAGGTCAAGATGCTGGCGATGGATCAATCGGATTTTCGCAAACAGCTCAAGCAAGCGCAAACTGCAATACATTCCGAATCCAAAGTGTATGATGAAACGCTTAAATCCCTTAAAGTCAAAGCACGCGATACAGAAGATGCCATCAAGCAGCTGATTGAATCCCTCGTAAGCGCTATTGGTACCCCTGCCCACCAATATATCACCGATGAGATCAATCATCGGCACGAGGAGCTGGAGGGCCTTAAACAATCCGTCGAGGAATTTGAAAAGCTGTCACAGCAGCAAAAGCTGGACAGCACACAGTTCGACCTGATGGATAGGCAATTAACCTTCATAGCCCATTCTTTTGATGAAATGACCATCGAGCAAAAGCGCATGGCGCTCAAAACCGTTATTCGCAAAATCGTTTGGGATGGCACCAACGCCCATATCTACTTTTTCGGTGATAACGAAGAAAACGCTGCACCCGTTGATTTCACTGGTGTTTCATCCCTTTCTCCAGGTGGAGCCACAATGTTACAATTGCAAACGAAGTGCTGATGCTGCTTCGGCAATCCAAGAAACGCCAGGGAGATGTATCCCTTTCAAACCCCATTTCCACCGATGCGGAGGGTAACGATATTACCCTAGCCGATATTATGGGCACCCCTCAGGATGAGGTGGAGCAGGAAGTAATCAGATCCGTTACGTTAAAGCAGGTGCGGCAGGTTTTACATAACCTGCCCAACCGGGAACGAACGGTGCTAGAACTGCGCTATGGACTTTTAGACGGCAAAACCCATCCCCAGCATGAGATCGCGGATTTGCTTGGAATTTCCAGATCCTATGTAAGCCGGGTGGAAAAGCATGGTATGGATTTGCTTCGGGAGGAGCTAAAAAACTGCCCCCTGTAATAGGAGCAGTTCTTTTAAGTCACTCGCCGAAGGAAATACCGATCTGGCGGGCAAAATTCACCATTTGGAAATCCTTGGGAACCGGCTTGGCCACTCCGGCCACGTCCTTTAAAGGATTGTGGGACACCTGATTGCCTTGGAGAGCCACGGTAACACCAAAGGTGCCATCTTTGATCAGTTGCGCCGCGTGAACACCAAACTGGGTGGCCAGTACACGGTCGTAAGCACAGGGGCTGCCTCCGCGCTGAATATGCCCGGGAAGCACGGTTCTGGCTTCCACATCGCACAGTTCCGTTAGCTGTTTGGCAATGCGGGTAGCAATATTGAAGTTCGGCTGGGCCGCCCGAAGGGCTTCCCTCTCCTTGCGGCGCATTTTTCCCTCTTCTTTATCCATAGCCCCTTCTGCCACCGCAATAATGGTGAAACCTTTGCCTTTTTTCTGGCGAGCTTGCACCACCTTGCAAACCGATTCGATGTCGTAAGGAATTTCGGGCAGTAAAATCACGTCCGCGCCACCGGCCATGCCAGAATAGAGCGTGAGCCATCCGGCCTTATTACCCATGATTTCAATAACCATCACACGGCCATGGCTAGAAGCTGTGGTGTGGATGCGGTCGATCACATCGGTGGCAATATCCACTGCCGTATGAAAGCCGAAAGTAAAATCCGTTCCGAACAAATCGTTATCGATGGTCTTGGGAAGGCCTATCACGTTCAGACCTTCTTCAGAAAGCAGGTTGGCCGTTTTGTGGGTGCCGTTGCCCCCTAATGTCACCAGGCAATCCAGGTCCATGTCTTTATAGTTTTTCTTCATTTCTTTGACTTTGTCTACGTTATCTTCCCCAATAACCCGCATATTGCGAAAGGGCTGGCGGCTGGTGCCTAAAATGGTACCGCCCAGTGTGAGGATACCCGAAAACTGGGATTTTTCCATCTTCTGAAAATCCCCTTGAATCAGGCCCCGGTAACCATCCCGGATGCCAATAATCTCAGCGTCGAATTGTTCATATGCAGCCCTGGCTACCCCGCGAATCGCAGCGTTCAACCCTGGGCAATCTCCACCGCTGGTTAAAATACCAATGCGTTTTTTCATCATTCTTGCTCCTTCAATTTAACATATATGACATTATAACATTATTTTCCACATATGAAAAGGGAGCGTTTCCGCTCCCTTCAAGTTATTATTTTATCAAGAAATACTCAACCATATACCCTGACATGCCATCGTATTTCACCTTGTACCAATCATCCCCCGGAATAACTACCGTTACTTTTTTTCCATGAGGCACCCGTACCAGAACCCCTGCGTTCATGGAAGTGGATTTGCGCAGGTTCACAAAGCTGCGCAAGGGATGGGAAACCGTAGCTGTAGGCGTAGACGGCAGATTGTACAGTTTTAGAAACTTTGTCATCATATAGCCGATAAGGCCTGTTTTATCTACCTGTACCCTACACCATTCCGTTCCCTGGGCAAGAATGGTCACCCTGGTGCCATTCATATACCGGCCAATCACTTTGGCTGAGGTGGTGGGATCTTCCCGCAGATTCAGAAGCTGGTTGGCGCCTTGATTGCCTACCACCCCATACCCGGAGCCGGAGGGGGGATTGTAGCCGCCACCCCCACCGCCGCTTGATCCGCCACCTGTGGGCTTCACGATATACAAAGTTAAGAAGCTATTATCCATATAGCCCACATAGCCATCCACTGATACCTTAGACCAATTGTTGCCCTTTAAAAGAAGCATTACATAAGTGCCACCCTTAAATTGCTTGGTAACCGCATAACCAGTACCCGGGCCTTGGCGCAGGTTTAAAGTGCTGGAGGTGGTAACAGTGGCCACAGAATCCGACGCCAGCATGGATTGGGTTCGCAAAAATTCGTTGCGCAGGTAGCCAAAGATACCATCCACATTCACATAGACCCAGCCGTTCTCCCGGCTGATCACCCTGCAGGGAACGCCATTATACAGTATATCCAGCACCTTGGCATCGTAGCTGGGGCTTTGGCGGAAGTTTAAAAAGGAAGACGTATTGGGGTTGTTGACAATGGCCACCGCCTCCGGGGTTTGGGGACCCTTGGAGGTATAGGTCATGCTCACATAGCCCGTCTTGCCATCGGAGCCCTGAACATAGAACCAGTTGCCCGATTGGCCCTTTACCGTAAGCCATTCGCCATTTTGATAACTGCCCAGCAAATCTGTATCCTGGGAGGGGCCGCTTCTTAAATTGACATAGGTATCGTTAACCACCATGGCAAAATCACTGGGGGATGCCGCCAATGCAGGCACACAAAATAAACCTAGTAAAATTGCCGCTAATAGCATTACCTTAAACGCTTTCATAACGATCCACTCCCTAAAATAACCTCTTCTACTGACAAAACGAACCACAGAGGTAATTTGTTCCACAAGTTATGCTATTTTTTATATTTATTCAAAGATAGCACATTTTCAATTGCCTTATCCACCTTTTCGTTTAAATCCGGGGCCATTTCCCCAAACCCAAAACGAACATGGGTAAAAAATTCATGGGTGCCATTGTTGCCTGTAACTGCGCTGTTTGTCACATTGGCTACCAGCGTATTCGTCTGGCCATTCAGATCTTTGATCAAAGAAAGCAAAACCGCTTTGTAGCTGTCAGGATCAATAATTCCTGTGCGGCGAGCGTCGCTGTCTTCAATTTCAAACAGAGGCTTTACCAGGCAAAGCAATTCGCCTTTTTCATGCATGATTTTTTTAAAAGCAGGCACCCCTTTTCGAAGAGACAGGTAGCTTAAATCCACACTGCCCAAATCAGGCCGTGGATCAAGGGTTAAAAGCGCTTCATCGCTGATATTGGTTTTTTCAAGGTTAATCACCTTTTCGTTCTGCCTCAGGGCGCCGTTTAACTGGCCAAAGCCCACTTCTACCGCATAGACCCGCTGGGCACCATGCTTCACAAAGCAATCTGTAAAGCCGCCGGTACAAGCGCCTGCGTCGATGCAGACACGATCTTTTACATCGATATTAAAATCCCGTATAGCCCCTTCCAGCTTAAAACCGCCTTTGGCTACATAAGGCATATGAAACCCTTTAATGGTAATGGGCAGACTTTCATCCACCTTATCCATCAAGCTTTTCATCTTCATTGGCCCAACCAATACGCTGCCTGCCATAACCCAGGGCAAAGCCTGTTCCCGACTCAAAAAAAAGCCTTCCCCTTCCAGGCGGTCCCAAAGGGTCTTCTTCCTTGCCATACCGATCCCCCCAACACCATTGGCCACATTGTACCACAAAAGCAAATCAATTGAAATGGTCCACATTGTATGGTATACTTATTGACAGCAAAAAGTAGGAGGCATTCATTTGAAAATACTCGTAACAGGCGTTAATGGCCAGCTGGGCCATGATATCATTAAAACCTTAACCGCTCGCAGCATTCCATGCCTGGGCGTTGATATTAACGATTTTGATCTGACCGACAGCCACGCCGTTATGGATTACATAAAGAATTTCGCGCCTACTGCCATCATCCATTGCGCGGCCTATACGGCAGTGGACAAAGCGGAAGAAATGCGGGATAGTTGCTACAATGTAAACGTTCTTGGCACAAAGAACATCGCCCTGGCCGCTAAAGAGGTGGATGCCAAGCTTATATATATTTCCACCGATTACGTTTACGCAGGCACTGGCGATAAATCTCACTTGGTTACCGAAGTCCCTGCCCCCAAATCCTGGTATGGAGAAACCAAATATCTGGGTGAACAAGAGGCCAAAGCGATCACTGATAAGCTGTTTATTCTGCGCACCTCTTGGGTGTTTGGTTTAAACGGCAATAACTTTGTGAAAACCATGCTGCGCCTTGGTAAAGAGCGTCCAGAAATCAATGTGGTCTCCGATCAGATCGGTTCGCCTACCTACACGGTAGACCTGGCCGCCCTCCTATGCGATATGGTGGTCACAGAGCGCTACGGCATTTACCATGGCACCAACGAAGGCCTTTGCTCCTGGTACGAGTTTACCAAACAGATCATGGAAGACGCCAGTTTGCCTGCGAAAATCAATCCCATTCCTACCAGCGAATATAAAACCGCTGCCGTCCGGCCTATGAATTCCCGGCTGGATAAATCTTGTTTGGACGAAAATGGCTTTAATCGTCTGCCTTCTTGGCAAGACGCGCTAAAACGTTACTTGCAGGAGTTAGAAGAAAATAAATGAGCTTTCTCACCCAAGCTACCCGCTACATTAAGCGAAATGGTATTTCATATACCCTACATAAGGTAATGCTCCGTTCCGGGGAGCATCTTTTGCGTACCTATGACCGAAAAGCAAAAAAGATGGCACCAGACGCAACCGCCCTACAGCGCCAGATGGAAACCGTATTTGACAACCCACCCACGATCAGTGTGGTGGTGCCGGTATACAACACAAAGCCTATTTTTTTAACCGAGTTGGCCGATTCGGTTTTAAATCAGACTTATCCGCATTTTGAGTTGGTTTTATTAGATGGCAACAGCGTAAAGCCAGAAACCCTTCAAACCCTGGAAGCTCTTGAAAAAAGGGATTCCCGCATTGCAGTTTTTCATTCCAAAGAGAATTTAGGCATCTCAGGCAACACCAACCTATCCATTGAAAAAGCCACTGGAGAATATATCGCCCTATTGGACCACGACGATCTGCTCACACCGGATGCCCTGTTCGAAGTGGCCCATACCATAGTCTCCCAGCAGGCGGATATGATCTATTCCGACGAAGATAAGATTAACGAAAGCTCTGCCTATTTGTTTGCGCCTCATTTCAAGCCAGATTTTTCTCCGGACAAGCTGCGGGGCACCAATTACATATGCCACTTAATGGTTATCAAAAAAACGCTCCTTCTTGAAGTAGGTGGCTTAAATCCCGCATGCGACGGATCCCAGGACCATGATCTGGCTTTGCGTGCCAGTGAAAAGGCCCGGTATATCGCTCATATTCCCAAGGTGCTTTATCATTGGCGGGCGCTGAATACCTCCATGTCGCACCAGAACCTAGAAAAGTGCGTGGCCTCTGCCACCATGGCCGTGGAGGGCCAGATAAAGCGCCAGGGTTTCCCCGCCCTGGTAACTACTGAGGAAATGCGCTCCCATGTACGTTATCGGCACAACTTCGACACCTCCATCACCTTCATTATTGAACATCACGGGAATGACGAAAAGCTGCACCAGTGCATGGAAAGCCTGGGAGAGCCTCCCTTTAACAACGTGTCCATGATCGTGCTTTCAAAGCACCGGGTAGCCCATTATGAAACCGTGCTCTATGAACCGGATGCTTCCCGCTACCATATGCTGAACATCTGTGCCAGGCGCGCTCCAGGGGAAGTGCTTGTTTTCTTGGATTCCGGTATGCGCGTGATCGATGATTTGGAGTTACCCTACCTGATCGGCCGGGCCGTTCAGCCCGATGCCGGAGTGGTAGCTCCCACCATCCTTTACCAAGATGGGAGCCTACGCCACCAAGGGTATCTTTTGGGCATGGACACCATCGTTAAAAACCCTCAGCAGCGCCACCCTATGAGCAAATGGGGTTACTATGCCATCGAGCATATCTCCCACAACGTATCCGCTGCATCGGTTGCTTTTTTCGCGGTACGCAAAGAGGTTTTCTTAAAGGCCGGCATGTTCGACGCTGGCTATGAGCACGATATGGGTGATGTGGACCTGTGTCTAAAATTAAGTGCCATGGGCCTTTACCATGTAGTGATTCCCGAATGCCAGGCTACCTACTTTAGCCGGATGGACGGCCCGGATGCCATTATCAACGAAAAGCCTAAAGAAAAAGACGCCGCTCGCTTCTTAAAAGCTTACGGCGAATTGAAGGACCCTTTTTATAGTCCCAACCTGTCTGTTAAGGGCAAGACTTACCGTCTCAAATAAATTCCTTGGTGTTCATAGCCCGCATGGCGTTTAAAATGGCGATAACCGACACACCCACGTCAGCGAAGGTGGCTTCCCACATGGTGGCCACACCAAATGCCCCTAATACCATCACCAATAGTTTAACCCCAAGAGCGAAGGCAATGTTTTGTTTGACGATTCGAAGGGTCTTTTTCGATATGCCGATGGCTGCGCACAGCTTGTATGGGTCGTCATCCATCAGAACCACATCCGCCGCTTCAATAGCCGCATCGGATCCCAGCGCTCCCATGGCGATGCCCACATCGGCCCTGGTTAAAACAGGTGCATCGTTGATGCCATCCCCTACAAAGCATAGGGCTTCCCCCTTTGGCTGCTCGGCTAAAAGAGACTCCACCTGTGTCACCTTGTTTTCCGGCAAAAGATTGCAATAGGCATAAGCCAAGCCTAAATCCGAAGCCACCTTTTCGCCTACCCCTTTATCATCCCCGGTAAGCATAACGGTTTTTTCAATGCCCATGATGCCTAGCTTTTCAATGGCTTTTTTCGCATTGGGCTTGACCGTATCAGCAATCACCATATGGCCAACAAAAGCCCCATTGTATGCCACAAACAACACCGTACCGATCCGTTCTACCTTCGGGGCTGTCATGCCCTTTAGGGCCATCAGCTTTTCGTTGCCAATAGCCAGTTCATAGCCATCCACCAGGGCTACAATGCCCTGGCCAGGGATTTCCTTCACGTCGGCCACCCGGCCAATGTCCGGTTTTTTTCCATAAGCCGCCTGAACGGATTGGCCGATAGGATGGGTAGAATAGGCTTCTCCATGGGCAGCCAATTCTAAAAACGTCTCCTCGCTCATGCCATGAGGCACCATTTCCACCAAAGAAAAAGCCCCTTTGGTTAACGTGCCCGTCTTATCGAATACCACGGTTTTGGTTTTCGCCAGGGTCTCCAGGTAGTTGCTGCCTTTAATTAGCACCCCGTGCTTAGACGCGCCGCCAATGCCGCCAAAGAAGCTAAGAGGCACAGAAATAACCAGAGCACAGGGACAGGAAATAACCAGAAAAATCAATGCCCTATGCAAGGACTCCGTAAACGCCTGGCCAAAGAAAAGGGGTACCACCGCCATAAGCACTGCTGCCAACACCACCAAAGGGGTATAAATCCTGGCGAATTTGGTAATAAAATGTTCTGCCTTAGCCTTTTTGCCAGCCGCGTTTTCCACCAAATCCAGAATCTTCGCTGCAGTTGAATCTTCAAAGGCCTTTTCCACCTTTACCCGAATAACCCCGGAAAGGTTTACGCAACCGGATAACACCTGGGTACCTTCCGCCACTTCCCTGGGCATGGATTCCCCTGTTAAGGCAGCGGTATCCAATTGAGAATGGCCCTGGATAACAATGCCATCTACTGCCACCTTTTCCCCTGGACGTACCACGATCATATCGCCAATTTCAAGGGTAGAAGGGTCCACCGTTTCAACTTGGCCGTTTTTCTCCACATGGGCGATATCCGGACGAATGTCCATCAGCTCCGTAATGGAGCGGCGGGAACGATCCACTGCATAGTTTTGGAACCATTCCCCCACCTGGTAAAACAACATCACAAAAGTGGCCTCCGGGTATTCGCCAATAAAAAACGCCCCGATGGTAGCCAGAGCCATGAGGAAATTTTCATCGAACACCTGGCCCTTTAGAATATTTTCCACAGATTCCCACAGCACATCATAGCCTATGAACAAATAGGGCACTAAGAAAACAGCAAGCTTTAAAAACCCTTGAGCCGGAATCAGGCAAGCGGCGATAAACAAAGCAATGCTGATCCCAATTCTAAAAAGCATTCTTTTTTGCTTCTTTGTCATAAAACAATCACGCAATCCTTTTCAATGCTCTTAACCACCTTTTGAGCTTTTTGTAAAATATCTTGAAAAGCCTCCGCATCGGCCTCAATGGTTAATTTCTGGGTCATAAAGCTGATATTGGCTTCCTTAACACCTTTAATTTCTTGAATACCACGTTCCATTTTCGCCGCGCAATTGGCACAATCCAGTTCTTGCAGCTTGAAAGATTTACGCATGATCTTAACCCTCCTTAATCGCTTAAATGCATCATACCCATTTGGATAATGGCGTGAACATGGTCGTCATCCAACCCGTAAAAAACAGTTTTCCCATCCCGTCTGTATTTCACCAGTTTAGACTGCTTTAAGATTCTTAATTGGTGGGATATGGCCGACTGGGTCATATTCAGCAGCTGGGCGATATCGCACACACACAGCTCTGTTTCATAAAGGGCATATAGAATCTTAATCCGCGTTGAATCCCCAAAGATTTTAAACAGCTCTGCCAAATCGTATAAAATTTCTTCATCGGGCATGTTTTCCGCCGCTTTTGATAATTGATCTTTGTGCACCACCTGGGCTTCACAAGTTTCGATGGGTTGGTTTGCCATTTCGTCACCTCCGCAAACATATGAACAACTGTTCATGCTTTCATATTATCAGCAAACAACAAATTTGTCAACAGGTGATTTGTCATTCAACGAATTTGGGTATATTATATTGGTAATGCTTGAGTGGAGGGATTTTATGAACCTGGCGTCTGTGCTTGTCCTATTGGCCATTGCTGTGCTGGCGGCCATAGCCATTAAAAGCATCCTCAAACAAAAAAGGCAGGGTGGCTGCCCCGGCTGTTCGGGAAATTGCAGCACCTGCCATAAGAATGCGAAATAACCGATCATTCAAATTGAGCTTGGTACATTTTTAAATAAAACCCATCTTGGGACATGAGGGTTTCGTGCTTCCCCTGCTCCACAATATTCCCATCCCGCATGACCAAAATCAAATCCGCGTTTTGAATGGTGGAAAGCCGATGCGCGATAACAAAGCAGGTTTTGTTTTTCATGAGCCGCCCCATGGCTTCCCTAATCATAATCTCCGTACGGGTATCCACGTTGCTTGTAGCCTCATCCAATATGAGCATATTAGCGTTTTGCAGCATGGCTCTGGCAATGGTCATCAATTGCTTCTGGCCCTTGGAAATACTGGCCCCATCCTCATTTAAAATGGTATCGTAGCCCTGGGGCAGGCGCATAATGGCAGAATGAATCTTTGCAGCCTTGCAGGCATCTATCACCTTTTCTATGGTAGCGCCCTGGGCACCATAGGCAATATTTTCGTAGATGCTGCCGGAAAACAGCCAGGTATCTTGCAATACCATGGCAAAGCTGCCACGAAGTGAATCCCTCGTTAATTGATCGATAGGACTGCCATCGATGCAAATTTGCCCCTTTTGCGGATCATAAAAGCGCATAAGCAGGTTGATCAGCGTGGTTTTACCCGCGCCGGTAGGGCCTACGATGGCGATCAGGCTACCAGGTGCCGCGGTTAGGGAAACGTCCTTTAAAATAAGCTTATCCGCCGAATAGCCAAAGGAAATGTTTTCAAATTCCACTTGCCCCTTATGGTGTATAAGCACCTTTGCATCCTCTGCATCCGGCTCTTCCTCCTGGGCATCCAGAAGCCTGAATATCCGTTCTGCCGCCGCCATGGCGGATTGCAGCTCGCTTAAAATATTGGCTGCCTCGTTAATGGGACCGGAAAACTTTCTGGAATAGAGCACAAATGAAGACATATTGCCAATACTCATGCCCCCAGCCAGGTACAAAAGTGCTCCGAAAACGCTGATCATGGCCAGGCTCAGGTTGTTAACAAAGTTAACCGAAGGGCCTGTCATAGAGCCGTAATAATCAGCCTTGTAATAGGCTTGTACCGCATCTTCATTCCTCTCATCAAAGCGCCTGACGATCTCATCTTCCCGTTCATACGCCCGTATGGTTTTTTGCCCGGATACCATTTCTTCCACAAAGCCGTTCATTTCCCCCAGTTTTCTGGACCGAACCGAAAACAGAGGACGCACCTTGGTTGTCATATACTTGGTAAACGCAATGGAAATAGGTACCGTTACCGCAAACACCAGCACCAGCTCCGGGGACAAGGCAATCATCATAAAAAGAGAGCCCACCACCGTAATAATGCTGGTTAAAATCTGTACCAAATCGTTTGAAAGAGACGCGTTCACTGTATCGATATCGTAGGAAATCCGGCTGATAATATCCCCGGTCTGCTGTGTATCAAAAAAGCTTACAGGCAAGCGCATCAGTTTTTCAAACACATCCTTGCGCATAGTGAAAACGACCTTCTGGCTAATAATTACCATCAGCGCCGAAAGCCCATAGCCCAAGACAGAAGATACTGCGAAGAAGCCCATCATCCAAAGGGCGTACTGAAACACCTTGGGAAAATCCACCTGGCCCTGGCCGCCTGCCATAGCATCGATGGCATAGCCCGAAAGGGTGGGGCCGATCAATTGCAAAAGGTTGGAACCTACCGTCAGGGCGATAGCCAGCAACAACCACCATTTGAATTTGAATAAATATTGCCCTAGTCTGAGAATGACTTTCTTTTTATTCTTGGGCTTTTCGATTGAGCCGCGAGGTGCATGCATTCTATAGCCCTCCCATCTGGACAGCAGCGGTTTCTTTGTAGATTCCGCAGTCTTCCATTAATTCCAAATCCGTACCGAACCCAGCCATATGCCCATCTTCCAGCACCAGAATATGATCCGCGTAGCGGATGGAGGATACCCGCTGGGCAATGAGCACTGTGGTAGTGTCTTTAAAATGCTGGCGGATTGCCAAGCGCAGGCGGGCATCTGTTTCGTAGTCCAAAGCGCTGGAGGAATCGTCCAGTATGAGTATTTTCGGGTTCCCTGCCAGGGCTCTGGCGATTAATAGCCGCTGCTTTTGTCCGCCGGACAGGTTGGTGGCTTTGGCGGTAAGCATATGCTGGATCTTTTCGGGCTTTTCCATTACAAAATCCCAAGCCTGGGCACATTTCAACGCCAGGTCGATCTGCTCCTTTGACAATCCCCTGCCGAAATCCACATTGGCGTAGATGGTATCTGCAAAAAAGGCATCCTGTTGGAAGGCGATGCCGAACATATCATGCAATTCTTTTTCGGGAATGGTTTTCACATCCCGGCCATCAATACGGATCTGGCCGCTTGTCACATCATAGAACCGCTGCAAAAGCTGGATCACCGTGGTTTTACCACTGCCTGTGGAACCGATAATGCCCAGGGTTTCGCCATGATTTACAGAGAAATCCATATCGGTTAAAGTGGCCTTATCGTGGTTGTAGGCAAAGCTCACATTATCAAAAACAATATGGGCCTTTTCTTTTGCCCGTTGGCCATCTTCCGTTTCCAAATCCCGGGGGGTATCGATCACTTCGCTGATACGCCTGCCGGAAGCCGCCGCCTGGGTCACCATAACGAACATGCGGTTAATAGAAAGCATGGCGTTTAAGATAATGGTAAAATACGTCATAAAAGCGATAATCTTACCGGGCTCCGTAGCGCCCTGGTTTACCAAAAAGGCGCCAGCGATGATCACCGCTGTCAACCCGCCGTTTAAAAGCAGGTTCATCAGCGGATTGGTAATGCCCATCACAAGGGAAGCGTGAGTCTCTTTCTTTACCATATCGCCGTTAATTTCCGAAAACTTGTCAATTTCATAGCCGCCCTTGGAAAGAGCCTTGATGACCCGTACCCCAGTCACGTCGTCCCGAACGATCCGCACCATGCGGTCCCCCGCCTGCTGGACTTTCGTGTATAGAGGCATGCCTTTTTTCGAGATCACGATAATCCCAACGGCAATAAAAGGCAAGGTAGCAATTAGAACCAGGCTCAATTTAAAATCCAGTATCATCGTCACCACCACGCCGCCGATTAAAAGGATCGGTGCGCGGACACCCAGACGCTGAATCATCCCCAGCATCCGGTGCATGTTATAGGTATCCCCTGTCAGGCGCAAAATCAGGCTTGGGGTCGTAAACTCATCAATCTGTTTTAAAGACAAATGCATGATCCGTTCGAACAAATCGTGGCGGATCGCCCGGGTGGCATCCCTGGCCACTTTGGACGCCATACGGTTGGCAATAATGTTGCCTAAAACGGCGATAATAGCGCATATGAGCATGGCAACGCCCCAGAGGTAAATCAGTTGCTTATTCCCCTTAGGCACCACATCATCAATCATGTAGGCTAAAATCCATGGCAGAGCCAAATCCATGATGGTGCCCAGAAATTTGATGAACAGTCCAAAGCTCATTCGTAAAAAATAAGGCTTTACATATCCCAGCATCTTTTTCATTCGTCTTGCTCCCTTTCTCCGATATAGTCTGCCGCCCGTTTGACCACCTGGGCCAGAATATCCGATAATTGCTGCCGCTGATCAAGGGATAGCTCCTGCACAAGAAAAAGGTTCCACTGATTCAACGTTTCCATGATAATAGGATAAATATCCTTCGCCTTTTGGGTAGGCTGCAGCATAACAGCACGTTTGTCTGTTTCGCTTTGATGGCGGGTAATAAAGCCCCCTTCCACAAGCTGGGCTACCTGCCTGGCCACGTTGCTTTTGTTTACATACAGCTTTTTCGCCAGCTGATCCTGGGTGATGCCCGGTTCCCGGCAAACGTTGAGAATATAGCCATGCTGGGTGCCGGTGATGCCTATATCTTTGAAGGCCTGATTTCGCTGCAAAATGGTGATCCGCGCTAATTGGTTCACCTGCCGTGTCAATTTATCGATGATGGTCATCTCCTAAAAGATAATAGTTGCGAACGCAACAATTATATGTCATCCACCTAAAATGGTCAAGGGGATGGATAAAAAAAGGGGCTCCAAGGAATTCATCCCTTGAAGCCATCATTGATTAAAGCGTTTGGCGTAGTCTGCCTTTTTTTGGGGTGTAATGGCCCGGTACGCTATCAGTTTCATTTTTTGCCACTTGCTCATCCGCTTTTCTATTTCCAGATAAGTATCCCTGGTCAGTTCCACATATTCCGTTTCCACAGGATGGGTGGAATACCGCAGATGAGACAGTACCTGGGCGACCGGCGTAATAGCCGCTTCGGTCGTCCCAGCCCGGTCCAGCCGCGCTGCATAATCCATCAAGGTTTCTCCGGGGAGCTTTTTGACCTTCTTTAAATGCACTCTGTCAAACACAGCTTGAACCCAAACAGCATAAACCTCTTCCTCTGTCTTTTTCCGCTTAGCTTCATTGCTAGGGATTACAAAATAAACGCGAAGGGCTGCCAATGCCACAGCTAATACCAGCGTTACCCATAGCAGCCACCAATAATTGGGGTCGTCTTCATCTGGAGGAATGGGTGGGTCTAGCTTATCGATCTGATCCTGTTCTATTTCCGGAGTAGGTTCCGGTTCATTCTCCCCTTGTGGGGGCGGCTGGCTGGGTTCATCCGTAGGCTGGTCGGTAGGTTCCGGCTCCTCCTGTCCTTGGGGGGGCGGCTGGTTGTCGTTGGGGTTGTCCTGTTGGCGAGGTGGCGTGGCATCGAAGGTGACCCAGCCAAAGCCCTCGAAATAAACCTCCGTCCAGGCATGGGCATCCAAGCCCGTTACATAAGCTAGCCCATCGGCATTGGGCCGTGCGATATAGCCTTCCACGTACCGGGCAGGCAAATCCATCATGCGGCAAAGCACTGTCATAGCCGATGCAAAATATGTGCAATACCCTTCCTTACCCTTTAAAAGAAAATAGCTGACAAAATCCACATTACCCTGTACGGGCCTGGGCTCCAGGGTATATTTATAGTAATGCTGTAAATAGGTTTGTATGGCCAAGGCTATTTCATAAGGGTTTTCCGCCCCGGCTGTCATCCGCTGGGCTAGTTCAAACACCTGTTTTTCAAGATGATCCGGCAATTTGGTATAGTGCTGGTATACCCCGGTAGCATTAGGGTCTTGCTCGCTGCGGCAGGCGGAAATCATGGTACTAAGGCCCGCGTCCCCAGCCATAATCGCCGGAGCATTCACCCTGTACATATCACCCTGGGCTAAATCCCTTGTAATAAACACTTCTGAAGCGCTGTTAAAATAGGGTACCATGCTGCTTGAAAGCATTTCAAGCCCTCGCAGCCTCTGAGGGAGAAACACGGTGGAAGCGCTGTCCGATACCATTTTGATGGTAATGGTTTTTTCTTGCATCAGAGTGCTTTGGGCAAATTCCGCCTTAGGCAGGTTCATATCAAATAAACTCGCCCTTAAGGCAGTATGCTGTGGGGATATATACAGATACCTTCTGCCGCCCGCTTTGGAATCCAACCAGGTGCGGCCCGTGTATTCATCCTTCACGGCCCCGCGAAGGTACAACGTCGCATCTGTATGCACTTCCATCACCGGATGGTTGGTGGGCTTTGCTACACCACCCAGTTGGCTGATCCCGTTAGGATAATAGCCCTCGGCCTCCAAAGAGAACACCTTTCGGGGCTCAGTAAAAAACAGGTAATCGAATACCATCTGCCTGATATCTTGGGCGGTTTTTTGCAGGGTAGGCGAAACAATCCCCTGGGCCGGCACCATCAAATAGGCCAGCAACACCAGCACCAGCGCCAGCGGCAGAACCCGTTTAACCGGCAATTCATCATGGACACTGCCCGCGTATAAAATCACCAGGGCGGCAATGGCGGGCAGAAAATAAACGATCAAGTCGTGCCGGCCTGTTACCCAAAGCACAGTCAAAACCACCATGCTAACGGTTAGGGCAGGGAAAAAGCCCGCGCCTTTATCGCTGAGAAAATAACCTATCAGCCCAAAGGCCAAGGCAAACAGCAATGCGCAGCTTTGCCCATATAAAGGCAGGGCCGCATTCTGGCCAGTCAGTTTTAAATATATCGCGTATACCGTGCTCATCAGGGTATTCATGGGAATGGTTATGAAGATGGCCCCAATACCCAGACCCAATAGCCCAAGGCTTATGAAGCGCATCTTTTTGGATATATCTCCCAGAGCCAATACAAGCGTGGCGGCCAGGGTCATCCCCACAGCCAGCAGAGCATGTTCCCCCAAATTCATCGCGAACATGGAGGGCAGCAACAGCCCCACAGCCAACAAAAGGGCTACCACGAAACGGCCCAGCATAGGATTCACTTTTTTTATGGGGTTCGTTGGATATCCCTCCTTTAAACCACTGGGGTCACATAGCAAACTTCAACCGTGTTTTGCTGCAATTTTGAAATCAGCGGCAGCATGGGCGGATCTTCCGGCGCAAAGGTAACCAAATACACCCGCACATAAGGGCCCATACGGCGAATGCGCACAATCATATCCACAATGTTGGAGTTAAGCCTTGCGGTAATAATGACCGTAGCGCCCTGCTTGCGCATGCGGCGTGTTTCAAGCAAAAGCACCCGTTCGAACCGCTCTGTCTGGGAAAAATCCAGTCTGGCCAGCTCTTCCATCAAGGTATTTAAGCCCATGGATTTTTCAAACTCGAAAGGATGGTTGCCAAGGAGCGGCAACCTCACAGGATGATCCCCGTTAATGTGATGCTTTACCACCGACGCCGCTGTCTCCAACAGCGTATCCTTCAAATAAGCCTGCTGCTCCGGCTGGCTCTCCATAGGCGGCGGAGAGCAATCCAACAAAACCAGGGCATCCGGGTAAGTAGGTTCCTCGAACCGCCGCACAACCAGATTGCCCTTCCGTGCAGACAATTTCCAGTGAATCTTTTTAAGAGGATCCCCCATTTGGTAGGCACGGACCTCCGCAGGCAGATTCACGTCTTCCGTTGCCCGAGACATGGTTTCAATCCCCGAATCCCCCGGTGCAAACTTCAAATCCTCCACATCGAACAATTGGGGCAATACCAGCAACTCCCCTGCGCTGCTGTCTGGGATTTTCAGCTGCTTGACAATGCCGAACATATCCTCAATTTCGAAGGATTCAATCCCAGGGCTCATGGCGCCTACGTGGATGGCATCGAAAGGGAACTGAATTCTTTGTGCCCGGCCGCTGGCATCCCGAAGGCGGATGCGCCGCTCTTCGTTGTCCAATCCCCGTGAAAGGTTTAAGGTCACCGGCGCGATGGGAATCAAGGCCTTGTGGCTCACCGAAATGGTTAATACCACATGCTCGCCTCTGGTCACCGTGTTTTCAGACATAACGTTGCTCACCTGGATGCTTCTGCCCGCTTGCCAGACCGAAAAAACAGCAGCAATCAGTAAAAGAAACAGGAGTATAGCGATCATCATATAGATTTTTCCCCCAGTGGAAAGAGCGATGAAGGACAATGCCAGCACCACCCCCATCAGGGGCATTATCTTGGTTTTCATGGCAGTTTAACAGGCACCGGTGTGTTTTCAAGCACTTGTAAAAGTACCCGCTCGGTGGTAATGGCTTTCATGCGGGCTTCAGGGTTTAAAATAATACGGTGGGAAAGCACCGGCAAAATCATATGCTGAATATCTTCCGGCAAAACGTAATCCCGGCCATCTAAAATGGCACAGGCCTGTCCCCCGCGGATCAGCGCAATGGCCGCCCGGGTAGAAGCGCCTAACTGGAGGGAAGGATGGGTTCTTGTCATAGCCACCAAATTGGCCACATAATGGCGCACTTCCTTGGAACAATACACCATGCCTACCTGCTCTTGCAAGTCCACAATATCCTCTGCCGTACAAACAGGCTCCAACACCTTAAGGGGCGCCACTTGGCCCGAATACCGCTCCAAAACATCCATTTCTTCATCGATGGTAGGATAACCAATGGCAATTTTTAAGAAAAAGCGATCCATTTGTGCCTCGGGCAGGGGATAGGTACCCACAAACTCCACCGGGTTTTGCGTCGCCAGCACAATAAAGGGCTTAGGCAAGGGATAGGTTACCCCGTCCACGGTTACCTGATATTCTTCCATTACTTCTAGCAGAGCCGCCTGGGCCTTGGGGCCGGTACGGTTAATTTCGTCGGCCAGGACGATCTGGCTCATAATGGCACCAGGTTTATATTCCATTTCCCCGGTTTTCATGTTAACCATGGTAAAACCGGTTACGTCCGTAGGCATCAAGTCCGGGGTGAACTGGATGCGCTTAAACGAACAGGAAAGGGATTTGGCCAAGGCGCTGGCCAAAGTTGTTTTGCCTACCCCAGGCACATCCTCGATTAAAACGTGGCCCTTGCAAATCAGCGCAATCAGCGCGTATTCAATGACCTCGTCCTTGCCCACGATAACTTTGCTAATGTTCTGCTGAAGCGCCCGAATGATCTTGCGCGGTTGTTGCATGACACAATCTCCTTTAGATGCAAAATAAACACAACATATAGTATACTCAAACCACGGCATTTTTACAAGCAAAGTTCATTGTTTTACATGTGCGAGAGTGATATACTTAATGAAAAGGGGGGTATCAAATGAGCGCCTACGATTTTAAAAAAGAATATAAAGACCTGTATTTGCCCAAAACCAGCCCGGCCATTATACAAGTACCGGAAATGGTTTTCATTGCGGTAGATGGGACCGGTGACCCGAATACCAGCGAAAGCTACGCCCAAGCCTTGGAAATTCTCTATGGCCTTTGTTACTCCATTAAAATGAGCAAAATGACGGGACGGACCCCCAAAGGGTATTTCGATTACGTGATGCCACCTTTGGAGGGCTTCTGGTTCTTGCCCGATTTTGTTTTCACCGGCCAGCCCATTTCGGATAAAAGCCAGTTTGCCTGGACAAGTCTGATCCGTCAACCGGCTTTTGTAACCGAAGCCGTCTTTTTTGAAGCCAAGGAAACCCTTCAAAAGAAAAAGCCCCGCCTTCCTTTAGAACGGGCAAGGCTTTATACCTTTACCGAAGGGCTTTGCGCCCAGGTCATGCACCTGGGCCCCTACGACGAAGAGCCTGCCACCATCGAAAAGCTTAACGCCTTTATCGACGCTTCCGGCTACCATCATGACATGACCGATACCCGCCGCCACCACGAAATTTACCTGGGCGATCCGCGAAAAACGGCGCCGGAAAAACTAAAGACGGTCATTCGCCATCCGATTCGCGCCCAAGGTTAAGATAATGTTTTCCGGTACACCGTCCTGGCTTAGCTTGCCGGATTTAATGCGAAAATCCGTATCTACAATCAGATCAACCGCCGCTTTCAAGCTTTGGGCCGTATAGGCCCTGGCCTGTTTTTGTGCTTTATCCACCGCGAAGGGCGGAATCCCCAGGTTCTTTTGAATCTGCTGGGGCGGCAGGTTTTCATTTTTCATGAGCGTTAAATGGTACAAAATCCGGTACTGCCGAAGAATCATTTGCAATATACGAATTCGCTCCTCACCATTTTTAAGCAAATGGTTTAAAAGGGTCAGTGCTTTGGCTGTATGGCCTAATGCGATTTCATCGGTCAGTTCAAACACTGTGCATTCCACAGATTTAACGCAAACCCCATCGATATCCCCCTTGGTGATCTCTTCCCGATCCCCTGCGTGGGCGCAAAGCTTTTGCAGTTCGCCTTTTAGAAGTGCCACATCCCGGCCTACGCTGAAGGTAAAGTAATTGCAGGTTTCCCCTGTCATTACTTTATTATAGGGCTTTAAATTCTGGGCTATCCAACGGGTCAGTTCCCCATCGTCCAATTCGTTAAAGCTAACGATACCATTTTTGCTTTTAAGTTTCTGATAAAGCTTTTTACGCCCATCCGCCGTCCCGCGGGCATAAAGAATCAGTATGGAGGTGGGAGGCATGTTATCTAAATATTGGGTGATCTTTTCCGTATCCTCTTCCTTACCCTTGCCGGATAAAAACCCGCAGTCTCTGGCCACCACCAGGCGGTAGTCTCCCATAAAGGGCATGGTTTCAAGGGCGGCGATCAGATCGTCGGCAGTAGGGTTTTCAAAAACGGTTTCATTCAGGCTTTCTAAGCCCTGGGGCAAAATGGCATTCCGAAGAGCTGTCAAAGCGGATTGCTTAATATACTCTTCCTGCCCCTCAAACAAATAGCAGGGGGAAAAGGACTTGCTTTTTATAATTTGAAAAAACTGCGTATGATTCATGGCTGCTCCTTGTAGGTTTCTATGATAAATCCTGCTCCTTTAGGCCAAATGGTAATGGCTCCACAACGGTCGGTTCTGTAAACCGGGATATTAGAAAGCTTATCCAGCACCCCTTGGTTTGGCAAGGCAGCGTCTTCCCGGCAGGTAATCAGCGCCACGGTTGGAGATACGCTTTTGAGAAACTGGTCGCTTGTACCGTTTTTGCTGCCATGATGGCTGACCTTCAAAATATCCGCATCCACGGCGGCATAAGCGTCATAGCGGTCTGTCAAATCCCCAGCAGTGAGAATGGTTGTGCCGTTTAGTTCAATTCGCAAACCAAGGCTCATATCATTGCCTTCGGCGCCCAAGGGCAGCCATTCCCCCTCCGGCCACAGCACTGTGGTGTAAGGCAGGCTATCGCCTTTTGAAAGGGTATAAATCGGTGCGCCTAAAGCTTCCACCAGCTTCAGACACCCCTGATCCCAATTGAAGGTATCATATCCTTTCGGCAAATAGACTGCTTTCACCTGCACCTGTTGATCGATGAACGCCTGAAGCCCCATTACATGATCGGAATGCAAATGGGTTAAAACCAGGCAATCCACTTTTCGATTGCGGCTTCGTAAATAATTGACCATATCCCCGCCATGATCGCCTGCATCAATGACCATGGTATAATTCCCCTCCTCCAAAATGGCGCCATCTGCCTGGCCGTTGGCAAAGAGAATATACCGGGCGGGGGTAATTGAAAAAGCATAACAGCCAAGTCCCACGGCAACAGCCAGTATCCCGCTTACAAGCATTCCGGTTCTTACTTTCAGCGCCGAATAATCCGATAACACCCATAAAAGCAAAAACCAGAGCCCGATCAAATACCAGGGCGGGTTAATGGTTTGCAGGGTCAAAAAGGGCAGCTTCCCTGTCCACTTCACAAAAGCCATAAATAGCTCCGTAGCAGGTACGGCCACTATTCCCAGGAATGGAAAGATCATGGTTAAAAAATACAGCACGGTTAAAAAGCCTGCATAAGGAATGACCACCAAATTAATCAGCGGCGACAAAAGCTGTATTTGCCTATAAAATACCATAATGGGCACCATAATGCCCATTTGCGCCGAAAAGGACACGGCCAAGGATTCGCGCAGCCATTTGGGCAGAAATGAAAGCCGTTTTAAAATAGGCCGGTATAAAAGGAAGATGCCCAGCACCGCGGTATAAGTCATCACAAAGCCCGCTTTTTCAATATCTAAGGGCCGAAACAGCAATATGAGAATGAATGAAAAGGCCAGGGCTGTCAGCCCATCGTAAGGTCTTTTCAGCTGTCTGGCACCCAGCAGGCAAATGGCCAGCACCGCCGCCCTTATAATCGAATCCCCAAGACCTGTTAAAAGCCCGTACAGGCACAGGAACAACGCCGTAATGGGCAAATAAGCCCTGCGCTTCACCCACAGGAGCTGAAACACAAATTCCAGCATGCCTATCAAAAAACCAATATGCAGCCCGGAAATGGCAAGAATATGAGCAATGCCCAGATCCGAAAAAGCTTTGCTGTCCTCTTCATCCATTAAACTGCGGTCCCCTAGCACCATGGCAACGGCCAGGGCACTTTTTTCACCCATGGCTTCATTAAGCCTTTGGGTTAGCGTTTCCCTGATGGCATAAGCCCAATGAAAGACGCCTGTCCCTTTATTAGGAGCAATGGTTAAGCCTTCGTTACCGTAAAGGCCGTAACCCATACCGTTTTGGTGAAGATACTTTTCAAAATCAAACCCATAAGGGTTTCGCTGATCTTGTGGGTAATACAGCCGGCCTTGAAACTGTACCCTGTCCCCATCCCTAAATAAAGGCAGCTCTTCACCGCCGTCCACATAAAAGGACCAGTAACCATTTTTTCTTTGGGGCTCCCCTTCCAACGTGACGCTTTCCAGTGTGCATTTTACTTGGCCTGTTTCAATATTAAAAGCCACATCTCCTTTAACGAGCCCGCTGACAGCATATTGGCCCTCCAGCGGCAGGACCGGGTTGGCCACGAAGGAAGCCAAAGCCAGGCCCAAAAAGAAAGCACAGCCAAAGGCCGCCAGGTAAGGTTTCTTAAGCCAGATAAATACCAGGCTTAAAAGCATCGCCCCCATATACCACCAGAAAAACAGACTGTTGGCGCCTAAGAAAACACCCACCCCCAGGGCCATGGCCACAGCGCAAAGGGGGCGGGTTTCATAAAAGGGGCTTACGTTCTTAAATAACGTAAACCTGGTTTTCTTTTGCCCAGCAAGCGTTCGCAAAGCCTTGCCGCGCCTCCTTTAGTAATGGTTCTTTAGGATACATAGGGTTCCAGTGAGTCAGTAAAAGCTGGCCTGCTTGCGCTTCTTTTGCCAATTGGCCCACCAACAGGGCAGATAAATGGGGTGCGTTTTCGCTCCATTTATCATGGGGCAAGCAGGCATCTGCCAGCAGCAAATCCGCCCCCTGGGCAAATTGAGCCAACCCTTCCACTGTATTGGTATCGCCTGTAAAAACAAATGTCTTGCTTCGATGTGTGATTTTAAAGGCATAGGCGGGCACCGGATGGCGCACCTTCATAGCGCTCAACTGAACCTCCCCAAAGCTGGCGGTCATCTCCTGATGCCAATGAAAAACAGGGTTTTCCAAAATGGCGCTCTTTTCCGGGGCATACACTGGCAAAGGCTCTGCCCCGCTGGCAGCCAAATAATAGGAAAGCACGCCCAGATCCCCCGCGTGATCGTGATGCAAATGGGATTGAAAAATAGCTGTAATATCCGCCGGATCACAGTAATTAAAAAGCCGTCCCAGTGTTCCGGCCCCCACATCCAGTAAAAAGCGCTGTTCCCCGGTCTGCAAAAGATACCCGGAGCAAGCGCCCCCGGCACTGGGGAAGGGGCCATTCATGCCAAGAATGCGAAGTTCCATTGAAGCCTCCATAAAAAAGGGGAGAAGGCGTTTGCCTTCCCCCGCGTACATTCTATATTATACCTCGGGTTCCAGCAGGCCTAAATCGCCGTCCTTACGTAAGTATAAGATATTGGTGCGATCGGTTTCCTGGTTCACAAAAACAAAGAAAGCGTGGCCTAAAAGCTCCATTTGCAATATCGCATCCTCCACAGACATGGGGCGCACGGGGAAAGATTTGTTCTTAACCACCTTACGCGGCTCTTCCGGCGCGGCAAATTCGGTTTCTTCGATATATTCCAATTGTACCTCTCGGAACGCGTCGCTGCGCAGGCGCTTTTCCAGCTTATCCCGATGGCGGTGAATCTGTTTTTCCAGCTTCGCCAACGCTTGATCGATAGCCAAGTAAAGGTTATCTTCTGTAGCTGCTTCAGCCCTGATAATAATACCATCCATGGGGGCCGTTAATTCCACTGTACGGCGGCCATACTTGTTTTTATTCAAACGCACTGTCAATTCGGTTTCAGGCCGAAGATATCTTTCCATTTTAGCGGTTTTTTTCATAATCCGTTCGGTGATGCCAGGGGTCACTACCATGTTTTTAGCGGTAATCGTCGTCTTCATATAAGTGCTTCTCCTTCTCTTTAATGAATACAAAACCAGGCCTTGGCATACCGCTTTTGTCAGCAGCTGCTCAGGCCTAAAAGTGAGTGGTGCATTTCTCCCACGCCCTTTCGGAGTTTAATCGGGCATCTAATTATATTATTTCGCCACAACATAAGAATATCCTCTTTTTATGAAAAGCAGATGAACTTGAGCGAAATTAAACAGCTCCGTTCCCCTGCTTTACCGGTTGCGTTCCTTCCCATCGCTGCCAAGGAACCTTGCAACTTCAGATTCGTTTTTAAGCAGCGCGTCGCCTAAGACGGTGCATTTAAGCGCACCGCAAGCACCGCCCATATGGGCGGCGTCTTGAATCGAACCGCCTTGGATGAGCTTGCCCAGTATGCCAGCCACGCAAGCATCGCCAGAGCCGGTGCGGCCATCCCAGGGGAGGTTTTCAAAGCGCTTACTGGCGCTGGACTGATCCGTTAGCTTATCGTACAAAGTAACTTCAAAACTGTTGCAGACCGGGTTTCTTTCGGTAAGCGACACATAGCGAATATCAAAATCTCCCGCCATCTTTTTAGCCATTTCATCAGCCCGCAGGCTTTTATCTAACTTAAAGGTCAATTCAGCAGATTCTCTTGAAAGATTGAAATAATTCGCCAATGGCAGAACAGCTCCGAAAGCCTTCAGTGCCGCTTCCTCTCCGCCATGAGGTCCCCAAAGCTTTTGCCGATAATTGAAATCGATGGCGATTTTAGTGCCTTGAGCCTTGCATCGTTCCAGCAGTTCCACAATCCGCGGCAAGGATTCATACAGCAACGCCAAGGTAACCCCGCTCACATAAAACACATTTGTTTCAGATATCAGCCGCTGGGGAAAACGATCCAAGGCCATCCGCATAAACGAAGTATCGTTCCGATCATAAATGTAGCGGTCCTCAGCCGGTTTAATGCCAGGGTAAAGAAAATACATCCCTAATTTAGCCTTAGGGCTGTCGTCTTTAATAACGCCATCATTGGATACACCCCAGTGCCGCAAGCCCGCCACGATCTTTTCACCATGAGAATTAGCCGGCAATGCAGTGATCATGCCCGTGCGCAGCTCATAGAGATTGGCGATTCCGGCCATTACATTGCCTTCCGTGCCGCCAATATGGGAATGATATCTGGTTGCCACCCTGATTGGTTCTCCAGCCTCCGCCACCATTGCCAGCATAATCTCCCCAAATCCCAACGCCGCAAATTGCCTGACTCCTTCGATCCATTTACTCAAGTCCTTCGACATCCTTTCTTTTGGAAAATGCTATGCTCATTGTCACAATGCTTTCATCTTTATTGCTTATATTCTATCTGCCATGAATTTATCTGTCAACGGAAAGCAGGTGAAATTTGGCAGGGAAATTCCCGCAATTCATTCCCTTTTGTCGGGATAAAAGGGAAACATGGGGAAACAATAGGCTTAACGCTTAAAGCGTGAAGGTTTAAGGAGGTCGTAAATCTTGAGGGCAACAGGTATCGTGCGCAGGATAGATGAGTTAGGCCGTGTGGTCATTCCAAAAGAAATCAGAAGAACATTACGCATTCGCGAGGGCGACCCGTCACAGATAACATGGGAACCGTGGGAGGGGTTTTGCTTCGCGATGTGTGATTTGGGGCGGAGGCGGGGGTGGTGAAAATCGTCCCACGTCTCCCAAACCATGTGCGAAATTGATCTGCAACTTGCGCCATCCGTATGTTATACTGTACGTATGCCAAGCGGAAACTGCAATCTCGGTTTAGCATTTTCGTGCAAAAATTGTGAAGCATATATAATCGAAATGCTTTATCATTCCTCTTGGAAGGAGGCTTTGCTATGGATTGGCTAGATCGAATGAACGCCGCACTTGATTATATTGAAGGAAATCTTGCCAGCCAGATCGATATGGCGCTGGCCGCGCGTGGCGCTTGTTGCTCAGAGTACCATTTCACTCGAATGTTTTCGTTTATTACGGGCATCCCGCTCAGTGAGTACATCCGGCGCAGACGCCTTTCCCTTGCGGGTTTTGAGCTGAAGCACAGTGACATCAAAGTGATCGACTTGGCTCTTAAATATGGTTACGATTCACAAGGTGCCTTCGCACGTGCATTTCAAGCCATGCATGGAGTGACACCAACTGAAGCTCGCACACTGGGCGTTCCTCTGCAATCTTTTGCTCGTATCTCCTTCACGATCACAATCAAAGGGATTGAAGGAATGGAATACCGCATTGTGGAGGAAGGCGCTTGGACGGCATTTGGCAAATCGCTCACAACGAAAATGACCAATGCCTATGAAACCGTGCCCGCATATTGGGCTGCCGGAGAAACAGAACGCCTAGATATTATCAGCGCAGCTCATGGTAATGACAGAACATTAGTCCGATCGTTACTGTTCGACGAAAACGATGAAACCTTGCGCTATGCAAGATGTTTGGAAATGCCTGATTCCGGAGTGACGGGCAATTTTGAACAATATGAAGTCCCGGAAAGGACCTGGGCCGTGTTCACGAAAGTCATTGATCCAGAATCGGGCGATGGGCTTATTCCCATCTGGAAGCGCATCTGGGTCGAATGGTTCCCGAACTCAGGATATGAGCAGGACTCAGGCCCGCGACAAGAGCGATGCCTTTGGCGAGACGATGGAAAAATGACTGTTGAGGCATGGGTTCCGGTCATCAAATCACCCTGGTTTTGACACCCACAAAAAACGCGCGAGGTACAAGCTATGCGATACATCATTCGAAACGCTGCGGTTTTTCTTCACGGAGAGGGAGTGCAAGCCCGCTCAGTCTTAGTGGATGGCAGACGCATCGCAAAAATTTGCGAAGAAGATATGGATGTCAGCGCTGTGGAGATTGACCTTTCAGGCCATACACTGATGCCTGGATTCATCAATACGCATGTTCACTTAATGGACTGCTACCTTGGTTTTGACAGCGATCGACTCAAAAAATGGCTCCATGCTGGCATCACCCACTTGCGGGATCAAGGTATCTTGTCTTACCACACTGCCGCCGATGCGGTTTGCTGGAAGCGTCGCCTCGAAAATGATTGCACCATGCCATCACTATCGGTGTGCGGCAAGTTCCTGTCTACAAACCATGGATATGGTGGTGTGGAACCGATTGCATTGCATTCCACATCGGATGCCAAAGATGCGGTAAAGTCGCTTGCGGACGCTGGTGTCGATCACATAAAGCTCCCATATGACGAGGGGTATGATCCATATACACATAGTCTTGAGATGCTCAGCGAGCCAATCCTCGAAGCGATCTACGATGAAGCAAAGAGAAACAACCTTCGCGTATCAGCGCATGTTTTGCGCGCCGAGAGGCTCAAAACGCTGCTACGCACCGGGCTTGATGAAGCGGCGCATATGTGTATGGATTTCATAGACGATGAAACAATGGCTCAAATGATCGGGCATCGCGTGATGATGACACCCACACTTTCGATCTATGGGATGATGCATGCCGAATATGGCGCACCTTTTATTTATCAGGCGATGGACAACGTATTCCGATTTGTGCGCCATGGCGGCATTATTGGCCTAGGTGATGATTTTATCGAAGAAAAGCCAGTCTGGTGCATGACGGGGATGCCCTACATGGAGATCGAACTAATGCGTAAGGCCGGCCTCACAATGACTGAGATCATAGAGGCTGCCACGTTTGGCGGTGCATCGATCATGGGGCGGGACGATATGGGGCGAATAGCCGAAGGTTCCATTGCCGATCTAATTGCTGTGAAAGGCGATCCTCTTGAGTTTCCTTATCTTCTATCCAATGTCCAGTTCATAATGAAAAATGGTATACCTGTGAAGTCATAATAGCCATACCGAAGCCCACCACAAATGATTGGTGGGCTTCGGTATGGCTATTCAATTGATGCTCTGCTATAAGCCGAAATGCTTTTCCACTTATAGATTTTCGAAGCTATAAGTAGAAAGTATCCAAATTTCAGCCCACAGGCTCATAGATAATTCAAGCATTGCTATCAAAAAGAGTTCTGCGAACGATTTTTGTTATCTCATTTGTAAACATTTTTCATTGAACAAAGGAGTCAAGTATGATAACATCTTGCTTGAGGTGTTGAATATGAATTACTCCGAACAGGATATAAAAGAACTGCGCAAGCAGATTATCGATCAGATCGTCGTGGCGAGAACCGAAAAAGGAATCACGCAATCACAGCTTGCAGAAACGCTCGGCACCCATCGCTCCAACATTTCACGCCTTGAACGTGGAGAGCATAACCCTTCGCTGGATATGTTGCTTAAAATCGCTTCGGCACTTGGCGTTGACTTGAATATTCAAACCAACAAAACAGAAAAACCGCTGCCTGGTGATGCTTACGAGCTTCGCATTTACGATACCATTCTCCTCACCTTTACCCTTGAGGATAAGGGCATTGAAGGCCTAGTTGCCCATATTGTGGATATGAATGATACCAATCGTTCCGTCTTTCCTCTTGATCTAGAACTGACTGATCAAGGACTTTTGAAATGGCTGGAGCGCCGGGTCATCCCAAAAAATCGTACCTTTGTAGATGAAATATTAAAAACCCTTAAGCTTTCCGTCAATGATACGAAAGGGATCATCGATGTCTGCAAGGGCTTATCTTTGAACGATAGTTTTTGGGTCGTTCCCAAGGGGTTTGTTGGCACATTTTCCAAATTCAATTTGTACGAGAACCGATTTTCCGAAATCCTCTCCCTGGTGGCTTATACGGGCATTGGCCAAAGCAACGCCACCTTTACCACATCGCCAGAACTAACAACCAATGGGATGCTGCCGAAGGCCTGGCGCTTTATAGAGAAGGACGGAATTTATCTATATAAAAGCGGCACCAGCGGGTTTGTCAACTCCGGCAACGAGCCTTATAGCGAGTATTATGCTTACCAAATCGCCAAGACAATGGGGCTTAATGCAGTGCACTATGAGCTTGAAAACTGGAAAGGTATCTTAGCCTCCAAGTGCAAGCTCTTTACTGATATCAACACTTCCTTTATCTCCATCGGTCGGCTGGTGAAATCGGGAGGGCTAAAGGCCGTTCTGGATTATTACGATCAGTTGGGTAAAGAATATTCACAGCAGCTTCGCAGCATGCTGGTTTTTGATGCTGTGATCTATAATGAGGATCGACACTTTGGCAACTTCGGCCTGCTTCGCGATAACCACACAGGCCAGATCACAGCTCCAGCCCCTATTTTCGATAATGGACTTTCCTTGTTCAATTACGCCATGCCAGACGATATCGCAAATCTCGACGAATACGCCAAGACCCGCAGTCCTGCCTATGGCAACATCTCCTTTGAAAGCATCTGCCAAGAAGCGCTCGGCAAGTCGCAGCAACAGCAGCTCCGCAAGCTGATTGAGTTTAAGTTTGAAAGGCATTCTAAGATCAACTGGTCGGATGAGCGGCTATCTGCCGTAGAAAAGCATATTGAGAGACGTGTGCAACAACTCTTGAAGTTAAGGTGATATTCGAATATGAATGCTTGTGTGATAACATATGTTTCAATTAAAACTTTGGATACGATTACTACAGATAGTATGTTTTTTGACGCTAACGGACAGTGTCTGAGTGACTTCTTTGACAACCCTAATTTTGAACCTGCTTTTTCAAAATCATTTCACAGTGATAAAGTAGACAAGATAAATATTATGTTCATCGATGAAAAAGACAATGTTCTTTGCGGTTGGTACAGGGATGCAACACTTTATTTGCAGGCACAGTACCATATGCCTACACAGCGAGAATTTCACGCCATTACTAACACGCACGCTGTCTTTTTGCTTCCTAAAGAAAATCGTCTGAAATTGCCAGTCATCTTGCCAAGCTTTCAGGGCTTTTTGATTACAGATAAATCCATAGCAACTAAACTGGTTGCTTTTCTTGACACAGTTCAAGGGCACTCACAGTTTACTCATTTATCTTTAGATCCTTCTGAACATGCTTACCGACCCGATTTAGAAAAAAATGATGTTGAACAGATATTTCAGAAATATCAAGATACTGCCGATGTCTTTCTCCTCCCCACTCTTTATTGGAGCGCACAGAAATGGTCATTAATCGATCCAAACTGCGCTTCCCCATGTGATTATATGGGCTTCTCATTATTGGAGCTTGCCCGTCCACAGGACGCTCTTCCGCACTTTGAACGAGCGTTGCAAATCAATCCTTTACATAAATCTGCATCCTGTGACAAAGGGGAGTGTCTACTTCGACTCGATCGTGTTGAAGATGCTGTTCGTTGGTTTAACGAAGTAATTGAGCGCATACCCGAAGATGATATTCGAATGCAGCTTTCGGATGCCTATCTGTTTGCTGGATTCCCCGGCATCTCTTATCGATTACTTAAGGAAATTCAGTCAGAGGAATGCCGGGAAGCGGTAGCGCCCATAATAAAAGAACGAGAAGTGGCTATGCCCTATCTGCTCAACAAAAATCCGGCCCACTCCGTGCTTGATGCGTATCCGTTGTTGATTAATTTTATGGATGAACATTTGCAAGAGGTATATGAAGATACCTATGGAATAAAGCGATATGTTGATCCCATTCGGCAAAAAGGGGTTCCGATAACACCTGAAGAAACCATCCGCCAGAAAGTTGTTTCCTATTTACAAAATCAAATTGGCATTCCCAAAGAAGCGATTTTTCTAGAGGAAAGTCTTGCTCACATTGACCGTGAATTGAGGGATCGTGTTGACATTTTAGTCAGGCCACCACAATCGGGACAGCGAAAATATGTCTTGCTAATAGAGTGCAAAGCCCCGGGAATTGCACTGGAAGGCGATCCCACAGCTCAGCTGTTGCGATATAATGCTGTTTTGCAAGCGCCGTTTATTATGCTGACAAATGGTGACATATCCCATCTATACCATTTCGATGCTCATACTGGTGAGTTCAAAGCATTGCGTGAAATGCCATTATATAAAGAGATGTGCGAACTCGCAAACATTAAATATGCCCAGCTCAAGCCGGTTCAATGGGTAAGACCAGAACACAATGCACTTTCACAACCAGATGTGGTACGAAAATATGCTTTGGAGGGAATCCTAGGTGAGGATTCTCCACATGAGTTAGCACCCTTTTTATTGAACTTAGCATTCTGCCTCCTTGACGAAAATTATAAGATTGAATGTCCCTTATCTGTACCGGGTTGTACCATCATTAAAGATTATGGGGTCATTCCTATGACAACAGGCAATGCTGGCGGCGGACATTTTTTTGGAAACTACCGCTGGTTTGGCGTTCTTGATAGACATGGCCATCGCCAAAACGTATATGTAACAGTTTGCGGTGTTGGTAAGTCATTAAATCATTTTCATTGGAAAACAAGAGCCGGAATTACCACTTTATATTTTGCTATTGAAGAAAAGGGAGTTGCTACTTCCAGATTGCAAATCCGCTTGGATTCTTGCTTGATATCAGATGGTGATGGCTACCGATTAACGCATACGGGTGTTCGTTCTCGCGGTAAGATTCAGCCGTTGATTGCCTTTATTGCCGAAAGTGTCCCTGAACTGTTAGGAAAAGAAGAAAGAATCCTTTGCGGTCGGCTGGATAAAACACAAAATCTTTATTTATCCAATTTGAATGTGGCGCAAACAATAGGTAATGCCATTTCATATCTTTTGCTACGCTCAGAATATCGTATGATTGAACAGAGAAAAAGAGAAAAGCAATAGCACAAGTATGGTCATCGCATAGTATCTCATCGCCTTCCGACTCTCCATTAAATAATAAAGCGTATCGCAAATTTCATGGATGAAAATTTGCGATACGCTTTATTGCTCTGGGTTTCCAATAGGGGCGAGCAGCAGCCCTGTTGGCACACGATTTTGCGTAGCAAAGTCTAGTGTGTTATACCTTTTACGGCCGCTGGCGCTGGAAAGGGGTTGTGCGTGGTCGCACAGACGCTTTCCAGCGCCAGCAGAAAGGGCAGATTTTGTGGAACGCTTTTCCATAAAATCTGCCCTTTCGTGTGTAGGGGATGGGACGCAATGACGAGTGAAACGAGGAATGAAAACCCATCACCGGGGCCGCAAAAGGGATATCGTCGCCACTCCGTTTTATCTGCGTCCATTCCTTTTTGCGTTCTCCAAATCTTGAAACACTGCTAAAAACGCCTGGTTCATTTGAATAAATGTTTCTGGCGAAATGTCCCCTGTCTCCTCAGCCACCACATCGGTGAGCGCTTCCGCAAACTGTTCCGGCGTGATGGATAAATGCATCAAGTCTTGCCCTTTGACTAGCTTTTCAAATAGTTTCTCTGTAATTACCTTGGTTTTAGTTTGCGTAGATTCCCTCATATTATCGGCATCATTTTTAACTTCGTGTATGGCTGTAAGAAATTGCTTTTGAATATTTTTCAATTCTGCTTGATGAATTGGCTCGATGCTTTGCATTTTGATTTGCGCCATCTGCGTCGCTGCCCTCTTCAAATCCGGTTGATTCCGAGCGAGCCTTTCAAATACATTAGCCAGTGATCTGTTCATTTGATTTTTAGCAACCACACCATTGACATTCACATCATCCAAATATAGGACGATTGCATCAGTGAGACGAGCAAATGATTCGTTTTCCAAAAGACGACTAACCACCCTCGAATTGACTTTGCCTGTGTAAAGGTTTCTTGCCGCCTCAGCAGATAAGCCCAGCTCGGATATATCGTAATTTTTCCGATCGGGCACATCCGTCTCGCCCAACAGAAAATCTGTAGAAACATTAAATATACGGGCCATCTTAGTAATGCTATCCTGGTTTAGGTTATCACCCTTTTCACTGATAAAACGGCTTAATTTACTTTCGCTAATGCCTATCTTTGCTGCCAACTCTGCTTGTGTAATCTTATTGTCCTTCAATAAATCCTGTAATCGTTCTCGAAAGGTTCCGGGCAAATAAGCCATTCAAATCCCCTTTTCATTTTCTTTTGTATCGTTTTGTCGCACCTCGGCCTACAATCTCAATCAAGCCAGCTTCGCTCATCTGGCGTGTCAGCAGGTAAACCCTGGTTCGCTTAATGTTGAGCAGCTCCTGCAGGTCATCATCGCCCACTTCTCCGTATTCCTCTAGATAGCCCAGAACCGTTCTCATTTGTGGTGTGATATTCGCCGTGACACTCGAGCGCTTCATCGGTGCCTCTTCCCCCATCACCGCCGCGTTCATATTGGGCAGCACCAGCTTAAATGTGTTTGGGGTCACCTGGATGCGGGGTTGAACTGCACAATCGCGATACAAGCTATAAATTTTACGAATACCTGTGCCGTAGGATTCTATCAGTTTTAAGCGATGGAAAATCTCGGCCAGCTTGCGATTCCTTGGCTGAGAAATGCCGCTTCGAATATCCTCTGCCGATAGACCGGGAAGCAAGCCGCCGATAGAAATAAACTCCATAAAAGAATCATTGGCATTGATGATAATGCTGCCGCTAAAGCTATAATCCCTGTGAACCAGCGCATTGAGCAATGCTTCGCGAAGCGCTTCCTCTGGATAATCTGTTTTATCGATGCGTTCCAATCCCTTAAAGCTGGATGCTGTACGGTTGCAAAGCATCAGATAGGAAAAAGTGTCATCCAGCTGCGTAAACACAGAGCCGGAAAACTCCTTTGTATCTTTGAATAACGTGTTGGCATCATCGCCAAAAACGGCCACTTTTGTTGTATGCTGGCACTGATCGGAAAGAATCCAGGCCAGATTGGTATACTGATCATCATGCAGGTTTCGCATGCCCAGGGCAATATACTTATCCTCGGAAAAGGCCACATGGTAACGCAAAAAAGCAGCTTTTGCCGCCTCAAAGGTCAGTTCCTGCTGCATGGCGCGCATACTTTCATACACATCTCCGTCAGAACCCTTGATCATCTGGCGGATTTGCTCCGGGGATGCCGGTACGCTGGATGCACCTTGGCGCACAAAAACGCCAGTAGGTTTTAGTCCCTTGGCTTTCAGATAATAAGGCTTGTAGCTGCCAGTACCTACCTTGATGCAGATGACCTGATTCTCCTGCAGCGTATATCGGACAAAAATGGTTACATCCGGCGAAATGGCATCGCGAATGCCGTTGGTTACGCGGGTGTAGGTATCATCCATATTATCGATCCCAGTCACATTACCCTGGTCATCTATGCCAATATAGATCGTGCCGCCGTCCGTGTTAGCAAACGCGATGACTTCTTTATAAAGGTCTTCCAGCATCTGTGATTTGAACTCAACATTTTCGCTCTCGAATTGCATGCTCAGCACCTCCTTTTCGATTTTCCAGTTCTATTATATACGAATATTCACATTCTTCAATCCTCAAATATGAATATTCATGTTTTATTCACTTTTTGGGTGAATGAAAACTTACCGTCTTGTGATCTTGCATTTTTGCAAGAATGCGAGGCGGATTTTTATTTTCTTGCACTTCCGCCTGATTTTCAAGTCTATAGATTTTTTCTCCTATATTGATGTGGACAGAGCGCGCCTGTACAAAACCTCAGGAGGAAATACCATGGATATTTATCAATGCACAAAAGACAATATCACCAATCGGCAAGCGGCAGAACGCTATGGGGTTCTGGTAAGCAGGAACGGTATGTGCCGTTGCCCCTTCCATGATGATCATACGCCCAGCATGAAACTGAACGAGAGCTACTTCTACTGCTTCGCCTGCGGGGCAAACGGCGATGTGATCGCGTTAACTGCAAAACTGCTTTCAGTTCGACCCTATGAAGCAGCACAGCGCCTTTTGGCAGACTTCAGTCTGTTCGTTCAGCCATCCTCGCCTGTCGAAGCAGAAAAAAGGAAGCAAGCGCAAACCGCATTTGCTCAAGCGCAGCAAGCAGAACAACGATGTTATTTAGTCATAATGGATTATTTGCAGCTGCTCCGAAACTGGAAGGTGCACTATGCTCCTCATTTGCCCACTGATACGCTAAGTGAGCGCTTTGTGGAAGCCTGCCAGATGATTGACCACATGGAATATCTAGCCGAACAGATCACCTCCAGCGATCCTGAAACGCGACGTATCGCGCTAAAACACCTACTCAAGGACGATCAGCTTACCCGCCTGGAAGCATACTTAAAACGCATGAAAGAAACGGAGGAATGTCACCATGTCAGGAGCAACGAAACCGCCTAATCCGTCCTGCGCGGATTGGCCAGCCTGGTATGACGGCAGAAGAATTGATGAAATACGCTTTTGTCAAGATTTCTTGGAGGAACATCCCATGATTTGTATTCACGATACTTTTTTCACAGTGAATGGCCGAATTACGGATGAAAACAGGCTGAAAAAGTATATCCACGACAAAATCAAGCCCTATTGGACATCCGGCATTGCTAAGAAAACAGCGAATCTCATCGATGTGCTGCGGGTGGAAAGCTACTCCACGCCACTGCCATTGCACACCGATAGAATCCATATGAAAAACGGTACGTTATTCCTGGATGGTACCTTTACCGAAAGCAAGGAATATTGCACCAACCGTCTGCCTGTCAAATATAGGAAAAACGCTCCCCTTCCCGCAAAATGGCTGCAATTTCTGTCGGAGCTGCTCTACCCGGAAGATATAAATACCTTGCAGGAATACATGGGTTACTGCCTCATTCCTTCCACCAAAGGCCAGCGAATGTTGTTCCTCACCGGAAAAGGCGGGGAGGGTAAATCCCGGGTTGGATTGGTTATGCGCTCCCTTCTAGGCATCAGCATGAGCACAGGCAATATTGCCAAGGTGGAAATCAGCCCCTTTGCCCGCGCGGATCTGGAGCACGAGCTGCTGATGGTGGATGATGACATGAAGCTGGAGGCATTGCCACAGACTAACTATACCAAGTCCATCGTTACAGCGGAACTGCCCATGGATTTAGAACGCAAAGGCAAGCAGAGTTATCAAGGGCGGCTCTATGTCAGGTTTATGGTCTTTGGAAATGGGACCATGCGTTCACTCCATGACCGCAGCGAGGGCTTCTTCCGTAGACAGCTGATTCTTTCCGTTCGGGACAAGCCTGCCGACCGGGAAGACGATCCCTTTGTAGCGGAAAAGATGTGCGGTGAAGTCGAAGGCATCCTGCTTTGGGCACTGGAGGGGCTGAAACGGCTGATCGCCAACAACTACAAGTTCACTATCAGTCAGCGCACGCAGGAGAACATGGAATCCGCTGTCAAGGATGGTAACAATATTATTGAGTTTATGGAATCCTCGGGCTATATCGACTTGCGAATGGATGCGGGGATCACTTCCAAAGAACTGCACGCCATCTATTCTTTATGGTGTGAGAACAATGCCTATAAGCCGCTTGCTCCCAAGAGCTTTAGCGGCTTCCTGGTGCAGCATCAGCAACAATACAGTCTAGAGCACACCAACAAGATGGTCAATACCGCGGGGCGGCGGGTATGGGGCTTCATGGGCATCCGTTCTCTTGTAAGGTATCCGGTATGAAAATCACTATAAATCATCCGTACTATCCGTACCATACATACCACCCTCCGTACAGATGTACATACGGTACACAAAATTTAGACTACAAAGGAGACAGAGCCCATGGCAAATGCACAATACGCCATTTTGCGATTTGCAAAATACAAAGGCCCGGAAATCGGCAACATTGAAGCCCACGACGAGCGCACGAAGGAAAAGTATGCCAGCAATCCGGATGTAGATACCAGCCGCAGTAAGGACAACTTCCACTTGGTTACGCCCATTGGGAAGTATCGCGCAGAGGCGGAGAGTCAAATAGCAGCCGTTGGATGCCGCACCCGCAAGGATAGCATCCGGGTGGTCGAAACTTTGATTACAGCCAGTCCGGCATTTTTCAAAGGCAAGAAGAAATCAGAGATCAAGGTCTTTTTCGAAGAAGCTCTAACTTTCATGAAACAGCAACAATCGCCTGAAACGATCATATCTGCCGTGGTCCACATGGATGAGAAAACACCTCATATGCACCTATCTTTTGTCCCACTGACACAAGATCAGCGGCTTTCGGCCAAGGATATCCTGGGCAACAAGAAAAAGCTGACGCAATGGCAGGATTCATTCTGGAAGCACATGGTTAAAAAATATCCGAACCTGGAGCGCGGCGAAAGTGCCAGCGAAACAGGCCGTGACCATATTCCGCCGAGGTTGTTCAAGGAGGCCGCGCATCTCAACCGTCAAAGGGATGCGATCTTGGCGCTGTTGGATGATATCAACGTTTTCAACGCCAAGTCCAAGCGAGACCAGATATCCGAGTTAATCGAAAAGTATATCCCCAATGCGGAAAAGATGCAAACCCAGATGAAGAAATACGATAAGGTCTATAAAGATCTGTCTGCTGAAAACGCCAGACTGGGTAAGGAGCTGAATTCCGCCAGCCGGGAAAGCGTCCAGCGCAAGCTTGAGATCAACCAGAAGCTAAGCGAGTATGAAGATTTGAAACGGACTATTGATTTGATTCCACCGGAGATTTTGAATACCGCAAAGAAAGCGGCCATGTATAAACCCAAGGAGCGTTGAGGAAACTATTGGCAACAAGGAGTGTGAAGTGTTTGGAGATCAATGTCCGGGATGACCAGCAATTGGTAGAGGTTTGGCTGACCAATGCGGAAAAAAACGATCCTGCCGTGCGCGAGCAGCTCAAACCCATTTATGCTAAGTTTAAGGAGAAAAAATATTTGGTTGCCGTATATCAATCCGGCAATCGTGAACTGCGTCAAAGCACATTGGATTTGCTTTCCTTCAACAAGAAGCGTAATGCCGAAACGGCTGTTCAGCGTGAGAAAAAGCAGCGCAGTGCATCTGCATCGTTCGAGCGCTGATAAGCAACAACCTATTCAATAATTTCCGTATATCTCTAAATTGAGCGTCTCTTACCGGGGGATTACACTCCCGGTATTTTTGTGTCCAAAAAGGAGTACAGGAAAATCTAGAACTATTTTTGCCGGGATGTGAGATAACCCATCCCTTGGCCGTCTTACATATGAATGATCATTCGTAGGAAAAGAGCAAGGTGAACATGAACGGAAAACCATTTACAGGTATGACGTTATGTTCCCTCAGGCTCAGCGCATAGAGGGGTAAGGAGGGATTAAGATGAAAAAGGTTTTGATTTGGTTTTGCGTTTTTTGCTTCCTGGGGATTCCCATGGCAGCATCTGCCGGGACGCTTACTGTCCACGGCGGCGGGGATCCGAATGTAATTAAGCAGTTTATGGACGCATATCCAGATATCACAGTATATACGGAGTGGGATACGGCATTGCCTGAGTTTGAACAAGCGGTTTTAACTGAGGATGGCGCGATCGATATCTTCATTGTTGATGCTCCGGGTAAGCTCAAATACATGGTGGTTAAACAGTTTGTGACGCCGCTGGACGAAAGCGAAAAGCTGACCGCATTCTCTAAGCTTACGTATCCTGGTATCCGTGACGCGTTAGAGAAGGATGGGCATTTAGTTGCCTTTGCGCTGAATAGCTACGCGTTTTCCTGGACGGTGGATGAAACGCTTTGGAAGCAGTATGACATGGGCGAGGTGCCGCGAACCTATGCGGCATTCTTCCAAAAACTCAATGAGTATGATGAGCGTTACGGCACCGACCCGTCCGCACCGCCTTTTTATGACTGTAACGGTGAGCTTTCCTATCTTCTTCAAGAGCTAACGCGCCAGTACATCCTACAATATGAAAGGCCGGATGCCCCGCTTGATTTTGGTACGGAGAGCTATCGGGAGGCGCTTGCGCTGTTTTGCGATAACTGGCAGCTTTTAGAAAAATACAGCTATGGCAATCGCAGCGGCGACAAATCGCTCCTGTTTTCTTACTCCATGGGTGCTGCGGTCACGTGGCTCGACAGCGATAAGGCAGTCATGCTTCTGCCTCCTGCGCTGGGTGATGCCGCGGCGCAGGCGCTTTGTACCACGGTCTCGGCAGCGGTGATCCATCCTGCTTCGCGCAACAAGGCGGAGGCGCTGCTGTTTATCGAGTTCATGGCGGAGAGCCTTCGAAAAGAATCCTACATGGCCTATACGCTTTATCAGGATTTAGATCAGCCTATCCGATCGGCATATTATGAGAGAAACGTCAAACAGGCGGAAGATGAGATCGCTGTTCTTGAGAAAAAGCTATCAGAGGCGGCGGAAGAAGACCAGCGCAGCATTCAGGAGGAACTGGACCTAAAAAGAGCGCACCTTATGGCCATTCATGCGGATGACTGGAAAGTGCATCCTGAGTCGCTTCAAATCTATGGGCAAGCCGCAAAGACCCTTCGTGTGCCGTATGATTCCCTGTATTTGAACACGGATGTAACCACCTCCGGCATGAACACGCTGATACCCATTATCGAGCGCTTTTCGGGCAGGGAGCCGTCAAGCGCGAGCATGGACGCATTGATTCGGGAAATGAATGCCGCAGCTAAAATGCTTTATGCCGAAAGCAATTAAGGAGGGACTAAGTCATGAAGCGAGCAGGCCTCATTCTTTTTGCATTACTGCTCCCTCTTTGCGCAAAAGCCGATACATTGATATCCATTGGCGAACTGCGCGAACAGTCGCAGGCCGGATGGCATGAAACATATCAGGCAAACGGGCGAACCATCCGGATTGATCTGGATAGCATATGCATTCCGGAAATCGATTCCTTTCCTGTTTTGAAGGCACGCCTCTTACCGCCGCTTGATGAAGAGAAAGCCTCCGTGTTTGCAAAGGGGCTTGTTTATGATGAACAGTCACGCGAATATCTCCATAAGGAGGACGGCTGGGGATTTATCAACCTTCCTGGTCAATTGGGCTGGCGGCCACAGAGCTCCTTTGCGAAGGCGATTGAGCAGGCTGGCGGATGGAATGTGCTGGTGGATAAAGGCTATAGGCTGGCGCCTGATACAGTGGACTGGGAAAAGGCCTACCCTGAAGGGGTGAAGATGACTGTACGGGAGGTCGACGCTTACTACCACGAGGTGCTTTCGCGTTTCTACCCGGACCGGGCGTTTGACCTTAGCGTCAGTGCCTTTGAATATTGGGATTGCGCATACCGCAAGACTGATAAGCAGATGAAAAATCCCATTACGCCTGCCGGATCGTATCAGCTGTCATACCGCCAGGCGCTTTGGAATATCCCGATTATGGGAACCGCAAAGGGTTACCTCTTGCCGGACTATCTGGGCGTTGAGGGGCATCTAAGCCTATCCATACCCGATGAGGAATGCGCCGTAAACTTCAGGCTCTTTGAGGTAACCGATGTGGTTCATAAAGATGTGCCGCTATGCGCTTTTGACACGCTAAAGGCACGGCTTGAAGGATTGATCATGGCAGGGAATATCCGCGATGTTCATTCTGTTGAGCTGGGCTACGCGGTATATCCGGGTGAGGACGAAAACGAGTTTGTCCTTCTGCCTGTTTTCATCGCTAAAGCAATCTATCTTGAAGACAGCACCCAAGAACCTGCGCGCGTTTCACCTGAAATGAGCTACGCCGCCATGGAACTGTTGTATACAGACCTCTATTTTTCCGGTCAGTACGCAGAACTTCAAAACGATGAGGGTGAACCATCTTTGCCGGATATCCTCACTTTTGACCGTTAAGCAGCCGTTATTCTAAAAAAGGCGGGGATTCATCAACTTCATTAAATTTCGCCGCCATATCCGACAGGGGATATGGCGGCGAGCGTTTATTTGTGGTTTGGTATCCTCTCGATGTACCTCAATTGCACCCCTTGAAACTATAAATAGGACGAATGCGTTTTTCCTTGCGTATGGTATATCTAGTTGACGCGATAATGCATTATCGAAGTGAACAGGAAGCTTAATTCTTGCAGTAGCCTTAATTACTTGTGTTTATTCTTTGCACAATTTTAAAGCAATTTCGAGCAAGTTTTCCGCTTTCTGAACAGTAGTAGTTGTATACCCTTCAAAACGTTTTTCATTGTAATGATTGAATAACAACCAATCTATTGGCACATCCAAAACATCACCAAGCTTGACAATGGTTTCAAGGCTCGCAATTCTTGTGCCACATTCGATGGCGCTAATAAAAGCATTTGACAGGTCCACCTGCTCAGCCAACTGTGCTTGCGTGAGCCCTTTTCTGATTCGCATTGCTTTGATCTGCTTACCCATAAAACGATAATCCATCATCATCGCCTCACTTCATCTTGTGCATTTAACCATCCATGGTTAATTCTAATCTCTCCAGTCCGAAAAGTCAACCGTCTAAGGTTAACCTTCTTTCTTTATATTGGATAGAATGACATTAACCATATATAGTTGAGGTGGATGTTATGACCATTGGAGAGGCCGTCATTAGCCGAATAGAAATGCTATTAACAGAAAACGAAATTACCTTAAACAAGTTAGGGACGATATCAGGCGTAACACAGTCAACATTAAATAACATTGTTAGCCGCACTAGCAAAAACCCTACCATATCAACGATCAAGAAGATATGTGATGGACTCAATATAACCGTTATTGATTTTTTCAATCATGAGCTTTTTGCGGATTTGGAGCAGGAAGTTAAATAGACACGGTTGCAGTGTATGGGCTTAAAATCCTTTAGTCATATCCATATGAAAGATCGCTGTTTGAAAAAAATGAGTGGCTGGTACGAGTAATTTTCGCCGCCATATCCTTTATCGGATATGGCGGCGAGCTTTTATTCATTGGCCGATATAGTCGCAAGGCGCCTCAATTGCACGCCTTGAAATTATAGATAGGGTGGATGCGTTTTTCGATGCGCACGGTATCCCCAAGTGCCGCGATAATGCCTTCAGGCGATTTATATGCCATCGGGCATTCATCAACCGAGCCTGCGTTCGCCGTCGTCGTATAGATGCCTTTCATCTGCTCCTGAAACGCTTCAACGCTGAACGCGTACTTCGCATCGGTTCGGCTGCAGGCGCGCCCCGCGCCGTGGGGTGCAGAAAAGTTCCAGTCAGGATTGCCAAGCCCGGTGCAGATGAGTGCGCCATCGCGCATGTTTAGCGGAATAATGAGCCGCTCACCCTGATTTGCAGAAACAGCGCCTTTTCTTAGGATCATGCGCTCCGCATCCACATAGTTGTGAACATTGGAAAACCTGTCTTTCACATGCATCCCCATGCCGTTTAAGATGGTATCGGCCATGGTTTTTCTGTTTAAGTCGGCAAATGCCTGAACAATGGAGATATCGTGTAAATAATCATCAAAGAGCTCGCCGTCAAGTATTGCACGTTCATATACGACCTCGGGAGCCTTTTTCTCGTGGATGACTGGCTTTGTGTAGTATCCATCGTCGTCATCACGCTGTTCAAAAGTTGCTGCGCGGATATTTCTCCTGGCTTTCTTACATTGATAACGATATGCTGCATCCTGATAATACTTAGCCACATCGCTTCCAAGCTGCCTGGAGCCAGAATGAATAATCAAGTAAAGCGTGCCGTCGTCATCCCTGTCAAGCTCAATGAAGTGGTTACCACCGCCAAGTGTGCCGATACTGCGATACGCACGACCACTGTTTACTTTTGAAAAGCACCGAAGTTTGGATAGGTCTATTGCGTTATCGGTTACCACAGGTTTTTCATGCACCTTTGAGCCGCAAGGTATGTAGGTGTGAATAAGCGCATCCAGCTTCGGGAGGTCCATATCCTTTTCATCAAAAATGACGGTTTCCATTCCGCATCCTATATCGACACCCACCATTGCAGGGCACAGCCGCCCGCTCAGTGTCATAGTGGTTCCGACAACGCAGCCTTTTCCCGAGTGGGTATCAGGCATGATCCTGATTTTCGAGTCAGCAAAAGCGATATTGCGAAGCAGTTCAGCCAGCTGGGTTTTTGTCTCCCGATCAATTTTCTCCGCATAAATAACCGCGGAATTGCGTTTCCCTTTTAGTTCTATCATTATGTCTCCTCAATATTATGTTTGAAAATAATCTCATCTCCGAAGGTTTGTGATTAATGATTGCAGACATAATGACGACCTCCTCATACCTTTTTATTTTCCAGCCCATTTCTTACTCTTGCCTCCAAAGAAGGCTCGCGTGCTGGCCCCCACATTCTAGCATATCCAATGTGTTTTCACAAGAATAAGCAACAGGTCAATCCATCCCGAAACGTTCTGAAAGCTCAATCAGCCCAAAAAGCGGGCCTTCCGAGAAGGAATCATCAGGATAGCGTTTCTTCATGCTTTCAAACTGCTGCATCATCCAGGGGATGATATCCGGCTGAGCACGAAAGCCAAGGGCCAAACACATCATCGATTGCGCATAAGGGTTGCGAATCTGGTCAAAGTGCGCCAGCAGCCAGGGAGAGTAATCGTTTTGGGCATGAACGACCAAATTAACCGTGTTTTCAATAAATACATCAACATAGCTGGTAAGGATTCGCTTTAGCACGCTGGGCATAAGCAAATCTTCATGGGCTAATACCTGCGAGTACAACTGCGCTTTGTTCGGGCCAGGTATTTCCCGGCGGAGCCATTGCAAAAGATCACTTGGATCGAACACCGCATCAAGCGCTTCACGAGTTGTGCTTATGTCGTTGGTTCGTATGCCTTTCTCTTTAGCAACGATTTCCACTCTTTTTTCCAGATCAGGCATATGTAAAAGAGAGTATGCAAAACGCGCTGAAGAGAATTCTTGCGGCTGATTCTCCCGAAAAAAGCGCTTATCGATCAGGTGCTTGCCCATCATACGCCCCCTAACCTTTTTCCAATGAAGCCGCGCCAAGCGCCTTCATTATGTCCTCATCTTCACCGAAAACCTCCGTGACCAGGTTCCTGGCCTTATCATAAACATCATAAGGAACCAGGAAGCGGTATTCTTCCAGAAGCGTTCCCCCGCGCAGGGTGAATGCCGCACCTCTTTTCCCGGCCTTCAGGAAAAGAATACCTTGATCGTTAAGCAGCGAAGCAATGAGTTCAGCGTGAATAAAGTCCAGCTCAATCAGCAGCACGGAATCATTGTCTTTGGGTTCATGAAGGGCTTCCTTGCAGTGCGGACAGATCGGATTCATCTGCTTTGTCAGTCTTTCGCACTTTTCACAGTACAACATTAAAATCACTCTCCTTCGAAAGGGCTCGATAAGATCATGCCATTCAAAACAACGCTTTCATGTAATTTTGACGATCATTCAAAATTCTAAGTACATCAACCTGCTCACGGGAGCACACATAGAAAATTTTATAAGAACCACAAACCAGAAAGCGAAACCCTGTTTTAAGGGGAATGACGCTATCCAAGGTTGTGCCACGTTCAGGCATTTCAGATAAGGAGGCGATTTTCGCTTTCATCTCCCGCATCAGCTTTTTCGCCGCGTCGGGATTGTTCAGCTCCTCACAGATGTATGCGTTGATGGCAAGCAAATCTTCCCTGGCTTTAGGGGCAACGGCAATACGATACGGCATCTCAGTCCCCCAAGCCCATAAAAGCGTCCTCAAGGGCCATGCCGCCGCTTTTGCGCAGGGATTCCTGACCTTGTGCCAGCTCAGATAAAAGTTGAATGGTGGCCATGAGCTTCTCATAGTCAGCCAAGCTCTGAACCACATACTTGCCCCGCCCGTTCTTAGTCAGGTAAATAGGCGAGCCGTTTTCGCACTGGCTAAGGACTTCTCCATAGTTTTTTAGATCCGAAATCGGTAGAATATTCGGCATAAGGCTCACTCCTTTCGCCAAAAGCATACCATAATATAACCCCAAATACAACGGCAAATACAACCCGACAACATCAAAACCTTTTTCTTGATTTATCCGTTTGGATAGTATACAATGTTATCTGTGCTACATGTTTTTAAATATGATAAAATTGGCAGAAATCTTAAATATCAAAAGATACAAGGAGCAACACAATGATTGAAAAGTTCGATATAGCAGGTTACGCCCGAATTTCTGTTGACGATGAACTGGATAGGGACAACACCTCCATCGAAAACCAGAAAGCCATTATCGAGGACTTTGTTAAAGTTAAATATCCCGGCAGCACGCTAACCCTTTATGAGGACAGGGATCGTTCCGGCTATACCTTTGAGCAGCGGGAAGGCTACCAAGCCATGCGCCGAGAACTGATCGCCCATAAAAAGGATATCCTCATCGTGAAGGACTTCTCCCGGTTTTCCCGTCGCAACAGCCGTGGGTTGGTGGAGCTGGAAGATCTTCGCGATGCGGGGGTTCGCATCATCTCTATTGGGGATGGGATCGACTTCCCCAACGATGACGACTGGCTAAAAATCCAGTTTCAGTTTTTGATCAACGAAATGCCCGTCACCGACACCTCCAAGAAGGTGCGCAACGTCATCAAACGACGGCAAGGCGATGGCCAATGGATTTGCGCCGCACCTTATGGCTACATCGTCAACAAGCATAAGCAATTTGAAATCGTCCCTACCGAGGCTGACATCGTGCGAAGGATTTACGATCACTATAACAACAACGGGTGGGGCTATAAGAAGATTGCAAATCACCTGACCGACCAGGGTATCCCCACCCCACGCATGTCTGAGCAGATGCGCAAGGAGGGCGATGGTGAGGAATACAACCGCATCGTGAAGGCCGCGTGGAGCATCGTGAGCATCCAGGGTATTCTGGATAACGACTTCTATATCGGCACCTTGCGACAGGGAAAGTATACCCGAGCCAAGATCAACGGCAAGGATGTGAAGCGTGACGAAGGCGAGCACATCGTGATCGAGAACCACCATCAGGCCATCCTTGACTACCGCACCTTCGCCACCACCAAAGCCCTTCGTGAAAAGCGCACCCGCTCAAATTACCGTGGTGTGAAAAAATACGACAACGTGTACTCTGGCTTTCTGGAATGCGGCGACTGTTCCAGCCCCATGTTCGCCATGAGCCGCAATGATTTGAGGCCCGCCTATACCTGCGGCACCTACCATCAGCGGGGGCTGAGCGGCTGTACTTCCCATCACATCCGGGTAGACAAGCTGGATGAGCTGCTGAAAATTTATGTGAAGCGCGTGATGAACCATTCCACGGAAATGTTGGATCAATTAAACGCCGATCTTGCCCATGAAACCGAGGACGTCACCCAAACAGAGCAATCGGCGGACAACCTGGCAGCCGTTCTCGAAGGACTTTACGATGAACTGAAAGCCACCAAGCGGCAGCGTATCCGGGATATCATGAAGCACCCCGAGCAGGAAGCCCTGCTGGAGAAAACCTACGACGAAATGGAAAGCGACCTGCAAAAAAAGATTGAAGGCTTGAACCACCAGATTGATATGCTATCCGACAAACGCAACACCATCCTCCGTGTGAACCGGGTGGCCAAGACGGCTATGGATGTGTTCCGGGATATCCTTCAAAAAGAAAAGCTGGAGCGCAACGACCTGGAGCTGATCATCGACCGCATCAAGGTATTTGAAGATCACCTAGAAATTCAGCTACAAGCAGACATCGACACGCTCCTGCGGGCCTGCACCCTGGAGGACACCGTAAATTTTAATCAGGGCATCGAAAGCTTAAACTGCCGTATTGTCCAATCAGCCACGAACCAAAAGGACAAGGTTTTCGATGTCCATGTTATCGGTGACGGCGACCCGCTTGAGATTTACACTGATCGTGATGGCGAAGTCATTTTAAAGAAGTATTCTCCCATTGGCGAAATGTCATCCTTCGCGAAAGATTACACCGAATCCCTTTTCCGTTCTCTGGGGCATATTGCCTGCATTGTAGACAGGGACCAGGTCATTGCCGCCAGCGGGGTCAGCAAAAAGGAATTGTGGGAAAAGCCCATCAGCCACGATCTGGAAACCGCTATTTCCAACAGGCAGACAGTGGCCATTAACCGCCAGCTAGGCGGCAAGATCGTTCCCGTGACCAATGAGGAAGATATGTCCGGCTATACTTCCCAGGTGCTTTCACCCATCATCGCAGATGGTGAGGCCATCGGCGCCGTGTTGCTATTGAGCAAGGATCAAAGCGCGAAAATGGGCGATACGGAGATCAAGGTGGCCGAAACCGCTGCGGGAATCGTCGGCCGACAGATGGAGCAGTAACCAACTAAATGCCACCCCCAAGGTGGTATTTTTTGTTAAATTGGTTTATAATAGCAGATTGTAATGAACCAATAAGGAAGTAATTCGATGACGAATACCCAAAAGAACATTTTAAGCGGGGTGACAATCCTCTCCGTAGTGGGGATTATCTGTAAATTGGTAGGCGTGTTTTTCCGCATACCTTTGGTACATCTGATCCGGGACGATGGGGTGGGTACTTATCAATTCGTATACTCTTTCTATAACTTGCTTTTGACTGTTTCCTCCGCCGGGCTCCCTGTGGCGGTATCTCGAATGGTCAGTTCCGCTTTGGCCAAGGGCGACCCCAAAGGTGCCAAACACATCTTTAAAACCGCCTTGTATTTACTGTGCGCCATTGGTCTTGTTATGATGTTGGTGACCCTGGCAGGAAGCCGCTGGCTGGCCAATTTCATGGTGCGGGACAGCCAGACCTATCTGGGCTTTTTAGCCATTGCGCCCTCCGTGTTTATCGTTTGCGCCCTTTCCGCGTTCAGAGGCTTTATGCAGGGGCAGCAGAACATGGTGCCCACCGCCATTTCCCAATTGATCGAACAGGTATTTAAGGTTGCCGTAGCGCTGCCGCTGGCTTGGCTGGGTTCCAAAATCAGCCTTGCTCACGGCGCCGCAGGGGCGCTGTTGGGTACCTCCATTACAGAAGCCATTACCCTTTTATATATGATGGTAATATACAAGCGCAAGGAGTCTGCCTTTAACGCACTGCCGCAAGCAGCCGGGGAAACAGAAAAAAGCCGCCGGGATATTTTAAAGCAATTGGTTGCCATTGCCATTCCTATTACCCTGGGCGCTTCCATTGTGCCCTTGGCCGGATTTGTGGATTCTTCCATGGTCATGTCGCGGCTGGCTCAGGCCGGCTTCGATGAAGCCCAGGCCCGGGCGCTGTACGGCTGCTATTCCGGCATTGTGATTAACCTGATTAATGTGCCTACCGCTCTGGCCCTGGCCATCGCCATGAGCCTGGTTCCCGCTATTTCCTCCGCCGCTACCAGGGGCCATTATGAAGTGGTACGCAAGCAGAGCCTTCTGGGCCTTCGGTTTTCTTTTCTGATTGGTCTGCCCTGTTCCGTTGGTATGAGTATTCTGGCCGGGCCTATTTTACAGCTGGTTTACGGCTCTTCCATTTCCGCCCAAAACTTTCAGACCACCGCGGATTTGCTTTCCATGTCCTCCCTGACCATCGTGCTCTTCACCGTGGTGCAAAGCACCTCGGGGATTTTGCAGGGGCTTAAAAAGCAGAAAATCCCCATGTATACGCTGATGGCCGGGGTCGTCATGAAGATCGTTTTAAACCAGATTCTTCTTCCCATTCCCGAAATCAATATTCACGGCGCACCTATTTCATCCATCGTCTGTTACGGGGTTAGCATGGTACCCAACCTTTACTATGTGTGCAAGTATGCGGATATGGATTTCGATTGGATGAACATCGTGATTCGCCCCCTTTTGGCTACGGTGGCCATGGCATTGGCAGTGCTTTTATTGGATAAAGCCCTGCCTGCCGGACGGCTTATGCTCCTTGTGGAGCTTTTTGCCGGAATAGGGGTCTATTTTGCCGCCGCCTACTATCTTAAAGCCATTACCAAGGAAGACCTGAGCTTTTTCAAAAGAAGGAGATAAGCATGCAAAAGATTACCATTGTTTCTTTGGGTCACGGGGATGAAAACCAACTGACTTTAGGCGCGTTGGAAGCCTTGAAAAAAGCAAAAAAGGTGGTTCTGCGAACAGCCCAACATGGCGCTGTGCCCTATTTGCAAAGCCAAGGTATCGGTTTTGAAACCTTGGATGCCTTTTATGAAACCAGCTTCGATTTCGACGAATTAAACGAAAGGATCGTTGCCTATCTTTCCACATTAGACGATTTGGTTTATGCCGTAGCGGATGGCTTAAGCGATGCCTCTGTCCGCGCTCTAATCGGAAAGGGCCAATGCCAGGTCGCCCTGCTGCCCGGTGTCAGCGCCGGAAACGATTTCTTTGCTACCGCTGCCCAGGCTGCGCCGGAAAACCTTCGGATAATTCCCGGCATCGCCTGCGAAAGAAGCCTTTTAAATCCCCGGGAACCGCTGCTGGTTACGGAGTTGAACAGCCGGGTACTGACAGGCGAAGTAAAGCTTTGGCTTCTGACGGTCTATGAACCGGAAACCCAAGTGCTTTTAAAAACCACAAACCAGGTGCGACTCCTGCCCTTATTCGAACTAGACAGGCAAGACGGATACGACCATCAAAGCGCGGTATACATCGTGCCCTCCCCTATGGTAGAAAGAACCCGCCAGGACTTTTACGATCTGGTGGAAGTGCTGGCCATGCTGAGGGCAGAAAACGGCTGCCCCTGGGATAAGGAGCAGACCCACGAGAGCCTTCGTCAATACCTGATCGAAGAAGCCTACGAGACCATTGCCGCCATTAACCAAGGGGATATGGCGCATGTATACGATGAACTGGGCGATGTGCTTTTGCAGGTGGTCTTCCATGCCCAGATCGCCAAAGAGCACGGGGAGTTCGATATTTACGATGTAACCAGTGCCGTGGTGAACAAGATGATCTCCCGCCACAGGCATATCTTTGGAGCGGATCAGTGCAATACCGCCGATGAAGTAATCGATAATTGGGAAAAAATTAAAAAGGCTGAAAAGGGTATTCAAAGTTACACCGGACTCATGCAGGATATTCCCACTTCTTTGCCCGCTTTAATGCGGGCTTCCAAGGTGCAAAACAAAGCCAAGCAGGTGGGCTTCGATTTTGAAACCCCCTTGGCCGCCCTTGAAAAAGTGTATGAGGAGGCCAACGAACTTAAGCAAAACATGGAAAACGGACAAGATCCCAACGAGGAAATGGGGGATTTACTGTTTTCTTGTGTAAATGTTGCTAGAAAATTGAAAATTCAGCCGGAACTTTGTCTTCAATCTGCCACCGAAAAGTTCATAAAGCGGTTTTCAAGAATGGAAAATGAGATTCTTTTAGCGGAAAAATCGTTGGAGGGCTTGACTTTAGCGGAAATGGATGTATACTGGGAACGAGGAAAAGCGAAGCACAATCAAGGGGAATAATCCCATTATTGTTATGCTGCTTTTTCGTAAAGGGATTCGCCCTTGAAAACCAGGACGAATTTTAGGGTATAACCCGCATTTATTGCCAGTTAAACTGGCTAATTAACAAGGAGGAATTTTTATGAACAAATCCGAACTCGCAGCTGCCATCGTGGCCAAAACTGGTTTTACCAAGAAGGATTCCGAAAAAGCTTTGAATGCCGTTATCGACGTTATCTCCGATGCTCTGAAAGCTGGCGATAAGGTTCAAGTTGTTGGCTTTGGCACCTTCGAAGTGAAGAGCCGCCCCGCCCGCACCGCCCGCAACCCCCGCACCGGCGAAGAAATCAAGATCGCTGCTTCCAAGGCTCCTGTTTTCAAGGCAGGCAAAGCCCTGAAGGATACCGTTAACAAGTAATTTCACTTGTACAAGCCCGCAGGTCATGCCTGTGGGCTTTTTTCTTTCTATAACTATGCTTATAACGAGGTAATTATGCGACTGGACAAATTCTTAAAAGTTTCTAGGATAATCAAACGCCGCACGGTGGCTAACGAAGCTTGTGATGGCGGCCGGGTGTCTGTCAACGGCAAAGTAGCCAAGCCTGGCCAAGTGGTTAAGGAAGGGGACAAATTGACCATCCGCTTTGGGGACCGTTACGGCCAGTACGAAATTTTGAAAATAGCCGAAACCGTGCGCAAGGAAGGTGCCCAGGAAATGTACCGGGTGCTTTCAGAAGACGAAAAAACCCTTCAGGAGCGTTCTTGATGATTTACGCCATTATACTAGCGGGCGGCAGTGGCCAACGAATGAAAAAGGATACCAACAAGGTGCTTATGCCCCTTATGGGTACTCCGGCGCTGGTATTAAGTGTCCAAGCCTTCGCGCCTTTATGCGATGGGATCGTCTTGGTGGTACGCAAAGAAGAGGAAGCGCAAATCGCCCGCTTGATGCAAACCCATAGGCTTGCTATCGCGGCCTATGCTTACGGCGGTTACGACCGTCAGGCTTCCGTTTTCAACGGCCTTGGCGCTTTACCAAAAGAGTGCGATACGGTGCTTGTCCACGATGGAGCCAGGGCGCTTGTAACCAAGGTGATCATTGAAAGCGCCATCGCCTCCGTTAAAGCTTACGGTTCCGGCGTGGCCGCTGTCCCTGTAACCGACACGTTGAAGTTAGCTGACGCGGATGGCTTTATTACTAGCTCCCTGGATCGAAGCCTTTTGCGCGCCATGCAGACCCCCCAGGGCTTTAAAAAAGAGCTTCTTTTAAAAGCCCACCAGGAAGCCGGGGATTTTCGCGGTACAGACGAAGCGGAGTTGGTCTCCCGTTTGGGCATAAGGGTGCATCTTTCCTCAGGCTCCAAAGAGAACATTAAGCTGACCACCCCAGAAGATATTCCCGTGGCCATAAGCATTTTAAAAAAGCGCGCTGAAAAGGAGGTGTCCGCCATGCGAATTGGCCAAGGGTATGACGTGCACCGGTTGGTGCCTGACCGCAGGCTTATCTTATGTGGCGTTGAAATTCCCTACGAAAAGGGGTTACTAGGCCACAGTGACGCTGACGTAGCTCTTCACGCGCTGATGGACGCCATGCTGGGCGCCGCAGGACTGTACGATATTGGCCGCCATTTTTCCGATAAAGACCCAAAGTTTAAAGACATTTCCTCCATAACACTTTTAAAACACGTGGTAGAAATGCTGGAGGAAAAAGCTTTAAAGGTACACAACACGGATATCACGATCATCGCCCAGACCCCCAAGCTTTTGCCCTATATGGATGCTATGAAAGAAAATGTGGCGGGGGTATTGGGAATTAAAACAGAATATGTTAATATAAAGGCGACCACCACCGAAGGCTTGGGCTTTGAAGGCGAAGGTGCCGGTATCACTGCCATGGCAGTTTGCCTTTTGAAAGCCGAATAAAGGAGTGAGCATTTTGAAACGCACGGTGACCTTGTTACTAGCACTTGTTCTTTTGCTGTCTATCCCTATGGTGTGCTTAGCTGATGGCGCCCAATGGACGGGCGAAGTCATCGCCAAGCAGATCACATTCCGCTCTGGCCCCAAATCCAATGCCAAATCCATTGGCTCCATTAAAAACGGTGCCACTGTTACCATTTTGGATGATAGCCATAGTGGCTGGTTCCATATCCAATACGATGGCAAGGAAGGCTATGTAATGGATGAATATGTGGTAGAAAACGCCGATCACATGATTCTGCTTTCTTCCATGCCCGTATACGCTTTCCCCCATTCTGAAAAGCGGGTAGGCTCTCTGGCGTCTTACACTAGGCTTACCATTATCGATGAATACGATGGCTATTATGTGGTGAACCTTCGTGAAGCCTCCGGCTTTATCCGCAAGAGAAACGCGGATATTCTATTGGATTCCGATATCGCTTCAGCCAGACCTGTGGGCAAAATCCGCATGAACGCCCATACCCAGCCTCGGACCGGTCCTTCTTCAAAATATGAGCTTGCCGTTCGGGAAGTGAATGAAGGCGAAGTGTTCGAGTATGTTGATAAAGTGGATGATTGGTATATCTTCATTTTAGATGGTCACTACGCTTTTATGTGGAATGGCTGCTGCTCTGAAGTCTGATATGCTTGAAACAAAAAGGTCTGCCAGTAAATGGACTGTACCCTGACCAATAGACAGAAAAAAGAAGAGCCTATCGTAGAAAATCAAT
>JAVBTR010000003.1:0-46065 GCA_031556065.1 Eubacteriales bacterium | reverse complement strand
CGATTTTCGGTGGAATTTCGTAGAAATTCCTACCTTGCCCGAAGCCCTTTCAGGGCCTTAATGGGCCGATGGCCCCGACCGTAAAATCGAAGATTTTACAGTGCAGTGAGGGAAATCCCTCGTGCGACACCTGTGTCGCACGAAAGCGTCGACTTTGTCGACGCGCTGAAAAGTCAGCAGCGGCTGGCTTTTTTTATCCACTTTTTGGGGTGCTGCATAGAATAAGGAGAGGGATAAAGTGAAGACAGGAGGCCAATGATGAACGGGTTGTTTATTGAAGATGATAGCGCACTGCGCAGCCTTGAACCAGGGGAAACCTTTGCATGCATGTTCAGTGGCGGGAAAGATTGTGGCCTGGCGCTGCATATGGCGGAACAGATGGGAAAATGCGTTGCTCTTTTGCATTGTGCTCAGGAGAATGACAAGGACATTTACCATGGACAAAGCGATGTCATCGTGAGGCACCAGGCCAAAGCCATGAGGTTGCCTTTGCGCGTTTTGCGGCTAGATCCCCAGCTGCAGGGAGATTTGCTGATTCAGGCCTTTAAAGAAGTAAAAAAGGAGCTGGGTATTAGCGCCATTGTTTATGGAGATATTCATGTTAATAAAAACGCGGTATGCAACCAGATCAATTGTTATAAGGCAGGGCTTAGGCTTTGCATGCCTCTTTGGCATAGATCAAATGAAGAACTGCTTGCCTTGACTGGCCAATTTGGGGTTCAAAGCGTGGTGGTCTCGGTGAATACCGATTATTTGCCTGAAGCCATCCTGGGGCAGCGGTTCCATGGGCATATTGCTCAAAAGAAGTTAGGGCAGGCAGTTGACCCCTTTGGTGAAAATGGCGAATTTCATACAATACTAGTCAATGGCCAGCTGTTTCAAAAGCCTTTAGTTTATGAAATAAAGGCCCTTTTACATCAAAAGCAGATTGCATACTTGGATATTCGCACATCTTAAATGATAAAGGAATAACATGTGGTAGCAGAAAGGGCGAAAACCGCCCCTCTGCACAAGAAATAATAGGAGTGATAAAATGCTCAATTGCAAAGCATCTTGCGGCATGCAATGCGCAGATCCTTGTTGCATGTCCTGCTGTACACCCTGCAAATGCTGCTGCCATGAACGCGAAGACGATTGCTCAGGCATCAGAATCCACTGTACAGCGGCCTATGAGCTGTATTTTGAAAAATGGATGAATCATTCCGGCCAAGGGCAAATTCCCAGGGCCTTTAGCACCAATGATGGCAATGGGCCGTATACCGTCCTTTCGGCAGAGTTCACGGGTATACAGCAAGCTGTATATGATCTGGATGTGGCACCTCTTGGTGAAGGACGGTACCGGATCAGAGGGCTGTTCAAGCCTTATTTAATTGTTAATTACCAGGATGGCAACGGTACGGAGCGGAGCAAATTCCTTTTTGTTAATGTTGCCTTTGATGAAAACGTTTATGTAACGGACGATATAACCGATATCGATATTTATAGCCTGTTTAAATCCGGCATTGCCTCAAACCTTTTGTACGATGCGGAGATAAACACCTTAACCCTTAACTATGAACTGCAAACGCTGCTTCTGGGCATTAAAGCCGATCCGGAAAAGTTTGGGGTGGTAGGTGACCGTGGTCATTGCCGAAGCCTGGGAATCCGGGAGCATCGAATTTTGAAACTGAATACCCTCTGCCATGCAGATACGGCAGTTCTTTCTTCTGCAGCATCAATTCCCTTTAGCGCTATGGGAACGGCGCCCTATACCCTGTCAAACTTCGAATTTGCCAGGGTTAAGCCAAACCTCCTGGCCATAACAAAAAACGCTGTCAATCTGGTTATGAACCTTTCATTTCCTGTGGACTTTACACTCACCTCCTCCGATGGGGTGGTTACAGAACAAACCTCCGCGCTTTTCGTCATGCTGATGATGAACAGCCAGAGCGATTTGGAGGGCAGCCAATACCTTTTGAATCTTATACCGGAATTGATCAGCCAACCGGTGGTTTCTGGCAATGTGATTCGCGCCTCTGTTAAAATACAAGGAAGCGTCAGCAATGTGGAAACGGCTCCTGTTCAGGTAAAAGCGGCTGCCGCTGTGGATTGCGGGCCGGTGAGCTGCTGCAATTGCGACATCACCGGAACCACCACCACTACCAGGGGCTAATCAATGATCAGCATCATCATTATCAGTAAAAACGAAGGTAATATGCTCCAGCAAACGGTGGATACCATGCTGAAGGCCAAGAGCTCCCGGGCATTTGAAATCATCGTCGTGGATGATGACTCACAGGATTTAAGCTGTGAATTTGCTAAGGAACAAGAATATTTGAACAGGGTAAAGCTTGTACGAAAATCCGGTCCGGGCATCGCTGCGGCCAGAAACACCGGTGTGGCCAGTGCCATAGGGGATGTTCTTGTTTTTTGCGACGCGCATGTTATGGTGGAGGATTTCTGGCTGGATACAATGGCCCAAGCCATGGAAGACGCCCATGCTCAGGCGGCTTGCCCTGTGATCTGCGATCTGGATGCTGTTTTTTTGCCTGAGGGTTATATTGATGTGATGTTCGCAGCCGCTTCAACCCCTAAGGCTTGGAGCGGCTGCGGAAAGACATTCCATTCCTTAACTGAAACCGGTTATCTTGCCGTGCCCTTTGGTGTGGGCGATGTACCAGTGATGACAGGTCCCTGCACCATGATTAAACGAGATACCTTTGATGATCTGGGGGGATTTGGTTCTGCTTTTGTAGGTTATGGCTGGGAGGAGGAGGAATTATCCCTTAAGCTATGGACCTTCGGCTATCGCATGATCGGCGTGCCGGGTACCCGGGTACAGCATTGGTTCAGATCTATTCCGCCATATCAAATTCACAGCCAGGAGCTGATTCACAACCTAATTGTAATGGGGTTTTGCCATTATGGCGAGAAACGTTTAAAGCGGTTAATGGCACAATTGGATGTATTCCCCGAGGCTGAAGGTTATCTTGAACAAATCGCTCAGGAACCGGTCTGTCAACAGCTTAAAGCAAAAATCACCCTCGAACGAAAGCATGATGATTCTTGGTATATGAACCGCTTTAACTTACCGTTTTAGGGGGCGAGTCCATGCCGGTATCTATTGTTATTGCCAGCCGCAATGAAGGGGAGCTGCTAAAAAAAACCATAGATGGAATTCTTAATTCGAAAAACCATACAGCTTATGAATGCATCATCGTAGACGATCATTCCATGGACAACAGCGCGGCCTTTTTATTAACCGATGAATACCGGCATATGAAGCACTTGCGTACCACTGGCCTGGGGCTGGCCCGGGCTAGAAATGCCGGAGCAGCCCTGGCCACAAATAATATACTGCTGTTTTGTGATGCCCATATTGCTGTGCCGGATTACTGGCTGGACAATCTGATGGCTGTTATGATCACCGAAAAGGCCGATGCCGTGTGTCCCAACATTGCGGATATTAAGGCAGATGCGCCTTCTCAATGGCAGCAGGTTGAAAGGGGCGTTAATGATGATGCAATCTACAGCGGCATGTGTGGCAAGACCATTGTTACACTGACAGAATCCCGCTGGCTGCCTCTTCAACCCAGCGCTTTTGAAGTACCCGTTTTGCCGGGAGGTTGCTTTGCCGTTATGAAAACAGCCTTTGAAGCAGTGGGCGGGTATGATGATGGCTTGCGAACCTACGGCTGGGACGAGGAAGAAATATCTCTTAAGCTATGGACCTTCGGCTTTGTTTTAAAGGCCGTTCCTCAGGTGACAATCAAGCATCGTTTTCGTGCGGCGATGCCCTATACCGTTCATAATGAAGACATGATTTATAACTTAATTCACTTGGCCATGTGCCATTACAACGATCGGCGGGTTGCCTTGTTAATGGGAGAGCTGATCCCATTGTTCCCCAAATGTTTTCATTTGTACGAGCAAGCTTTCAGCCTGGAAAACATTCAAAACAAACGCCATTTTTACCAGCTTATGCGGCGCTATGATGATGATTGGTTTTTTAGCCGATTTGGTATAGAGGTATAAAAGCTTGTGGCGTGGCTTGTCATTTCCATTGACTAGGCTGAGAGCATACGACTTGGGGCGAACAAAGTGCTATAATGGCACCATGTTAATAAAACAAAAGCATACGGAGGATCATATGAATCAGCTCAGCGTATATATTACTGGCTTTTTTCATGACATGGTCATAGGCGCGGACGCAGGCGGAGAGCACAGCTATAAGGATTTTTTGGAAAGCGCTGTGGAGCGGTTTTTGCGTAACGAAAACAAGGAAACCGCGTATCATATTTATGAAGTATTTTTTAACCTCTACGCCCATACCACAGGGAATGAGGGTGTTAGTTTTGTTCGGCTTTTGGAAAAGCTTAAGGGCTATGAAGAAAACGCGGCAGTACTTACCAAGAAGCAGCGAGATCATTTTGTGCACTCGATTAATGTGTTTTTGTTGGGGATTGCTATTTACCAAAGCAATGAGCCATTCCGGGAGTTGTTTAACCAAAAACGCTACGAAAAGCGGGATTATAAGGGCAAGCACAAAACTGCCGGTGAAGAATTTTTTTACCGCTGGGGATTGGCTGCCTTATGCCACGATATCGGTTACCCTGTTGAAATTATTAATAACCAGATCAACGATTTTATTAATTTCACCCATCAACTGCGAACAGAGGACAAGCATATCAATGTCCGGGTGGAGTATGACAGCTTCGAGTTGCTTAACACCATCCCAGAGCAGATCGCCAAACGCAAGTTTATCAATAGCTATTACAACGACCATGAATCCAGCGTTTATGTGGATTTGCTTAAACCTGTGGATCTTTTAGCCCACGAGTTGCATATGACCCTGGACGTGGATTTATTAAAGGTGAAGGAGCGGCTGGATCACTACATAAGCGAATCCAGCAAGTCTGGCCATGTGGATCACGGCTTCTTTTCCGCTATCATTCTTCTAAAGTGGTATGGGTATATGATCCAGATCAGCAACTGCAGCCCGGATCAATTGTATTATCCCGTGTTGGACAGCGCCAGCGGGATTTTGCTGCATAACTTTTATGGCATCGCCCTGATGCGCAGAACCAACGATCCTAAGTTTGAGTTGGGCCCCCTGGACCCGGCATCCCACCCCATTGCTTATCTATTGATTCTTTGCGATGAGTTACAAGAATGGAACCGTGAACCTTACGGGGAATTGGATAAAATGCGGGCGGCCATTTCCAAGGCGACTATTTTATTGGACAGTGGCATGTTGAATGTAGCCTATATCGTAGACCAGGGGACGATGCCCGAAGAATTTGTGGGCAAAAAGATCAACACCCTTAACTCACTTCTTAAGATTCATGAAATTTTCCCCGGCGGGCTGTTTGTGGGCTGCGAAGCTGTAAGCGAGCTGCCGCCTTTAAATGCCGAGGTGCCACCGCTTCTTCTTGGCAAGCTGGAGCAATTGGCCATTGCGATTCACGACCGGTATAACAACACCACCAGGAAGCTCCATCCCGAAGATGTAATCAAATACCCCCGTTTCTCGGATTTGCCTAAGGATAAGAAATTTTTCAATCTGCGCAGCGCCCTGGATTTCCCTGAGGAGGTGGCGGCGGTGGATTGCGAAATCCGTACCCTGGATGGGGGCGATCCTACGTTGCGAGTGCTCAGATTTACAACTGAAGAGGTGGAGGTACTCGCCTGCTATGAGCATGAACGCTGGATGCGGTCCAGGGCTGAACGAGGCTGGAAATACGGCAAAACAAAGGATCATGGCAAGAAGCTCAATCCCCATATGGTGCCCTATGAACAGCTGGAGGAAGATGTGAAGGAGTATGACCGGGATCCCGCCCGCAACCTTCCGCAACTCTTAGAGGCCATTGGTCTTGGTATCTACCGCAAAGGCAAAGAGCGGATTGAGCGCTTTACCGACGAGCAGATCGAAATATTGGCCCGGGAAATACACAGCCGGTACATGAACCGCTGGGAGAAAAATCACCCTGGTGAAAAGGCGGAGACTTTTGAGACATTGTCCGATGAAAAGAGGGAATCCAATCGCCGCCAGGCACGAGGCATCCCCAATAAACTGCGTCACCTTAACTGCGAAATGCTGCCTATCGGTACGGAGGAGCACGGACCGCCGATTACCGCATTTCCTGTGGAAATGATTGAGTTTTTAGCTAAGATTGAGCACGATGAATGGGCGGGTGAAAAAGTCCAAAACGGTTGGAGCTATGCCCCTTTACGGGACGAGGACCTTAAATACAACGAATTTCTCGTTAGCTACGATTACTTGGAGGAATCAATCAAAGAGTACGACAGGGATACAGTGCGCAGCATCCCCGAGCTGGTAAAGGCGTGCGGATATGCTATTTTCAAGGGTGAAAACTAAAAGCGAGGTGGCAGCCATGTGGCCATTTAAGCGAAAGGCCCCGGTGCCGAAAAAGGCGGATGAACCGGGTGACAAGCAGTCTGAAGAAGCAAAGAAACAATCAGAGTCTGAGGACGAGACCCCTTTTGTTCGAAAAGCCCGGGGCAGCGCCATTCCCAAACGGGCTCAAAGGGTATTTGTATGCTATGCAGTTGGAGATAGTGGAGATCGTGACAGGCTGGTGGCGGATGTTCTTTCTTATGATGCGGGTGTGGACTGTGTTGTGACTTATTTAAAACAGCCCGGCATGCCTGCCAATGAAGCATTGCTGAAAAACGAGCTATATGAAAGTAGCGCTATGGTGGTGCTTATTTCCGATGGCTTTCTTAACGCATTGGACCAGGGAACGCCTCCTTGGGGGTATAGCCTTGCCAAGGTTACAGGCGGGGAAATAGAGGTGCCCGTCATTCCGATAGTGGTGGATACGAAGCTTTTTGATCGGTTTACAAAGCTTCACGGTATTGCCATGACCGATCGCGAATACCGTGAAAAGCTCAAGGCCCAGCTTGGCGGGTTTGTGTTATCGGAGGAGCTGATCAAGGAAATCGCCAGCGGCGCCTTTTCGGCAAAGCTCTTCTTAAGCTACCGTAAAAAAAACCTGACCCAAGCCCGGGCTTTTATGGCCAGCTTTTATCAGATTCCCGGGTTTGAAACCATTGCCATCTGGTATGACAATTTTTTGCAGGCAGGTCACTTTTTCGATGAAGAGATTAAGGAATCCATTATAAACGGTGATGCCTTTATTCTTTTGGTCACTCCGGAGCTGATGGAGCCTGGCAATTACGTTTTAACAGAGGAATATCCCTTTGCAAAGGATCAAACGGACAAGCGTATATTGGCTATAGAAGCTGCGCCTACGGATAGGGAAAGCTTTGTGTGTTGCTACCCTGGTGTGGATGCCTTCACGCCGCTTGGCAAAATGGAGGAGGCCTTTCGCAGGACGCTGCCAGAGGGTGCCTTTGAACAGCAGACAGATTCTATGAAACGCTTTTTGCTGGGCATGGCGTTTCTTAAAGGCATTCAAGTGCAAAAAAACACGGCGCTGGCCATCCAACTGCTTTCAAAGGTGGCCCAGGGAAATGATGAGGCCGCGCTGCGGGCTTCGGAGCAGCTGGCCAACTGTTATGAGTTTGGCTTTATCATTAAAGAGAATGACGATGAAGCCCTTCGGTGGCGCAAGCGCTGCCTGGAAGTGAGCATATGGCTTTTTGGCGGCAGGGGTGCAAAAACCGCCACGGCATATAACAATCTGGCTTTGGTGTATGAAAAAACGGGCGATTACAAAAGCGCTATGGACATGTATAAAGAAGATTTGTCCATCTGCCTTGAAACATTAGGCGCGGAACACCCGGACACGGCTACCACCTATAACAATATGGCTATTCTATACGTCGATATGGGAGATAACGATGAAGCGGTTGAGCTGCACCAATTGGCCCTTTCCATCCGCCAGCGCACATTGCCACCGGAGCATAGGGATACGGCAGCCTCTTATAACAATCTGGCGCTTGTTTATCAAAAGAAGGGCGCCTACGCAAAGGCGGCGGAAGGGTACCATAATGCTATTGCCATTCGTGAAAGGCTCCAGGGCGGAGAACACATGGATACTGCCATGACCTATATGAATTATGGGAGCCTGCTGGTGGAAATGGGCCAGTATGAGGAAGGAAAGCGGTATTGTAAGAGGGCTGTTAAGGTTGTTGAAGATATCTGGGGGGAAGACCATATTAACGCGGCCCCTGCGTATAGCAGCCTTAGCGGGGTATATGAAAAGACGGGGGAATATGAAAAAGCCCTGGAGCTAATCCGCAAAGCCCCGGAAATTACCAAGCGGGTTCGGGGCGGTAAACATCCCGATCTGGCCACGTATTATAACAATATGGCCCTTGTGCTTTGTCATCTGGGCCGGCAGGACCAGGCGCGGACAATGGCATGGCAGGCATTGGAGATTAACCTGGAAGCGGGTGAAAAAGGATATACCGGCGGGGTGAACATACATAGCATTTTAGGCCAGATAGCTCATCAGCTGGGCGAATATAACCAGGCGCTGGAATTGTTTGGTAAAGATTTGGCGGCAGCAGAGCAGACGCCAAATGGATTGGGTCCCGAAAGCGGGAAGCTCTTTATTAATATGGCGGCCAGCTACCGGGCAAAGGGTGAATACGCCAAAGCCTTTGAAATGTACGCTAGGGCATTAAAGTGCTGCGATCGCTTCATGGGGCCAGAGCATCCGGATACAGCTGTGGTGTACAATGGCCTTGGGGTTCTTTACCGGCATTGCGAAAGGCTGAATGAGGCGGTTGAAATGTATGAAAAAGCCCTCGCTATATGCGAAGAAAGCCTTGGACAGGTGGCGCCCCTTACCAGCAATGTATACAACAACATGGCCCTGGTCCAGCAATTGAGAGGCGATTACCAAAGCGCCCTGGCAATGTATGAAAAGACATTAAATGCTACACGCCACATTTATGGTCCCGAGCATTCGGAAATGGGGGTTACATACGGCAATATAGCGCATCTGCGCTTAGCCATGGGCGATACGCAGGGGGCCATTGAAATGGGCCGCAAGGGCCTTGATGTGCTGGAAAATTCTCTGGGTTCAAACCATCCTTCCACGGCATTGGCTTACAACAATATGGCGAATTTTTTCATTGGTGCCAAGGCGTTCGAGCAAGCGGTTCCGATGGCTTTGCAGGCATTTAATGTGTGGCAGCAAACCCTGGGGCTGAATCATCCATATACCCAGTCAGCGTTTCAAAACCTGGGCGCTGCATATGTGGGCACAGGTCATACCGAGGAAGAATTCTATCGATTGGTTTCTTTTGGCAGGCATCAGCCATAAAATATAAGGAGAGATGATTATGGGACTATTTGGAAAAAAGAAAGACAATGGATTCGAAGATTTTATGTATCTGCTTGAGCAGATAAAGGAAAAAATCGACGATGGACCCAGACTGCCGGACCTAGAACGAAAATTTGGTTTAACAGAAAAAGAGGCAAAAGCGTTTATGTTCGCTTCGCTCATAAAAAACAAGTTCCCCCGTTCGTGGAACGAGGACGGCGTTGTAGCTATGCTGGATCACCACTATGGCATGTCGGAACGGCGGAGCAAGGAAATATACCGCTATGTTAACATGGGTTAAGGTCAAAAGCAGGGCTGCCGCTATCTTTCTTGTTGCGGCAGCCTTTGCTTATTCTGATATTTTCTCTTGGCCGTTTACATAGAAGGAAATGGGCTGTCTTTCAGCCTTAATATGAACACCCTGATGGGTGAGAGTGATGTTCAGCTGCTGGCCGTTAAATTGGATAGCGTAACCGACCTTTTCCCATTTATCGGGAAGATGGGGGGCAAAGGTCAGCTGCCTTTGTTCGTTAATGGCCATACCGCAATATCCCAGGGTAACACATTGCCAGGTGCCGCCAGCGGAAGCTGCGTGGATGCCCTCCCTTGTGTTGCCCTGGTTATTGCGTATGTCCACATAGCAAGAGCGTTCCAGGTAGGCGTATGCGCGCTTAGGATCGTCCACCCTCAAGCCCATCATGCAATGGATGCTGGGGGAAAGAGAGGAGCGGTGCAGGGTGCGCTGCTCGTAATAATCAAAGTTGATCCGCTGGGTTTCCATATCGAATGTGTAAGGCATTAGGAACATGAGCATTACCACGTCTGCCTGTTTTAGGATGCAGCGCTGCATACCACGCTTGTCCTTAAATACTTCGGGCATCAGCGGCATACCGTTCTCGTCCCATTTGGTGATTACCGCATCGGGAATGTTAAAGTAACCGTCGAACTGTTCGATCAGCCCCGAGGAGGCCTGTAGGTAGATTTTATCCGCGCAAAGCTGCCAGGCTTCAAGCTCCTTTTCTGTTAACTGAAGTTTTTGCCTTAAGTGCTTGTAAACCTCTGGTTTTTTTGTTTCATAGTCTTTTAAAGTATCTATGGCGAACAGAATATTCCATCTGGCTAAGTGGTTGGTATAAGCGTTGTTGTCTACCGGCTCGTGCCATTCATCCGGGCCTGTGACCTGGAGGATTTCATACCGGTCCTTTTCCTTATTATATTTCGCCCGAGATGCCCAGAAGCGGGCGGTTTGCAAAAGGATTTCCAGACCCATTTCATCTAAAAATGATTCATCTCCGGTGATGTGGGCATAATGCTGGGCACCGTAGGCCACGGCGGCGGTTACATGGTGTTCATAATCCGCTACATAGCAGCGGTAGCAGGTGCCGTCGGGATCGATGGTCCAGGAGGGGCATTCTTCATCGCCGGTATCAGCGGATTCCCAGGGGTATTTAGCGCCTCGATAGCCATTGTTCTTCGCGTTTTCAATGGCCTTGTCCAGCAGCAAATAACGGTAGGTAACCAGGTTTCTGGCTGTTTCAGGGAACACGTAGTCGAAAAATGGCAGAACGAATAGTTCCGTATCCCAAAAGGCATGGCCGCCGTATTCCTCGCCGTGGATCAGCTTGGCGCCAATATTGGTGCGTGGGTCGGTGGGGCTTGGGGTGGACATCAGGTGGAAAATATTAAACCGAAGGGCATGCTGCATATCCGGGTCCCCTTCAAGGGTGATATCTGCTCTTTGCCAAAGGGCATCGTAGCAACGGATATGGGCGGCAAGCTCGTTTTCAAAACCCCTTTCAAACAAGGCGGATAGCTCTTTTTGCACTTGAGAAAGAACATCGGGATCGTCCCGTCCGGTGACCACACAGGCGAATTTGTCGATCACCAGGGTTTCGTTTTCGTGAATATCCGCGTCTAAAAATTCGCAGGCCAGCTCGCCGAAAGGGCGGAAACGGATGCTTTTAGCCCGGTTGCTCCCTGCCATATCGCGAATCTGTACCATGGCGCCTGTGCCGATGGGTAATTTGAAATCCCTTGTTTCCGATTCTACGTAGACACCAACAGGCAGCAAAGGGCCGATGGCTTTGGTGTGTAGGTGTTTGACCCGGAAGCGGGGCATGTCGCTGAAATTGGTAACGGAAGCATCGATCATGTTTTCAAATTCCATAATGCCCGAGTAATTCAGCGCCGTTAAATAGACCCTGAACATCCCACAATGGGGATTGGCCCGGCTTAGGACTTTTAGAATTTCCACACGGGTCTGGCGGCCGTCCTGGGACGTAAGCACGTAATGCTTGGACAGAAGCCCCTTGCGCATATCCAATACCCGGATATAGTCTTTTAAATCGCCGGTTTCAACGCTAATAGGGTCGCATTCAAAACTCATGCGCAGCTTGGCCCAATCCGGGGTATTGCAAAGCTCCCGCATAAAGGCCTCGGAACGGTCGAACACACCGTGGACATAGTTGGCGGGCAGGGTGGTGCACACAAAGCCTTCCTCATGGCTGCCCCGGCTGCCCATGGCCCCGGAGGCCAGGCAAAAGATGCTTTCGTAAGAAAGGTTTTGCTTGGGATCGTAGCCTTCTTCTTTAACCAGCCATTCATCTTCAGACAAAAGAGTGAAAACCGGGGCGCAAAAACGCTCTTTAATGCTCATGTTCATCCTCCTGTAAGGCTTTTAAGAAGTTCAATCCTTGGCGGGACGCGGTCAGGGCATTGGTATTGAAAACGGGGGAGATGGCGAACGCAAAGGAAAAAGCGTTGGTGAATGCGGTGTGCTGAAGCAAATGATTGGGGCCGCAGCTGCCACTGCCTAGACCGGAATTAATTTTATCAAAATGCAGATATTGAATGTCTTCATGGGGGATAAAGCAGGGGTGAGACGAGGCGTGCAGCTTTTTATCGCTTTGATCCCGAATACTGAAATCCGCAGGGGTCAAGGTAGCATAGGAAACGCCAATGCCATTTTGGTTGGTGGCGGTGATAAAATCCACCCCGGTGCGGTTGCCATTGTCCTGGGGTTTTTCGTAGGGCACAGACAATTCCTTGGCGGCAGCGCTGAACAGACCCTTATGGGCTGCGCTTTGGCTGTCGCAGTAGCTTTCACCGGGGCCCATGCCGCAGTAAAGCACGTTTTCAAACCCTTTGGGCAAGGTAGAAACGGTGCCGATTTTCGGTAGCTCCCCAGGCATTTCATTTCCCGGATCCCCTTCGAAACGGCCTTCATAGGCTACCTTGATCTGCCCGTTAGGGCTGACGGTGTAGCTGGTTTTAAGCTGACAACGCCAATTGCGGGCATTGGGGGCATAGGTGCTGTTTAAAACCACAACACAGTGGGCGCCTTGCATTTCTATTTTAGCATCCCGCAGGGTTGTAACCATGGTATGCAAATGCTGTGACTCCCACAAAGGCAAATGCCTTTTATCATTATCGATATAAGCTCTGAAAAAATTAAGCCCCGGGCCTTTCGTAATAAGCGTCTGTCCCTTTACCCGATAATTTTCCAAGCGGCCGTCGATTAAGGATATGGCGGCGGAAAAGCCTTCACTGGAAAACGCAATGCGACTGTTTTCCCAAAGAGTGGTTAATTCGCCCGATGCAAGTTGAGGCACAGGTTGGTATTCTTGCAGCACAAAGTGGGTTTCGCCGCAAAGGGTTTTAAATAAAATACGCCACAAAGCGTTGTCCAGCTGGGTTAAATCCACGTTTTCAAACAAGGTGATGGTTCCCTGGCTGTGAGGAGGAATATCCGAAAGAGAAAGGGTTTGGCTGTGAACTATTTCCTCGTCCCGAAGGAGGGTGGCAGAAAGAGGCATGCCTTTTAAATTAAGAAAATCAAAGCGGTTCTTTAGCCGCAGGCTATGGCTGCTTAAATCAAATTCCATTAAGTGAATGGGGGCAATGAGGGCCCTGTATTCAAAAAAACCGGGTGAAGGAGTACCATCGGCAAACAAAAGACCATCCATGCAGAAATTGCCGGTGGTGTAATCTTCTCCAAATTCGCCGCCGTAGCGGTAATAGGTTTGGCCATCAGGGCCGTTGGTTAAAACGCCGTGGTCCTTTAACTCCCATATAAAATAGCCTTGAATACGCTTGGAATTTTCCAATACGTCGATGTATTCCTTCAAGGTTCCGGGCCCATTTCCCATGGCGTGGCCGAACTCGCACAGAATATGGGGGCGCTTGGGGCTTAGGTTGGTGTCCAATTCATACAAGCCGCCTACGGGAGTGTACATGGTGCTCGACACATCGCAGCTTAAGCAGCACTTGTCCGGCTCGTAATGGATGGGCCTGGTGGGCTCCAGGGTCTTGATATAATCGTACATGGCCTTGAAATTGCGGCCATACCAGGATTCATTGCCCAAGGACCAAATCAGGATGCAGGCATGGTTTCGATCACGCTTGACCATGCGGTCCGCTCTTTCCACATAGGCTTTTTCCCAGGCAGGGTCTTCCGCCAGGCGGGTAGGATTGCCTTCAATTTCAAAACCGTGGGTTTCCAGATCGCATTCGTCGATCACATACAGGCCCAGTTCATCGCAATAATCGTAAAAGGCCGGAACATTGGGGTAGTGGGAAGTGCGGACAGCATTCATGCCCGCATCTTTAATCAGTTTTAACTCTTTATAGGTTTGCTCATTGCTTACAGTCCGGCCATTTTCAGGGCTGAACTCGTGGCGGTTTACACCCCGCATCATAATGCGCTGGCCGTTTAAAAGCAAGGTGCCATCTTTGATTTCAATACGCCGAAAGCCAATCTTCTGCTTGGTTACTTCAAGAACCTGGCCGTTTTCTTTATAGGAAGCAATAAGCGTATAAAGATTCGGCTCCTCTGCGTTCCAGGCAAGAGCGCTTTCCAACTTAATGGTTTCTTTGCCGGGAACATGTTCAGCAACAGCTGTGCCACTGGGAGCGTAAAGGGATAAAAACACGTCTCCATGGCCTTTGTAAGCGCATTTCAGTGTGCCCACATGGGTGGTGGGATCGTAATCCCCATCGAGGATCAGGTCTTCCAAATAGCTTTGGGGGCGCTTAATAAGCGCCACATCGCGGATAATACCGCCCAGCCACCACATATCTTGATCCTCTAAATAAGTACCGGAGCAATATTGGTAGACCACAACGCACAGGGCGTTGTTGCCATTACACGCAAAAGAAGTAATTTCAAATTCGCTGGGCATGCGGCTACCTTGGGAATAGCCTACGAACTGCCCGTTTAGGTATAGGGAAAAAGCACTTTCCACCCCTTCGAAGCGGAGGAAAAGCCGCATATTTTCGCCTGAATGGAGGTTGATAGAGCGCTTGTAAACCCCGGTTTCGTTTTCCGCCGGGATATAAGGGGGATTGATGGGAAAGGGGTAAGCTTCATCGGTATAAAGCATTTTTCCGTAGCCTGCGAACTGCCAGCTGCGTGGAACTTGAATGGTATCGTATTTATCTTCAGGCTCGTTAATCACAGTTTCATCCGCTAATAAAGGAGAGGAAAGCCAGCGGAAATGCCATGGGCCGTTTAACAGGGTAACGCGGCTGTTGGCCCCATCCATTAAAGCATCTTCGATGGTAGCATAGGGAATAAAGCCGCACCGTGCGGGCTGGCGGTTAATGGAAAGCGTATGGAGATTGCACCAGGGTTGATTTTCAATATTCCACATAACGATACACTCCATGGTCATTTTAGGAAAAACAAGGGGCAGCAGCTTCATGCCGCTGCCCCAGAAATGGGTATTACTTCGAGCCTAACAGTTCGCAGACATCCTTGTAAGCCTTTGTCATATAAGCATTGACTTCGCTTAAGCCGCAGGACTCGGCGATAGTGAGCATTTCGTCGAACAGGGTGTTGAATTCTTCTTCGGAAGCGGCGGTGCAGAGCTTGCCCCAGTATTCGCTGCCAAGCTCGTTCAGATCGTCATACTTAAACTGCACATCGGTACCGGACAGGGGATAGGCCAAGTTAACCGCGTTGGACCAGTTGGCCCGCTTTACGGACTCATCGAAAATAGCGCGGGTCTGGGGGGTAGCGGAGGCATAGTAGCCGTTGTTTACAACGATAAAGTTATCGGCGCTCATGGGGAATGCCATTTGCTTGTAAACTTCGGTCATGGTTCCGTCTTCGTAGGACTTAAGGCGGCGTTCCAAAGCGATAACGCTGCCGGATTCGTCGAAGTCCCAGTCGATGCCCTTGACGCCGTTACCAAGGGAAATACTGTTTTCATATTGCTTTGCCCAGTACAGCATCTTAATGGCCCGTTCGGGATCGGAGCAGTTCTTGGTGATGAACATACTGGCCCAGCCAGATACGGGGATGGTCAAATGCCAACCTTCAAGGAGGGGAACCTGCTCCATACGGGCACCGGGAACAGAGGCTTGCATTTTGCCGGTAAAGGTCTGTTCGTCGTTGCCGTTATAGTGGGTGACCATGAAGGCCTTGCCAGCGTAAAGGTTTTGGAAGGTCTGTTCATCGCCGGTGTAGGCGAAATTTTCTTCGGTGATGTAGCCAGCGCGGTACAGTTCGTTGATGGCCAGCATCATGTCACGGAAGCCAGGAGCGGAGAATTCATACACGAAGTTGCCCTCGGCGTCGGTGGGCAGGTATGCGTCATACCCAACCAGTGAAGCCAAAGCGCCCTGATAGCCGCGGGGGTTTAAAGTCAGGGGCACCATGTCCGGGTACGTTTCTTTAACCAAGCCCATCAAAGCGAAGAAATCTTCTTTGGTTTTAAGTTCCGGGGAACCTAAAGCTTCATAAATGTCCTGGCGCATATGGAAGGTTTCAAAGCTGGGGGCGATCCCCTTGGCGTTTTGCAGCTCTTCCACAGTGTTAAACTCGTTTTTCAACATGTAATACTGGCCATCTTTAGAGAAGTAAGCGTTGAGCTTTTGCTCTACTTCGGGAATCTGCCATTGGGGGATGTATTTTTCGATCAGCTCACCAATGGGCCAGCAAAGATCGGAGTCAGACAGCTTGGAAACTTTCAAGCTGGAGGAGCAGGCGATCAGATCGGGGAGATCGCCGGAGGAAATAAGCAGGTTCAGCTGTTCTCCATCGGCGGTACGGGTCAGATCGATGGTGATGCCGGTTTCTTCACGCATCCAGTCTTGAATAATGCCGCCCTCAAAGGTGTCATATTCCAGCCAGGACCAGTCCGCGAACATGGTGAAGGTGTAGGGATCGTTGGGGTCTAAAACAGGGGTGGCGGCTTCCGCCAAAGAGAAGGCGGGTGCAAGCAGCATCAGTGACAGGAGGATGGATAAAACCTTGGAAAACCGTTTCATGAAAACATCTCCTTTTCTAATTTGGTCCATCTCTTAACCCTTTACAGCGCCCAGCATAATGCCTTTTACAAAGAAGCGCTGCAAGAAGGGGTAAACCATAACAATGGGCAAAACGGCAATGATCATGGCTGCCATTTGCACCGAGGTGGCGGTGACCTTGCTGTGGCGGGCGGATTGCATCATGGCCTGCTTGGAAGAAACGTCTACTTGGTTTTTCGTGATCACTTCCCGCATCAGGGAAGCGAGGGTTTTAAGGGCCTTATTGGCTGGCGCGAAGAAGGCTGTATCGCTCCAGCTGTTCCATTGGGAAACTGCGGCGAACAAAGCCAGCGTGGCCAAAAGGGCTTTCGAAAGGGGAAGAATAATGCGAAGAAAAATGGTAATCTCCCCGGCCCCGTCCAGCCGCGCGGATTCGCTTAGCTCCGCTGGCAGTTCTTTAAAGAAGGAAACAGCCAGAATGCAATAGTATGTAGAGAACATGGTGGGAATCACCAGCACCCAGAAGGTGTTCAAAAGGCCATAGGCTTTAAGCGTGAGGTAGTAGGGGATCAGGCCGCCGGAAAAGTACATGCAGATAAGCAAAATAATATTGTAGACCTTTTTACCTAAGAGCCCCGGTGTTGAAAGGCCGTAGGCCACCATGCAGGTAAAGAGCACGGTTAAGCTGGTACCGACCAGCGTTTTGGCTACCGATACCGTAATAGCGTCGATCCATTTGGAATCGCTTAAAAACTGTTCGTAGTTGGTAAGGGTAAATTCCCGGGGGAACAGGTAAATCCCGCCCCGCAGGGCATCCACCCCATCGTTTAGAGAAAGGATAATCACATAGTAAAACGGGTATATGGTAACAAGCAAAATCAGTGTGACAAAAATGAATACCACCGTATCTACTACTTTATCTTCCCTTGTGCGCCGGATGGCATTAAGGTTTTTAGCCATGCTTCCTTCCTCCTTTCTTAGAACAGGGATGCGCCTGTTAATTTTCTGGATGCGTTATTGGATACGATAACCAGAAGCAGCGAAATAAACGATTGGAACAGCCCGGCTGCTGCCGCATAGTCGTAGCGCTCCTGGGAAAGACCGGCCTTGTAAACGTACACGTCGATCACCTGGGAACGGGAAATGTTCAGGGAGTTGCCAAGGAGCATAGCCTGATCGAAGTTGGCACTGAACAGGCCGCCGATTGCCAGAATCAGCAGTACCGCGATGGTACCCTGAATACAGGGTATGGTCACATGCCAAATGCGTTTCAAGCGGCCCGCGCCATCGATCTGGGCACTTTCGTAAAGAGAAGGATCGATGCCTGCCATGGCAGCCATGTAGATAATGGCATTCCAGCCCATTTCCTTCCAGATTTCACTGAACAGGGCCAGGCCATAATAGTAATCCGCGCTGATCAGAATGGGCAGAGGTTTATCGATGAAGCCCCAGGAGAGCAGCAGTTCATTGACAAGGCCAGTGCCGGTAGAAAAGAATGCGTGAAGGATGCCAGCCACGATGGTCCAAGAAATAAAGTGGGGAAGATAGCTGGCTGTTTGCACCAGCCGCTTGTATTTGGTGCCCCGCATTTCCGTGATCATCACAGCGAAGATGATAGGTAAAGGAAAGGAGAAAACAAGCTTCATTGCGGAAAGGCCTACGGTGTTCCGCATCAATTCCCCAAACTTGCGGTCGTTTATAAAGGCGATGAAATGCTTGAAGCCTACGAAGGGTGCTGTGAACATGCCGCCAAACCCAGTTTTAATGTTGTAATCCTTAAATGCGATAATAACCCCGGCCATAGGGATCAAAGAAAAAAGTAGAAGAAACAGTAATCCAAGCCAGACAAAAATTTGCAGGGGCAGCTGCTTACGAAGCTTTCTACCCAAAGTTTGATGGATATCCAAGGAAATAACCTCCATTCAGCAGGGCGGTATGGGCATAATGGATATAAAACGAGCAACATTTTGTACATTTATGATATCAATCTTAAATGGAGATGTAAATAGAAATAGAAGACAAAAACACTAAATTTCGGACATTTTTTATCCGGAATTTAGTGTTTTATCCAAAGAAGGCTGTTTTATGCGGTTAGGCTTTACGAGATTTCAAAAGCTTGCCAAAATCGATTTCTGTCAAAATGACACAGGCGACAATGATAATCCCCCCAACGGCCATCTGCCAGGTGAAGGATTCTAGGCCAAGCATAACGGAAAACAGGCTGCCGAAAAGCCCCTCGGTAGAAAGGAAGATGGCAGCTTTGGCAGCAGTTGTTTTTTGCTGGGCAGTTGTTTGAATAAAGAAACACAGGCACGTGGAAAAACAGGCCAGATATAAAATAGGCAGGAAACCTTCAACGGTAAGAGGATGTCCGCTTTGATAGGTGAATGGCAGAAAGGCAAGAGCCACCAGTGCTGCGAAGAGCATTTGCAAAAATGTCAGTATAGTGGGGTCGATACGCTGCATGGTGGTGCCAAGATAAGCGATGTGCAGCGCGAATAAAAACGCGCCCAGCAAAACGAATACGTCACCCGTAGAAAAAGCAAAGCCGTCTGTGGAAGGCTTTAACGTGAGAATAGCAATGCCAATAAATGTGAAAAAGGCAAGAACGTAGATTTTTGCGCCCGGTTTTTTTTTGGTAACAACCCAAACAATAAACGGTACCATAATCACATTGGTGGCCGTTAAAAAAGCGCAGGTGGATACGCTGGAATGGGCCTGACCATAGGTTTGGCAAAGAAAGGCCAAGGAAAGGATAGTGCCTGCTGTCAGGCCGATCATCCATTGGCGGCGGGTTAGCCCCCGCAGCTTTTTAAATTGGGAGGGCAGCATGATCAAGGCGGCAATTAAAAAACGGATGGCGGTGATCAGTGCCGTATCCACGTTGGCGCGAAGGGCTAATTCTGTGGCAATGAAGCCTGTTCCCCAAATCAGGGCTACAAGCAGCAGGCTAAGGTCCGCTAGGTGCGAGGGGTGCTTTTTTTCCATGTGTTCCTCCAAAGAGCCAGATTCACCCCTAACTATATCACAAAAACCCGCTCCATGGTTATAAAAAAACCAAAGAAGTTATACAATTCCGATATGCTCATCCTGTACAAGGGACATCAGATGGGCGCGGAGTTTGCCGGGGGTTTTGCCTTCCAGCTTTTTCAACACCGAAGAAAAATAGTTCTCGTTGGCAAAGCCTACCATTTCCGCCACATCGGCTAAAGAAAGATCCGGGTCGATCAACAGTTTTTTTGCTTGATTTACACGGTAATAATTAATGTATTCAACCAGCTTCATGCCGGTTTCAAACCGGAAAACCTTACTGGCATATTCTGTGTTAAGCCCTGTATCCTTTGCGATCATGCTGACAGTCAAAGGTTCAAAATAGTGCTTGGCTACGTAGGATTTCATAATATTGACTACATAGGTCTTGCTCATGCTTAAGGAAGGCTTGCCCATGATATCGTTTAGAACCAGCTCTAAAATTTCTAAAAACACCCGTCGGGTACGCAGTTGCCATAGCCTGTCGCCGGAAAGATAAAATTTGTACATGCTGCGGAAGCAATATTCCATGGATTCCTTGGGAGCGATGGCAATCACGTGAGGCAAGGTATGGCCCCCTGAAAAAACAGGGTTTTCCCGGATATGTTCTTTATGGGGAATTTCAGGGCTGAACAGGGTAATATATTTTTCCACATCGTTGTAAAAATCGTACAGCCATTCACGATCAGGCAGCAAAACAAAATCACAGTGAAACCAAAACATTTCACCGGGTGCTTCCTCATCGATCCAAAGCTGGTGAGGCGTATTGGGCGGAATAATGATCAAATCGCCGTTTGTAATGCGGTAGTGCTTATCGCCTATAATGATATGAACCACGCCCTGAAAGCAATACAGGAATTGGTGATCGAATATACGGCGAAACTGGTTCTTCCAAGCGTCGTTATGCTGCAAGCCTACTTCCCGAATATAAGGGCAAATGGCCTCAAGAGCGAGCTCGTTCATTGGGAGACCCCCTTTGAAAACATAGTACGACAGCGTATGTCATTTGTCAACACAATGGGAAACCAAGGCGGCGAGAAAATTAGAAACCATGCTTGTTGCGCAAAACCCCATGTTTACCAAGCTTTTTGTGGTGAAAATGCTTTTTTTGATGGAGCGGGAATAAAAATGATAAGTTAAGAAAAAAGGAGAATTGAAAGTTTGCCTTAAATAGATTATGGTAGAATGGAATAAAATCTAGATGGAGGCAAGTTTATGCAATATTTTGAAAAACAGGACAATAGCCTAGTTTTTCGCAGCAAGGGCGAAACTTTGGTCATTACCCCCTGGGGTGAAAACTGTTTAAGGGTCCGGGCGGTGATGATGGGAGAGGCGGCGGATACCCGCTATGCTCTTTTGGATGCTGCCCCTTCTAAGTGCCAGATTGAGTTAAACGATACTTATGCGACCATTGCCTGCGGCAAGGTGATGGCGAAGATTGAACTGGAATCCTGGCATAAAAAGGGCAGGGTTTCCTTTTACAACCACCGGGGAGAAATGCTTTTGCGGGAGATTGCCGATGGCGGTGCTCTGGCGCTCAAAGCAAGGCATTATAAACCGCTGCCAGGCGGGGAGCATGAATTGACGGTTAGCTTTGATGGCTGTGAGGATGAGCAGCTTTACGGCATGGGACAGTACCAGCAGGAGACGCTGGATTTAAAACACTGTGTGCTGGAACTGGCTCACCGCAATTCCCAGGCCAGCGTACCCTTTGTGGTATCCAGCAAGGGCTACGGTTTTTTCTGGCATAACCCGGCCATTGGGGAAGTGGCCTTTGGTAAGAACAAAACCTGCTGGAAGGCCCAAGCCACCAAGCAAATGGATTATTTGATTATGGCCGGGGATACCCCTCAGGAGATCAGCCTTGCCTACGCCAGGGCAACAGGCTTCGCGCCCATGATGCCGGAATACGGTTTAGGGTTCTGGCAATGTAAACTGCGCTATTGGAACCAGGAGCAGCTTTTAAACGTGGCACGGGAGTATAAAAGGCGGGGCCTTCCTATCGATGTGATCGTGTGCGATTTTTTCCATTGGCCCAAGATGGGGGATTATCGATTCGATCCTGAATTTTTTCCAGACCCAGCTGCCATGGCCCGGGAATTGAAGGAAATGGGCATTGAACTCATGGTATCTGTCTGGCCCCAGGTATCGCTGGAAAGCGAAAATTATGAAGAAATGGCTCAAAAGGGCCTCCTGGTCCGGGCACAAAAGGGCGAGCAGATTGGCATGCGCTTTGGGGGCGACAGCATGTTCTACGATGTAACCAACCAAAGAGCTCGTGACTACGTGTGGGACAAATGCAAAACGAACTATTACGATAAGGGAGTGCGGCTTTTCTGGCTGGATGAAGCGGAGCCGGAATCTGGTACCTACGATTTTGATAATTACCGCTACCATATGGGACCCAATCAGGAAATTGGAAACGTGTATCCTCAGCTGTTTGCCAGAAATTTTTACGAGGGTATGGAACAAGCAGGGCAAAAGGAGCCTGTGAACCTGATCCGCTGTGCCTGGGCAGGCAGCCAGCGCTATGGAGCGCTGGTTTGGTCCGGGGATATTTTTTCCAGTTGGGAAGCCTTCCGCAGCCAGCTTTGTGCAGGCCTGAACATGGGCATCGCCGGTATTCCCTGGTGGACAACCGATATTGGCGGCTTCCATGGCGGCGTGCCCGATAACGAGGATTTCAGGGAACTGTTGATCCGCTGGTTCCAGTGGGGGGCCTTTTGTCCGGTGATGCGCCTTCATGGGGATAGGCAGCCTGGTGAAAAGGTTACGAGACCGGATGGCACCCCGGCTCTTAATTCCGGCAGTGATAACGAGGTCTGGTCCTTTGGGGAAGAAGCCTATCCCATTTTGGTGAAATACATGAAGCTTCGCGAAGGGTTAAGAGATTATACCCGGGAAACCATGCGCAGCACCCACGAGAACGGTACACCGGTGATGCGGGCCATGTTCTATTCATTCCCGGACGATAAAGCCTGCATCGGGTTAAAGGATCAGTACATGTACGGGGAGCGTTACTTGGTGGCCCCTGTTATGTATCCGGGCATGCGTGCGCGGGAAGTGTATCTGCCCCAGGGCCTTTGGCGGCACGTGGACACAGGCGAAACATTTGAAGGCAGCCAGCGGGTTTTAGTCAAAGCCCCTCTTGATAGCATGCCGGTGTTTGAAAAGGCCTAAGGCCCTTCGAAGGGAAGCGCGGAAATGAATCGGAAAAAGCGTATATGGAACCGGACAGCGCTGCTTTTCGCGGCATCCTATCTTATGATGATGCTGGTGCCTTTAGCTGTCAGCATGGGCTACTATTACCCCAAAACCAGCGAAATGCTTATTGCCAATAAGCTTAAGCAGGACGAGGCGGCGGTAGAACAGGTGATGAAGCTTACAGATAGAGAGCTTACCACCATCCTTTCTATGCCCACTTACATTTTTAATCACCAGCGAATTCTATTAAAAACCTTGGAAACAGATACTATTGCTATTAAAAATGCCCAGGAGGATTTAACTCAAATGCTCCGGGCCAATAACTTTATCCCGCATATGTTTATCTATATGCGGGAAAGTGATTATTTTATTGGTATTCATGGAAGCTCTTTCTATTTGGAAGACATGAAAAGGCAAACGGGCATTTACGAAACTTCCTTCGGCTATTGGCGGGGCGATTCTCTGCGGGAGGCCATGAGAAGCGCCAGCGGCATTTCGGTGACGCTGATGCCTGATGTGGTGGTAGGCGGAAGGCGCTATGCACAGGCGCTTTTATTTACCATGCCCATGCCACCGGGCAGCTATGCCCGTGCTACAGTAATGGTATGCATACCGGACGTGCAGATGCGCAGTTTAGCCCAAAACGATGGGGATGGGCCAGGCGGCGCCGTGTTTGTGGATCATACCGGTTCCCCTGTTTTTGCCACCGGGGAAATGACCGATACCGATTGGGAGAAGATTAATGGGGCGATTCAAGGGGCCAATCCCAGTTCAGGCTATGAGCAGCTGCCTCTTTCAAACGGCGAAACCCTGGTAACCTGGCGGGCATCCAACACCTGTGGCTGGACGTACATTCAGCTAAGTCCGTTATCCGGCGTGCTGGATGAGCTTTCACAGCTTAGCTGCCAAGCGTTGGTGCTTACCATGGTTGTTTTACTGGTGGGGCTTGGGCTGATTCTGGTTTTCATGCGGATGACTTATGTGCCCATTCGAAAATTGGCAGGCATCGCCAAACAAGAAAGCCTGTCCAGCAGCCAAAGCGATTTTGAAATGATCTCTACCCTGATTACCTCTTTAAACACCCAGAAGGATACCCTTCAGGCGCAGCTAGGCAGTATGGAGCCCAGAATGCGGGACTATATTATTCGGGAAATCTTATCCGGCCCCCCTGAACAGGTTGGAAGTTGTCTAGGTCAGGCAGAGTTGTACGATCTGCGCTTTGAAGCGGAGGCCTATCAGGTGCTTGTATGCCAGTTCGAAACAGCCCAGCAGGCGCAAAATGCGCTGAGCAGGCTGGAAGAAAGGGCAAAAGATGCCCCTGTAAGGCTACTATGCGCCCAAATAGCAAGGGTGGAGCAGCTTGAAATCATACTGATGTTTAAAAATCCAAATGATATTTGCCCTGAAATTGAAAAATGGGCTGAGCCGTTTTGGTTTATGGGTGCGGGAAGGCGCGTGCAAAGGCCGCAGGAGCTGGCTACTGGGTTTTCCCAGGCCTTGGCAGTAATGGATTACCTGCATTTTAATGACCTGAAAAATACCTTCATGCCCTATGAGGCATTGCCAGAACGGGTTTTTAACCCCCGCAGCTACCCCCTTTCCGTGATGCAAGCTTTGGAAAGCGCCATCAATCACGCCAATGCAGAGCAGGTACAGGTTTTAATGCGGCAGATTGACAGTCTGATTCTCATCGAAGGTGCGCCGCCCTACTATACCAGAAGCGTGTATTTTAATGTGTTTAACCTGCTGATAAGCGGCCTGAGTTGTTACCTGGGAGCGGATAACGAAGCGGTAACGGAAATAGGCAAACGTTCCATGCTAAGCCACTATTCGGCCCACGAGATGGTTAACATTCTCGATGCCACCGCCCAACAGCTGATTGCCCTGCTTGAAATGCGGAAAGCCTCTTATACATCGGTTACCAGAGCGGTAGAATATATTGATCGGCACTACGCTTCTTCTATGCTTAATTTGCAGGAGCTGGCCGATCTGATGGGCTTGTCCCCCTCCTCATGCAGCCGGGTTTTTAAAGAAAAGGTAGGAAAATCCTTTAAAGAATATGTGGACGCGGTGCGGATGTTTCATGCCAAGAAGATGCTGTGTGAATCAAACGAGCCCATCGAAAAGATTGCTCTGGATGTGGGCTATGAAACCGTTACCAGCTTTTACCGCCTTTTCAAAAAACAAACGGGAGAAGCGCCGGGAGAATACCGGCAAAACCACCGAAAACCCTCACTCTAAGCAAAAATGGAAAATCCCGCAAAAAGTGAAAAAGCCCCTTTTCATAAAAAGAGAGAAGAATAGCGCCAACTGTCAATTGCCAACAAAAGACAGTTAGCGCTATTCTTTTTTTAGACAAAAGCGAGGGAGTGAGCGCAATGACGGGAACAACCCGGCGGCCAGCACACGGGTGGCGCAAGGAACTGAAGGAAAACTACGAGCTTTATTTATTTGTGCTGCCTGCGGTCTTATCGGTGCTGGCCTTTAACTATTTGCCTATGTACGGCATACAGATCGCGTTTAAAAACTTTCGTCCTATACAGGGGATCTGGGGCAGTCAATGGGTAGGGATGAAATGGTTTGAAAGGTTCTTTTCCAGCGCCCAGTTTGGCTCTCTTATCAGCAATACGTTGCTGCTTAACTTCTATTTACTATTGGTAACCTTTCCAATGCCCATTTTCATGGCGCTTTTGTTTAACCAATTCCGCCACGAAAAGGTACGGCGCACATTGCAAACCGTGTCTTATGCACCCCACTTTATTTCCACCGTGGTCATGGTTGGGATGCTGACCTTGTTCCTGTCGCCTACAAGAGGGCTCTATGGCAGCCTGGCACGGCTTTTAGGGACCGCCCCGGGGAACCCTATGGGGGAAGCAAGCCTGTTCCGCTCTATTTATGTTTGGTCGGATGTGTGGCAGCATACCGGTTGGGATTCGATTATCTACATCGCGGCCCTTTCGGCGGTGGATCCGCAATTGTATGATGCGGCAACGGTAGACGGTGCCACAAGGCTGCAAAAAATTATCCATGTGGAAGTCCCGGCGCTGCTGGCCACGGCATCGATCCTGATTATTATGCGGGTGGGCAGCATTATGAGCGTTGGCTTTGAAAAGGTATATCTAATGCAAAATGGCTTGAATATCGCCACCGCTGAGGTGATTTCAACCTATGTTTACAAAATGGGTTTGACGAAAACACCCCAGTACAGCTATTCGGCAGCGGTGGGCCTGTTTAACACAGTGGTAAACCTGGTGCTTCTAACGGTGTGCAATGGTGTTACAAAGCGCCTGAGCGGCAGCGGCTTGTGGTAAGGGAGATGAAGACATGGTACAGGGTAATATTTTAAAAATGCGCGGCAGAGAACGGGCTTTTGAGGCTTTTATATACCTAATGGGCGCACTGGTATTTGTCATTGCCATTTACCCCTTATGGTTTGTGGTCATCGCCTCTATTTCAGACCCGGGCCTGGTGGCCAATGGCAAGGTATGGCTGTGGCCTGTAGGCTTGAATGTGGATGGCTATAAAGCCGTATTGGACGATTCCCGTATCTGGATCGGCTACCGAACGACCTTTCTGGTTACCTTAATCGGCACCGCGCTGAGCATGGGGGTGACCATCCCATGTGCGTACGCTTTATCCCGCAAGGATTTTCGGCTTCGAAAACCTTTAATGCTGTTTTTTATCTTCACCATGTACTTTTCCGGCGGGCTGATTCCTACCTACATTACCATTACCCAAACCTTTCGTTTAGATAACAGCTTCTGGGTGATGGTGATTCCTTTTTGCGTAAACGTGTATAACCTGATCGTCTGCCGGACGTTTTTTGAAAGCACCATTCCGCCAGAATTATTAGAATCTGCCAAGCTGGACGGCTGCTCCAACACCCGGTTTTTCTTTAAAATTGCCATGCCTCTTAGCAAAGCCATCGTGTCGGTGATGCTGCTGTACTATGTGGTATTACGCTGGAACGATTACTTTACAGCGCTGATTTATGTGAGAAGTGATCAGATCAAGCCGCTGCAGATCATCCTTCGGGATATTCTTTTAATGAACCAGGCCATGCAGGGGGCCAACAGCTATGCGTCCAGCGAATCGTTAAGATTGGCGGAATTGATCAAGTATGCAAGCATTATCGTTTCCACCTTGCCGGTACTGATTTTGTACCCATTCATTCAAAAGTATTTTGAAAAAGGCGTTATGATAGGCGCGGTAAAAGGGTAGAAAATTTGCCGCTGGTGCGGTAAAATATAAAAAGGAGGGTCTTACTATGAAACGGAAACTGGTTTGTCTGCTATTGGCACTAATGGTGGTGCTGCAACTGGTACCGGCAATGGCCGAAAATGAAAGGGAACACATCACCATCCGTGTGATGACATCCTCCCATGCCTTGAATCTTCCCCTTAACGAAATGCCTGTGTGGCAGGATTTGCAGAAAAAACTCAACATCACCATCGAGTGGGATCAGGTATCTTCCGGTTGGGATGAAAAAAAGGCCGTGGTTTTAGCCACCAACGATTTGCCAGATCTGTTTTTGAGCGGTTTAAGCGATTCGGACTTTGCCATGAACCAGGGCGCTTTTCTGGATTTAACTGGTTTGGTTGAACAGTACGCCCCTAATATTGCCCGTATGTTCGAAGAAGAACCCGACACCAGGCGGATTTCTACCGCTTCTGATGGGGCCATTTACTCTTTGCCCCAGGTGCGGCCCTATCGCCCCAACAGCTTTGCAGTGATGATGATTAACCAAACCTGGCTTGATAAGCTTGATCTTCAAATGCCCACCACATTGGATGAACTTGAACAGGTTCTGATCGCTTTTAGGGATGGGGATCCCAACGGCAACGGTATCGCCGATGAAATTCCGCTGGATTGGAACGCGGGCCGCACTTCTATTTTCCCCATTACAGCCCTTTGCGGCGCCTGGGGCTCCGTGCAGGATTTTTCCAACGACATGCTAACGGTTAAGGATGGCAAGGTACAGTTCCTTTGGGAAACCGAAGCCTACAAAAACCTGCAGGCATATCTTGGCCGCTTGTGGGCGGAAAAGCTGATTAACGTTGAGGTTTATACCCAGGATTACTCGGGCATGATGGCCAAATCCAAGCAGGGCAGCGAAGCGATGGTAGGGGTGACCCTGGGCTGGTCTATCGCGGACCGCACGGGCCAGTTTTCCGATCAATATGTGGTGCTGGATGCCCTTAAGGCTTCCGCGGACAGTGATATTCAGCCCCTGTGGCCAGCCAATCCTGCCCGGGTGGTAATGGATGTGAACAAGGCCGCCATCAGCGCCACCTGCAAATACCCTGAACGGGTGATGGAACTGCTTAACGAGATTTACAGCGAGTATTATTCCATTCAGATGTATTATGGTTCTGTGCCTAACCAGGTGTCCTATGACGAAGCGGCCGATCAGTACATAATTCTGGATCCGCCCCAAGGCGAGTATCTGGATAATGTGAAGTGGACGAACGCGTTGGTCGATAACGCGCCGCTGTATTTCTCCGCCGCACTGGCCGCGAAAACCACCGCACCGAAAGAAGAAACCGCTCGTCTTGAACAGGATGCTGTGTATGCGGATAATTTCCCTGCGGAAATTTATCCCATTGTAAAGTTCGATATGGAAACCACCGAGGAATTAACCTTCCTGGCTACGGATATTAACAAGATCGTAGATGAAAAAATGGCCTCCTGGGTGGTAAACGGCAATGTAGAAGCGGAATGGGATGCATACCTGAAACAGCTGGAAGGCATGGGCCTTTCCAATATGCGCCAGATTTATCAGGATGCTTATGATGCCTATTATGCCAATTAAGGGAATGTAAAGGGTTTGAGTAAGACCAACGTAAACTGATAAAACAAATGCAATGCCCGGGTCAAGAGCGCGCAGTGGTTCTTGGTCTGGGTATTGTATTTATTTTTTGAAGGAATGTTCGCCATCCGTCTATTTTTCTTGAATCATCAGGCTGGCTCGTTTATAATGGGTTAAAGTGATCGATTTAATGGCAGGGGGCGTAAACGTGCGCGCGAAAAAGAGCATGCGCAGGGTTTTTTATCTTTTGTGTCTGGCGATTATTTTATTGGTGGTGGCGTCCATCACTCTTAACGTAACTGTGATGCGTGGGGTTTTTGTGGAAAACACCAGTGCGCTTCTTCATTCTGCCCATGAACAGACGGCAAAAAACATTGAAAGCTATCTTCGCGATGTAGAGAATATTACGTTTTCTATGTGCTATTCGCCTTCTGTGCAGCAATATTTCAAAGAAAAAGACCCAACCAAGCGCATTGCACTGTTTAGCGATGTGCAGGCGGTGTTTTCCAATATGTCCTACGGCAATAATGCGATTTTAGGTTTTGCGTTGTATGATGGCGACGGCCGGTTTATTACGGCAAACGCTAATAATTTTCAGGCCATTACGGCCAAAGATAAATTGGAGGATTTGCTTACCACCCATTACTACACTTCTTATGCATCCAATCCCTATTTGGGTGAAGGCTTTCACGGTTATATTATGACTATGCCCATTATTGGCGTGGACAAAGGGGTTCTATCGAAAAACACCCTGGGGGCTGTAGCGCTGACGGTGAGCATGAGCTATATTGAACAGCAGATGCGCAGTGGCAGCCTTTATAACGGCAGCAGCATGACCTTGATCGGCGAAACGGGGAAATCGCTTTTGACAAGCGGTTACAGCGCCGGAAATGATTCGGTACCGCCGGCCAATGAAACGATGATCGGCCAAACAGGCTGGAAGCTGGTAACCCGTTACGACGCCGGGATTTTGCCAGATGATATGCAAAGGGTTTGGTGGGTCACCATTGCTACCGGCATGATGATTATACTCATCATCGGCACTTTCTTGGTTATGATCTTTCGGCGGATGCTGGCACCGGTGGAAAGCATCAGCCACTTTATGCGCAATGTTTCCAAAACAAAAAAGAGCACCGTTTACGAACCTAAAGAGAAAAACTATGAAGAGATTACCGCTATGACGGATTCTATGAACCAGATGCTTTTCTCCTTGGATGAAAAAACCCTGGCCTTGATCGAGCAAGAAAAGAAATACTACCAAGCCATGCTGGAAACAAACCGGTTGGAAATTCTGGCCTACCGAAGCCAGATCAATCCCCACTTTTTGTATAACACTCTGGATTGCATCAGCGGTATGGCCTTTGGTTATAACGCCCCGGAGATTGCCCAAATTGCTGAGGCGCTTTCGGGTATGTTTCGTTACGCTGTTAAAGGTGAGGATTTTGTTACGGTTGCAGAGGAATTAAGGCATATTCGTGAGTATGCCACGATTATCAATTTCAGGTTTATGGGCCGGATTACCATCGAAATCGAAGCCACTTCCCAGGCGCAAAAAGCGCGGATTCCAAGGCTAATGCTTCAACCTGTGGTGGAAAATGCTGTTTTTCATGGGCTTGAAAGGAAGATTGGCCCGGGAAAGATTGAAGTGACCTTGGAAATACAGAATGAATATTTGTTCATGCGCGTCCAGGATGATGGCATCGGCATGGATGAAGACGGCGTTAAGGCGATTATGAAAAGCGTTAAGGGCCTGCGGCCTAAAGAGGAAGGGAAGGCGGGCGGCATCGGCCTTTGGAACATTGCCCGCAGACTGGACGCTTTTTGCGGCGATCAATATGCTTTAACGGTTGAAAGCCATGTAGCCCAGGGGACTGTTGTCGAAATCAAGCTGCCCCTTGCGGGGGAGGGAGGTTTTATCGATGTATAAAATCATTATTGCGGACGATGAACATTGGGTTGCCTATAAGCTTACCCATCTGGTGGATTGGGCGGCGCTGGGCTTTGAGGTGATTGAAACCGTGGAGGATGGCCTGGCGGCGTATAAAGCGTGCATGGAGAAAAAGCCCGATGTGCTTTTAACGGATATACGTATGCCGGGCATGGACGGCTTGGAGTTAACAGACGCTTTAAGGCGGGATTTAAGCGGGCTGCAGGTGGTATTGATCAGCGGCTACGCTGAATTTGCCTATGCCCAAAGGGCTGTGAAGCTGGGCGCTTTTGATTATCTAGTGAAACCGGTTAGCCGGGAACAGGTGGAGGAATTATTGGCCCGGCTGCAAATGAAGCTTGCGGATCAGCATCGGCAGCTGGATACTTATTTCAGTCTGTTGGATAACGACCGGAGCATGACGGTTGCTCAATGGCTGGCGGAAAGGCAACCGGAGGAAAGGTACGGTTGCTTTCAGTTTTGCACATTTGAAATTGAACCAGGCCAATACCCGGAGCTGCTTTATGAGCATATGGAAAAAGACTATTGCCAGGTGATCATCCGCACCGGAAAAACCAAGGCCTCGGTGCTTTTGGGCGGCGTGGATGAAAAAAGCTTCAGCCAATGGGAACGTCCTGAAGGCCATTTGGGCTACAGTGAAAAGGCCCAGGGGCAAGCGCTGTTTGAAAGCCTGTACCGCCACAGCGATCAAGCCTTCCAAACCGCCCGTTTTCTAAATGCACCGGCCCCTGTTGAATATGTTAAGGGCCACGATAAAACATATATCAGCCAATTGGTTTTGGATGTTCAAAAAGCCCTGGGTCAAAAAGAATACAGCCAGTGCGACAAGCTGCTTGCAGCCCTGCAACGGGAAATGGAAAAAATGATGTTGAGCCAGATAGAGGCGAATCTTAGTCGCATTTACAGAGCGTTTGCCCTTAATTCCCTTTTACCGCCTATTGAAACGGAAATGGCTGATGAACGGTATTTTTCCACTTCCTATGGCTCCCTTACCGATGTTTTTACCTTCTTTTCAGATAGTATGGTGCAGCAGGAGCAGACGGGGGAGTTCCCTTTGGGGATGATTACAAAATACATCGACGAGCATTTTACAAAGGAGCTTCTTGTTTCGGAGTTGGCCAAGCGATTCCATTTTTCCGCAGGCTACTTCAGCTCCATGTTTTCAAAGGGAATGGATCAAACGGTGATTAAATACATTTCCGATAAGCGCATGAGCTACGCAAAAAAGCTTTTGAGGGAGACGGAGCTGGGCATTTCCGATGTGGCAGACCGCAGCGGTTACGGGGATTATTTCCAGTTCACCAAGGCCTTTAAACGTATAACTGGCGTTACACCCGGGCAATACCGTAAAAACAGCCAGGACGAATAGGCGATATTGCTAAAAGAACCCACGTCTTTTATGTAAGCAGGATAAATTGACATACGTTACATGAAAGATTGACATACAAAATGGATGGCGGATCTGGTAGAGTTGTGCCCAGAAAGAGCCCGTCGGGCAACATGATAGGAGGAACCTGAATGAAAAAGCGTGTATCCTTTCTGCTGGCACTGTGTATGGCCCTGTCCATGCTGTTTACAACAGCCATGGCCGAAACCACCGACATCACCTGGTTTTTGAACGTGGGCGTTGTGCCCTCTGCTTGGGATCAAAGCCAATATGTGATGAAGACCATTACCGAAAAAACCGGCGTGACTGTGACTGCCACCACCCCCGCCGATGATGCGGACACGAAATTGAACCTGATGATGGTCAATGGCAACCTGCCGGATATCATCACCTTAACCAACGAAACCCTGATCAAGGAATTGATTGAGGCCGACCTGGTTTGGGATATGCAGACCTTCTTTGAAACGTACCTCCCCGAAAGCCACCTGATCAATGGCGGTTTCCCCAGCGATATTAAGAACCAGTTAATCGCAAGGGACGGCGGCTGGTATTCCCTTCCCAGCCACATTCTTTCCCCTGAAAACCGCGAAATTTGGGGCCTGAATCCAGCTACGGAAGAACTCTGGCTCTCCACCGACTACCGGGAAGGCCGCGGGGTGATCTTTAACAAAAAGATCATGGATGAACTGGGCATTACTGAAGAAGAAGTGAAGACCGAAAGCGGCCTTTTGGCAGCTCTGGACAAGGTAAAGAGCGCGAACCTGACCATCGACGGTGCCAGCGTGATTCCTCTTCTGGCCGATGGCGCTAACTTTAATGGTAACTCTTGGAAATCTGACGGTGGATTCTTAGGCGCCTTGACCTGGATGTTCGGCGGCATGCCCGTGGACGCGGAAGGCAACTTCCAGACCCTGTACCACACAGAGCAATTCAAGCATGCCCTTAAGTTCTTGAACACCTGCGCACAAAAGGGTTATGTTGATGCCAACCAATTCACCTTTGACCGTGCTGCCCGTGAAGCTGCCTGCCGCGCTGGCCGCGTGTTCTGCTTCATCGGCCACACCTCGGATACCGGGTTCTACGATATCCCCAACAATGGCTTCGAATTCTACACCCCCGGCGCGATTCTTTCCGATGGCGGCGAATCCCCGGTAATGGCCAAGAACGGCACCATCGGCCGCGGCTGGCTGCAAAACTTCGTATTCAAAAAGACCAAGAACCCCGAAGCGGTAGCCAAATACTTAGATTTCATGACCAGTGAAGAAGGCCTGCGCCTTTGGAACTATGGCGAAGTGGGCGTGGATTGCGAGCTGACAGCTGATGGCTTGATGACCCGTACCGACGAAGGCTTCAAGAAGGCCAATAACGCGGCAGTAACTGGCGTAGGCGCTTTCTGGGCATTCTGCAACCAGAACTTCGACCAGAAGTACATGGATCCCAGCGTGGATAATGGTATCGTGCCCCAGTGCGCCTTTGGCGCTAACCCTGCTACCATCAAGTACGATTCCACTGCCTTGGACAGCCTTCCCGGCGGCTACTTGGAAAGCAACACCGATATGCTGGCTGTATCCAATGAAATTAAGACCTATGTAGGTACGGAACTGGCCAACCTGGTTCTGGGCGCTACCGACGGGGATTTCGAAGCCCGCTATGACGCTTTCATGGCCCAACTGAAAACCCTTCGCCTTTTCGAACTGGAAGCCTACATCAACGAAGCGGTACAAGCAAACTACCAAACACTGGGCACCGATCCTATTAAGCCCATTAACTGACAAGCAATCCTTAAGGGGAAGGGGCGGTTACCGCGCCTTCCCCCTTTTTAACTAAGGAGTGAATAACATCATGGTTGAAAATCCCATTAAGCCAAGGGTGAAATCCCACCGGATCGGCAAAGACCTGCGCTCCCAAACGGAATTGCATTTAATGCTTCTTCCAGGTACTTTGATGATGATCGTTTTTAGCATTATCCCGCTTTTCGGGCTTTTGATTGCCTTTAAAAACTTTAAGGCATCCATGGGCTTTGATGGTATTTTTACCGCCCAGTGGAATAACTTTGCCCATTTTAAGCAAATCTTCCGTTCCCCCCAATTTTGGCCCATGATCAAAAATACCCTTGGCATTAATATCATCGGCCAGGTGGTTTCCATTATTGTGACGATTATCTTCGCGCTTTTACTGAACGAGCTGAGAAGCGCTAAGTTTAAAAGCACTGTACAGACAGTGGCTTATATGCCCCACTTTTTAAGCTGGGTGGTATTTGGCGGTCTATGTATTAACCTGCTTTCCCCGGATGGAGGCGTGGTGAACAACCTGCTTGTCACCTTGGGTATAACCAAAGAACCCATCCTGTTTCTGGCTAACCCTAATTACTTCTGGGGCGTGGCTATTGTAACGGGGTTGATTAAAGATATCGGCTGGGGCGCCATTTTGTATCTGGCCGCTATTGCGGGCATCGATCCGGCACTTTACGAAGCCGGAACCATCGACGGTGCCAGCCGCTTACAAAAAATGTGGCATATTACCTTGCCGGGTATTATGTCCACCATTATGATTATGATTATCTTCGCCGTAGCAGGGATGCTTAATAACAACTTTACGCAAATTTATGTTTACCAAAACGTTTTGAATATGCCTGCCAGCCAGGTAATCGATACCTATGTTTATCAGGTGGGCTTGCAGCAGTTCCAGTTTGGGGTAGGCGCGGCCGTATCGCTGATGAAATCGGTTTTTGCAGTGGTGCTGCTGGTGCTTGCCAACTTTACATCCAATAAGCTGACCCATTCGGGCCTGTTCTAAGAAGGGAGGAAACAACCATGGTACAAAGCAAAAAGGCAGGGGAAAGGTTTTTCCAAATTGTCAATATCGCGGTAATGGTGTTGATTATGATTATCTCCTTATACCCCTTTTACTACGCCACTATTAATTCATTCAATACGGGCACCTCTATTTTAAGAGGGTTTTCCTCCTTCTGGCCCCGGGAACTTACCACCGAAAGCTGGCGTACGGTTTTAAGCGACGCGGCAGTCAGCAAGGCCTTTGGGGTGACCAGCTTGCGTACGGTGATCGTCACCTTCGGTTCCATGTTCATTACCTCCATGTTTGCCTACGCTTACTCAAGGCCGCATCTGACAGGCAAAAAGTTTTACACGGCCCTTGGTTTTGTGAGCATGTACTTTTCCGGCGGCGTGATCCCGTTCTTTCTGCTAATTAGCAAGCTTCATCTGTACGACAGCTTCTGGGTGTATATTATTCCGTCGCTTTTTGGGGGCTTTTACAATGTAATTATTTTTAACACCAACTTTAAAGCCCTGCCGGATTCACTGTTTGAATCTGCTAAGCTGGATGGGGCCAGGGAATGGACCATCTATGCCCGTATTGTAATTCCCCTTTCAAAGCCCGTACTGGCGGCCCTTTGCGTGTTTACGGCGGTGGGGGTTTGGAACGATTACACCACCACCCTTTACTACACCCAGAGTCCCAATTTGCAAACCCTGCAATACTTTATTTTAAAGCTGGTCAGAAGCTATAATGCGACGGAGCAACTGGCCAATTCCGCCATGACAAACAACGCTGCCGTGGCCAGTACCCTGAACAATTCCCGGCTGGGTTCTGGTGTTGTTAACTCCAAAACAATCGAGTTGGCAGCCATGGTACTGGCTTCCATTCCCATGATCGTAATGTATCCCTTCGCCCAAAAATTCTTTGTAAAGGGTGTTTTACTGGGTTCTGTGAAGGGCTAAGAGTGAAAGTGAGTGAGCTCCTATGCGCATTGAAATTGATCCCCGCCAAAAGGTAAAGGAATTAGGCGATTTATTCGGGGTGTTTTTCGAGGATTTGAACCATGCTGCCGATGGCGGCTTATATGCGGAAATGGTGCAAAACCGCTCTTTCGAGTTCGATCCTGTGGATAATCCCACCTATCATGGCTTAACTGCCTGGGAGCAGGTGGGGGAAGCGGAGCTTCAAGTAAAAACGGAGAACCCGCTGAATGGAAATAACCTGCATTATTTGCGCCTTTCAGGGGAAAAAGGCCATGGGGTATTGAACCAGGGCTTTGGGGGAGGCATGGTGCTTAAAAAAGGCGAGGGATACGATTTCAGCGTTTATGCCAGGGCGGAAAAACCAGTAAGCCTTTCATTGAGGGTAGGGGAAAACCATTGCGGCAGCTTTATTGTTTCAGGGCGGTGGCGTAGGTACAGCCTTGAATTTTTTGCCAAGGAAACCGATCTTAAGGCCAAGCTTTCCCTCCTTTTAGATAAAACTGGCCAGGTGGACTTGGATATGGTATCCCTTTTCCCCAAGGACACCTTTCTTAGAAGGAAAAACGGCCTGCGCAGGGATATCGCGCAGGCTATTGCGGATATGCGGCCCAAGTTCCTGCGGTTCCCCGGCGGGTGCTTAACTCACGACGGTATGCTGGATAAAGCCGCAAGGGACGGAATCTACTGCTGGAAAAACACGGTAGGTCCTGTAGAGGAGCGCCCAGCCAGAAGAAACGGCTGGCGCTACAACCAGACCCTTGGTTTGGGTTTTTATGAGTATTTCCAATTTAGCGAGGACATTGGCGCCAAGCCCTTGCCAGTGGTGTCCGGAGGGTGTGACCCACACCATTTCAGGTTTGCAGATGGGGAATTATTGCAAAGCTTTATTGACGATGCCCTGGATTTGATCGAATTTGCCAACGGCTCTACGGATACAAAGTGGGGTGGACTGCGGGCCCAAATGGGCCACCCGGAGCCTTTTCATTTGGAATATATTGCGATTGGCAACGAAGAAGTGCACCAGGAATTTTATGACCGCTTTGAATTATTTGTGAAGGCCATTAGAAAAAAGTACCCCGAAATAAAAATCATCGGCAGCGCTGGGCCCTTTGCCGCAGGCGGCGAATTTGAGAGGGGCTGGGAAAGCGCCAGAAAAACCCGGGCAGATTTAGTGGACGAGCATTATTACCAGGCGCCACAATGGCTGATCGCCAATGCCCACCGCTACGAAGGCTACGATCCACATGGCCCCAAGGTGTTCTTGGGGGAATACGCTTCCTGGGGAAATACCTACGAAAACGCCTTATGTGAGGCGGCCTATATGGTTGGCCTGCAAAATGCCCCGGCAGTAGGGCTGGCTTGCTACGCCCCCATGCTCTGCCACGCGGATTATGTAAACTGGCAGCCGGATATGATCTGGTTCGATAACCATCGTTTAATGAAAACCCCCAATTATCATGTCCAAAGCCTGTTTATGCGGTATCAGGGTGAAAAAGCCCTTCAAACCACACTTCATGGAATGGAACAAAAGCGTCCGGAAACGGAGCCTGCCATTGCCGGTAAGGTTTCCATCGTGGGAGATGACAGCGGATTTTTGCTGACCCATATGGCATTGAATGGGAAGAAAATTCTGGATATGTATGCAAAACCTGGTGAACCCGTCACTCTTAGCTCATTTGTGGAGGGCTTTACCCTTACTTTAACCACCAAGCGGCTTTCAGGCAAAAAGGGTATGAAGATCGGCTTTGGGGAAGCCGATGAGCAAAATGGCTTTCAGTGGGGGTTTGGGGGGTGGGAAAACCAGGACACCATTATTAACGCCCGGACAAGGGGCAGGGGGATTTGCCTGACCCAGACAGAGTTCTCTATTGAAGATGAACGCGAATACGCGCTGAAGCTGCAGGTGGAGGGGCGGCGGATACGCACTTGGATCGATGGGAAACTGATGAACGACACGGAAGATAAACTGCCATGGCCGGACCCATTGTACATAGCTGCCAGTGAGGACAACGGTAAAATCTTCTTAAAGGCAGTCAATGTACAAGCTTCACCGGTGCAGGCTCGGATTCAATTGAAGGGCATTGAAAACAGCGCCCTTTGCGCTAAGGTTGAATGTTTAAGCGGGTTTAACCTGGAAGACAAAAATGAACTGGGACAAAAAGATCAATTCTGTCCTACAGTGACCCAATTTCATGCCACAGGGGAATTGGATTATACCTTCCCTGGCGCTTGTGTAACCATACTGGCTTTAGAAAAGGAGGAATAACCTATGCGTATCCCACAGGCCCCTTTATTTGTGGATCCTATTTATGCCGCAGCGGCAGACCCGGTGGTATTTTGGAACAGGCAGGAAAAACAGTGGTGGATGGTCTACACCCAGCGTATGCACACGGCACCAGGGCTCGGCTTTGCCCCCGTACACGGCTCCAGCTTAGGCATGGCTTCTTCCAAAGACGGCCACGATTGGCTTTACAGGGGCACCTTGGAAGGTTTGGAGTTCGAGCCTGGGCATAACACTTTCTGGGCGCCGGAGATTCTCTGGCATGAAAGCGGCTATCACATGTATGTCAGCTATGTGCAAGGCATACCCACCACCTGGGACCGGCCGCGAGATATCATCCATTACACCAGCCGGGATGGTTGGCACTGGCAGTTAGAGGATAAAATCCCCCTATCCTCCGATCGGGTGATCGATGCCTGTGTGGCGCGGCGGCCAAACGGCTTGTTTCGCATGTGGTATAAGGACGAGGGCCATCACAGCCATACCTACTGCGCAGACAGCAAAGATTTGTTTACATGGGATGTGGTAGGGCCTGCCATTGAAGGCGTTGGCCATGAAGGCCCTAATGTGTTTTATTTTAAAGAAGCCTGGTGGCTGATTGCAGATTATTGGAAGGGGCAAAAGGTCTTTAAAAGCGCGGATTGCCAAAGGTGGCAGGAAACGGGACTCATACTAGACCAATCCGGCAAGCGGCCCATGGATCAGGGTGTGGGGAACCATGCCCAGGTGCTGGTGATCGGCGAAGAAGCATACATTTTCTATTTCGCCTCTACGCCAATGGAAAATGCCAAGGATAACGGACTGTTTCATGGCTTCCCTAAAACGGCCATCCAGGTAGCCCGGCTCCAAGTTCAAGGGGATACGCTGGTCTGCAATCGGGATGAAGACTTCGAGTTCTCACTTCCAGCCAAGGAGTAAGCACAGGGAATATAGCAAAAAGCATGGCGTCGGACAGATTCCATGCTTTTTTGAAACTTCGATTCGTCATAATAAATAAAAATATCCCCAAAATTCATTCAACTTGCCAATTGCGTTTAATGTTGATGCTTGGTAATATATATTTACAAAGACCGAAAGCGCTTTCATAGCTTCCTGAAACGAAAGATGAAGGAGAACGTCATGTCACTTACGATTTATGATATCGCCAAAGAAGCAGGCGTTTCCATTACAACGGTTTCCCGTGTGCTTAACAGCAAAGGTGAGGTCAGTGTGGCTACGAGGGCAAAGATTCAAGCCGTGTTGGAGAAATCCGGTTACGCACCCAGCCAGTTGGCCAGGGGATTGGCCAGCAAATTAAGTAAAACGGTGGGCATTGTAGCGGTAGATTTACGGGCTTCTCACCATGCTAATCTGGTACATCAAACGGAATATTGCCTTAGCCAGCAAGGGTACAGCGCCATTGTGTGCAGTCTGGCTGGCAAGCCGGACCGTTTGGATGAGTACATCGAAATGCTCCTGAGTCGGCAGGTGGATGGCATCGTTTTTACTGGTTCGGTATTTGCAGGTGAACCTTATCACAGTATTTTGGCGGCTAAATTTCTGACGCTGCCTTGTGTGGTGCTGAACGCACTGTTGCCCGAGGCAAACTTTTTCGGCATTATCAATGATGAATGTGCGGCGTTCGCGGATGTGGTGCGGCTATTGTATTCCAAGGGCCGTAGAAACCTGGCTTTTTTGGGTGGTGCGCCTACCTTAAGCGAAGAGCAAAAACGCTTGGGTTACCGTACCGGTATGGAGCGGGTTGGGTTGGGAAAACAGATATTGGAATATCATAGCCCACACGATTTTGAAGCAGGGTATACTGCTACACAGGCATTGATGCGGGAGCACCCTGAAACGGACGCTATTATCTGCTCCGTAGACCCTACGGCAGTAGGCTGTATTCACGCTCTTCACCACATGGGTTATAGAGTGCCAGGGCAGATATCTGTAGTAGGCGCCAACAACACGGATATGGCGCTGGCCTGTTATCCTCAATTAACCTCTGTGGATACCAAGCCCTACGAAACCAGCGATCTGGCCGTTAAAATGCTGGTGGAAGCCATTGAAGAGAAGAATCCGGAGAAGGTGAAGAGACTGGATTGTCGGTTAGTACAGCGGCACAGTACATGAAAAAAGGCGGGGATGTGAGTCTGCGCATCCCCATTTTTCCAGCATTATTTTTTTAATCATTTCCGAAAGCGCTTTCGGAAATTTATGAAAAAGGATTTGCAGCCCACTGGGCTTCAATGATAAATGAAAGGGAGGAAACAAAAAATGAGGAAACTACTTACCCTGGTTTTGGCACTTACCTTATGCATTGGTTGCATCGGCACTGCTAATGCAAGTGAAGGGGTTACAGAGGTCAGCTTTATGCTGCATCTGGCAGACATCTCCAACGAACCTACTTTTAATGCAATTTGGGATGCATTCGTCCAAGCTAACCCCGATATTAAAATGGAATATATCGGGAACAACGGCTCCGAAGAGCAAATGAAAAAGGTAACCCTTGCTGCTGAAAGCAATAACCTGCCCGATATTTTCTGGGTAACCAATGCCGTTGCCAAAGAACTGGCAGCGGAAGGTTATTTGCTGGACATGAGCGATTACCTGGCCACCTCCGAAAATGGCGGCCATATCTTGCCAAACCTTACGGCCAACTTTGTGCAAGAAGGTATCCAATATGGCGTGCCCTATCAGGCCCAGGTCAAAGGCTTTTGGGTAAACAAAGCTGTTTTTGAAGCCAACGGTCTTACTCCGCCTACCCAGGGCACCACCTTTGATGAATTACTGGCCATGGTGGATGTTTTAAATGCCGCCGGTATCCCCACCTTCTTAAGCGGCGCTAAAACACCCCACAGCTGCTGGACCTTCTTGACAGCCTGGGCGCGTTATGGTTACTATGAAACCGTGCCAACCATTTTAAAAGGCGAAGCGAAGTTTAACAACCCTGAATTTACAGCTTACTTTGAAAAGCTTCAAACCTTGGCGCAGCACGGTGCCTTCAGCCCCAATATCACCACTATCGATTACGACCAGTGTGTTGAATTTTTCAGCGAAGGCAAAGGCGCTATATTGGATTCCGGCAGCTGGGCAGCCGGCGGCAAGGCACTGGCCAAGCTGGGCGATGATATCGGTTTCTGGTGGGGCCCTGTCTTTGAAGACGGTGTAGGGGAGCAGACCATTGGCATGCAAATTCCCTCTTCGCCCTTATGTGTAAGCGCCAAAGTAGCGGAAGATCCCGCAAAGCTGGCCGCCGTTTACGCGTTCCTCGATTTCTATTATAGCCAGGATGCCGCCGATATTCTGGTGGCAAACGGTGCTGTTCCTACCATCAATTACACCGGCAGTGTGGTATCCACTATTCCTGCGTATAACGCCATGCTGGCAACCATGGCCGACGCCGCATGGAAAAGTCCCAGCGCGGGCCCGGACATGATCGTTCCCAGCGCCGTGCAAAGCGCTCTGTATGATGCGCTTTATGGCACAATGAGCGGGATCTACACGCCTGAACAAGCTCTGGATAACATTGATACCGTAGCTGCCCAGCAGTAAAAGGTCTTAGGACTGTGGCAATAAAAGAAACGCACTGGGGCTCCGCCCTTGCCGCGCCTTGTCTCTTATTGCCACAGTCCCATAGCGGTTCTACTTTGAATGAAGGATGGAGATGCCTATGCATTGGTTCAGTAAAAAAAGGAATTTGGCGATTATGATGCTTCCCGCTGTGCTGATATACAGCGTGTATATTATCATGCCCATCTTCATTTCTTTTTATTATAGCCTTACGAAATATTCCGGTATCGGCAAGGCGCAATTTATCTGGTTTTCCAATTACCGGCGGCTGTTTCAAAACCCCATGTTCGGGCGGGCGGTGCAAAATTCCATGATTATTATGCTTTGCGCCCTTGTGGTGCTTATTCCGCTGGCTTTTTTGGTGGCCAACCTGCTCAATGTAAAACTAAAGGGGGCGGCAGCCAGCAAGGCCATTGTGTTTTCACCCAACATTATGGCGCCTATTATTGTGGGGATTATTTGGACCTTTATTTTCGATCCGACCTTGGGCTGCCTGAATGCTTTTCTTGATTTAATGGGCCTTAAGGTTTTAAAGCAGCAATGGATAGGCGGCCTGACATTAACACCTTATACCGTGGCGGTCATTTATATTTGGCAGCAATTAGGGTATATGACAACCATCTTTGTGGCAGGGCTCAAAATGGTGCCGGAAGAGCTATACGAATCTGCCATGATCGATGGCGCGTCTGCCTGGCAAAAAATGCGCCACATTACCCTTCCTATGATCAAGAGCACTTTCACCATTGTTATTATTTTGGTGATTAACGGTACCCTTAAAATTTTCGAGGTAGTGCTGCAGCTTACTGGGGGCGGGCCTAACCATTATTCCGAAACCATGGTGACCTATAGCTATAATACCACCTTTATTAACAGGGAGTACGGATACGGTATGTCCATGGCCGTTATCATTTTTTTGATTTGTTTTGGCCTGTCCACCCTGTATCTGCGGGCCAGCCGTCAGAAAGAAGAATGAAGCCGCAAGGCAAATGCAAATTCATTTGGGAGGCTTGGATATGAATCGGAATATCGGGATGAGGCGCTGGGTGAAGGTTGTTTTATATTCTTTGATGATTTTGGTAACACTCTTTGCGCTTTTTCCTTTTCTATGGATGATCTTTTTATCCTTTAAAGACAATTCGTCTATCTTAAACAACCCAATCGCGCTGCCAACGGCCTTTCGGTTTGATAATTACGCTCAGGCGCTGGCTAAGGTGGATTTTATACGTATGTATGCCAATACCCTTTTTGTGGCTGCTGTGGCGGTAACCGCTCAGATGGTTATCTGCTTCATGTCCAGTTTTGCTTTGGCTAAGCTGGTCTTTCGGCCTAAGGTGAAAAACGGGCTTTACCTGTACCTTATTGCAGGGCTTACCATTTCCAGCTTTATTTTACTTTTTCCCATTTACCGAATCACATCAAATATAGGGCTGCGGGATAACCTTTGTGGGTTGGTGCTGCCCTATATTGCCACATCCATTTCATTTAACACCCTGCTGATGGTATCTTTTTTAAAGGATTTACCCAAAGAGGTGGATGAAGCCGCCCTTATTGACGGGTGTAATTTATTCCAGCTGAGTACACGGGTGGTATTGCCTATGGCAAAGCCAGTGTTTGCCACCCTTATTGTTTTTAGCACCCTGCATATTATGAACGAATTTCCCCTTGCTTCTATCTTGATTGACAGCCGCAAGAATTTTACACTTTCACTTACCGCCTCTTTGTTTAAGGGAGAATACGCCACCAACTATGGCGGCACCATTGCGGCCAGTGTGCTGATCATTGTGCCGGAGCTCATGTTTTATGCGTTCTTCCAGCGCTATATTGTAGATGGTATTACAGCCGGGGCGGTGAAAGGATGAAAAACGATACACATGAAAGAGCCCTTAAGCGGGCGGAAAACGCCCTTTCGAAAACCCGGGAAAGCGTGGCAAAGGGAGTCCTGCGGCAAAATTGGCATTTTATGCCCCCGGCAGGGTGGATTAACGATCCCAATGGGCTGATTTATTATAAGGGCCAGTACCACTTGTTTTACCAGCATCACCCCTTTTGCACTCAATGGGGCCCTATGCATTGGGGCCATGCTGTTAGCAGCGACATGCTTCACTGGGAGCATTTGCCCTTGGCTTTAGCGCCCAGTGAAACCTATGAGCGGGGCAACGGCTGCTTTTCGGGAACAGCCATTGAAAAAGACGGCAAGCTGTATTTGCTTTATACTGGGTCTGATACCAGCGGCCCCATACGGGTCCAGAGCCAATGCCTGGCTATTAGCGAGGATGGTGTTCATTTTGTGAAGTATCAGGGCAACCCGGTTATTCCCATGCCGCCGCCTGGCTTCGATGGCGCCAATTTTCGGGACCCGAAAGTATGGCAGCATGGGGATAAATACTACCTGCTTTGCTGCAGCAAACGAGACGAACGGGGCGCGGCGCTTTTATATGGGTCCGAGGATTTGTTGAACTGGCAGTTTGTTAATGTGATGGATGAGGCGGATGAAAACCAGGGGAGCATGTGGGAATGCCCGGATTTATTTGAAATAAACGGGAAGACCGTTTTCATGTTTTCGCCCATAGGAGCCAGGATAGGACATAATTTGTACAAGGTAGGTTATTTGGATTATGTTCAAGGCCGCTTTGTTTGTGAGCATCTGGGTGTCAGCGATTATGGGCCGGATTCGTATGCCGGGCAAACCCTGCGGCAGGCAAACGGAAAGCGTGCTCTGATTTTCTGGGCGGGAACCTGGCCGTGGATGCCTTGGCACACAGACGGCTTTCCCACACAAAACGAAGGCTGGTGCGGCTATTTGACAGCGCCCCGAGAGCTTGAACTGGATGATTTGGGCAGGCTTGTTTTTCGGCCGCTACCGGCGCTTGAAGCTTTGCGCCAGGCACCTGAAGCGATCCCTGCTATGCTTGTTAGAGACTGCTATGAACTGCCCTTTCATCCTTCAAGCGCTTTTGAAATGATCTTAGATATCGACACAGCTGCTACTTGTGCCAAAGGGGCGGAGCTGGAAATAGAGCTGGGGGAAGGCCGTTCGTTGGTGGTGGGAATGGATTTTCACGGGCATAGTCTTTCCTTAAACCGGACTAAGGCCTATGAAAATAGCCGGGGCTGCTCTCAGGGGCCCTGGCCGGAGGAAAGGGGCCTTGCGCGGGTCCATCTGCTGGTGGATCAAAGCTCTGTGGAGCTGTTCGCCGGGGGCTATAGGGCAGTTCATTCAGCCAGCATTTTTTCGGCCGCTCAAAGCGTTGGCATAGTGCTGCGGGTGGATCATCCTAAAGAAAAGCTGGCCATTGCGGGTGGCATGATATGGAGAATTAAAAGTATGGAAAAGGATGCAGATGTGAATGATACGGATATATGCGGATGAACTGGAAGCCACAATGGGTGAGAAATTGCTTAAATGGGGTGTGCCTGAAGATATAGCTCGGCGCTCGGCCGAAAACCTGGCACAGAACAGCCTTGACGGCATTGTATCCCATGGGGCTAACCGGTTTGCTGTGATTATGGATTTTTTGCAAAAAGGGTATATTCTCCCAGATAAACGCCCGGTAAAACGCTTGGGGTTAGGTGCCATGGAGCAGTGGGATGGGCAGCTTGGCATGGGCAATACCAATGCCGCCAATTGCATGGACAGGGCCATGGCATTGGCGGGGGCGTATGGGGTAGGCTGTGTGGCCCTTAGCAATACAAACCACTGGATGCGGGGGGGCGCCTATGGAATTCAGGCTGCCAGGGCTGGTTTCGCCGGAATTTGTTGGACGAACACCGCACCTAACATGCCAGCCTGGGGCGCTAAGGATCACCGCATTGGAAACAACCCACTTATTCTATGTGTACCTCATGGGCAAGGCTATGTGCTGGTGGATGCCGCTATGGCCCAATATTCTTATGGGGCCATGCAAAAAGCGGAAATGCAAAAAGCGCAGCTGCCCTTGCCGGGCGGATACAATATTCAGGGGGATATGACCTGTGACCCTGGAGAAATTATCGAAACAGGCCGCGTGCTGCCTATCGGTTACTGGAAAGGTTCCGGTTTTTCAATCTTGATGGATATGATGCTGGCTTCATTATCCGGTGGGAATTCTGTTTGCGATATTGGTAAAAACAACAGGGAAGAATATGGCGTTTCCCAGCTCTTTATCGCTATGAAGGTACCAGACGGAACTATGGCGGATAACGCCGTGGAGAGAATTATTGAGGATGTGAAAAAGTCTATTCCGGTACAGGATGGGGCACGCATCCTGTACCCCAGCGAAAAGGAGCAGCAAATACGCCAGGAAAACATGCTTAAAGGCATTGCGCTGGAAGAAACCATTTGGGAGAGAATTCTTGCCTATTAAGAAAGCAAAAGCTCCGGCAACATTGGCCGGAGCTATTGCTTTCAGCGCGTCGACAAAGTCGACGCTTTCGTGCGACACCTGTGTCGCACGAGGGATTTCCCTCACTGCACTGTAAAATCTTCGATTTTACGGTCATTTGTTCGGGCAAGGTAGGAATTTCTACGAAATTCCACCGAAAATCGCCGCACATGTCGCCGATTTCGGAATGAAAATCGGAGGGTTTGACCCTCCGATACCTCCCGGGGTTTGTTGATGGTCTG
>JAVBTR010000096.1:0-4790 GCA_031556065.1 Eubacteriales bacterium | reverse complement strand
TTGTTTTGCGTTTCTTTTCTTATTTCCTGTATCGTTTTCAAGGTTCTTCGCTCTCTCTCTTCCTGCCGCTTCCGCGGCCACCCGTTTGAGTGAGCTTGACTATAATATCACGCCCCCTCTTCCTTGTCAATACCTTTTTTACAATAATTTTATTTCTTTTTTGTGGCCTTACAAAGAGACGCCCACAGGCTTTCGCCTGTGGGCATGGGTACCGACCTGTTGGTTATCTCCCGCAGCAACGATTGCTTCCACAGCCGCAGCTATTGCAGCCCGTGTTGCAATTGGTTGCAACAGTGTTAGGGTCGCAAAGGGACATAGACGGGAACAGAGGGAGACTAAAGAATTCATCGCACACGTTGTCTGCAAATTCTTCGCAGGGCGGGATGGGACAGAAGCCGTAGCTGGGGATCAGAATCTCCACTTTCGCCAATACCTTCAGGATCACCGTTACGCAAACTGTCAGGTTAAAGGACTTGGTATCGGGAATGTGGGCACCAGATACGCACACCGCGCTGACCATGCTTTCCAGGGTATAGGGCACGATGGATTCGTCGGGGATGGACATCAGAACGTCCTTTTTCACGGTGACGAAGCCTTTACCAATGTACTCAATGCAGCGGCTATCCACAAACAGAATGTCGATGGGCACGTCGATGGTAGCGCGAACCCGGGCGAAGCAGGGGCGGTCGCAGAGGCGTTCCACGCTCAAATCGCGGATGCAGCCTTCGGTGCTGGTGGACCGGCAACTTTCAAAGGTAAGGGGGGCCACAGGGTTTGAGGTGGGTGGAATGGTCTCTTGGTTGTTGTTGCAGCTGCAGCCACAATCGTTCACCACTTGGGCACAGCGGGTAATGGTCACAATCTTGTTATCCAGCTGTTCCTGCTGCAAGCAGCTATCGTAGACCCGTTTGACCTGCACGCATACCTTCTCTACCAGGCCCTCGGTTGCGTCGCCCATGATGGTGCCGGGGCAGCAACCTGGGTTAGCGTTCTTGTAAGAATAGAAGCTCATGTTATTTCCTCCTTATATATTCAGCCCTTTAGGGGGCCTTACACTCCACATGGTATGAAAGGAGGATTAAGGTGTGCGAGGGCTACTGTGTTTTTTCTTTAGCTTGCCGCGTCAATGGTGATAGCGTGATCCATGTTTTCGCCAGACTCAAAGTATTCTGGCACTAATTGGATCTGCATAATGCCCTCGGGCCTATCAAACCGCATAGAAATAATGTTAGCGCCCATGCCGCCTTCTATGATGCCGCACCTTTCGCCGTTCACAAGCAGCGCATAATGTACAACAACATCATATGCCGTAGGTTCTTCCATTTCAACACATCTTATCATGGCGGCCTGCCATTCTTCTGTGCCTGAAAGTGCCACATCAAGCCTAATATCCACAGGGGTAATGGTCACCGTTGCCAAGGCGATATAATCTTCATAAGCGCGTTCACCTTCAAGAACCATTATACTGCCTTGGTTCTTTTTCGCTTCGAAATTCACATCCTGGCGCAGGATGCTTTCATCCAGCCAATATACATGGCTGTTGGCTACATCGCTGCCTTCATAATAGACAATGAAAGTATGATATGTAAGCTGCTGCACCAACGAAAGGCCTTCCTTTTGCGCCTGTGCTTGTGTTAATTCGAATCTCCGATAACCGATCAATTCGTCATCCTGCATATATTCATCGGATTCTGTAATGCTAAAGCGATCGCTCTCTATGTCACTCAAGCCATCCATTAGACTTATGGCATGGGCCCTTACTGCTGCTTTGCCATCCTTTTTAAGCCGTTCATTAATCTTCTCTAGGCCGCCCTCTGGGTAATCCACCCAGATATCGGTGCCATAGTCCTCCATGGCGGAAATCTCATCTGGAGAAACCACGTAATCGTAATCGTATACTTTACTCTCCCCTTGGATGGTGTAGGCAAAGTAAAGCTGGGTATCGTCGTAGTAAGATTGATTCACCGTAAAGATGGCACCCTTTAAAAGATCATCCAAAGCGATGGTTTGCACTTGGGTAACCGCATTATCACTGACTGCCTTTAGGGCGTTGTTACGTCCGTGCTCCGGGCGATTGTTGAAGACTTCCAAGATTTGGGGCGATGTAGCCACCGCCACCCCTAACGCTAAAATCGCAACCAATGCCAACACCAATACCAGCGAAACTTTTTTCTTCACTTTGATTTCCTCCCCTTTTTGTAGGCGGGTGAGGGTGCGATCCAGCTTTGATTCAAACCCACTTGTGATCTCTCCATAAGCGGCCTTCAGCTGTTCATCGGTTAAACACTTACTCATGCCCCTATGCCCTCCTCTTCTTTTAATTCCAGTTGCAATTGCTGCCTTGCCCGGTAGAGCCGCCCGCGGATGGTGCTGCCCGGCAAATGCAGCATAGCAGCAATTTCCTTTTCAGAAAAATGCTCCATGTATTTTAATAGGAAAGGGGTGCGGTATTTTTCCGGAAGTCTGTCCAGCATATCCCGTAAGTCCATATCGTAGGCCGGGGTGGCTTGCTCTTTAAAGGTATCCGTTACCATCACCCGCTTTTTATGCCTTAATATATTCCGGCACTCGTTGACGAGTATCGTCGTCAACCATGGCCGAAAGGAGCCCTCCCGAACCTTATCCCGTTTCGCCCAAGCCTTTTCAAGGGCCTGCTGGAGGGCGTCCTGGGCATCCTGCTCGTGGCTTAGCATACTCATGCTGATGCGAAACAGCGTAGGCGACAACGCCCTTGCTTCATCGGCAAACTGGTTCCCATCCATCCTGCATCGTTCCTTTCCTTTGTGAATGGCCATTCATATGTAAGACGAACGAGGAAGGGTATTCATCACATAAACAAATTAAAAAAGTTCCGGCTCCCTTGTTGGAAGCCGGATTTATGGTTGCTTATTTGAACGTAATGGTTAGCTTTTCATCCTTTTTTAAGTAGCAATAGTCTTCGCCGCTGGGATAATATGGCTTAAGCACCACTGCCTTCATAGCCTCCGTTTTGCGCATGTTTATTGTAAAGTTGACTGGTTCACCATCGTATGAACGGGAAACAGTTTGCTTTACCAACTGCACTTCCTCATCGTTTTGATCGATATAGGTAAGGACGTAGTAGCTCATCAACGAACCCTCGTTGTTAAGCCGGGTTATGGCAATACGGGCACATAAATCCACCGGGTTTGCCTCAAGCTCTACGCGGACGCTGTATTTTTCAAAATTCTGCTCAAGCTCGTAGGTTTCAACTGCGCCGCTACTTTTTTCTGTTTTGGCAATGATGATCTCTTCCATGTAAACAGGATCTTCCTTCGTTGCACTGTAGCGAATGCCTATTTCCTTTTCGCTGAACCGAATTGTCTGATCGGTATAGCTAATCCCCAGCCGGATGCCAATTTGATCTGCATAATCTTTTCGATATTCCAGTGGAACCTCCAAGTCGATGTACCCAATTTCCTCCGATTCATTTACAAACCAGCGATCACTGCTGGAATACGTAAAATTATACAACATTTCACCTTGGGTCAGAATATTCTGTTCCCCCACATACGAACCGTACAGGCTTGCCCATGCTTCCCCCTCCTTTTCATACTTGGCTGTAAGCGCATCTGCCACATCCTTTGGCATATAGCGATAAGCGTTTTCCAACTTTGTATCATAGGGAATGATCATCCCCCGGTTGCGGACCGTTTCATAATCCGCTATGAAATCACGGCTGAATCGATAAGCAATAAACACCCGCATACCATCGTAGTAAGTATCGGTAATGGTAAGCGTACCGCCGCCATACCCGTTTTTGCTGGCAGGTACTTCAAAAACTTGTTCCCATTTTTCACTCAACTCCTCCAGGGTTGAGTATCGCGTATTCTGCTGATAAGCGGCAGTTAGTGCCTCGTATACGCTGGGCCCTGCCGCCACTGCCACACCTACCATTAAAATCATGATGCATAACGCAATCGCCATGCTCCTTGTTATATGCTTCACAGGTGCCTCCTCCTTTTCAAGGAGGCTTGAAAGGGTATGCATGCTTCTATTAAGAGCTGTGTCCGGCATAGCGCCGTAAGCTGCCCGCAGGGTTTGCTTTAAATCGTTCTTCATTCCCCTATTGCCTCCTCGCTAAATAGTGTTCTAAGCTTCTTTCGGGCCCTGTCTACCCTGCCGCGCACGGTAGAAGCAGTAAGCCCCAGCATTTTTGCAATTTCTTTATCGGTGAAATCTTCCATATATCTTAACAGAAAGGGGATACGCAGCTTTTCGGGGAGCCTGTCCAGCATATCCCTTACTTCCATATCGTAGGCGGGTACAGACGCGTCCTTCATTTCCGCCACAGCAAAGACCCGCATTCGGTGGCGCTGCACATTGCGGCATTCATTGATAAGAATTTTTGTGATGTAGGGTTTAAACGCCCCTTCGTAAATCTTCTCCCGCTTGTCCCAAGCTTTTTGCAAAGCCTCCTGCAGCGCATCTTCCGCGTCGGCTGGGTGCTTTAAGATGCTTAAAGCAATCCTGAACAGCATAGGAAGCCATTTCTGTGCCTGCTGGGCAAACTGCTTTTTCTCCACACCCTCACCGCCCTTTCTGTCTTTTTGAAAAGCTTTTCACACTATAGAACGGAGAACTTCTTCATTTTAACATGCTTTTAAAATAAAAAAGCTTGGCGACCCTATTGGACTGTACCCCGGATAATGGACAATGAAAAAAGAGACCTCCTGTTGTAGAATAAAACTACGACAGGAGGTTTTAACAATGAGGCAAAAATACACAAACATGCAAGAGCTGGCAAGCCTTATACAGGAAAGGAAAATACG
>JAVBTR010000053.1:0-21444 GCA_031556065.1 Eubacteriales bacterium | reverse complement strand
GGCATTTGTAAAACTCCTCATAATCATACATTCTCTAATCGTTTAAGCCCATCCCTCAGCCGTGCCATGGTTTCGCTTTTACCCAGCAGGTAGGCGATCTCGAAGAAGCCGCCGGGGGTGTTTTGCTGGCCGGCAATGGCGATGCGCACAGGCCACAGGGCGGTGCCGGTTTTAACACCGGAGGCTTCGATGTGGGCCATGAGGGTATCGTGGAGGGCGGCTTCGCTCCAATCGGTAACCGTTTCCAGCACGGGGATGGTGTCGGTGATAATCTGTCTGGCAATGGCCGAATCAGTCTTCATCTTTTTATGGGTGTGAATTTCAATATCGTAGTCCGGAAGCTCCGCCAGGAAGCGAACCATGTCAGGGACACGGTTAAAGACCTCTGTGCGTCCCTGCATCAACTGGGCCAGACGGCGGTAATCCATGTTCTTGCCGGAAAGGACTTGATCGAACCAGGGGGTGACCATTTCAAGGTAGGTTTCAAAATCCATTTTGCGGATGTACTCGGCGTTAAACCAGGTAAGCTTATCCATGTTAAAGATGGAGGGCGCCTTGCTTAAGCCGTTGGTATCGAAAGCCTCTACCAGTTCTTCAAGAGTGAAGAACTCCCGATCATCCCCGGGGCTCCAGCCCAGAAGGGCGATGAAGTTGATAACCGCTTCCCGGACATAGCCCATGGCCAACAAATCTTCGAAGGACGGATCGCCGTAGCGCTTGGAAAGCTTGCGGCTGGCGTCTTTCATGACCACGGGAAGATGGACATAGGTAGGCGGCGTCCACCCAAAGGCCTGGTAAAGCAGGTTGTATTTGGGGGTGGAGCTTAAATACTCGGTGCCGCGCATCACATGGGTAATGGCCATCAGGTGATCGTCCACCACATTGGCAAAATTATAAGTAGGCAGGCCGTCTTGCTTGATAAGCACGTTATCGTCCAGGGTATCGCAGGGGGCTTCCACGTGGCCAAACAGCAGATCGTCGAAGGAGGCGGTGCCTTGTGTGGGCACGTTCTGGCGGATCACAAAGGGCTCGCCAGCGGCCATGCGGTGCTTGGCTTCCTCCTTGTCGATATGCAGGCAATGCTTGTCGTACTTGAAGGTTTCCCCACGGGCAGCGGCCTGGGCCCGGCGCTGCTCCAATGCTTCCTTGGTGCAAAAACAGGGGTAGGCAGCGCCCTTCTCTACCAATTCCATGGCAAAAGGCAGGTAGGTGTCCTTGCGCTGGGTCTGGATATAGGGGCCGTAATCGCCGCCTACATCGGGGCCCTCATCGTAATTAAGCCCAGCCTGGTGCATGGACTGGTATATAAGCTCAACAGCGCCTTCCACCTCGCGCTCCTGATCGGTGTCTTCAATTCGCAGAATAAAGGTGCCGCCATGTTTTTTTGCAAACAAATAGGTGTACAGGGCTGTACGCAGGCCGCCTAAATGCAGGTAGCCTGTGGGGCTGGGTGCGAACCGGGTTCTGACGTTCATTCGAATCTTCCTTTTCATCTGGGATTTTGTCCATTTGTTCATTATAATGGCAGTGTGTAAAAATTTCAAGCAAAAACCAAGGCCGCCATTGACTTTGTAGGATATGGTTGATATAATGGACATATCTTTCATTTTGCGGAGGTTCCTATCATTGGAAATGGATTTTTTAGGCACTGCCCCTGAAAGCCTGGGTGAATCGGCGCTGGTAGCCGCAAGAGGCTTCCATGTGCCCAACCGGTTAACTGCGGAAAGCGGTGTGTGGATCGCCATGGCCGGCAAAGCCCTTGCCAAGCCCGGACTTCGGCATGTGAAGCCCGTCACTGAATGGACCTATCTGATCATCGAAACAGGTGAAGCCCTTGTTACCTGGGCTGGGGAAAGCATTGAGTTAAGCGACAGCGAAGCCATTTTGCTGCCCCTGAACTTGGAGGATGTAACCATCGATTGCGTGACCGATTGCAACCTGATGTGGCTGCAATTTTCCGGCCCTTTGGCCCCCTTCTTTCTTAACCAGATGGGCGCCCTCTTAAACGTGCCCATGCGCCAGAGCGTGCTGCCCAGCCAAACCTACCTAAGCCGCCAGATTGTTCAGGTGATCGTCCGCCACGATGGCACTGCGGACGCGTCCTTCCACCTGCAGCAGCTGATGTGGGGCCTTCTGGCCTCCCATTCCGGCCAGCCTGTAGCCATGGACGCCATGCTCTCCCACGAAATCGCCAAGGTGGTGGACGCCCTTCGGGCCGACCAATACCAGAGCAATTATTCCCTCCAGGACATGGCCAACATCTCCCGCATGCCCATGGAAACCTTCCGCAAGCGCTTCGTAGCCGAGGTAGGCCTGCCCCCCTTGAACTACCTGCTCTACTGCAAAATGGAGCAGGCCAAATCCCTGTTAAAAGAGCACTGCTCTGTGCGCCAGGCAGGCGTATCCGTGGGTATGTCCGACCCTTACCACTTTTCCAAGCAGTTCAAAAAAATCGTGGGCATCAGCCCCTCCGCCTATAAGAAGCAAGCAGAGCGGGAATAAAACAGCATATGTTTTGCGAGATGGGGCTGTGGCAGCAAGAGTTGGGAGTGAAACGAGCGATGTATTAGCAGCGCGACGATTGAATGACCGGATCAGAACCCACCGTGCCTATTGAAATCTAAAAAACAAAACCCAGGTCAAGGCAGCGTTAGCGGTCCTTGATACCAACTTACCTGCAGCCAAGTTGATGTCAAGAATCGTTTTACTCTCTTGACCTGGGCATTGTTTTTGCTCTTCGATAGGTTACGTTGGGTTTCACCCAAACCCATTCAAGGGTTACCACCCTTGAAAATCCCTTATTCTTACTGCAACAGCCCCCTCTCGCGCTCTCCCCTTCAAGAAAACCATATACTATATTTTCCCAAATGTGGTATAATAGGCCTAATGTTTCCCATAAGGAGGAAAGTCTGTGGATATCATCAAGTATTTATCGGAGGTTGCCGCTATTCCCGGCCCCAGTGGCCATGAAAAGCAGGTAGCCGAATACGTGGCAGCGCTGTTCGCGCCCCTGTGCGACGAGGTGCGCATCGATGCCATGTATAATGTGATCGCCCACAAAAAGGGCACCGGGCCTAAGGTGATGCTGGCCGCCCATATGGATGAAATCGCCCTGCTGGTTTCCAAAGTCGAGGAAGACGGCTGCCTTCGCATGGGCAATATCGGCGGGGTGGACCCCCGGATTCTGCCCGCCATGCAGGTAAACGTGTGGGGGAAAGAAAAGCTGTTTGGCACCATCGGCGCAAAGCCGCCCCATCTGCTTACTGAAGCCCAGCGGAAAGAAAACTATACCAGGGAAGAATTGTATGTGGACGTGGGCTTGCCCTATGAAAAGGTGAAGGCCCTGGTAAGCATTGGGGATATGATCACCTTTGCCACCCCCCTGACCCAGCTTAAGAACGACCGCATTGCCTGCAAAACCATGGACGACAGGGCTTGCGTGGGCATTTTGCTGGAAGCTGCGGAGCGGCTCATGCAACTGAAATCCACTGCGGATATTTACTTTGTGGCCACCAGCCAGGAAGAGGTAGGCAGCCGTGGGGCCCTTTCCTCCGCCTTTGATATCGCGCCGGATTTGGCCATTGGCCTGGACGTATGCCATGCCACCCTGCCCGACAGCCGCCCGGATACCACTTCGGAGATCGATTCCCTGTCCGCTGCGGTGGGGCCCTTTATTCAGCCCAAGCTGCTCAAGCGCCTGATGGATACCGCCAAGGCCCATAACGTAAAGGTGCAGACAGAGGTGGCCCCGGATGATACCTGGACAGACTGCGATGAAATCCAGGTAACCCGGGCCGGGGTACCGGTGGTGCTGCTTTCCCTGCCGCTGAAGTACATGCACACCTCCGTGGAATTGATCGATACCAGCGTACTGAAAGAGGGGGGCCGCTTAATTGCCCACTTCCTTGGCGAATTGGATGCCAGTTGGGAGGAAGACTTATGGATTTAAGAGATTTAACCGCCCTAAGCGGCGTTTCCGGCAATGAACAGGCTGTGCGCCGGGCATTGCTTAAAGCGCTGAAGCCCCTGTGCGACAGCGTTTCCATCGATAAGATGGGCAATGTGGTGGCCACGAAAAAGGGTACTAATGGGGATAAGCTTCCCAAGGTGGCCTTGGCCGCCCATATGGACGAGGTGGGCTTTATTGTTACCTCCGTTACCAAGGACGGCCTGCTGAAGTTCAATTGCGCCGGGGGCATCGATCCCCGGGTGATCGTTTCCAAAAGGGTTCTGGTAGGGGAAAAGAATATCCCCGGCGTGATTGGCGCAACGGCCATTCATTTGCAGACAGCAGAGGACCGTAAGCGGGTTCTGGATTATTCCAGCCTGTATATCGATATCGGCGCCAAAACCCAGGAGGAAGCGGAGGCCGATTGCCCCAAGGGCTGCTATGTTTCCTTCGATACCCCCTACCGGGAGTTCGGTGATGGCTTCGTTTGTGCCAAGGCCCTGGACGACCGGGTGGGCTGCTTTACCCTGCTGGAAGTCTTAAAAGAGACCTATCCTTGCGATATAATCTGCCTTTTCACCTCCGAAGAGGAGGTAGGCTGCCGGGGCGCTTTAGGCGGCGCATTCGCCATCCAGGCGGACATCGCTATTATTTTGGAAGGCACCACCGCCAACGATCTGGGGGATGTGGCCGATACCCAAAAGGTTTGCAAGCCTGGCCAGGGCGTGGCCATCAGCTTTATGGACAGGGCTTCCATTGCCCACATGCCCCTGTACAAGCGGATGCTGCAATTGGCCTTAGATAAGGGCATTCCCCACCAAATCAAGCAGGCGGTGGCGGGTGGCAACGAAGGCGGCGCTTTTCAAAGGGAAGCTGGCGGCAAAAAAACCGTGGTGCTTTCCGTTCCCTGCCGCTATATCCACAGCCCCTCCTCCGTCATTAAATACCAGGACGTATTATCCCAGCAAGCGCTGGTGAAAGCCTTCTTAAACGATCCCACTCTGTAATGGGCCGCTGCCTTATGAGCCCCTTAAAGGGGATTCTTAAGGGATGATATCCCTTAAGCGGGTTCCAAGGGCAGGGCCCTTGGCATACTCCACAGTGAAAGGATGAATAATATGAGAACCATTTTGGAAAAACTATTAAAGCCCGTGGGGCCTACCGGCTGTGAAACGCCCGTGGCCCAGGCCATTACGGAATTGCTTGAAGGCCATGTGGATGAAATGCACGTGGATGTGATGGGCAACCTGGTTGCCATTAAAAATGGCGAAGCCGGTGGAAAGCGGGTGATGCTTTCCTCCCACATGGACCATATCGGCTATATTGTAACCGATGTGGAAAAGGAGGGCTATGTCCGGGTGATGACCTTAGGTGGCGTGGGCCTTTCCAAGGACCCCCGGCACATCGTGTTCACCAACGGCGTCCACGGTATTTTGTGCGCCCAGCCCTTAAAGGCCGGGGAGAATTTGGAGGGCCGCCACCTGTTTGTGGATATTGGCGCCAAGGACCGGGAGGATGCGCTAAAGCAAGTGAATATTGGGGATTGCGCTGTTTGCGTGTGCGATATCGTCGCTTTAGGCGAACACCGGATTGCTTCCCCCGCCATGGATGACCGCTGCGCCTGCGCCTTGCAGGTGGCCGTCTTGCAGCAAATGGGCAAGCCGAAAAACACCATTGTGGCTGTGTTCTCCGTTCAGGAGGAAGTGGGCTGCCGTGGGGCCAAGACCGCCGCATACAATGCGGACGCCCAGATCGGCCTGGCACTGGACGTAACTGCCTGGGGGGATACCCCGGAGGTCACCCTGCCTAGCGTGAAGCTGGGGGAAGGCGCTGGGGTTAAAATTATGGACAGGGGCAGCATTTCAAGCCCTCTGGTACGGGATGCCCTCATCGCCTGTGCGGAAAAGGCAGGGGCTGCTTATCAGCGGGAGGTGCTTCCCTTTGGGGGCACCGATGCCTCCGCCATGCAGGCCGCCCGTGGCAGCATGTATGCCGGCACCCTTTCCATTCCCTGCCGGTATGTGCATTCCGCCTGCGAAGTGATCGACATGCGGGATATGGAAAGCGCCCTTAAAATTTTGCTCCAGTTTGTGAACCACACTTTTGATATTTAAGGAGAATCAACAATGGCTGCATGGCTGCTTTTAATCGTCTACCTATTAGCAGGTTCGGCCATTGTTCGTTTCATGCTGCCCAGGCACCGCCCTCTTGTCCGTATATGGATCGGGGCGTGCCTGGGCCTGCTTTTGTTTATGTGGCTCCCCGCCCTGTGCGCATTTTTAATGAACTTCACCCTGGCGGCCCAGTACGCCAGCCTTCTGCCCCTGGCGCTTATCACCGGGGCCAGCTACCTCTACAGGGATACCCGGCCCCCAAAGCCCTGGGATGAGCAAGAAACCAGGGTCTTAAAGCCCCTGGGCGTGGTGCTGTTTTTGTTCGGCGCCCTTTCCCTTTACTTGCAGTACACCCATATTTTGCGGCAGGCGGCGGACGGCAGCCTCCATGTAGGCCAAAGCACCTACGGGGATTTGATGATGCACCTAAGCTTTGTTACCAGCTTTGTAGATGCGCCCTTCCCCCCTACCTACGCCATGCTCAAAGGGGAATTGCTTTGCTACCCATTTTTGATGGACAGCCTCTCCACCAGCCTTTACATGCTGGGCATGAACTTGCAGCTTTCTTTGATCGTACCCGGCACGCTGATGATGCTGCTTTTGTACATGGGCTTTTTCATGCTGGCGGAGCGGTTTTTAGGCGGCGGCAAAGCCGTGCTGCTGGCGTTCCTGCTTTTCTTTTTAAACGGCGGGCTGGGGTTTTTTTATACCTTCGATCTGGCCTCAGGGGAAACCCTTTGGGGAAACCTGCAGGAAGTCTTTACCGGGTTTTACAAAACCCCTACCAACCAGCCCACCCCCTACAACCTAAGGTGGAGCAACCTGATCTGCGATCTGCTGGTTCCTCAGCGAACGCTTTTAGCAGGCTATGCCATGGTGCTGCCCTGCTTTTACCTGCTCTTCTCCCGGGACCAGAAAAACAAAACCCGGCTGTTTCTGGGGCTATGGGCAGGCCTGCTCCCCATGGTTCACACCCATTCCTTTTTGGCCCTGGCCTTATGTTCTCTTGGGGTCATGGTTTACGATCTATGCCATGGGGCCAGGTTCAAGCCCTATCTGATCTATGGTGTGACGGCGGCCCTTTTAGCCCTGCCCCAGCTGCTGAAGTGGACCTTCGCCCAGTCTGTGCAAAGCGAAGGGTTTTTATCGCTGCATTTTAACTGGTCCAACAACACAAACGGCCAGCTGATCGACAGCTACCTTTGGTTTTACATAAAGAACATCGGCCTGCCGGCGATTCTGATCATCATGGCGCTCTTTGAACGCAACCTCAAGTACAACCGGGTGTTTTCCGGCGCCTTTGTGATTTTTGCCGTGGCGGAGCTTTTTCAGTTCCAGCGCAACCCCTACGATAACAACAAGCTGCTGTACCTTTGGTACATGCTTTGCACCCTGGTCGTGGCCGATTACCTGCGGCTTATCTGGTGGCGGCTGAAAAGCTTCCGGGGGCGGTATGTGCTGGCGTGCTTTATGGCCCTGTGCCTGTTTTTATCCGCCGGGCTGACCCTTGCCCGGGAAGTGGTTTCGGATTATGATGCGTTTAACGTGGAGGAGGTAAAGGCTGCGGAATTCATCAACCAAAACACCCAGAAGACCGATACCTTCCTAACCGGCACCCAGCACCTGAACCCAGTCATTTCCCTTTGCGGAAGAACCATCCCCGTTTCCTCCGCCGCCTGGCTGTATTACCACGGCTATAACACGGAGGACCGGATGGCGGAGGTGAAGTCCTTTTATGAAGCCCCCTTGGAAAACGCCGCCACCTTGGCCAAGTATGATATTAAGTATATTTATGTGAGCATCTACGAGCGCTACGACTACCAGGTGGACGAGGACGCCCTCCGCGACGCCTATCCTCTGGTGTATGAAAGCGGCAGCATCCTCATTTTTAAAGTAGGTGGGGAAGGATGAAGCGGTTTCTGCGCTATTCCCTGGAAAAGCAGAAAAAAATCCGCGCCGTCATGATGGTGAACGGCGGGATTTCGCAAGTAAATTTATGTGTTGTGGCCTTGGATGAGCAAAGCGTTACCTTTTTAACCCCCAAGGGCAAACAGCCCTTGACCCTGCCCCTTTCGGATATTTTGTCTGCGGATTATGCCCGGGGCGATAAGGGGGAAATTTAGACCTGCTTTGCTTCCTTGCTTTTGCGCAGCTGCTTGGTGATCCCCACGGTGTAGTGAACACAGGCCCCCAGGGACATGACCATGGCGAACCAGATCACCGCCATATCCGGCGGGATTTTCCAGCCCTTGAAATATTCGTGTAAAAAAGTCAGCGCCAGGCCCACGCAAAAAGAGAACTGGGCCACCTTGCCGATAGGGGACGCAAACACCACAATATCCCGGTACTTGATCAGCAGCCAGCCGCCCAGGATCAAATACAGCTCCTTAAACACCAAAATAACCAGGGGCAGCAAGGGCAGCCGGCCCGCGATCACGTTGGTGAGCATCACCGTAATGACCATCACCTTATCGGCCAAAGGGTCCATCAGCTTGCCAAAGGCGGTGATCTGGTTATTTTTTCTGGCCAGGTACCCATCCAACAGGTCGGTCAGGCTGGCCATGACGAAAACGATCATGGCAGCAATCATAAGACCTTTATAAAACAGAACCACATAAACGGGTATCAAAAGAAGCCGAAGCATTGTCAGCACATTGGGTACATTCCAAATATTCTCAAGGTATTTCTTATACCAGGGCATGTTCTCACTCTTTTCATGGGGCTTTACTTACCAGCAAAAACAGTATATCATAACTGAAGGGTTTTGTGTTAAGGTTAGATTAAAAATAGTATAAAAGCTGCTGAAAAATACTTTTAGGAGGTTCAAACCATGAAATTGCTTTTAGTCGGGGGAACCGGGACCATTTCAACCGCCGTGGTGGCGCAGGCGCTTTCAAAAAACATGGATGTAACCGTTTTGAACCGGGGCAACCGTGATCTGCCCCAGGGTGTCCGCCAGATCGTGGCCGATATACGGGATCAGGCAGCGGCTGAAAAAGCGTTGGAGGGCGAAGGCTTCGATGTGGTGGCGGATTTTATCACCTTCACGGAGGACCAGGCCGCCCAGAGCATTCGCCTGTTTAAAGACCGCTGCAAGCAGTTTATCTTTATTTCCAGCGCTACGGTGTATCAAAAACCCCCAAAGACCCTCCTTGTCAGTGAGGGCACCCCTCTTTGCAACCCCTTCTGGCCCTATGCCCAGAACAAGATCGCCTGCGAAAACCTGTTTATGGATGCCCACCGCAGGTTCGGTTTCCCCATTACCATTGTCCGCCCCAGCTACACCTATTGCGCCAGCAACATGCCCTTCGTGCTCAATTCCCATAAAAGCCGCTACGCTGCCATCAGCCGCTTAAAAGCGGGTAAGCCCATTGTGGTGCCCGGGGACGGCACTGTTTTTTGGACCTTGACCCACAACAGCGATTTTGCTTACGCCTTCGTAGGCCTTATGGGCCAGATGGAAGCCATTGGCCAAGCCTTCCATATCACTTCCGATGAAAAACACACCTGGAATGATTATGTTCATATCTTAGCCGATGCCCTGGGGGTTCAGGCCCAGCTGGAGCACATCGCTACCGAAACCATTGCCAGGTTCCTGCCCGGAGAATACGAAGCCCAGCTGGGGGATAAGGCCCAGACCGCTGTCTTTGATAACAGCAAGATCAAATCCTTCGTACCGGGTTTTGTTTGCAAGGTGCCTTTTAGGGAAGGGGTTCGGGAATGCGTTGAATACTTTGAAACCCACCCCGAGGCTTGCATTGAGGACCCGGAATGGGATGCCTTAATGGATGATATGATCTTTAAATCCCGTTTAGTCAAGCCGTAACACCGAGAAACCATTATCGCAAAACACTTGCTCTACCCCAGCTAGCAGGCTTTGGACAGCATCGGAGGCTTCTTTTGCCCCCTTGATCCACAGCCTGCCTTTTTCTTTGCTTTCCGACAAGGAATCGTTCAGGGCGTCCAGATTGCGGCCATAATAATCCGGCAGGGATAAAAGGGTTTTCAGCTTCCCATGAACCGATTCCGCCGTATCGGCCCTGTCCATATTCAAATAAAACGTTCGCATAGGGAACCTCCTTGTTTGTAAGCCATCATACCACATTCTAAGTACAATGAAAAGACGGCCTGACGCTTGAATTGGCCTACGTTATCAAGTATAATAATTCCAAACCCCCAATTTGGGGAAACAGGAGGTGCCTAACAATGTCCGAACAGGTAATGCAAATCGCCATGCGCATCGCGGATCTACGCGAAGCATCGGACTACACCGTCGATCAGATGGCCAAAGCCTGCGGTATCTCATCGGCTGAATATGAAAGCTATGAAAGCGGCCAGACCGATATTCCCATTAGCTTTCTGCTAAAGCTCAATGAGGTATTCCATGTAGATATGACAGAGCTTCTCACCGGCGAAGCTCCCCGGCTGAACGTCCTGAGCGTTACCAGAAAGGGCAGGGGCCAGGAGATTAAGCGTGAGGATCAGTACATTTACAAAAACCTGGCCTACAATTTTATGCACCGCAAGATCGAACCCTTGTATGTGACCATCGAGCCTGATGAAAACAAGGAGCTGGTGCCCAACAGCCACGACGGGCAGGAGTTCGATTACATTTTAAAAGGCGCCATGCGCATTATGGTGGGGGATCACGACATTGTGTTAAACGAGGGTGACAGCATCTTCTACGATTCCCGCACGCCCCACGCCATGCAATCATGCGGCAATGAAACGGTGCATTTTCTGGCCATGGTCATCCCTGAAAACTAGGTTTGAAAAGGAGCCCTGAAAATGCTTGCAGATCGCTATATCCGTATTGATTTTACCAGCCAGCGGAACTTTGAAAACAATTTCGTTTTAAAGGTTCCGGAGCAGTTCAATTTCGCCTACGACATTATCGATGAATACGCCCGTATTTCCCCCGAGAAATTGGCCATGATCTGGACCAACCTAACAGGGGAAGAGCGCCGCTTTACCTTTTCCGATATTAGCCGCCTATCCAACCGTACCGCCAATTTTTTCAAAAAGCTGGGCCTTAAAAAGGGCGATCCCGTGATGCTGGTTTTAAAGCGCCGCTATGAATTCTGGATTTGCTACATTGCGCTGATGAAGCTGGGCTGCATTATTATTCCCGCTACCTACCAGTTAGCGAAAAAGGACATCGTTTACCGCTGTAATGCCGCCGATATCAAGGCTATTATTGCCATTAACGACGATGAAGTTCATTCCCACATTCAAGACGCGCTGCCCCAGTGCCAAACCTTAAAGCACATTATTACCCTGGGCTCCCGTCCCGGCTGCGAGGATTTAACCTCCGCCATGGCCTGGGAATCCGAAAGCTTTGAACGGCCCGCCCAGCTGCCGAAAAACGAGGACATCATGCTGATGTACTTCACCTCCGGCACCACTGGCATGCCCAAAATGGCTGCCCATAATTACATTTACCCCTTGGCCCAGATCACCACCGCCGCCTACTGGCATAACCTGAACGACGATTCCCTCCACATTGCCGTGGCCGATTCTGGCTGGGCCAAGTGCGGCTGGGGCAAGATGTTCGGCCAGTGGATTTGCGGCGCGGCCTTGTTCGTATACGATTTTGACCGTTTTATCGCCAAGGATATGCTGGAGATGATCGGAAAGTACCACGTTACCAGCTTCTGCGCCCCGCCTACCATCTACCGTTTCATGATTAAGGAAAATTTAAAGGATTACGATCTGTCCGCCCTGGAATGGGCCAACACCGCCGGGGAACCTTTAAACCCGGAGGTCTACAACCAGTTTTTAGCTGCCACGGGCATTAAGATTCACGAAGGCTTCGGCCAATCGGAAACCACGCCCCTGCTCATGACAACCAAGTGGATGGAACCCCGTCCCGGCTCCACCGGCAGGCCTTCGCCGCTGTATGACATGGACCTGGTGGACAAGGACGGCAACACCGTGGAAGACGGCGTAGAGGGCGAGATCGTGATCCGGCTGGATAAGGGCCACCCTGCGGGCCTGTTCCTTGGTTATTACCGGGACGACCTTCACACCAATGAGGTTTTCTACGACAACATGTACCACACCGGGGACATGGCCTGGCGGGACGTGGATGGGTATTATTACTTCATCGGCCGCTCCGACGACGTGATCAAATCCTCCGGCTATCGGATTGGGCCCTTTGAAGTAGAAAGTGCCCTGATGGAGCACCCCTCCGTATTGGAGTGCGCTATCACCGCCGTGCCTCATCCCTTGCGTGGGCAGGTGGTAAAGGCTACGATCGTTCTAGCCAAGGGGTACGAGGCTTCCGATGAACTGGTAAAAGCCCTGCAGGACCATGTGAAGAAGGCCACCGCGCCCTATAAGTACCCCCGTATTGTGGAGTTTGTGGCGGAATTACCCAAAACCCTGTCCGGGAAGATTCAAAGAGGCAAGATCAGAAACGAAGACAGCAACCAATAAAAATAGGGGATTTTAAAGGGCATAGCCCTTTAACAGGGTTTGGGATGGAATCCCAACGCAACCTATTGAAAACGAAAAGCAAACCCAGGTCAAGAGAGTGAAGGGGCTGCGCCCCCGAAACGATTCTTGACAGCGGCTTGGCTGCAGCCAAGCCGCTGTCAAGGGCCGCTACGCTTCCTTGACCAGGGGTTTGCTTTTTATATTTCAGCAAGGTTACGGTGGGCGCTGCCCACACCCGCTAAAGGGATTTTATCCCTTTAGAATCCAAAATCATTTAGTTAAGGCCGAGAGATAAAAATCCCACCGGCTTAACTTTTTGGGGAAAAGAAAAAGGGGAAGGGAAAAAGACAGATTGCCATCTGTCTCAGCGCGTCGACTTTGTCGACGCGCTGAAAGGGATGTATCCCTTTGCGGGTTCCAAGGCGACGTAGTCGAAGCGCCGCCCGTGGCGGACGAAGCGAGACGAAGTCGGGGCGCGAAACGAGCAATGCAAGCGGCAGCGAAGCAGTGCGTCGATTTCGCAACCGGATCAGAGCCCTTGGCGTTCCTTTTTTCTTACTGCGACAGCCTCTTGTGGAATCGCTTAAGGGTTCCATTCTCTTAGGGCGTGTTTCAAACCCCCTTAGTATCCGGTTTCTGTTTTGCTTTCGTTACAGATTGTGCAGGTATAGTATATGGTGCTTCCCCCGTGCCCCCCTGCCACATCATGGTATAGGTGCCCGGTTTCTTGCCAATCATGCTGGCCTTCTCCGCAGCGGCTGCAAACACAGCCATCGTGTACAATGGCGCCGCAGCGTTTACATTTACAGTTGTCCAAATCGTGCTGCACCTTTTCGCAGCGGCGGCAAGTGCAGCCATCCAAATCATGCTGTTCATCTCGGGTTGCCCCGCACTTCTCACATGTGCAGCCATTCCATTGATGGCGGCACCGAAGAAACAGCCAGAAATAGAATTGGCTAAGCAGAATGATCAGCGCACAGCCCACAAACAAAAGCATGAAAAAGGTGAAGGAAGATATCATTTCCGCATTTCTGATATGATCGTATGAAATGGATACGGCCAACGTAGCTGCAATCCAGCTGGCAAAGCCACTAACCTTGTCCTTTGCCTTTATTATTGATGCAATGATTAATACCAATGAGAGGCATAGCCAGATTGAAAAGCAAATAAATAGAAGCATTTGTATCCCTCCAATAAAAGATCGATCGGAAGCGTTCTTTGATGCATCTGCTGTTTAATAAATCGCTTTTAGGCGTATTAAAAAAGGGGAGTCCCTTATATAAATTATACACCCCCTCTCACCGATTGTATATAGGCATACGCGAAACATGATTTTATCAGTTTTAAATGGGCGCGCAAGGTCCATACTATGGCTGAAATGCAGGTTAAAAGTAAAGGAGCGCTATATTATGGAAAACAATCAGTTAAACCAATCCCTTCCCATGAGGGCCATGCAGGAGATTCCCCTTGTGAAACCCGATGCCAAGCGGATTGTAGCCCTGGTAAAAAAGAGCGGGCGGGTGGAAGGCTACCAGCTGGAAGACGGGCATATACTCACCAAGGAAGAAGGGGTGGCCTTGGCCAAGGCTGGAGGGATTTCAGGGGTGGGGATATCCAGCCGAAATGGCAATGAGTACTTAAAATCCCTCCCAGATGGAACCGAGGGGAACAACCTTGGCAACCTGCCGGCTCTTCATTGAACCCAAACACAATCTAAGGAAAAAATTTCGCAAATCAATTGCATGGATTTTTGCCTTGTTTCCGTTTATTGGATGTGCTGTAAAGCAAACATCGTCAATTGAGGTGGAAACATGATACAGGTAATCAAAAAGCTATCTCCGGCCAGAATCATTGCCATGGGCTTTGCTTTGGCGATCCTGTTGGGTTCAGCTTTGCTGCTTCTGCCCTGCAGCGTGCAAGAAGGCGTGCCCCTTCGCTACATTGACGCTTTGTATACGTCTACCAGCGCGGTGTGCGTTACAGGGCTTATTGCGGTGGATGCCGGAGATACCTTTACCCCCCTGGGGCAGTTCTTTCTTGCTCTGCTGATCCAGATCGGCGGCCTGGGCGTCACAGCGGTGGGCACAGGGGTGATTCTGGCCATGGGGAAAAAGGTGAACCTGAAAGGCCGTAACCTGATTCGGGAGGCCATGAACCTGGATTCGGAAAAGGGCATGGTGCGCTTTGTTAAAAGCATTTTTATTACCACACTGATTTTCGAATTGTGCGGCGCAGCGCTGAGCTTTGTGGTGTTCAGGCAGGACTATCCCACCGCTAAAGCCATTGGCATCAGCCTGTTTCATTCTGTGGCCGCCTTTAACAATTCCGGCTTTGATATCCTGGGGAATTTGCAAAACCTGATCCCCTATCAAAGCAACGTGCTTTTGAATCTAACCACCTGCGGGCTGATCTTCTTTGGAGGCATCGGCTTTTTGGTGATTCGCGAAATGCGAGAAAAACGGCTTTGCTGGCGCAAATTCTCTATGCATACCAAGGTGGTATTGTCCGTGAGCGCTGTTTTAATTGTAGTGGGCACGCTGCTTGTGAAGCTGACGGAGAACGTGACTTGGTTGGGTGCCTTTTTTCACAGCGTTTCCGCCAGAACGGCCGGGTTCTCCACCTATCCCCTGGGCACGTTTTCCAACGCAGGGCTCCTGGTGCTGGCAGCGCTTATGTTTATCGGCGCCTCCCCCGGCTCCACTGGCGGCGGTATTAAGACCAGCACCTTTTTTGTGCTGGTGAAGGGGATCAAGGCTGCGGCCACCAACACCTCGGAAAAGGGGTTTCGCAACGCTGTTCCCAAGGACGCCTTTCGAAAGGCGGCCATCATTACCCTTTTGGCGGCAGCGGTGGTATCCGTCGGGACTTATCTGATGGTGATCATGGAGCCTAACATCGATTTGATGGACGCGCTGTTCGAAGTAACCAGTGCCTTTGGTACGGTGGGTCTTTCCACAGGGATCACGCCGGGCTTAAGCGATGGGAGCAAGCTGCTATCCATCTTTGTTATGTATATCGGGCGGCTGGGGCCGCTGACCATCGCCTCCCTTTGGTATTTTACCAGGGGAGAGCGGATTGGTTACCCGGAAGGCAATATCGCTATCGGCTAATAGACAGAAGGAGGTTATTCTATGTTTTCCACATCCAGAAACGAAAAGATATCTTACGGTATTGTGGGCCTTGGGCGGTTTGGGTATGCCCTGGCCATGGAACTGGCCACCTTTGGCGCGGATTTGCTGGTGGTGGACAAGGATGAAGAAAAGGTTCGGGATTTTAGAGAGTATACCGAAAACGCCTTTGTGGTTAAATCCCTGGACAAGAAAACCCTTCGGGAAACCGGCATTCAAAACTGCGAGGTGGCTGTTGTCTGCATAGGGGAGCATATGGAGTTTTCCATTCTCACCACCTTGAACCTGGTTAGCTTCGGCATTCCCACGGTTATTGCCAAGGCCAACAGCGCGGAGCATGGGGAGATTCTCGAAAAGCTGGGGGCGGAAGTGGTCTACCCTGAACGGGATATGGCCATCCGGCTGGCCAACCGGCTTGAAAACACCAAAATGCTGGATTTTATCCAGCTGAGCAAGTGGATTAACATTTCAAAGCAGCAAATCCCAGAATCCTTTATCGGCAAAACCGTTTCCAACGTAGGCCTTCGTTCCCGTTTTGGCTTAAACATCATCGCCATCGAAAGCGGCAATGGGACGGTGGTGGAGGATGTGAAGCCTGATTATATCTTCAAACCAAACGACGTTCTGTTCCTCTCCGGCGGCAAAGATAAGCTCTACCGTCTGTCGGAGCTGGAAAAGAAATAGATTCTCCAACCATATTTTACCTGCTTCGTAACTATTTTAACAATCGCTGAAATCAGGGAACATTTCGGTGGTTCTGATGCGTTTTCTTCCTGTACCGAATTTTGAAAGTGCCGCCTTGCCTTTAAGACGACAGGTACACAGAAAGGAAGCGCATTGTATGAAACGGTTTTTCTCTTTTCTATTGGTCTCCATTCTCCTTTTGCCGGTGATGGGGGGCACCGCCATGGCCTGTGCTGTGGCAGAGAAGGTCTCTTCTGGTACTCCCGCCCGCGTTACGGGCATCATTGAAGAAGCAACAATGAACACCATCACCATCCAGGTTTACGATGGCAAAAGCCTTACCTTTTCTACAGCCAATGCGGATAAATCAAAGTGCCAAGGGCTTACCATCGGTTCCAGGGCAGATGTTTTCTATACCGGAACCATCCTTGAAACCGATACCCTCGACGTTGCCGTAACGGCAATCCAGCAGCCCTATGGGGATGCCAAAGTATCCCCCTGCACCCCTGTGCGCGTCTCAGGCGTGATTCAGGACGGCACCATGAACACCATCACCATCCAGGTTTACGATGGCAAGACGCTCACCTTTTCCACAGCCAATGCGGATAAATCAAAGTGCGAAGGCCTTATTATCGGCTCCAACATAGATGTTTTCTATACCGGAACCATTGAGGGCACCAACACTTCAAACACCAACGTAACCTGCATGGAGCAGTAATGTTTTCAAAATTGAAGCAAAGCAGCCACCGCATCGGTGACTGCTTTGCTTTTGAGCCGGATTGTGGCGGAGCGGGAGGGCTGCGAACCTAACGTGAACAAGCCGATTTTGGCTCGTTTTAGGGCGGTTTTTTGGAAAGAGGAGAGACCTCCGGGCTTTGGATAACCGGCGTTAGCCGTTAATAATAAAACATTCCGAGAGACATTCCAAAGAAAGAGCAACTTCGCTCCACAAACTGGCTGCAAAGAAACCAGTCTGTTTACAATTGCATATTTTTTGCTTATAATGGTGCATATGAAATCTCTCTGCGGAATTGAGGAATGGTTATGAGAGCATTTGACTATACCAATATAGCGCCCAAGCTGTTTACCCCAGAGGTCGTGAATTTGATTGCGGCTATCCACGAAAACAAAGGAAAACAGGATTTATTAGTCGCTGCGAAGCCCGATATTTTATCGAGCTTGCTTGATATTGCAAAAATACAGAGTACACAGGCTTCAAATAAAATTGAGGGTATCGTTACCACCGAAGCACGCCTAAAAGAGATCGTGCAGCAAAAAGCTGTTCCGAGAAGCCGGAGTGAAAAAGAGATTGCCGGATACCGGGATGTGCTGGCAACGATCCACGAGAACCATGACTATATTACTCCCCGTGCTAATGTGATTTTGCAATTGCACCGGGATTTGTACGCATACAGCCCGTCATCTATTGGCGGCACTTATAAGAACGCAGATAATATCATTCAAGAAACGGATGCCCAGGGTAACAAGAAAGTGCGATTTCAGCCTCTATCCGCTTTTGAGACCCCGGAGGCGATGGAACGACTTTGCGATGCTTTCATTGAGGAAGTAAACCGTGGCGAGATTGATCCGCTTCTTCTCATTCCCATGTTTGTTTTGGATTTTCTGTGTATCCATCCATTCAATGATGGTAACGGACGCATGAGCCGCCTCTTAACACTGTTGCTCCTATACCGCGCTGGCTATGTTGTGGGCAAATACATCAGTATTGAAACGCTTATCGAGAAAACCAAGGATACCTATTATGATGTCTTGCAGCAAAGCGGTATCGGCTGGCAAGAGTCAAAAAATGACTACCTGCCGTTTTTGGAATACTACCTCGGTATTGTCCTTTATGCATACCGGGAGTTTTCAAGTCGAGTTGAACTCTTAACGACGAAAGGACTTAGCAAGACGGACCGTGTACGTATTGTGATTGAGAATAAGGTCGGGAAGATCACAAAGAAGGAAATCATGGAGATCTGCCCTGATATCAGCCAGACAACAGTAGAAAAAGCACTTAGTGATCTAGTCAAGCAAGGTGTTATTCTTAAAATCGGCGGCGGCAGATATACGCAGTATGCGTATAATAGAAATTAGATAAAGGGGTGTTTCTCATGGGAGATTTTTTTACAATGAAATCATAGTTTTGGACGTATCTGTCATTGGTGGCAATCATTATTTTGTCGTGGGTTATGGGTTCATCAATTCTTATCATGTGTGTTTCAGCGAGCCTGTTTGTCTCATTATTTTCCCACACCATTTTTGCGCTACAGGAAAAAACAGACTCGACCGCCTATACGGTTCGGTTTCCGTTACCGCAAAAGACATTGTGCTTGGAAGATATATATTTGTCTTTTTAAACTTTCTTTTGTCGCTCTTTGCAATCATCTTTATGTCTTTTATTGCTACGCTATTTGAAAATGGGGTATTTCACATTAGCGAGGTTGCCATTGGCAGTAGCTTATCTCTTTTGCTCTTTTCCATTATTGCAGGCGTGCAAATGCCTATGTTTTTCAAAATGGGCTACACAAAAGCAAAAGTGTGGTCTTTGCTTCCGTTCATTGTGGCAACAATTTTGATCATACTCTCCAAGCCATTACTCCGCTCATTATCGGGAGTAATCATGTATGTGCTGTCCAATCAAAGTATTTTGATTATATGTTGCATACTGGCGAGTTGTATTATCTTGTTTGTATCCTGTCGGGTTTCAGTAGCTGCCTATCGTAAACGGCTTTAAGGAGGAAATCGTCATGCGCATAGCAAAATGGGTTATTATGTTTGTTATATCAATAGGGATTGGTACATTCGTTGATGTAAACATACTGGAAAAGATGAACATAAATGTTTGGCTGTCCAGAGGACTTGGTTGTCTTTTTACCATAATTATAGCACTAATAATGTATCACTACTTTTTTGGAAAGAAAAAGGCTTCCCAATAACTACGATATACTTACCCGCCGCGCAAATAGGACAAAATCGTTGTTCGAGGGGAGTTAGCTATACGGCACTTAAAAACTTCCCTCTATTCTGCCCATTACAAAGTTCTCGGAGATATAGCGAAAATCCGTTTTTGTTGTGCGAATGAGACAGAACGTAATCCCAACGAAATAAATTGACACCGTATCAATTTTACTGTTGACAATCGCGCAATGATGTTTTATGCTCTAAATTGACAGCATGTCAATTTAGAGCAGGAGGCGAATATATGCCAAAAGTCACGGACGAATATATGACGGATAAAAGAAATTTTATCCTCGAATGCACCGGCGAGATATTGAAAGAAAAACCGTTATATCTGATAACCATGAGGGACATTATCAAAAAAGCCGGTTTCAGCCACGGAATAATCTATCATTACTATGCGAACTTAGATGAAATCTATGTGGATTACATTAACAAAAACACTACCTACAATCTATTAGAACAGAGCATTGATACATCATTAAGCTCAGGGCACACGGAAAAAGAAATCCTCTCTGAATGTATTATAGCAATTGGAGGGTATCTTGAGGAATTGCTAAAATCCGTTGGCGGCAGAACATGCTTTGAGCTGACGGTTTTATATGCTTATGATTTAGAAAAAAGAGCCGCGATATTCCCGAAGCTAAAGTTTAAGCAAAGCCTTGGATACGCGCAAAATAAAATCGTGGAATATATCCTGCGTAATGTAGAAAAGAACGTTTTCCACCCTCAAATTTCAGTCAATTCAATCGTTCTTTTTGTAAGCAGTTTTGTCGATGGAATTGCGCAAAGTGTGGCCATCAATACGCGAGAGATCGGCAACGATACAAAACCAGAACTGGATATTCCAGAAATGTTTGATACCTTGGTAAGAGCAGTTGTCGGTTTCTTGGAGGTATAAAAGATGGCCATTATCCTAAGTGTTATTGCTGGTATTGTTGTAGGGTTACTGGTTATCTTTCTATATAACCCCGGCAAACTTCCGTCGCTCAAAGATGAACACGGCAATATAATTCAAGGTTCCATTTCCGAAAAGGTATGGCTTGAAGTTAATGGAATCAAGCAAGGTATGTTTATTCGAGGGGAGAATCCTCAAAACCCTGTTGTGCTATATCTACATGGCGGCCCGGGTACACCTCTATTACAATTCATTGATTATTTGGTAAAAGACCATCGCCTTGAAGAACATTTTACGGTTTGCTATTGGGATCAACGCGGTGCGGGAATGACCTACTCCAAATCGACTGTGCCATCAACCATGACGGTGGGGCAAATGGTGGAAGATACACGCGAGGTTACGGAATACCTTAAATCGCGTTTCGGTCAGGAAAAAATCTATCTCATGGGTCATTCTTGGGGATCGTATCTTGGCGTTAAAGCCGTGGAAAAGTATCCTGAGAACTATCTGGCATATATCGGCATCGGTCAAGTCACAAATCAAACAGAATCTGAGCGGTTAGCCTATGTGTATATGTTAGACCGTGCAAAAAGAGAGAATGATCAGGAAGTTATTGAAAAACTATCAAAACACAATCCTCATGCGGACGATTTTCCGCAACTTGATTATCTCTTAAAAGTCAGGACGGGTATCCTTAATAAATATGGGATTGGACATCTGCATCGAGGGCTTACCTCCTATGACATACCGAAATCGCTATTTGTGTTCAAAGGATATACGATACGCGAAAAAATAAAATGGTTTCTCGGTGCGGATTTTTCCATGATACATCTGTTCCCCATCATACTTAAAGACAACCTTATTGTATCGTCGGCAAAATTTGAAGTCCCTTTCTATATAATGCAGGGAGCTTTCGATTATCAGGTTTCGCAAGTTCTGGCAGAAAAATATTTGGAGGTCATAGAAGCGCCCCGAAAAGAGTTTTTTTCTTTTAGCGACTCTGCCCATTCTCCAAATATGGAAGAGCCCGAAAAGTTTATCGAGGTTTTCCGAAAAATAGCATTTCAGAATCCGCTTGAAGATAGGTTTGGAGAAGATAGATGATGTTGTTAAATGCAAAAAATGGGGTTGTCGCTATTGGTGACACTGAGATGGACTACATCTCTTTTGGTAAAGGAAGCAAAGTTTTGGTTATGCTTCCGGGCTTGGGCGATGGTCTAAAGACAGTAAAAGGAACTGCGCTTCCATTTGCGATAGGATATAGAGCATATG
>JAVBTR010000040.1:0-32544 GCA_031556065.1 Eubacteriales bacterium | reverse complement strand
GTCGCACGAGGGATTTCCCTCACTGCACTGTAAAATCTTCGATTTTACGGTCGTTTGTTCGGGCAAGGTAGGAATTTCTACGAAATTCCACCGAAAATCGCCGCACATGTCGCCGATTTCGGAATGAAAATCGGAGGACCGCGGTCCTCCGATACCTCCTAGGGTTTGTTGATGGTCTGCAAGGGATAAATCCCTTCCTTTTTATTACCATTGCCTTGCCTTGATAATCTCCACAATTTTTTCGCAGGTATGCCCATCGCCATAAGGATTAATGGCCTGGGCCATTTTTTCGTATTCGGCGGCATCGTTCAAAAGCAGCTTGCCCGCTTCATAAATCTTTTCTTCGTCCACCCCGGCCAGGATGGCTTTGCCTGCCTCCACCACTTCCGGCCGCTCAGTTTCCGTGCGAAGAACAATTACCGGCTTGCCAAGGGCCGGAGCTTCCTCTTGAAGCCCGCCGGAATCCGTCATCACAAGGAAAGACCGCTTCATCAGGTTATGCATGTCCTCCACCTCGATTGGGTCGATCAGGTGAATACGGTCATGACCCGAAAGCATTTCAAATGCAGTATTGCGCACCGCCGGGTTCAAATGCACCGGGTATACAAAATGCACATCCAGGTGCTCATCCGCCAAACGGCGCACTGCTCTGCAAATAGCTTCCAAGGGCGCTCCCAGGTTTTCCCGGCGGTGTGCTGTCATCATCACCCAGCGACCTTCATTCAGCGGCAGTACCCGCAAGGCTTCGTTTTTAAAGGCATAGTCATTGTGCACCATCTGCATCAGCGCATCGATAACCGTATTGCCCACCACGTACACATTTTCCGTAATGCCCTCTTTTTCAAGGTTTTCCCGGTTGCGCTCCGTTGGGGCAAAGTGCAGGGTGGCCATGCGGCCTGTTAAGCAGCGGTTCATTTCTTCCGGGAAAGGCGAATACATATCGAAGGAGCGCAGGCCCGCTTCCACGTGGCCCACGGGAATCTGCTGGTAAAAGGCCGCCATGGCCGCAACGGTGGAAGTAGTGGTATCCCCATGAACCAAAACCAAATCGGGTTTGGCTTCCGTGAGTACCTTGGTCAGCCCTTCGAGTACACCAGATGTGATGCTGGCCAAGGTCTGCCCAGCCTTCATCAAATTCAAATCGTAATCCGGAATTATGTTAAACTGCTCAAGCACCTGATCCAGCATCTGCCGGTGCTGTGCTGTAACACACACAAGGTTTTCAATGCCCTGTGCTTTTTCAAGGGCTTTTACCAGCGGCGCCATCTTAATGGCCTCAGGCCGGGTACCAAATACACTCATGACTTTCAATTTAAAATTCCTCCATACTCACAAAGAGCCAAGGGATATGCTCCCTTGACCCATTATTTACATCGCCTCGTAAGCGGCTGCCACCTCACGGGCGTCGCCAACCATGCGTACAACGCCCCGATCAAGCCACACTGCTCGATCACACATGGATTTGATCTGGTCAATGGAATGGCTCACCAGCAATACGGTTGTACCGCCGCCCATCAGTTCCAGCATACGGGCATAGCTCTTTTCTTGGAATGCCGCATCCCCCACAGCCAAAACTTCATCCAGAATCAAGATTTCCGGCTTTACCATGGTGGCCACAGAAAAAGCCAGACGCATCTGCATACCAGAAGAATAGGTCTTCAGCGGCATATCAATAAAATCGCCCAGTTCGGAAAATGCTAAGATCTCATCAAATTTCGATTCCAAGAATGCCTTGGAATGGCCCAAAATAGCCCCATTTAAGAACACGTTTTCCCGGCCTGTCAGTTCAAAGTCGAACCCGCTGCCCAACTCCAGCATGGGTACCACCGGCTTGGCCACTGCCACTTCACCCTTATTAGGTCTATAGATTTGGGAAATCACCTTTAAAATTGTGCTTTTCCCAGAACCGTTTCGGCCAATAACCCCAAATACTTCTCCCTCATTCACTTGAAAGGATACATCGTTCAGGGCATAGAATTCTTCATACTTTAGCTTGCCTTGCAGCTTTAATACAATGATATCTTTTAAATTCTGAGCCTTGTTGGTGTTCATCCGAAACGCCAGGCTCACGTTTTTTACATCGATCACCACATTTGCCATATGAACCCGCCCCCTTACAGATTAAACACAAATTTGTTCTGATGCCTTCTGAACATGAACAAGCCAATTAGCAAGGGCACCGCCGATGCCACAATGCAGTAGAGATACGTCATCGGGTTGGGCGATACCCCGCCCATTATGATCGTACGCATAAAATAAACAAATTGATACATAGGGTTCATATGGTATAGTCCAATAAATCTAGCCGGAATGAGCGCTTCCGTATAGAAGATAGGCGTTAAAAAGTTCCACAGCATGGAAATGACACCCCAAAGGAATTTCGTATCCCTGAAGAACACCATAGAAGTAGACAGAATCATGCTCATGCCAATGGAGAAAATCATCACAAATAAAATACCAATTGGCAACAGCAAAAGTGCTTTTGTAAATGCAATGCCATTTAAAAGCATTACGCCAATTAAGGGGATTAAAGAAAACAGCATATTGATGGTAGCTGAAAGCACCGGAATCACCGGGTAAATGAATTTGGGCACATAGACTTTCGTAATCAGCGACGCGTTACCCACAATAGAGTTCAGTCCTGTACTGGCCGCTTCATTAAAATAGTTGAAAGTGACGATGCCTGTTAAAAGGTAAATCGCAAAATTATCCACATTGTTTTTAAACAGTCCGGCAAATACAAAATACTGTACTGCCATGGTTAAGAGAGGATTAATAAAGCTCCACAGCACTCCCAGTACAGAACGTTTATACTTCACATGGAAATCTCGGCTGACCATTTGTTTCATCAGATAACTGTACCGGTCCAGCACCACCATAACCCGGATCAAAAAGGTGCTCTCATGCCTGCGGAACTTGCGCACCTGAGTAATCATCACAAACACGAGCAGTGCAAAAACCCCTGCCGACAAAAGGAGGTAGGTCTGGCTCATATGATAGTAGCTGCGTCCAATGATCCGCATAGCCAAAGCACCATGCATCGGCTCGCCGTTCACAGCAAAAGTGGTTTCTTCACCAACGGCAACCGACCCTTTTGCCAACGCCACACTATCGCCATAAAAAACCGTTACGGCATTTTTTTCTTCCATGCTTTTCAACGTAAGGCGAATTATTGCTTCCTTGCTGCTCTTCACCGTTACAGGCGCATCAAAAGCAATAGGCTGAAATGTATTCACAGTTATATCGCTTAGCTCCATAGTCTTGCTGCTAAGCACCCGACCATCCTGCAGCAGCTCCACTGCCACCTGCTTACCTGTCACATCGCCCATCATATCAAAATAAGGTTCCACCCGGTCGATGGTATCGGTTCCCGGGATAATGGCCTGCTCAATCACTACATCTCCAGCCAGTACCCCAAGCCGCATGTCCGGGTTCATTAACTTAATTTCCGCGCCCTGCACATCCCAGTCCATGGCCGCCGCGTAATAAAACAGCGCCGCCGCCACGATATACACTAAGCAAATAAGCACACAGGTCCTTTGCAAACGACCCATCTTTTTTAAACTAAATAACTCGTTGCTCAAAAAAACAACCATCCTTCTGTTGATTCAATAGCCAATTTATTTTACCGTAAAAGCACTTTCTTTGCAACCTCTATTATTCGCCTTCTGCATTATAGCTATCATCAATAGCGCTCCTTGCGTCGCCAGCAAAGCAAATACGGGCAAGTGATTTACTAAATAGCGTGACCGCGCCTCAAACAGCAAATGAAATGCCGCTAGGCCCAAAATACACAATCGCAGGATTGTAACGCTATCCAAATTTGCTTTGCTCTTATCAAAAAAAGAGATACAGCAAAGCAAGAGAATCACAAGCCACAGGCCATTTGCCACAATGTTAAAATCCTTCATCGTTCGTCCTTCACTGCCATAAAAGAAAGATTGCATATGTTTTCCCGCTTGTGATGTATCAAAAGGCCCATCCACAAGAAAATTTCCTTCCCGATTGAAAAAGAAGGTGCCGTCGTCAAAAATATACTGTGCTTTATGCAATAGAAAATCCAAATATCCGCTAAGACCCATATCCTTGAGTCGCTGATTAATCACTTCATAATGGTAGGCTTGCTTTGCCGCCTTACCACCAATAGCAATTGTATTCACCACATCCCCGTTTGTATATCCACCATAATGAGATCCATGAGAGTTTAACCCCATCATCATAAAATGAGTCATAGGAAATGCATTGTCTTCAATATACAAAGCCGAAATACGATTATCTGTAAAATGATACGTGACTTGGTACGTCACTTTCGAAACAGTAACTACCATTCCCACGCATAGCAATATGCACCCGATCCGCTCAAAAAAGCGTTTCCAATTTCCAAGCCCTCGAAGAAACCATATGGCACTTATAGCAATTAACATGATAATCGCTGTGGGTTTGATCATAAATCCTACCCCAGCAGCAATACCTATTGCAAGCACGATCAACCATCTCTGCCACATTTTACTCATTTCCCTCCAAACAAGAAACAAATAAAACATGAGTACCACAAAAGGCATAGAAAATGTATCTGAATAAGGTACCGACAGCCATGGCGAAAACACAAATAGGCCAATCGAAATGACGATAAATAGACGCAATCCCTTCCCACCAAGCATCTTTTTCACCGTTAAGCATCCAATTATGAACGCCCCATCCACAAAAACAATATTGATGTGCGACATAAAATGACGGATACCATTTAACCCTAACAAACCTGGTGCTTCCCAAAAGGCAGCATAAAAAAGCGTCAGTAGCGCATTGTTAGGATAAAAATTCAGATACCACAGGCTGCCTTCTTTGGTAACAATCGCTTCCGCCGCTTCTGTTATCCCTTTAATATCCCAACCATTCTCGCCAACAAAGAGTCCGATATAAGCAGCTTGAATGACATACAGCGCGATCATTGCCAATGAAGCAATAGCTATTTTCATAATGAACTTACACTTCAAATGTATCAAGCCCAAAAACTGGTGCAACACAAAAAGGGCCAGCCCAAAGCCAGCTGCCCAGAGCATCACACAACCCGCATCGTTACCTCTTAACGTTATTTGCATTATGCATATTGGCAGGTAAAAAGCTACGCATAGCACACAAATCACCTGTGCCGCAACACGTACCAAAGCATTTTCTTTATTAGTTTGCTCAAACTCATCCTGCTGCATCCTTTGTTCCTCCATAATGGATTTCATAAACCATTTACTAATCACTTCATCATTACCTCCCTGCTTGACCCCTTCCCAGCAAAACGCTATAATGTTAAACAGGAGGATATAAACACCTATGAATACCAAAATACTTATCGCTGCCCACAAACCCTATTGGATGCCGGAGGATTCTATGTATCTGCCATTGCAGGTAGGAAGCTTTGGCAAGACCTCTATTGACTTTTATCGGGACGATGAAGGCGAAAACATCAGCGACAAGAACTTTTCTTTTTGCGAGCTGACAGGCCTTTATTGGGTATGGAAGCATATTGATGCAGATGTGTATGGCTTGTGCCACTACCGCCGCTACTTTGCCAGAACCTTTTTCGGTAACAAGAAAAACCGTCTCATCTCCAGAAAAGATGTGGAACAGCTTATGGTTAAAACGGATTTGATCCTGCCTCGCAAACGCCATTACTATATAGAGACCAACTATTCCCAATATATTCACGCTCATCATGAGTTCGACCTGACCACCACCCAGGCCATCTTACAAGAGAATTTTCCCGAATACCTTCCCGCTTGGAAAGCCTCTATGCAAAAACGTAGCGGCCACCGCTTCAATATGTTCTTGATGCGGCAACCAATGTTTGATGCTTACTGCACCTGGCTATTCGATATCCTGTTCGAATTGGAAGCCCAATTAGACATCAGCACTTATTCGCAAAAAGATCAGCGGGTCTTCGGCTATGTAGCCGAACGGCTGATGGACGTGTGGGTAGGAACGAATCACATCGCATACAAAGAACTGCCTGTAGTCAATTTGGAAAAGCAATATTGGGGAAGGAAAATCTATACTTTTTTGAGACGAAAGCAAGCCAGTTATCCCACTCGTAAATAGCTTTGTTGCAGCATATATGCCGCAAGCTCACTGTTCTGGAATAAGTGTAAGAACTTGCTTTATAGGCATGCAGTACCGCTTAGAGGCCTGTTCACTGTTTCCGTTTTCCAAAATAGAGACAGCTGTGTTTTGCATCGCCGGGAAGGCGCTTCGAACAAGATGATTTGCGTGGATAACAATATTTACCCCATGCTCAGCCCATTCTTCTTGCGTTACATTGTTAAAGGTTGTTGGCACAACGACCAGCGGCGCATTTTTTTCAAAGCTGCGGAATTGGCGACAAAACTCAAATATTTCATCCGGGCTCTTCTGACGTGAGTGGATCATAATACCATTGGCGCCAGCCTCCAAAAAAGCACGAGCCCGGGTGATGGCATCTTCCATTCCCTGTTCAAGGATCAGGCTTTCAATACGCGCAATGATCCTAAAATCAGGGGTAGTCAGTGCTTTTCGCCCCGCTTCGATTTTTCTAGAAAAATCTTGAATGGTTGCCTGGGTCTGGTGTACCTCTGTGCCAAATAGAGAATTGCGCTTAGCTCCCACTTTATCTTCGATGATCACAGCACTTACACCAATGCGTTCCAGCGTTTTTACCCAAAATGGGAAATGCTCCAAGGAACCGCCGCTATCACCATCAAGAATGATCGGCTTGGTTGTCACTTCCATAATTTCATCAATGGTGTTCAGTCGGGAAGTATTATCCACCAGTTCTGTATCCGGCTTGCCTTTTGCTGTAGAATCACACAGTGATGATACCCACATCCCATCAAACTGAACCGGATGGCCGTTCCGCATTGCAACCGTGTTTTCCACAATCAACCCGGTCAAACCATTATGCGCTTCAAGAATATTGATAACTGGTTTGAGCCGAAGCAGCTCATTCAAACGACAGCGGCGCAATTCAGGCATAGATAAGATACGTCGGCTGTCCTGTTCAAGACGCTCAATGGCTTCACTGTACGTATAAGGAAACTCTACAAGCTCGCCGCCATATGTTTTTAGCGTTTCAATAACTTTCTTACGGATCCCCTGCTGTATGCCAACGCGCCAGTCATCACCATGAACAACGATATCAGGTTTGTATTTTAAAAGATTCTCGGTATAATCAACATCTCTTTGTTCCACAACGCTGTTCACACCTTTAATGGCGCTGATCACTGCATATCTTTCGTCAAAATTGATCAACGGAAAGCGTTTGTACTTGGCGATCGCCTCATCCGTCAGTACTCCCACCGTAACCTTGCCCAACTCAGCTGCTTTAGAGATAATTTTAATATGTCCATTATGAACAATATCGGAACTCATACAAAGATATATACGCTTCATTATAAAGCCTCCATTTTTGAAATTAGTGATTATCAAGTATCTTTAACTCATGGCCATGCCGCATTTTCAGTGGTGGCAACTGCATATATTCTCCATACAGCGCTTTGAGGATATGATTTGCATTAAAAGGTATGCGCCATCGGCAGCCGTTGAAATCCACTATCTTCCCTTCTCCATAGTAAGCCAAGGGAAAAATAGTACGGCTTTTATATAAGCTCCCTATGGAAACCGTCCACCCCGTCCTTGAAGCATCAACCTTCCTTGCTGCCCTATCCAGTCGAGCCAGGCACTTTTGTGCATTTAAACGAAACACCTTCCCTGTCATCAAGCAGCCATTAACAAAAAGTCTGCGCAGACGGGGTGCACGCCTTTTAATATTGATACATTCGTCTGCCTGCGCAATTTGTGCTACCAATCTTAAAAACAACAGTCGCATCATATGTGCTTTACGATGCAGTTCATTGGCCGGCATCCCATCGATAGGAAACAAGTCGATCCACATATGTCGGATAAACGGTTTCATAAAGGCATCCTCCATAATCGGCATGTCCAACTGTTCCACCTGGACGAAGAACCTCGGGTGGTCTTGGGTGGACGTATAGTGAACCATCCGATATCCGGGTGGAAGTGCCTCGGGCAAGACTCGGATAAGTCGCTCGTAATCAGGGCGCAAAAGGGCAATATCAACATCGTCATCCCAAGGGATAAAGCCTTGATGGCGAACAGCCCCAAGCAGTGATCCCTCCGCTAAATAATAGCGAATCCCGTGCTGTTCACAAATCTTAATGACCTGCACTGCTATATCGAATGCCACGCTTTGCAGCTTACTCACATCGCTCATTTAGCAACAACCTCGGTTCGATCTACCTTCTTTTCAAGCAAATCCTGATCAACCTTCTGCTCATATGCATTAAGCACTTGCTGTGTTTCGCCATCCATAACGATTTTGCCATCATCAAGCCATAATACACGCTGGCAGAGATCCTTTAATGTACCTGTATTATGGGAAACAATCAGAACCGTTTTATCATCACGCTGAATAAGCTCCAACATTTTATCCTGACTCTTTCTCTTGAAACGGCGATCACCAACGCTTAACGTTTCATCCACAAGAAGGATATCCATCTCCATAATGGCTGTTATGGAAAAGGCCAGTTTAGAGTACATTCCGCTGGAATAGCTACCGACCGTTTCATCGATAAAATCACCGAGTTCGGAAAACGCGATTATCTCATCCACTTTTTTATCTATCTGGCTACGGGAAAAGCCCAGCAACATACCGGACAAATAAATATTATCGCGCCCTGATAGTTCATTGATAAAACCTACACCGATCGCCATCAGTCCCACACTGTTACCACATAAATCGATTTGACCTTTATCAGGATCGTAAATGCCTGCAATGGCACGCAAAAGTGTGCTCTTTCCGCTGCCGTTTTTGCCGATAATGCCTACGATCTCGCCTTGACCAATATCAAAACTTACACCTTTAACAGCACGAAAGTACCTGCTCTTTTTCTTTCTACCCTTACGAAAAACCTGCAAAAAGAACAGCGGACGTACAACACGATAGCAAATCTCCACATCCTTAACAGACAATACCATTCTCTTCTTATCCATCATCATATCGCCTTTACATAGGTCTGTTCGTACTTATTGATCAGCAAAACACCGAGCGCAGACAGTACCACTGCCAGCATCAGCCATATCGCTACATTTGACAGATGCATTCCCTCGCCATAGATAAATACATTTCGTGCCTCATTAACCAGCATGGCAATTGGATTGATTCGCAACATCCATATTGATGCCGGCGCTGAGACCCGCTTTGGTATACTGTAAAAAATACCTGTCATATAAAACAGCAGCTTTAGACCAACCTGTACAAGATTTCCCAAATCCTTTATGTAAACGCCGCAATGCAAGACAATGCAGCTCACACCGAATGTGACCATAACGAGTGTTATTATGATTGGCATCATATAAAGAATATTGAGCGTTAATGGAACGCCCATAAAGATGGCCACAGTGAAACTGATTAGCAGAGTTATCAGATATTGAAAGAGATTTTTATATATCGTTGTAAGAACCAAAATATATTTGGGCATATATGTGCGCGAAATGACGCTTTTATAGGAGCGCACGATTTTAACACTGACTGTCACTGTACGGTTGAAAAAATTCCAAGCCCCTAACCCAAGAAAAACAAATACCGGAAAATAGGGTTCACTTTTACCAAAAACAATGATCGCAACAAAACTGTAGACCATCATAAATAAAATGGGGTCTAAAAACCACCAAAGCCAGTTGAAGTAGGAGCCGCTCACCTCGGCCCGAAGCATTGATATGGCTGAATAAGCGGAGTAATACCCGTACTTTTTTAAGTTTAAGAAAAACTTTTTCAACTAAGCACCTCAAATATTTTTTATATAAACTAATAAAGTATAGCATTGGCAAAACAGCTTGTCAATCGTGATCACAATTCACCTGATTGGCTCAAGCATCCAAAGATATAAACTGCGAATTTGTGCCGCATCAAAAGCAATGGGATTGTTTTTTAAACGCTGCAAATTAACAGAATTAGTCAGTGCATCGATCTGTTCAGCCGTGGGGACAGGTAGCTGCGGCAGCGCCAATCCGTCGATCAATGCTACTATCTTATCGTACGCAGCATGAACATCTGATTCCGAAACAGCCTCTGCGATCTGTTCAAAGACAAGTGCAAGGTGCTTGGCTTCCTCTGTGTGTAAATCTATATTGTTTTGCTCGATCATCTTTTTCCATACAGCCTTAAGGCAAAGGGCCGCAGCATGGCCATGTGCGATATTGTAGAGGCTGGTCAGCTTATAGCTCATAGCGTGAGCAGCGGTGGTTTGAGTCAGGTTGATTGCCAATCCCACTTCATGCGCAGCCGACATGATTGTACAAGCAGAACCTTCATCTTTTGCAAAATAAGCGGCCCCGTTTTCGACCAATGCTTTAAGCGCATGTTTGGCCAATTGTCGGCTTTGGTCTGTTGCATTCACGCTCCACATGGACTCCAGCCCATGACACAATGCATCCAAATAGCCCGCCTTCCGCTGATAATCCGGTAATGTTTTCAGTAGCCGGGAATCCAGTATCGCCGCATCTGGGAAAATGCAGTCGTGCGCAACGGATTGTTTTTCGCCATCACGGTAAATAACAGCAAAACGCGTTCCCTCACTGCCGGTGCCAGCCGTGGTAGGAACTGCAATATGAACAATAGGTGAAAACATCAGCTGCTGATCCATGTAATGCTGGGAATCGTTTAAGACACTGTAGCACTTAATGCACTTGGCAACATCAATAGCAGAACCGCCGCCAACTGATAATATACCGTCACATTGTGCTTGCCTATATGCTTCAACGCCCTTTACTACTTCTTCATATCTGGGATTGGGGGTAAAATCCGCAAAGGGGGTAACGTTTATGCCTGTGCCTGCTTTATCTAAAACTATCTGTACGGGAAGATGTTGATAAGCCGCATCGCATACCAACAAGGGGCGCTTAATGCCATATTGCTTAAGCAATGCAGGAATATGGCCGACGGCGCCGGGCGCATCGATCAAATGCTGGTGAGCAAAATCGTAGCTACGTATCTGTTCCGATACTCGTTGATGGTCTTGGGGTGTATCGATCTCTTCAACACAATGCGTTTCATATGAAAAGGGTCGTAGCTTAAGCTTTGCAAGCAATTCATTCAGCGCATTTTCAGCATAGCAGCCCGTTTGCCCGTTATGAATGAATTGCGCAATCCCATCCATCCATTGCTTTACGAAATGCGCATCCAATTTATAGAAGGGCTGCAGCGCAAAACAATCTGCACCAAAGATATCAATAGCTATCTTTTTTATGAACCCATCTTCAATCTGCGCTTTAAAATCCTTTTCTGGAAGGGGTTTACTTTTATCTACCGCAACCAGGTTCTTGTCTTGTGAAAACAAAAGCTGCTCAACAAAATGACGATCAAATACCAAATCGCCATGCAGCAAAAGCAGGTCACCTTGAAGCTCCTCCTTTGCCAAGTAAAGGGAATAAATGTAATTGGTTTGGTTGTATTGCTTGTTACTGACGTACGCAACAGAACAATCGTCAGGCAAGGATATTGCTGCCTGCGCCTTTAAGGCTTCTTCGTAAGGGCCTGTGGTAATAAGAAACTCACGAATGCCACATGAATACAAGAGCCGCAGCTGTCGGCCGAATACAGTTTCCCCATTTGCAAGCGTGACCATACTTTTATGTGTATTTTCGGTTAATGCACCCATTCGTTTGCCAAGGCCGGAATTGAGTATGACCGCTTTCATTATTATGCCTTCTCTCCACGCTTATTGACAGCAAAGCTTTTTCATTATTGCACTCTTGTTGTCTTTAACAGAAACAGTCGGGCGCCCCAGATCGCTACGGCTTCCCTGGCGGGTCAGCAATACTATGGCTGTTTTTTGATTATGTGTGAGTGTTCCCATGGCACAAAGAAGCTTTTCCTGCGTGGAAGCAGTTATCACGTTTTCAAAGCCAAACGCATACAGGATCTTTTCAATATCGATCTGCATGGCGACTGTCGGCTGCCCGCCAACGCTTTCATGTGCTCCATTGTTATTAAGGATATATTTGAAATTGCTCGGTACATTTTGCATAATCGGAGCAAGTGCACCCATGTGCATCAAAAAGCTCCCATCCCCATCAATACAATAAACGTTCTTGTCCGTACCGATGGCCATACCAAAAGCGATCGAGGAAGTATGCCCCATCCCCCCCACTGTCAAGAAATCATTATCATGCCCTTGACCTCTCTTTTCCCGCAGTTCAAAGACCTCGCGGGAGGTCTTCCCTGTTGTGGAAACCACCATGTCATCGCGATTTAAGCAGGACAAAATCGTCTCCAGCGCCTGCTCACGCGTAAGGTCAAAGGCTTGTTTAGGCAAACTCATCTTGTAGGAAGAAAACGCATCCTTGCGAACCACCAACGCTACCGGTCTGTTTTGTGTGTGCATAATAACCGTCAGCTCATCTAATTGGGCTGTAAAATCATCCTCCAAAACACGGTAAGGTATATCTATCGCTTCCAGCAAGGCAAGCGTTACCTTTCCTTGTTTGACATGTTGCGGTTCATCGTGCACATTCGGCTCTCCCCGCCAGCCAATGATCAGAAGCATCGGAATGCCGTAAACATGATCATCCGCAATAGATAAAAGCGGGTTAACCGCATTTCCCTGCCCGCTGTTTTGCATATAAACCACGCCATACTTTCCGCTGGCCAGGTGATAGCCGCAGGCCATGCCTACCGCACTTCCTTCATTGGCGGTGATAATATTATTGTGGGGCGGTGCGTTTTCTTGCACATAAGCGCAGAAATTCGAAAGCAAGCTATCCGGCACGCCTGCAAAAAAGTCCATCCCTCTTGTTGCTAGAGCGTCATAAAAGGCTTTTGTATCAACCATATCGTCATTCTCCGTTTCTGGATCATCTCATGCTACTACATTCAAGATGAAGATCACTTATGCTCCAAGTCTTTCTTAATTTGTGTCGTACTAATTTCCTTGGTTCTTGGCAGATAAATGACATCAACGCCTTCTTCTTTTAAAAAGTCAAATTTTCCTTCCCAATCGTTACCCATAACAAAGGTATCGATATGATATTCATGCACATCTGACCGTTTCTGTTCCCAGTTCGTTTCTGGAATGACGAGATCCACATAACGAATTGATTCAAGAAGCGCTTTGCGCTGTTCATATGTAAAGTAACATTTTTTCTGTTTCTCATTCCAGTTAAACTCATCACTGGATAATACAACAACCAAATAGTCACCTAGCGCCCTTGCACGACGGAGGAGATTAATATGCCCATAGTGGAGCAAATCGAAGGTACCATATGTAATCACACGCTTCATTTTAAATTGTCCTTTCTTTCTCTTGTTTCCCTCAATTATTCAAATCATTTTCTCGATGCTTTGCATAAGATCATTAAGTGAATCCATTCTCAAATCATAGTAATTATATTTGTCGCTTCGCAACACATTTGGATAACAGGCGGGGCTTTCAATTAATATTTTTTTCTTGACAGGCGAAATATATCCCACTAAAAGCCAGTTAAAAAAGGAACTCACTGGTTGAATTTGAATTGCTAAATCAAAATCGCTGTACCCAACCAACCGCCTCCATTCGTGCCACATATTTAGTTGGCTGCACGCATCATCAAGAGAAATTTTCCCTTTTTCAAGCTTTTTATAAATAGACTTTCTTTTAGACACCGAAGCAGATACTTCGGTGTTGTTGATCAATATCCTGACTTGGGGATTAATATCAGCAAGTATACTCTTTTGATAGCCTGAGCATTGACCTGCAAGAAGCGTTACATCATATTGATTATAATCGATCTGATCAAAGAACTTGATCAACTGACTTTGATGAACAAAACTGCTTCTCCATTCTGCCATAAAAAGGAGTTTCTTTTTGTGGCTGCTGCAATCAATCTCACTTCCTTTGTTCCCCAGGAATATAGTATTAATCACTCTATCACAAACCTGTCCGTCTTCCTTTTCGATACACCAGTCACACATAGCCTGGTACTTCGAGCGGTACATATCCTGAGTTGCTTCTATATTGTTAATATATGCCGCAATGTCTTCCGATTCCCTTGTAACAGGGCCAGGCATATCTTCCATAGGTATATTAATCCCTCGGTTATCGACATACTCATCCAAATCGGGAACATAAAAAAGAATCGGCCTGCCAGTTGAAAGGAAATCAAAAAAGATACTTGAGTAATCAGAAATCAATATTTCTGTAACGCTTAACAGTTCATCGGTATCGATCATAAAGGGAATACAAATCTTATTTAGTTCCCCATCCATTTCCAACTCACGGTAAAGGAAATAGTGAACTCTTAAGTATACCTGATACTCATCAGAATTAATTTTGCTTTGAAGTATCTTAACAAAGCTTTTCAATGCATCTACATCAGAATCAAAATCTTTATAATTAGCGCCTTTCCACGTCGGCGCATATACGATGATTTTTTTTTCAGTAATAATTCCACAATCATTTAATTTTTTTAAAATATAATCTTTGCCGGTATTCTTTATCATATCAGTTCTGGGCAAAGGCTCATCAATAATGGTACCACTATATATACCGTTAAGTTTATATGCTGTCTTGAACATTTTTTCTGCTGTGAACTTGTTTGCACCTATGATATGGGTTGCATTCAAGAAATTAGGAACCACGTTTTCTGTACTGATGATTCTCTGCCCTGCACGTTCATATCCCATAGACTTCAAAGGAATACCATGCCAGGTATTTAAGTATATCTGTTCCTCCCTGCGAGCAAAAAATGATGGTATGCTGCTGTTGCAAAGGATGTATTTCGCAGTCGAAATACACTTTAAGTAATTGAAACTATTTCTTTTTATAATTTTTACATTAGGTAAAGTTTTATACTCTTCCAGATTATGCTTTGCTATCCCGGCATCCTTAACTGCCCAGATATGGGTATAATCTCTGAAAGCTGCCCTTTCTAGCAACCGCTTAAAAATTGCTCTTTGACTGTCCAATATGCCAAGACCGCTGAAAGCGTCATATATTATTGTCTTTTCGGCTACGGGCTTTTGAATATATATATCGATGACCTTCTTAACAAATAGGTCGACGAAGTGACCTTTAACTCTTTTTGCTATTCTGAATAGCTTCTTCTTCCATTCCTCCATTTTTATGTCAATTTTCAGCTTTTTTTCAGTTGCTTTTTCTGCGCTTTTATTCGCATCAATATGTTTATCGATGGCATCATCCGAAGTATCTACAAGCGCATCTTCTGTGGATAGACCTTTGCTTGCAGCATCCAGATCAATATGAAAAGCGTGCTTGCTTAAACGTTTTTGAACGGGAGGCAAGATCATATAATCGCCATATATCCTATTAAGCATTTTAATCGGTTCTTGCGGTGCGGGAAACATATGCCCTTCAAATTCAACCATTTGGGGAATCCCATACCACTCCGTTGGAAAGGTCTCCTTCGTTATAGGATATAGGCTTGCGAAATCAGCAAGGTATTCATTGGTTTCATTGTTTGTTTTTGTCATCTCTTTTATAATTCTGCCATGCAAAAAGTCAAAGGGCAAAATAAAAGACAAAATTTTCGCAGGATAAAACAGTTTTATCTTTTGGATCAAGCCCTCATATTTTTCCCGCTTATGCGCTCCAGATTTAACCCATAGTACACGCCTTAACACCCTTGTTTTCTTGCCTCTTTTTTGCAACTCGTCAGAATGATCATCCGGCACATAATCTAACGGAAATATATCCAGAGCCGGCCCGCTGGATAGAGCGATGCCCTCAAAGTGTTTCTTTTTATATGGCACATCCCGTGTTATCTGAACATGAGCCGCTATGGTATAGTACTTCGAGCCCTTTGTATAACAATCCAACACATACCCATCAGGGATCATATGCTGCGCCAGTTCAACAAACCTTTCATAGTCTTTTCTGGGCATAAGTATATCCACATCATCATCCCACGGAATAAAACCATGGTGTCTGACAGCACCCAAAAGAGTGCCCTCCCCCAAATAATAGGTTATATGATTATCCTTACACAGTTTGTCAATAACCAACAAGATTTCAAGTACAAGCTCCTGCAACTTGCGCATATGATGCTCTTCGAAGGGTGTCATAGCAGTCTCGATCTTTTGCCCCTCATTTAATTCCTTTTTCAGCTGCGCCTTACTTTCCATTGATGATACCCCTCTGCGTTTTTAAACTGTATATGGCAAGCCGTTCAAGCCATTAAGCATCTATTATAGCACATTTCAAGTGCTGAAACCAGAAGTTTTATCATCATTTGCCTTTAATTTTTCCTTATTTACCCAGCCGCCAAAGGCTGTCATAAACAGAATCTTAATATCCAGTTCAAGAGTCCAGTTCTCAATATACCAAATATCGTGTTCAATGCGTTTGATGATACTGGTATTGCCCCGATAGCCGTTCACCTGTGCCCAGCCTGTCATACCGGGACGTACCTGATGCTTCACCATGTAAAGAGGTATCTCTTCCTTAAACTGCTCCACATAATGGGGAATTTCCGGTCGGGGTCCGACCAGACTCATATCGCCCTTGAACACATTGAATAACTGAGGCAGTTCATCAATGCTAAACTTCCTAAGGAAGCTGCCAAACCTAGTTTTGCGAGGATCTTCATTGGTGCTCCAGGCCGTGTCCTGGTCTACATTTACCTTCATGCTGCGAAACTTGTACATCCTAAAAATTTTTTTACCTCTACCCATACGCTGCTGGCAAAAAAAGGCCGGCCCCTTGCTGGATAGTTTTGTGCCTATAGCCGCTACCAACATCAACGGGCTTAACATAAACAGTGCCACTGCGCTTCCTGCCACATCTATCCCACGTTTAATAATAGCAAATCCCAGATTGTCTAAAGGGTTGCTTCGCAAATTGATAAGCTTTGATTTGCCAATGATCTCAATGGTAGGGTTTGAGGGAATAATATCGTTGTAAAACGGAATCACGCTGACCTTGGTGCCATTTTTTTCGCAAATGCTAATGATTTTGCGCACAAACTGCGTTTCGTTGGGTTCCAACGCCACAATAACCTCATCAATCTCGACACCTTGCAAATGTGCATCCAGCATGTCAAACGGGCCAACGTACTTTTCCAGCTTGTCCCCTGGATCGTCGCCAAAAAAGCCGTTGATGCGAAGTCCCATGCGCTTAATCTCCTGCACGTCATATGCATATTGACGCGCTAGATTCCCTGTTCCCACAACAGCGATGTGTTTGAGATTGAACCCCCGTGCCCGCATATGATTAAGAATGATACGAAGCGACACATGCTTAACCGACAAAAGCAAAGAACTGATAATAAAGAACAACCCTAAAACCCCACGGGAAAACTCCTGTAGGCGGAACAAATATAGCACCGCCCCAATGCCCAAAACACCAAGCAGATTGGCCTCTATCACCACTGCCGCCTCGTAGCGGATCCTTCGAACGCGACCGGGGTTATACATGCGCAGAGAGGCCAAGATCAACATCATGGCAACAGCATAAACAAGTGCGGCCGCCCCAAGTCCTTGCTTAAAATTATCCACACTAGCCATGTTATTTGAGTTTTTGAACACATCCAACCATAGAAAAGACGCCAGTAAATATGCACAGAAAACAAGTAGTCCATCCGTGACCGCATTAACAGCATTCAAAAAGCGTTGGTTCTTGCGAATCATACAATGCTCCTTTTTTGCGAAAAATCGCTTAAATTATTATACTGTTTGGGACGCAGGAAAGCAAGCTATCATACCACATCTACCATATATACCACGGTTTACCAGCTTTTGTTGGAAACTAAAATGAATGAGTTTGATGAAAAGCTGTCATATCAATAACGATCGCAGTCGGATTCGGCTCGGTAAGCACTAGTCCTGCCTTAGCCAGACAATCGGCCAAAAATCGCTTATCCTCAATAGAGTTAGGCATAACACAAAAGCTATAATACACATACAGCTCACTATACATATAATGACTAATAAACTTCACATAATCCACCACATCGAGCTTACTCTCGATTAGCGCAGCATCTTCTGGCGACAAATATGACATATAATAATCCGTATCACATTGCGTTACTTTATATTTGGATGTTTCTTCACCGATACTTTCAAGCACCCGATTAACGCAATGAACCACATACGGCTTTCCACCAACATAAGGTGAAAGAACTCCGTTAACATGGATTCGTTCTGTTTGTTCGTTGATTTGATTAATAATGCTTTGTTTAATATATTTATAATTATCACTGCAATAAGTGCTCCAAAAATTAGCGTATACCGCACCGTTTAAAACAATCAGCATTGCCGCCATGCCACATATGATTTTCTTTATCACGTTGGAATACCGCCAGACGAAACAACTAGTCAAGAATGATGCCACCGCAGATATGCCAGAGAGACAATAGAAAAGCAATATGATAATCATTGGGATTGTATAGTAAGTCATGCTATAGCTTTCCGGCAGAATTAGAAAAGGATAAAACGAAGCAGGAATAAGACAAATGCTCATGAAGGCAAAGAAATATCTTTTTTGCTTAACAAGAGAAATAATAAACACCAAAACCATGACACCAACAAACAACGTCAAGAGCCTACCAATATACGCGTTTCGAAAACTTAGTCCATAGAAAAGGCAGTTTGTTGTAAATGCGTTTTGCCCCAAAAACATGGCACAGATGCGACCAAAGGCTTCAGGTATCACCATTGTAGCAAACCATGTTATCTTAGCTTGGATTTCGGGAAATGTGGTTATAAATGCCGACCGTCCCTCTTGAAATAATGTTACTTGATATAGTGTACGAAATGCTGTAGCGCCTACAAGATAAATAATGGCTACAACCCCATAACTCGTTACTAGGCATATGCCTCGCTTAAAAAAACCCTTGGCTTGATTTCGAAAATATTCATCGATCATAAATAAAACAAAAAACAACGGAGTGCCTATTTGGTATAAGCAAAACGCAGCATACAGTGAAAGCAAAGAAACGCTAAAATCGAGCAATGCATGACCTCTTTCCCCACATTGACAATTCTCGGCTCCTTTTCGGTAACTAAGGTATGCAATAAACGTTAATAATAGTGAGTATATAATTGGGAAAACGCTTAAATAAGCAACACAATCTACTGCTACAACACTGCAAATTACACCTAGAGTAAGTATCATCGGAAGCTTTGCTTTTTGTGTTCTTTCATAAATAAAGCGAAACAGCAAGCACCCAAACAGCGCTATAACGGCAACATTTACTGCTCGAAACTTATAAGACGTTTCCGTCGTAATGTTTGTGAAAACACATTGAATGAGGCCAACCAAAGGGCGACTAAAACCAAGTCCCGTGATAATTATTTGATCTGTAGCACTCCCCTTGTTGATCCCCCAATAATCATCACCATAAAAAAAACCATTAAGTAGCATCGGTAACATTGCCACAATACACAATGAAATAATAATGAAATAATAACGGAACATATCTTTTATCTTATAGGAAAGAATGTATTCCATAAAAAAAACAATTACGCTGCCATAAGCCAACGAACCCACTATTTTCAGCATATTATATCCTGCAACAAGCTGCTGCATAGCCCCATACAATAAGATTGTAACCACAAGATATATAAAGAAGCGATAATGCACGCGCTTTGTCTTCGAGGTAACCTCCATAGTATCTTCTCCTTAATAGTTGTTTCCCAAATGAAATCCTTACCTCACATCAAAAAAAGCTTAAGCAACAAACGAATAGCCTTATTACACAACACTCAAACGCTGATTATTGAAGCCTTTGAGCAAGCAGAACCGTTTTTATTATACTATTAACTATATGCAATTGCAAGTTAATGTTTTGCGCCTTGACAGCAATTCCCAGAAGTGCTATTCTCTCACTGATTAACCATAAAAGAGTTTGAGAGGCATCGTTATGAATGATTTATCCTATTATTCAACCGCACAAAAACGCTTAATGTTCTTTCGCTACTTTGTGTTCATCCTTTGCTATTTGGGTCTTGCATATACATGGTTTTCAATACACGAAGCCTATGAAATACTTCGTTATGCCGTTGCCCCCTTTGCGTTTGCTTTTGCCGGAACCTTTTTATTTCAAGAAAAGCCACTGCCCACCTATATTAAACTTGCCATCGCTTTTCCGTTATGGTATTTCATCACGCGAATCGTCAATGGGGATTATTCCCTTGCACAAAGTTTTCAAAACTTTATAGGATATTTCATCGCTTATTGTATATCCTTTCCGTTTGTTTATTTGTTGCCTATGAAAAAGCGGAGGAACTGTTTAATTGCTTTTAGTATGGTATACTTGATTCTGTTGGCCATCATGTCTTGGATTTCCGTTTTTGCTTGTATTCGTCAAGAACCCTTCACTATACCACATTTTACAAACTATATTATTGGCTTAAATGAATTTTACATTAATCCCACACGCTTGAATGTAATGAATCAGCACCCTAATTTTGTCGGCGCTTTTCTCGTAATGGGCTTTGGTGTTACAATGTATATTGAAGTAACATTAAAAAAGAAATGGATTATCGCGCCTCTTGTTCTGATTCAACTTGGAATATACCTTGCCGTTGCATTAACGGTTTCACGCACATCCATGATCGAAATCGCACTGCTTATGGCCGTCGGGGTCGTTATTCTTTTTCTTAGAAAACCTTCTCGATTATCCCGTGTGTCAAAGTCAGCTATTACGATCGCGCTTGCAAGTTGCATCGCTTTTGTGGCCTATATCGGCTTTGACGCTTCCATCGCTCTTATGTCCTCAATCTCTGAAAAACTACAGCCTCAAACTTCTACTGTTATTCAATCAAACATTACTACAAATCTGGAACTCCCCTTTCTAAATCATGCCAGCGCTAATACCGATAGCATTGTGGATAAACGCGAAATATCTGAACACATTGGCACATTAACTGGTCGAACAGATATATTTCTTTCCGCTATACCCGCTATCCGTGCTAATCCTAAAGCGCTTTTTGTTGGTACGCTTGAAGATGGTATGATGAAAGTCACTGAACAAGTCATCGGTCGTGCGGCAACACACTACCATAATAGCTGGTTGCACACATTAATGCTAACCGGCATGCCTGGATTAGCCGTTATTATTGTACTAACGTTTTTTATTTTGCGCGCCACCTTCACTCTATGTTTTAAAATCAAGATTCCAATTAATATATCAGATATATTTTTATGTTTAATTCCTATTGCTTTGCTTTTTCACAGCCTATTTGAAAGCTTTGCATTTATAAACTATACATTGCTTAATATGGTTTTCTCTTTTTATGCAGGCGCTGTCCTGCAACGTGCAAAGGATGTTAAAATATCTTCACTGTAACAAAAGTAAAAACATGCAGTTTGCGCATCAAACCCTTGACATAATTCCAAGTTTGCGCTATGTTAACATTGGTAAATTTTTTTATCCTTCAAAATAAGTTAGAGGTGTGGAATTCATGCATTTTTTTACAAGCATTAACAATAACTATATGCCCAAGGCACGCGTTTTAGCTCATTCAATCCGAAAGCATTGCAAAGACGTTTATTTTACTTTGGTTCTTTCAGATAAGATTATGGATAACTTCCAAATTGAAAACGAGCCTTTTGATCGTATTCTCACAGTTAACGATTTAGATATTCCTGTTAAAAGTTTAAATCAATGGATATTTGAACATACTGTTGTTGAACTCTGTACAGCTGTAAAAGGTCAAGCATTAGTGAAACTTCTGGAAGACGGTGCGGAAAAAGTAGTTTATTTGGATCCCGATATTGTTGCTTTCGATTCATTGGAACAAATCGAAGCGTGGCTTGATGAATATGATTTTTTGTTAACACCTCATCAAACTATTGCTGAAAAAACAAAACAGGATATAATGAATAATGAAATTTGCTCCATGATGCATGGTATCTATAATTTTGGCTTTTTTGCTGCCAATAACAGCGAAAATGGTTTAGCAATCGCCCGTTGGTGGCGTGATCGATTGTTGGACTTTTGCTTTGATGATATTCCCAATGGTCTGTTTACCGATCAGCGATGGGGTGATCTTATTCCCGCCCTTTTCGACAATTATTATATTATCAAAGATCCCGGCTGCAATGTGTCTACTTGGAATCTTACCACTCGTGATGTAACAAAAAAGGACGATCATTATTATGTAAATGGTTCCCCTCTTAAATTTTACCACTTTTCAGGGTTTGACTCCGGTGCGCAGGAAGCCATGCTAAATCTTAACGGCGGTGGCAATCCATACCTATTTGAATTGCGCGAATGGTATATTCGGGCTTGTGATGACGCTGGACAACAGGCGTTGAAGTCGCTTCCCTCAATCTATAATTTTTTTGATAACGGTGAACGCATTATCCCTTACTATCGCAAAATAATCCGTAGCCGTGAAGATGTCAGAGCTTATTTTGCCGATGTCGATTTATTTAATACAGAGCAACCAAAAAGCTATTACCTGTGGTGTCAAGATGAAATGATTCGCCTTGGCATTTCTCCTCAAATGGCCAATGATCCTCGTTGGGATAACCAGTGCTATCGCATGCTAAATACCCAATATGACGAGATTGTTAACAGCCGCGCATGGAAATTTATTGAGAAATATCGCTCTATCAAAATCCGCTTAATGAAGAGAGGTTGACTTTGAAAAATTCAGGCGAGAAAAAAAACATATTATATGTCTTACATGAGGATTTTTATAAAGCTGCTACCAACAGCATTGGTGGTACACAATTACATGTACAAAATTTAACAGCCTCAATGGTGGAAATATACAATGTATTTGTTCTTGCGCGAAGCGACGATTTCCTGAATGTTTCTATCTATCAGGACACAGATGAACGGACCTTGCTTCAAGTTCCACTCAACCCTTCCTATACTCAAGAAATGATTCATGACCCCGGTCATGAGAAGGCTTATGAACATATCTTTTCTTTGTTCAATATCGATATGATTCATATTCATCATACAATGCACTTAACCCTAGACATTTATGAAGTTGCTAATCGTTTCGCTATTCCCATAATCGTTTCTTTGCATGATTTTTTCTATATCTGCCCTACCTTTACCATGTTAGATAGTGATGATCGGCTTTGTCTCTATTGCGATAATGATATAAAATGTAAAGCCTGTCTGGCAAAAAGACTTAAGATTAATAATGGTGTACACTATATGAACAAATGGCGACATAAAGTCGCCCATGTCCTTCAATACTGCCAATGGATTATTGTCCCATCAAAAAGTGCTGCGCATACATTAGTAAAGTATTATCCCAACATTAAGGACAAGCTGAAAATAATTCCTCATGGTATTCAGCCCATAACAAATGAGTTGAATACCGCCGCCTTAGAACGAAAACCCATCATTAAGTCAAAAAAAATGGTCGCAGTACTTGATACATGCAAGGTGCAATCTACAGACACGCTTGAACTCTTCGGTTATGCCTATCTTACAGATGTTTCTGGCATCCACATTACTTCGCTTGTCAAAGTAACCGATAAAAATCACAGAGAATTATTATATCCTGTCTCTATGGTTACACGCAACGACATTCCTGCATATGATTCTCTATGCGGTATTCATTGCACTGTCCCGCTTAACAAGATGGCTTCTGGCCCTCTTGAAGTGCAACTGTTGATATGGTATAAAAGCCAACTTCTTACAACCGGAGAAGTGCGTAAGGTGGGTTTCCAAAAAAATAACGATATATCATTTCGTGTAGCTTTTCTTGGTGGTACAGGTATACATAAAGGTAGCAGACAAGCAATGGAAATTGTAACACAAAACCCCAAAGGGGTTGGCTTCTACTTTATTGGTGGACTCAACGATCAAAAGCTGATTGATTTCAGCTCTAACAATTCCATCAAAACAGGTACATACAGTCAAGCCTTGCTTCCACTACTCCTCAAAGCATATGAGATCGACTTGATTTGTATCCTCTCTTTAAGCCCAGAAACATTCTGCTATACCCTTTCAGAGGCTGTTATATGTCAATTGCCTACTATTGTCACCAACAGAGGCGCTTTACCTGAGCGTGTAGCAACTCTCGATTGCGGTTGGGTGGTGGATGCCGATAATGCCGTTACAGAGACTGTTGCCTTAGTAGAACAACTCAAAAGCAAAGATAGCGAATATCAAAAGATAGTAGCTCATTTGGAGACGCTAAAACTACGTACTGTTTCTGAAATGGTGGCAGATTACATCTCTTTATATGCAACCATTCTCCCCGAAGGCGGCGGCCACAAACCATATAGCCTTAAGCAACTTCAAATGGCCGGACAAATCTTTTCACAGCAAGACCATGGTATGTCTGTAAAGCTTAGAGAATCAAAACAAGCTCTTTGGGATGTTCAGCATTCATTAGAATATCGCATTGCCAAAAAATTTAAGATTCCATTCCGCAATCAAATAAAAAGGCTGTATTACTTTCTACTTCAAAAAAAGTAATAACAAGCAAATATGATTTTCTCTAAATAATAGTATGAAAAACTTTTAACGTTATGATTTTTCCTTTTTTACTTTGGGAATTACTAATGCAATCGAAAGATAAATCGGAACACATATCATAATTGGAAAAACATAGCGATATTCTGTATTGAGTGGGGAAGCAAGCATTGAAAGCCATATAATAAAAGAAGGAATAAAAGGAATTACATATTTTTTATTGTTTTTTACGATTAATAATGATGCAGCAAAGCCCCCGATCCACATAAACAAACCAATATCCGAAAAAAACGTAGTAACCGGTAAACTTGCTATAAATGAATAGATTCGTGATGATGCGTCGCGTTCAATTTCCCTGCCTAGTATCGGCGTTTGAAAAATCCCGAATTGATTCTCGTAGACACCCAGCGCATATGGCGGTCGAAATGTGTCCGGATAATAATAGCCGTAAGAATTGGCAACAAATGACCTGATATATGCTTTGGGATACGCTATCCCTAATGATATCCACAATTTTACAAATTTGGTCGTATCCTGCTTAAAAGCTTGCACGTTTACAATTTTCTTAATCGGATCAAATAAAAAGCCAGTATATGTGTCAGAAATCTCTTCAATAGGCATAAACCGATTTATTTCACTTAGTTCGCTCTTTGTCAATACGTCCTTATATTCGCAAACAGTTCGAGCAACTTGCTGAAACGGAATAGCTAACGCATCAAGCCCTGCATTTTTTTTTAACCCAAATGCATTAAAAACAGGTCCAGTTATTAACCCATATACGACTATTAACGATATGCAACCAGCCAATGTTTGTCTCCAGTATTTCTTAGCGAATATGATTAATGCTGGTGAAAAAAGTGCGATTACAATAATACCATTGTTCCTTAGCATGCACACAAGAAAACCGATAGTCATTACTTTAGCCATTGCCCATTTACTTGCAAAAAATGCCTCCACGTCACAAACCAATCGAAATAGTGCAATAATGAAGAGTAGAAAAACACCTCCATATAAAACATCTTTCCACATCGTTATGCTGTAAATCGCATTAATTGGCGAAAGTGCAAAATAAAAAAGGATGCATATGACCAGATACCTATGCACCTTCATTTGCAAAAGAAAACTAATGGCATAAGTATATATTGCGGCCATAACGATCATCTGAAACATGATGAAAAATATGACGCCTTGCTGATTACCGCCCACCAATTTCCCTAAAAACAAAAACAAGCCAATCAACAATGTATGAAATGTTGGATGATCATTATTCAACGGAATAACACCTAAAAGTTGACTAACTTGATTGATGGAATCATAAGACAAAATACCCGGGCAATAAATCAGGAAATAAGGAACCCAGCAGACTAATATGAACATGAAAATATGATAAGTCTTTACTTTTTTTCTCAAAACTGTAATGCCTTCGGTGCGCTGCGTCGCACATTGATAGGTGAGCGCTCTAAAAAACATCACCCTCAGTAAAACACAAAAGCAAGCAACCCAAGAAAATAGCGTCCAAAACGGCATGAGCATAGCAAAGTCATTCTCAGCCCAATATCCAATATACATAATGAACGCATAAACTCCAGCTAGACACAAAGAGGACTTATGTGCCGAAAAATCTTCGTCCATACGAACACCTGCTATCGATTTAGAGCTTACAAGAATGAAATGAATGAACACATAGAGTGAATACATAAAAACGAGCCACAATACGTTCCTCCTGCTAACCGCTGGGAATAATGTTGCGAAGCCCGCAACAATAACAGCTGACAATATTGCGGAAAAAACACTTGCAACGCCATTATGGCAAAGCAATCGGCGCATATGTCCGCACATTTTATGATAAAGATTCATTTCAATTCCCCTTGCAATGGTTTTACACCCTATCCCTATACATGGCTATATAATACCCCCGATACTCCCCATCCAAAATATGCTGCCACCAGCCCTTGTTATCCAAATACCATTGAACAGTTTTCTTGATGCCTTCGTCAAAGGGCGTAGCGGGCAGCCAGCCAAGCTCGTTATGGATCTTCGTGGGATCAATGGCATAGCGCATATCGTGGCCCGGGCGATCGGTAACGTAGTGGATCAGCGTTTCCGGCTTGTCTAGCTCCCGCAGGATGGTCTTAACCACTTCTAGGTTCGTCCGCTCGTTATGGCCGCCGACGTTGTATACCTCACCCTCCCGGCCCTTGCGCATCACCAGATCGATGGCCGCACAGTGATCTTCCACATACAGCCAGTCGCGAATGTTTTCACCCTTGCCGTATACAGGCAGGGAGCCATCAGCCAAGGCCCTTGTAATCATCAAAGGAATCAGTTTTTCCGGGAAATGATATGGGCCATAGTTGTTGGAACAGCGGGTGATGGATACCGGCAGCTTAAAGGTACGGTAGTATGCCAGCACAAGCAAATCCGCTCCGGCTTTGGAAGAGGAATAGGGGCTGGATGTATGGATGGGGGTATCCTCAGTGAAAAACAATTCCGGCTGGTCCAGCGGCAGATCGCCATATACCTCATCGGTGGAAACCTGATGATAGCGCTTGATGCCGTGCCTGCGGCAGGCATCCATCAGCACCTGAGTGCCCATGATGTTGGTGCGCAGGAATATCTCCGGGTTTTCGATGGAGCGATCCACATGGCTTTCCGCCGCGAAGTTGACGATGATATCCGGTTTTTCTTCCGCAAACAGCTTTTCTACGCATTCCCGGTCGGCAATATCGCCTTTGACAAAGCGGAAATTCGGGTTCTTCATGGCTTCTTCAAGGGTTTCCATATTGCCGGCATAGGTCAGGTTGTCCAAGCAGATAATTCTGTCCTCCGGGTGGTTTTTCAATTCATAATAAACGAAATTGGCACCGATAAACCCTGCGCCGCCGGTTACGATAATGTTCATTTGCTTTCCTCCACATATACAAAATTGCAGTCGCTGTCTTTAAGTAGGGGCGCATCCAAATCCTTTTGGGAAAGAATGGGGGATGCGATGTTCCAATCCACTTTAATGGCTGGATCATCGAAACGAATGGAGCGATCGCACTCCTTGGAATATAGGTTGTCCACCTTATAGACAAATTCTACATCATCGGTCAAAGTCAAAAAACCATGGGCAAAGCCACGGGGAATATAAAGCTGACGCTTGTTGTCGGCTGAAAGTTCCACACCAACCCAATTCAGATAATTGGGAGAACCTTTGCGGATATCCACCGCCACATCCATTACCGCGCCGCGAGTTACCCGCACCACCTTGCATTGGGCAGCCGGGTTGTTCTGAAAATGCAACCCCCGGAGCGTGCCCTTTTGTGCGGTGAAAGACATATTATCCTGCACAAAATCGTTTATAATGCCAATATCCGCAAACTTTTTCTGAGAATAGGTTTCCACAAAATAGCCCCTATAGTCTCCAAAGACTTGGGGCTCGATAATGAATACCCCTGGCAAACCTGTTTCAACCTTGTTCATTAATATCGTACCTTGCCTTCCGCAACTGCCTTCAAATGCTCGCCATAGGGGGATTTGCCATAGCGCTGGGCAGATTCAAGAAGCTTTTCTTTATTGATCCAGCCGTTTTTAAACGCGATCTCCTCCGGCGCGGAAATTTTAATGGATTGACGCTGTTCTATCATTCGAACAAAATCTGCCGCATCCACCAAGCTATCCATGGTGCCAGTGTCCAGCCAGGCAAACCCACGGCCCAGCAGCTTTACATCCAGATCGTCTTCTTTTAAATACATGTCGTTCAAGGTCGTGATTTCCAGCTCCCCACGAGCGGAGGGCTTCACCGCCTTGGCCTTATCTGGCACCCCCGCAGGGTAGAAATAAAGGCCCGTAATGCAGTAGTTAGATTTGGGGTTTTTCGGCTTTTCTTCCACCGAAATCACCTTGCCATTGGCATCGAATTCCACAATGCCAAAGCGCTCCGGATCATTCACATAGTAGCCGAAAATAGTGGCCCGCCCATTGTCTTCCGCGTTGGCTTTGGCATCTCGTAAAATGCTTGAAAAGCCATTGCCGTAGAAGATATTATCCCCAAGGACCATAGCACAGCTATCCCCGCCAATAAATTCATCACCTAAAATAAAGGCCTGAGCCAGGCCATCAGGGCTAGGCTGGACCTTGTAAGAAAGAGCTATGCCAAATTGGCTACCATCCCCCAAAAGATGCTCAAACCGGGGGGTATCCTCCGGGGTGGAAATGATGAGAATGTCTTTGATGCCCGCTAACATCAACGTAGAAAGCGGGTAATAAATCATAGGCTTATCATACACAGGCAACAGCTGCTTGGATGTGACCATGGTCAAAGGATACAGCCGTGTTCCCGCGCCGCCAGCCAGGATAATTCCCTTCATATGGCAACTCCCCTTCCTATTTATATACACTTGTACAATTATAAACCAAGCTTAGTAACGTGTCAACTTTACGCAGCGCCATGTTACACTTTAAGCCTGGTCACTTTAAGAAAGGCATAGTATAATATTCTGACCATTGATATACCTAAGTAAAATCTGTCCCTGCTCATTCTTACCAAACCAGCAAGGTTTCTCCCCGCAGTTTGTTCACAGCTTCGATAAAATAGTAATCCCCATAGGTGGTATAAATATGCCTGTCCTTGTTGTGGTATGCCCCGGTGCAGCGGCGGAAGATGGCGGGAGATTCCTTAGACCAATCCCCATCCGTGGACTCCATGGCTTTGAGATATTTCATAGCATGGGTGAAATACAGCTCCTGTTCGTATTCCGAAGACAGTTTAGCCAACTCTAATAAAGCACAGGCAGCCAAAGAGCCTGCAATATTATCTTTAATAACCGGCTCCTTAGGCGCGCGAAAATCGCAATCGGGGATGCCGTCTTCTCCCACGCAAGCCATAAAATAATGGGCAATCTTTTTGGCCGTATTTAAGTATGCTTCCTTGCCAGTATGAATATAGGCCAGCACAAACCCATACAATGCCCATCCCTGGCCTCGGGACCACGAGGAACCTGGCCCATACCCCTGGCCACCGGGAACTTCCAATACAGCCATGGTATCCGGGTCGAATTGGACAATGTGGTTGCAACTGCCATCCTCCCGAACGAAATGAGCCATGGCCATATCGGCATGATTCATGGCGATCTTTAAAAACCGGGGGTCGTTGGTGTGCTCATGGGCCCAAAACAAGAGGGGGATATTCATCATGCAATCGATAATAGCCCAGCCGATGCAATCCCCGTTCCAAGCACGGATGAAGCCCAATGGATTATACCGCCCAGCCAAAAGGCTGGCTGCCAGCATATTGCGCTTACGACTTTGGCCGCTGCCCGTTAAGCGGTAATTGACCCCAGCGGAAATATGCCACATGAAGCCAACATCGTGGTGAAGATGGTCGTAATCCCGAAAGGCGTCATCCAGCATCTCTTCACAGCGTTCAGCCTCTGTTTTATAGCGTTCATCATTGGTCATCAGATACATTTGCCACATGCTGGCCGCCCAAAAGCCGTTTGTCCACCAGCAGACGCCATCGAAAGGGCCGGGAGCCCATTGGCCCTCCTGCACCGTATAGGGGATAAAGTCCAATCCCTGGGCCTTTTCCAACCCATAAGCCATTTTACTCTTCAGTTTTTCGGTCACTTCCAAAGCCCAAGGCGTTTCTCGGACGCACAGCTCTTTAAAACCCATGTTCATCATCCTTTCGCCGCGCCTGCGGTAATGCCTTTAACGAAGTAGCTTTGCAAGCTAAAAAACACGATCAAAATTGGCACAATGCCGCAAACCACCCCAGAAAACACAATATCCCAACGGCTGGAAAGCTCGCCTACGAACCGGTAAATCTCCACATTAATGGTCTTGGCGCTGGTGGAAGGCAGAACCAGGGAAGGCATCAGATAATCGTTCCATATACCAAGGCCGTTTAAAATGACCATGGAAGCTGTGCAGGGCTTAAGCAGTGGAAAAACGATCTGCCAGAAGGTGCGCAGGTTGGAGCAGCCGTCGATTTGAGCCGCTTCCTCAATCTCTATCGGCACGCCAGAAATAAACGAAGTAAAAAGCAAGGTGCCAAACCCCGTAGCCCCGGAAATATAAATCACAACCGGCCCTGCCAGGGTACCAAACAGGCCGATGGTATTCAGCTCTTGAAAAAGGCTGATCATGTAGGCCTGAAAGGGGATCATCATCCCGGCTAAAAAGAAGGTGTAAATGGCCCCGGAAAGCTTGGATTTGGTTCTGGCAATGCCATAGGCTCCCATAGGAATCACCCCGATAATCAGCATTTCGCTGAGGACCGTCAGAAACACGCTGTTCAAAAACGCTTGAGGAAAGTTGGTTTTTTGGAACAGGTATTGGAAGCCGCCAGTATAAAAGGAAGAAGGCAGAGCTGTCGGGTTATTCAAGATTTCCCCATTGGTTTTAAAAGCGGACATGAAGCTGATAAACAGCGGAAACACATACACCAGCGCCAATAATCCCACAAGAATGAACAGCGCCCAGCTGCCTTTGCGTTTGCTTTGCTCCACATATTTTTTATTCATCACATCTGTACCTCCCTTTTACGAAGCACTGTAGATTGAACGCCGCCCAGCACCAGGATGATCAGAAACAGAACCACTGCCATGGCAGTGCCATAGCCCTGGCGCATTTCCCCAAAGGCCACCTTGTAGACCATGTAGGTAATGGTTTCGGTAGAGAAGCCTGGGCCACCGTCGGTTAAAATAGCAATCTCGTCAAAAACCTTTAGCCCGTTAATGAGCGCCAGGGTCAAGTTAATGGTAAAAGACCCAGCCAGCAGTGGCAGCGTAATATGGCGGAATGCCTGGCGACTATTGGCCCCGTCAATAGAGGCAGCCTCCAGCAAATCCTGCGAAATGCCCTGGAGGGCGGCTAAATAGATAATCATATAATAGCCCACTTGCTTCCAAAGCAGCACAAAGATAATAGATAAAAGCGCATTGGGCATGGCATCGATAAACTTGACTGATCCGATGCCTACGCTGTTTAAAACGAAGTTGATAATACCAAAGGAATAATTGTACATAATGCGCCAAATGAACCCGGCAATAATACCAGAAATAAGCACTGGAAGATAAAAAGCGCTACGGAACAGGTTTTTTAAGAAACGGACTTTATCCACCATTATGGCCAGCATCAGCGCAAACACGTTTACCAGCAGTGTAAAGGAAATGGCAATAATCAGAGTGTTCCCCGTGGCCGCCCCAAAGCGGGCGGAAGAAAAAATGGTTTTGTAGTTATCAAGGCCAATAAAACGCATAGAGGCCTGAGTAATGCCGTCGTATGAGGTAAAGCCTAGGTAAATGCTGGAAACAGCAGGCAAAATAACAAAGAAAGAATACATGGTCAGCGCAGGGAGCACAAACCAAAGCAGGCTCCGGCTGAATGCCTTTTTTCCCTTGGGCAGGAAGGGAATCACGCCCTGAACCAAAAGGCCCAACAAGGCAATATAAGCATAAATGCCAATGGATAACGTGGGCACCTGGCCATCCTGTAAAAGCTTAGTGGTAACCTTTTCCAAATCAGGGTCTGTCAATCTCGCCGCTGCTTGCAGATTATGGTTAAACCCGGTAAACAGCACCATCGTTACAATAAGACAAGCTGCGCCAACCGCGCACATCCCCACCACCATGGCCTTACGTTTTTTACCATAATTCACACCCAGGTTTTCCGTGAACATAACAATGAACAACGCCGCTGCCATCAAAATACCGATAATCATCAGCACCCCGGCAGTCTGCAAATTCGCCGCATCGCTGGCAATAGAAGACGTGACCGCTTCCGGCAGCTTGGCCTTGCGTACAATGCTTTCCAGGCTCTTGGTGACATTGCCGCCAATTTGCAGCATGGTAATGCCGTTGCCGTTAGCGCCGTTTTTCAGCCCCACATTCTTCCACGGGGTAAAGGTGAACATGGGCATCAAAAAGCAGATCAACACCACCAATGCCACAACCACCTGCACAATATGCATCACTTGTTTACGCTGCCGCATAAGGGAACCTCCTTACGGTTTTCTGGGATGGGAGCGTTGAGGGGCTGTCGCAATAAGGAAAAAAGCAGGGACGCTGTCCCAGAACCAGTTTAATGGTCACATGACCCTTAAAAATCCCCTAATGGGGTCAAAAGGAT
>JAVBTR010000089.1:0-10639 GCA_031556065.1 Eubacteriales bacterium | reverse complement strand
TAGTGGTTTAAAACGTTTAATTCCAGGCCGAACTGGCTTCGCTTATCCTGGGTATCCTCCGCCCGGAGCAATTCATATTGCCCGAAGGACATTTCCCGGAAGCGGTGGTTGGCTTCCAATAAGACCTTTTCGAAATAATAGGCCAGGATATAGCTTTCAAACTCCAGCTTGCTGCCTGTGATCTGCCCCAGTTCCCTTGCAATGCGGAACGGTTCCTCCTGGCTTTGGTAATGGCTTTCAATCTTTTTAATGTGCGCAGTGCATTGGCGGTTGGCAGCTAAACGGACCTGTATCTTGGTCAGGGCGGTCTTGGTGGCTTGGTATTGGCAGGTAATGTCGTCGGGGTCTTCATTAGGAAGGACGGCGGCCAATTCCATCAATCTTTTTTCAATGCTGGCTTTGGCGCCTGCGGCCTGTGAAAAATCGGCCTGAGCCTGTTTAAGGGGCAGGGTTTTAAAGCTTTGGAGGGCTTCGCCTTGAATGCGGTCCGCCATGGAAAGCTCTTGCTCCAGTGTGGCAATGCGGATAAAGTGCGCCTGCTGCTTTTGCTTTTGAAGATCGAGGGCGTTTTGGACAGCTTCTTTTTTTGAAACAGTGTCCTTTAATGCCTGCTCCTTTTGCAGGGCAGCTTCGTAGGCTTGATGAATTTCTACAGGATTTAAAGCTTCCTGCTGGCTTTTTAACAGGGCTTGCCTTTCTAACAGGAGCTTGGATTCGCTTTCGCAGCGTTGACTTAAGCTTTGAGCTTCGTCGGAGTTTTTCTTAGCAAGGGCCTTCGCCCCGTTGACCTGGGCTTGGGTGGGGGTGCTGGTGGCCAACAACGCTTTATGAGGGTGCTCTGTTGCGCCGCAGACAGGACAGGACTGGCCCTGTGCCAGTGCATTAGCCATGATTCCGGCCTGGCCTAATAAAAACAGGCTTTGCAGGTTTTCGGATTCATGGGCGGATTGCCGCGCGTTTTCAATGGCAATGGCTGTGCTTTTCTTGAGCTGTTCAAAGGTGCTCTTGCTTAAGTCCAGCTCCTTTTGCTGTTTTTCCAACGCCGAAAGGGCTTTAATATCCCTTTCAGCGTTAGCCTTTTCCAGCGGCACGTTTAATAAGCTGGCTTGGACAGCGGTGTGGAGAGCCAGTTCCTTTTCCAGGGCTTCTATGGTTTGCTGGTGTTGGCTTTTCATTTCTCTTGCTGTTTGAAGTTCATTTTTAATCTTGTTGACAGCACCGATCAGGCTGGCCTTAGCCGCTTCCATAGAAAGCAGTGTCTTTTTCAATTCTCCCTGGCTTTTTTCATAGGCATTAAGCGATTCAAGGGATTTGAAAAGGCTTTCTTCTTTTTTTAATAGCTCGGTTTTTTCGGTTTCATCCCGGTCCATTTGGCTGGCGGCAAAATTGTAAAAAGCAGTTAGTTCAAAAGGGCTAAAGGGAGGCAGGTCGTCCCCTTGAAACCTTTGCAGCTCGTCCTTTAATTGCCGAAGCATTTCATCGCTTTGATCGAAAGCGTCCTTCACGCTTTTTTTTAGCGCGTCCTGAAATTCTTGGTAAAGCCCCGTATCGAAAATTTGCCGGAGGATGGGCTTTCTTTCCTTGGTATCGGCCATGAGCAGGCGCATGAAATCCCCTTGGGCGATCATCATAATCTTGCGAAAATGCTCTGGGCGGATTTGAAGGATATGGATGAGCCGCTGATCGGCCTCTTCTTTTTTTGCAAGGCTTGAGCCATCGGGCAGGGTTAAGAGCACCTGCTCCGGTTCTAATATAGTGCCGGTGCCACGGGCTTTGAGCCGTTCATATTCCATTACCCTTGTGACAGTATAGGTTTGGCCCCGGTGGGAAAACACCAGGGTTACATAGGTTTGTGTGTCATGGGAGGCGTGCTCGTTTCGCAGGTTACGGGGCCTGGAGCGGTATTCCCCACTCATTTTGCCGTAAAGGGCATAACAAATGGCGTCGAACAGGGTGGTCTTGCCCGACCCCGTATCCCCGGTGATCAGGTACAGGCCCCTTTGGCCTAGGCGCTGCATATCCAAGGTGGTTTGGCCTTTATAGGAACCGAAATAGCTTATTTCAAGGGAAAGAGGCTTCATTTAACGGCCCCCTTTCCAAATGGATTCCATAAGGTTTTTCACGTGCGCCTGAGCCCCCTGGGACAACTGCTGGCCAGTGGTGTTGAGAAAAAAATCGGTAAAAAGGGTAAAAGGGTCTTTCTCTGAAGCATTTTGAAGGGGAATGCTTTCTGGGGTAAAGCCTTTGAAATCCAGGGCCAGAAGGTTTTCGAAAACCGCGCTTAAACGCTCATAGGCTGCTGGGGGCGGAGGGGAATCGGTTAAAGTGATGTGGGTATACCCATGGGTTTTTTCATGGGCGAGCAAGGCCTCTATAGGCCCTTCCAATTCCAGCATGGCATGGAGGGGTTCAAGGGGGATTAACTCATAAGCCAAAGTTCCGTCCTTTTTAATTTCGCCTTTGACCATGGATTTGCGCTGGTTTACTTCCGAAAAGGAATACTTAACAGGGGAACCGGCATAGCGGACATGATCCCACCCCACTTTTTGCGGGCCGTGGAGATGGCCCAGTGCCACGTAAGCAAAAGGGGCAAAAAAGCGGACATCGATGTTGTTCAGGGTGCCAATAGGGTCCACCTCCGATTGGGAGCGAAGGGCCTCCTGGCCCAGGGCAGTAACGAAGAAATGGGTGATCAGTACGCTTGGCCGGCTGTGATCCAGCTGGGTTTTTGCAATGGCAGCGCTTACCGCTTCCTCAAAGGTTTGAAAGCCCTGTTCTCGTGGGGAAAAATAGGGCAGCATATAGCAATCCACCCCGGCCACCGAAACCTTTTCCATTTCGCCGTTAAAGGGCCTTGCTATATTTAAACCCCGGCTTTTTAAAAGAGGGCTTAAAAAGGCCAGTCTTTCTGGGGAATCGTGGTTGCCGCCAATGAGCAGCACCTGGCAATTCAAATCGCACAGAGCCGTTAAAAATTCGCTTAAAAGGGTCACGGCTTCCTGGGAGGGAATGGCCTTATCGTATATATCCCCAGCGATGAAAACCGCATCGGGCTTGAATGCCGCTATGTGGGATAGTATCTGGTTTAGCCCATGCCTTTGATCTTCCATCAAGCTTAATTCTTTTAATCTCTTGCCGATGTGCAAATCGGCTATGTGGCAAAATTTCATTCAGGCCCCTCGTCTCTTTTGAAGTTTCTTTTATTATACCACAACCAGCTGCTTCACAAAAGAATTAGATGGACGTCGAAATGCATGTTGACAAAAATCGAAATATATCATATTATAGATTTAGATGAACACGGAAGGGACGATTTGAATGCCGTCGAAGGGATATGGAATCCTGTTTAAAGAAAAGAGCTACATGAAGCTGTTAGCGGCCAATGTGGTGAACCGCTTTGGGGATTCGGTGGACGCACTGGCCTTTAGCTGGCTGGTGTATGAGTTAACAGGTGCCGCATCGCTGATGGCGGTAATCGTGGCGCTAAACTTTTTGCCCACCATTCTTTTGCAGCCCTTTACAGGGGTATTGGCAGACCGGATACAGAAAAAGACCATGATGGTCGTTTGCGATATCGCCCGGGCGGTGATCGTAGCAGCAGCAGGGATACTGATGCTGCTGGGGTACCTAGAAACCTGGATGCTCATGGCGATGACGGTGCTTAACTCCACCCTGGAAGCTTTTCGGGAACCGGCAGGCTTCGCGGCTATGCCTATGCTGATCAGCAAAGAGAATTACACCCTGGGCACGGGATTAAACAGCTCCTCCAGCCGGGTAGCATCCTTGATTGGCACAGCGGCAGCTGGGGGAATCATCGCCCTTCTCGGTACCGGCGGTGCATTACTGGTAGATGCTGCTACTTTTGTGATTTCGGCCCTGATCATCGGGCTGATTCCCTTTCACGAGAAGGCGGAAGGGCAAAAAAAGTCGAATTCTTTCTTGCGGGATTTTAAAGCGGGCATCCATTACATATGGCATGAGCATGCTTTGCGGGCCTTGTGTATGATCGGCATGCTCCTCAATTTTTGCGCGGTGGCTTTTAACATTTTCGCCGCTCCCTATGTAAAGGATTCCATGGGCGGGGAAGCTACACTGTTATCGGTGGTGGAGATCGCTCTTTTAGTAGGTACTATTTTAGGCTCCTTACTGGCACCCCTTGTGAAAAAGGTTACACCCAGGCAGATGATCATTCTGGGAGGCGTAACCATGGGGCTTGGGTTTGCTGGCATCGGTGCCCTGCCGTTTATGGCACCTTCGCTTTTTCGGATTGGTATCTTGCTATTGGTGCTTTGTGCTATGGGTGCAGGGGTGGGTATGGTTAGTGTGATTTTTTCCTCGGCCTTCATGCGCCATTCTAACGAAGAAATGATGGGCCGCTTAGGGGGCATGCTTAGCGCTATTCTGGTGGCGGCCATTCCCATAGGCTCGGCCATGTTTTCGGTGCTGGCAAACTATTTAAATGTGAATACCATCTTCATGCTTTCGGGGGGCGTAATCGTGTTGCTGTTTCTGATTATGAGTCGCTTAAAAGTGTTTTGGAGGATTTAAGGAGGCAATAGTGTGAAAATTCAAATGGCCAAGGAACTGGACTACAGAAGCGAGGCGGTAGCCTTTTTGGAACGGGTCTATGATTCCCGAAATCCGGTTGAGCCAAGGGATCAATTCGTTTCCCAGCTTGCTAAAATTGCCCAATCTTTCCCGCACATAGCGCTCCCTGCAAGGGAGACGCTTTGCGGCATTTATGAAAAGCTTGAACCTAAGGTGGATATGGCACCGGATATGCTGGGAAAATATTTTTCTTCTCAGCTTTTTGGTGAAACCTCATTGGCTCATGCTTTATTGACCGCGGGTGAGTTACTGTACGGCTTAAAGCCGGAAGGTGCACAATTGATGTCTGCGGCGCTGGTGGCGGCAGCCTTTGAACCAGTTATGGAAGAGAAGCTGGATGGCACCATGGAGGGCTTTATTGCGGCGGTGGAAGAAAATCTTTCCGAACCTAAAAGCGCCTGGGCCTGTGTGGAGCTGTACTTGAACTATGAAAAGCATCAAAGGACGCTTTCGGAGCTTATAGAACCTGTTGTTAAGGGGCTTATGGCCTATGAGAAAGAACTAATCGCCCTGACGGAGCATTATTTTGATGAAACCTATCTGGCCTCTTTGGAAACAGAAATTGAAAAGATAGGTATCCGTTTCGATAATGTACAAATGACTTTAAAGCCTGCCTTTTTTAATTATCATAGCCTTAATATTAACAGTAATGATGATTTTGCAAAGTTCTTTGGTGCAAAGCCTTATGCCGATGGGACGATTGGTATTCTTGTGCTGCAATTGATGAATGCGCAAAAGGGTGGCGAAGAGCAGCTGGAGGATATGCTGGGGATGCTGCGGGCGCTAAATGATAAAACAAGGCTTAAAATCCTTTGCGCTCTAAAGGAAGGCCCTAAATACACCAAGGAGCTTCTAAAAATAACAGGAATTAGCGCGGCTACCATGTCTCACCACACAACGGAGCTGATCACGCGGAAGCTGATTGTCCTTGAAAGGGATGGGGCAAGCCTGGTTTATCGTTTAGCGCCGGATACCATCAGGCAGTTTACAGCCCTTGTGCATACGCTGCTTATTGATGTATAATAGCTATCTGCAAAGGAGGCGGTAATGGTGTATGATAAGGTGGTGAAAAGGGCGCTGGATTTAGTAGGCGCACTGGTGGTTTTGCCTTTGGCGGCACCGCTGCTGCTGGTGATTGCCCTTTTGGTCAAAGCCTCCTCCAAGGGGCCTGTGTTTTACAGGGGCCAGCGGGCAGGGCTAAATAACAAGCCCTTTGGAATTTTTAAATTCCGTTCCATGGTGGTCAACGCCGAAAACATCGGCGGGGGCACCACAGCCTTAAATGACCCGCGAATTACCCAATTGGGCGGGTTTTTAAGGAAAACGAAATTGGATGAGATTCCTCAATTGTTCAATATTATCTTTGGGGATATGAGCTTTGTTGGCCCACGGCCGGAGCTGCTGCGCTATACCAACCAATATACCAAGGAGGAACAGCTTATTTTAACTGTCCGCCCTGGCATTACGGATTTAAGCTCGTTGGAGTTTATTAACCTGGATGAAATCGTCGGGGTCGAAAACGCCGATGAACAGTATGAAAAATTTGTTTTGAAGAAAAAGAATGCCCTGCGGATGAAATATGTGCAAGAGCAAAGCTTTTTATTGGATATGAAGATTTTCTTTTTAACCCTGTGGCGAGTGGTTGAAAAGGCGGCTAAACACATGGGGAAAGGGCAAGGCCATGACAGAAAAAACACAGCTATGTAAAACCGACCTAGCCGTATCCAGGCTGTGCATGGGGGGCTGCCCCATGGGCCAGTACGGCTGGGGAGAAACCGATAAAAGCCAACTGATGCGTACGGTGCAGGATGCGCTGGATTCGGGCATCACTTTTTTCGATACGGCCGATACCTATGGCCTTGGGGAAAGCGAAAGGACGCTGGGCGAGGCGCTGGGTTCAAAAAGGACACAGGCGGTAATCGCCACCAAGTTTGGTGTGCGAACCACCCCTGGCGGCAAGGGCACCTTTTACGATAATTCCCCGGCGTACATGGAAAAGGCCTTGGCCCAAAGCCTGAAAAACCTGAACACAGACTATATTGACCTGTACCAGATTCATTACCTGGACGATGCGACGCCCATGGAAAAAGTGGTGAATGCCCTTGTCAAGGCCAGGGAAAAGGGCCATATCCGTTATTTTGGGCTTTCCAACGTGTTTGAAAAGGATGTAGAGCGGATTGCGCCCTATAAAGATTATTTTGTATCCCTTCAGGATGAATACTCCCTGGCCAAACGGGAAAACGAGAGGGAGCTGCTGGCTCTGGCAAAGGATATGGGTCTGACGCCCATGACCTGGGGCAGCCTGGGCCAGGGGATTTTAACGGGCAAGTACGACGAAAATTCCGCCTTTGGCAGCGAAGACCGTCGTAGCCGGGAAATTTATGTGAACTTCCATGGAGAGAAACTAAAAAAGAATCTTAAAATCGTAAGCGCCATGAAGGAGATAAGCGAAAGGATCAGCAAGCCTGTTTCGGCCATTGCTATCCGCTTTATTTTAGATAGGCTGCCTGGCAGCGTGGTGCTGGCGGGCATGAAAAATCCAGGACAGCTTCAAAGCAATCTGGCCGCCCTGGATTGGCAGTTGAGTTCAGCGGATTTTGAAAGGCTTGACCGGATTAGTTATTGAAAGCTAACATATTCCGCCTTGGCGGTGCCGTTTTCCAGCGTGACCAGTACGCCCCCTTGGGCATTCTGGGTTACAAAGGTTTGGGCACCGACTTTTTTTAGGTTTTGCAGCACTTCAAAGGCGGGGGTGTCGCTTTCCTCCTCGGTGGAGGTGGAGATCACGGCGATTTGGGGCTTGATAGCCGCTAACAGGTTATAGGAGGAGGCCGTATCATCCCCGTGATGGCCCACCTTCAGCACTTCGCAGCTAACCACAGCGCCGATTTTAAGCACATCCAATTCCTCTGGTACCTGCATGTCTCCTGCTAAAAAGAGCTTGCCCTCCAGGGTGTGGACGATCATCACCAGGGAATTGTTGTTTTCTGAATCGGTATAAAGGTTAACAGGGCCCAGAACCTCGAAATAGCTTTCGTCAGATATGGCAACCTTGTCCCCGGCCTTTAAAAAGGTGACCTCCTGGCCCCTCGTTTCGGCGGCCACATAAGCCTGGTGCTTGTCCGGGGTTTTATCGGTGTAGTAGGCAGAAGCATACCAGGCAGCGATATCCACATCGCTTTTCGCCAGCTTCTTAAGGCCGCCTCCATGGTCCTTGTCGGTGTGCGTTAAAAAGACGCCGTCCAGCTTGGTAATGCCCATGGCGCTCAGGCCCAGCATCAGCTGTTCATCCATTTTAGAGGTGGCCGCATCGATCAGATAGCTTTTTCCTTCCAGCTGCAAAATAATCGCGTCCGCCTTACCCACGTTCAAAACCAGCATTTGTACATTTTCTTCCGCTTGAACGGCGGTGCAGCCGCAAAGCAGAGATAAAAGCATCATCAGTATTAAAAAAGCTTGGAAACGTTTTTTAAACAATGTTTTCACCTCCAAGGTATTATAACAAAAAAAACCCAGAAATAAAAGCAGCGGAAGTTTATCAGGTTGCCATTAAGGAGGAAGTATGGTAAAATAAGTGTGCATTACTAATCTGGCGGAGAGTTTACGCGCCAGCCTTTCATACATAGCGGGTTATAATGAGTACGGAGAGTGTGCTTCTTTATGGAAAAAATGAACTTGTCCGAGGCCTATTTGATGCGCGCGAAAGCATCGCTTGTGGATAGGGCAATTGAATTTGTTGGTATGGCGGATAGTGAGGGGCGGTTGTTCTACCTCAACGATGCTGCTTACCAAATGATGGGCTATGGGCCAGAGGAAAGGCCGCATTTCGAAACCATTGCCGATGTTCATGCCAACGAGTTCGATAAGTTCGCCTTGGCAGTGATTCAGCCTGCTGTCATGCAAAATGGCTACTGGTCTGGTACGGGCTATCTGCGCAAAAAGGATGGTCGCCCTCTTTTGGTGCAGCAGACCGTGTTCCCCGTATATGATGAAACAGGCGTGATGTATGGCACTGCCGCCATTATGAAAGATATTTCCTATGAAATGGACCGGGAAAAACAGTTTCGTGAAAATGCCAGGCTGTTCCAGCAAGTGTTGGATTCCGCGAAAATTGGCATTGTGCTGATTAATATGGAAGCCAAAACCATTGAAATGGCTAACCAGCACACCTCTTCGCTGTTGGGCTTGCCAAAGGAACGTATTGTTGGCTGTAAGTGCTATGAGGTTTTATGCCACCATAACCCTGATAGCTGTCCCCATGTACTGCAAAAGGATCAGCACACCATTGTGGCGGAGCGGGTTATTGAAAGGGCCGATGGGAAAAGCATACCCATTATTAAAACAGGCACATGGATTACCTTGGCCGATACGGAATATTTGGTGGATACCCTGGTGGATATCAGCATACAAAAGGACCTTGAAAACCGGCTGCTGGACGCGAAAATTTCCGCCGAAGCGGCCAGCCGGTCTAAATCCGAGTTTCTATCCCGCATGAGCCATGAAATGCGCACCCCGCTGACTGCTATCATCGGTATGCTGCAATTAACCAGGGAAACAGTGGAGCCTGAAAAGCTCAAGCGTGCCATGAAAATTATTGAAACCTCATCGGAGCATCTGCTTTCATTGATAAATGATATTCTGGATTTGTCCAAGATTGAAGAGGGTAAGCTGGAGTTAACCGTGGCGCCCTTTTCTTTAAAAGACACGTTGGAGAAGATCGGTTTTATTATTCGGCCCAAGGCCAAGGAGAAAGACATTTTTTTTAGGATTGATATGGATGATAAGCTGCCGGATGTTTTCTTAGGCGATGGACTGCGGCTTTCCCAGGTACTGATTAACTTTTTATCCAACGCGGTGAAGTTCACCAAAGAGCAGGGGCGTGTTACCCTGGCTATAGAGGGATTAACCATTGGGCCGGAGGCCGCTACCCTTCGTTTTACGGTTTCAGATAATGGCATCGGCATTGCCAAGGAGCATTTGCCAAAGCTGTTTCAGCCTTTTACCCAGACAGATGGCTCCATTTCCCGCCGCTTTGGCGGTACAGGCTTGGGTCTTGCTATTAGCAGGCGTATCATTAACCTGATGAACGCCGAGGTTGTTGTGCAAAGCGAACCGGGTAAAGGATCGCGGTTTTTCTTTGAGCTGGCCTTGCCACAGGCCTTGGCTCCCAGCCAGAATGAAGGGGAAGCAGATGCCCTTGACCCTGTTGGGCTTTTTCATGGGAAACGGGTGCTGATCGTGGATGATCTTGCGATTAACCGCATGATCGTGGCGGAGCTTTTGGCGCAGACGGGCATTGAAGCCCATGAAGCGGAAAACGGTCAGGCGGCTTTGGAAAAAATGATTAAGCACGATTATGACGCTGTTTTAATGGATGTGCAGATGCCTGTTATGGATGGCTATGAAGCCACGGGTCATATCCGCCAATTGGAGGACCGGGCCAAGAGCGCGGTCCCTATTATCGCCATGAGTGCCAACGTGTTTAAAGAAGATGTGGAGCTAAGCCTTCAGGCGGGAATGAATGCCCATATCGGAAAGCCCATTGATTTTCTCCATACGGTGAAAACCATGGCCCACTTCATTCTTAGCTCCAGGGATAAAAATAAAACCCCATCGGAGGGGTGGCTGGCAAGCGGCGGCAAAGCCTCGGAAAAGCTCTTTGATCTTTTGTGTAAGGCTATGGATGGGAACGATTACCAAGGGGCAAAGGAGCTTCTTGAAGAAATCAGCCTTCAGGCCAGGGAAAAGGGCGGTTTGGAGCTGATGATATCCTACGCGGATAACGTGTGGGAGTGCCTGGATCAACAATCCTTCCAGCAGGCCAAAATGTATTTGGCGGATTTGCTGGACGTTTACGAGGCAGCTTGCCTGGAAGAGTAAGCCTTATGCATGGTTTAGCCAGTGATGTGTACAGGCGCAGTGCTAAAAAGGAAAACCTGTTTTAACACAAGCTTGCTTGTAGAACGAATGCGGATAAAACAAAAAGCGGCACCTGCGGTTTGCAGCTGCCGCAGCGCGTCGACAAAGTCGA
>JAVBTR010000024.1:0-123039 GCA_031556065.1 Eubacteriales bacterium | reverse complement strand
ATACGGCCCGGTAGTTCAGTTGGTTAGAATGCCAGCCTGTCACGCTGGAGGTCGAGGGTTCGAGCCCCTTCCGGGTCGCCACTTTTTTTATCCTCAGGCGATGTGAACGTGGCACGTCATGTGCTGGCGTAGCTCAATTGGCAGAGCAGCTGATTTGTAATCAGCAGGTTGCGGGTTCAAGTCCCATCGCCAGCTCCAATCGTTTTTCCTTAACATGGGTAGGTTCCCGAGTGGCCAAAGGGAGCAGACTGTAAATCTGCCGTCTCAGACTTCGATGGTTCGAATCCATCCCTGCCCACCACTTTTTCCTCGGTACGCGGTCATGGCGGAATTGGCAGACGCGCTAGATTCAGGTTCTAGTGAAAGCAATTTCATGGAGGTTCAAGTCCTCTTGACCGCACCACTACGATTACTCATAAGGGACTTAGTCCTTTATGGGTAATTTTTTATGCACTCGTCACCACTACCTCCCTCCCAAAAGTTTTTTGATAGGATTCTCTTTCCGCTATGCTCATCATCGGCAGTTCCACGAAACCTATCATCTTGTAGTAGATTTCAACCCTCTGCACCGTTTCTCCAAACTCAATTTCTCGGTGATGAACCACGATTTTGTCAATGAAGCTGGTTAGGATTTCATGCGTTAGCTCCTTGATGTCCGTGTATTTTCGGACGAGATGCAGGAAGCCTTCCGCATTCATCTCATGCTTCAACTCATCGGCAACAATGGCTTTTAGGTGCTTGAGCTTCTGCTTCAGCTCCGCTTGTTCATCCTCGTATTTGTAGGAAAGCTTCTGAAAGCGGTCTTCCGTCAAACCTCCGAGGATTTTTTCTTCAAACAGTTTTTCATAAAGCGTATCAAGTTCCTTCTCCCTTGCCAATGCTGTTTGAAGTGCCATTTGATTCTTTCGCTGCTGAATTTGGATTTGCTTGTAATGCTCATCCAAGACCAGTTTTACGAACTCATCCTCAAACAACGAGGCGAAACGGATGATGTCGGCGAGATGCTGCGTAACAAGATCGGTGATGGTATCCACGCGAATATGATGCGTTTGGCTGCAAAGCCCTGTTTTGTTTCGTTTGTTGTAGCAGGAGAAGTAGTGGTTATCCGGATTGTCGTGGGTGTACTTGTAGTTGAGATTGCCGCCGCAATCCGAGCATTTCAGAAAACCTGCGAACATATTTTTCTCAACATGCTTTGGCTTTCGGTACTTTGTATCGTTGAAGGTTTTTTGTATGCTTTCCCACATAGGACGATCAATGATCGGCTCATGCACATTTTTGATAACTTCCCACTTTTCTTCGGGATTGGGCAAACGTTCCTTCAGCTTATACGACTTGCTGTAGGTGCGAAAGTTTACCACATCCCCTACATACATCTGCTGGGTTAAGATACTGCGCACCATGCTTTTATCCCATAGATACTCACCCCGAACCGCTTTCTTGCTTGGTTTCCTGTAGCCTTTTCGAAGCGCATATTCCGAGGGGATAAGAACCTTGTCGCGTTTGAGTTTGATGGCAATATCAATGACGCTGATTTTCTCCAGCCGCATCGCATAGATATACCTCACGATGTCGGCTGCTTCATCATCCACCACCCACCGTTTGGGATCAACGGTATCACGCTTGTACCCATAGGGCGGCTGCCCGATCGCATACCCCTGCTTGCTTTTCGTTCTGAGGGTCGATCGCATCTTCCGGCTCATATCCTTGGCGTACCACTCGTTGATGATGTTCCTAAAAGGGGTAAAGTCATCATCGCCTTTGTCGCTGTCCACACCATCGTTTACAGCAATGAACCGAACATTGTACATCGGAAAGATGGTTTCCGTAAGCTGGCCTACTTCCAGATAGTTGCGGCCCAGGCGCGACATATCCTTTACCAGCAGTGTCCCAACCTGCTGGGCTTCAATCAGCTCCATCATTTCCTTAAAACCCTCACGGTTGAAGGTAACGCCCGAAACACCGTCATCCACAAAACACCGAACATTCCGGAACTTGTTCCGTTTCGCATAATCCAGCAAAAATGCTTTTTGATTGGAGATGCTGTTGCTTTCGCCCTCTTGCTCATCATCCCGTGATAAGCGCAAATACAACGCTGTAATCTTATCTTCCTCGATTCGGATTTCCCTTGGCTGTGCCATACTTCCTCCTTTCTTGACAGCCAATAAGCAATGTTACAGCGTCATTTTACAACGTCTCTATGATGGCCTGCAATTGTGTGGATTGGATGATCTTTCTTCAAATCGGAAACAAGCAGCTGCGCTACCTTGGCTTTTAAGGATTCCGCCTCTGAACTGAAATGCGCCGTGACTTCATAGGTCACAGCACGAAACTGGTATGTCTTTTTTCTCGGAAAGATAATGGGGTTCGACATGCAAATATTTGCAGCTTCATTTTCAATCATAGCTCATATCACCAGCACCTTTCTTATCATCAGTATTGGGTCACTTGGGCGGTGTTACAGGCTGCAGTTAGCTTTGCCGCACATAGCCCCACTGTACCGCTGCCCGCTTAGGCTTACGAATACCGCAGGGACTCCCCCTCTAGTCTGTGGGGGGCCGTAGTAGAAGTCTCATTATTTCCGCATGGGATCATCGCGCCTTGCTTGCCACAGAAAGGTCAACAGGATGCGTTGGTCGCTCTGGCAATGCCGTCTTCGCGCCGCCCTGTATGCCGCTCCCACCATGCGGATGAATGTACCTGTAACGCCGTATATTCAATTGTTAAGGTTCAAGTTGTCTCGTTTTGAAAGAGGAAATGATATCCTCTCACTATTCGTGACTTAAAAGCACCTATTTTATAGCCCCTATGAAAAATATTCTATTAAAAGACGCCTCATATGCTTAAGACCACGCTGGATACTGAGGCTTACAGCATAGCAAGTCACTCTTTCCTCGCGAGCTATGGCAGCTATACTCATTCCCAGAAAGTAATGAGCATAAATCCTCTTACCCTGCCTATTCGATAGCTTGGTGATGGCCGCATAAAGCTGTTCCCAGGCTAACCTTTGCTCATAAAGTTCTTCCAGTGTCAAGGCGTTAAAGACACTGCTATACTCAATCCCATCGTTCCGATCTAAGGAGAAGTAAGCCTTATGACGATAGCGCTTGCGCTGATAAGACGCCTCCTGGCGCTTAAACTGTCGCATTTCTTGCGCCACTTCGTCGGGCACCTCAATCAAACAGTCTTCGTGGTAAAAGGGATATAACTCCCGCAAGTTGATAATAACCATACACATCCTCCTGATTCATCTCTTCGTAAATAGTGAAATGAACCAAGATAATGGCGGTGCGCGGGGCTGATAAGGTATCTCGACAGAGCCAGTGCTCCGTTTTATCTTAAGCTTCGATCAGCATAACCCCAAACCTCAGTCCTTTAATTGCCGTCCTCTTCTTTTTGCAGAAAACATCTTCCAAAGGAAGAGTGGTTGCACAAAAAAACTGTCAAGCCTAAACAGCTTGACAGTGCTTTAGGGTACAATTAACTTTGGCCTCTTGCCCTATAGATTTACTTTAATCGATTGATTTTCTTTGCGTTGTGCCATTACCTTTTGCTCTTCGGGTAATGTCTTTTCTACGGCAAACATGCAGATGAGCCCGGCGCACAAAGCATATGCAACCGTCTCGATCCAGATATAAGTTACGCTGATGGCGCTTTGCGCGGCGGCAGTTTGGGCGAGGGTGCCAAGGGTGACATCGGCTACCTGGTTATAGCCTGCGGCGTTTAACATAGCGCTGAAAATAGCATTGCAAATAGGCGAGCCTGCCACCATGATGGATGAGTAAATGGACATGGTCAACCCATCGGTACGGATGCCGCTTTTAAATTCGATGTGGTCGATCACATCCGCCAACATAGCGAGGATCATGTAGCAAGCAGGAGCGGAGCCTAAGCATTTAAGCGCCACCCCAATGGCTACGGGGACGATGCTTCCCTGTCCCAACCCGGCGATGATACCGCCCACGACCCCGATAACCATGCCGACCAGGGTGATCACACGTTTAGAGTATTTATTGGCCAGCGGCACCACAATGACCGATGCAATGGCCATGGGGATCGCGCCCAGGATACTCAAAAGGGATTGGGAAGCGCCCCATGCATCTGCGGAGCCGAAAAAGGTGTTATCCAGAACCCACTTGCAAAAATAAGTCATAGAACCGTTTTTGAATGCGCCGCTCCATTGGAATAGCACATAAAACCCGATAATGATCCACCACCATTTTTCGCTTGCGACAGCTTTGAGTTGTTTACCCAAAGATACCCTGGCTTGCGCCTGCTGCGACGCGTCATCCATCTTCTCTTCAGTCACACGTTCTCTCGTAAAACGGAACTGCAAATAAATGGTCAGCACCGAAAAAATCGCAACGGCCAGCATAGCCATGAACCAAAGGTGCTGATCCTCCTTTAACGCAAAGGATACCAGCATGGGAAAGACCATGCTTCCGCAACCCATGACCGCCAAACCCGCCACGTTGGTAAAGGAGGCTAATGCGCCGCGCTTCTGGCTATCCCTGGTGGAAAGGGGGATCATGGTGGCGTTGGCTGTGTTGTAAATGGGGTATGCCACCGCATAAAACAGGTTATACGCAATGGCGATCCATACAAGGCGCGCTGTGCCTTCAAAGGGCATAATGAACATGAGCACGCTGGCTATAGAGACCGTTAGTGCGGAAAGAAGAATCCATGGCCGTGCCTTGCCGGCGGAGGTTTTTGTCCGCTCGATCAATTGGCCAACGATCAGGTTCGCCGCCACGATTAAAACCGTGGAGATCAACTGCAAAGTAGTCAAGAAAGCCAGATCCAGCTTTAAAACATCGGTAAAATAGTTTTGCAGGATGCTGGTAAAAATGCCAGAGGATAAAAGCGCCCCGAACGGGCCAATAAAATAGCCGATCAGCATTTCTGGCATGGCGACTTTGTCGGTTTTGATGGCGGATCGGGTCAAGCCAGCACTCCAAAAATCAGGTTTCTTACTCATATTGCTTCCCCCTTCTTCATATCCGGCCACCAGCCGTGCTCCCAGCAGCGGTTCAGTGCCCAGCCGTCCATGGAGGTGCCATGGGTATCGTTCTGCCCATCGCCCTTGATGGGTGCGAACTTATCCCGATACATTTGATAATTCCAAAAGAACCACCCGGCGGAGTTCTCCCAGGCGTTCATTTGCAGGGCCGCAATGGCCTGATACTCCTTCTTTCGGATCGCTTTTATTTCCTCGTCTGTTTTTCCGTGCTTCCGGGCCATATGGTACGGGCGGCGGCATTCAATGCACCATTCTCCTACCATAATGGGATTGTATTTCGACGCATGGCGGATCTCTCTTTGGCTCATACCTATAAACAATTTGTAGATCCACATCGCCGGGAAGGGCACAAAGGTCTCCATGGCATAAAGATAGTTATGCATATCTACAATGATGTTCTTCATGCCGTTTTTCTGGAAGAAATTCTTCCATTGGGCAAGGCGAAAACCGTCGCTGAACACAATGACTTTATCCTCTTTCAGATGCTTGCGTATCCTATGATAAGCATCCTTATAGAATGTCTTCAAAAATGTCATGGGCACATAACCGGAGCCCTTGGCCTCTTCTTTATCCCTGGCCTTCCCGGTAGAGGGGGCGGTGCGATACACCAGCCAGCTAATAGGCTCGTTGAGCACCTCGATGCCAAAAAGACCTTCCCTATCCTTATAGCGCTCTGCCAGCCTTTCAAGCACCGTCAAAACAAACTCTACTTCATCCGGCTTTTTGCACCAATTGCATACGCCAGTAAGCCCACCATTGTCGTAGCCATTTTGGCTGCCGGGAACCGTGTGCAGGTCGATTAGTACCTGCAAACCACATTCCTCCGCCCAATCCATGGCCTGATCCAGGTATTCAACGCAGCCGATGAGCGGCGGCTTATCCCCGAAGATAAAGTAGGGAACAGGAATGCGCACCTTGTTAAGGCCGTGGGCCCGAACCGCGTCAAAATCCGCTTTGGTGATATAAGTATCCCGGTGCTGTTTTAAACGCTTTGCCATCTCTTCATATGGCAGATCCCGGTTAAGCCAAATTTCATCATTTGCCTGGGTTCCTTCAAACAGTTGCGGGCTCATCCATTTTTCGAGTACAAGCCAGTTGCCAAAGCTAGTTCCTCTAATTTTGTCCATATCCTGTCCGCACCCTTCATTCGTTATTGAATCTGATAATCAAAAAAGTCAAAGTCTGCATATTTTGTACGCAGCATGCGATCCTCACAACCAATGCCTACAAATGCGCCTGTGAACTCCCCGAAACAGCTGTACTCATCGGAAAACCGCGATGTTTCATATACGCTGCCAATGCGCACAAAGTTTTCGCCATCCTTGCACCAGGAAACCCAAGTGCGGTTTTCCTGTATTTGAAGCCTTAGCCAAATAGGATCATCCCCCACCAAAACCCCTTCGCCAATGCAATCGTATTTAAAACCGTTTTCCACATGGATCACGCACAGCACCGTCGCTTTATAAGCATCCGAATAGGTCTTAGCAATATAGAGATAATTCATGTTATCGTAGTACAGCATCAACCCTGCGCTTTGCTGGTAGACCTCGGGTGTAAAGTCCAGCTTGGTGGTCACACAGGCGGTTACCGAGGTCAGCTTTCTGGCAATAAGGCTCACCCGGTTTTGAGAGCAAAAGGATTCCTGTCCTCGAATGCGTACAAAGCCCGGCCGAGAAACCGTATCCGCAAAGGATTTAGCGCAAATACGGGGGGCGTAGTAGTATAGACCTAGTTCAGGACTGTCAAAATCGTCAAAGCAAGGTGTTTCGGGAAGCATGCAGACAGGCAGATTGCTTTCTTCAGTCTCCTCCAAGGCAAGGATACTGCCAGAAGCGGTTCTCAACCAGTTCGCCTGAGTCCATTCCATTTTCTGTATAGCCGTTTCCCGCCCAAGAACGCAGCGTAGCTCCGGAAGCATGGGTCTTGAACAGTGATAAACCATATAGACCTCACCATTTTGTGTATTCACATAGCTGCCGTGGCCTGCCTTTTGCAAAAGCACATGAGGATTATAATGCTCCGGCTTTAAGTGATCCGTATCAAGGCTGCCATCAAAATCCTCAGGCTCGGAGGTCAGGATCGGCCCCTGCGGATCGGCCTCGTAAGGTCCGAAGGGGGAGCGGCTTCTGGCCATGGTCACACAGTGGCCGTACCCGGTGCCACCCTCTGCGCACATCAAGTAAAACCAATCGTTTCGGCGGGTCAGATGCGGGGCTTCCAAGCAGCCGCGTCGGGTTGCACCTGGCCAGATGCGCTTGGGGGTGTCTAATATCTTCTTTGCTTTAGCATCGTATTCCACAATGCAAATCTCCCCCGGTTTTTGGTATCCGTCCCGTGTTTCCCAATCCAATGCAACCACATATTTTCGCCCGTCTTCATCATGGAGCATGGAGGCATCAAATCCCGAAGAATGCAGGAATACCGGCTCGCTCCATGGGCCGCGAACATCCTTGGCTGTTACCACGAAATTATCCACATCGAAAAACCGGGCGTTCATGGAGTGCATCACGCCGTAAACCACATAGAAAAGCTCTTCCTCCTCGCAATAGGTCAGGCAAGGCGCCCAGATCCCCTTGGCGCTGGGCAGCCCGCGCAGATCCGCCTGCGCTTCATCCGTCAATACATGCGCATATAGTTCCCAGTGCTTCAGATCACGAGAATGGTATACAGGAATGCCAGGAAACCACTCAAAAGACGAGACCGCCAGAAAATAATCTTCACCCTTTCGGCAAATACAAGGGTCTGCATTGAACCCGGGCAGTATGGGATTGACGATCATCTTTTCACCTTCCGTTTGTTCATCATTAGCATTACAAGGGCAAAGCCAGTCAACAGCGTCATTAGCCCATCCACTACGTAAATAATGGCCTGCCAGTATGGGATCACCTGCACCACCCGGGTATTTTCATCCATACCGTTCATAATATCGGAGTAATTGGCAGTGGTGTAGAGTATGCGCTTAGTTGCCTCCCGCATAGCGGAAACCACGGTCGCATCGTCTTTATACTGGCTAAAGCTCATTTCACCGTTTAATAGCCAGCAATCCGTTCCGGCCATGATGCCATCCAGCGGGGTCATGTACTGCAAGCCGCCCCCCGCATAGTCGGTGATCACATAGCCGTCAAAGCCCCATTCGTTACGCAAAATTTCTGTAATGAGCCCAGCATGAGCACTGCACCAAGCAGCGCCGATACGGTTGAACGCAGACATAACTGCATGGGAATTACCCATAGAAGGGCGAAGCGCGTATTCAAATGGCCGTAGCATGATCTCGCGCGCAGCCTGCTCGTTGAACCATACCCCTGCTCCATCCCGGTGGGTGTCTTGCTCGTTAAAGGCAAAGTGCTTCACATAGGTCACAATACCCTTGGATTGAATGCCTTGAATTTCATACATGGCCGCAATGCCCGAAAGCACTGGATCCTCAGAATAATATTCGCTGTTACGGCCGCCAAAGGGAGTGCGCTGAATGTTTGCGCCGGGGGCATACATACCGTTTACCCCAGAAACCTGTGCATCTACGCCAAAGGCTACGCCTACACGCCTAATAAGCTCGGTATTAAAAGTGGAAGCGATGATCCCTTCACAGGGCAAGCGGCAACCTGTATCCATTCCGTTTTGCGCCGTGTTGGTCTCCTTCACATAAGCAGGGCCGTCGGAATCCTTGGTTTCGGGCTTCGCCACAGAGGAAATGCCCTTGGTATTGCAAATGGCGGTGGTCAAAAGGGTGTTCATTTCATCGAAGCCGATCTGGTCGATAAGCTTATCCCAGCGCTCATCCGTTATAGCTTCTCCACGCAGAGCAGATATCGTCAGTTCGCCTGTTTTGCCGATTTCCGGCATGGCGCGAACGGTACGATAGCTCTTTTTCGCAAAATCGCTTACAGTGATGTTTTGAAGATCCTCGATCAGGTACTTGTTAATCTCAAAGCTGACCGGTTTTTTCGGGAACGTGCCCTCCCAATTGCTGCGGCTCACATAAGTAACGCTGTTGCTGCCCGCGCCATCGTAGAGGTTCATATCGGCAGAATCTAGCTGATTATAGATCTCATAGCCGGTTTCAGCAGAATAAGCATAGGTAGTGGTATCCAGTGCCGCCTGTTCAAGTGCAACGGCAGCCAGCGCAGCATTACCCTGCGTGAAATCCGCGACGCTATCCTTGGCCGCGATGATGTTGTTTAGCGCCTCGTGGGCATCGGAACCCACGGTAAGATAGTAGCTGCCTTCATCCAGAATATAGGTCTGCGCGTTATTGCGGTCATAGGAGGCGAAGAGTGCTTTATCCACTTTTACTGTTACGGTTTCTGACGCGCCTGGTGCCAGCAGGCCTGTCTTTTCAAACCCTGCCAATTCCACCGAGGCTTTTTCCACGCCGTGTTCGATATCATAGGCAGTGTAGGGCTTTTGCAGGTAGACCTGCACAGCATGCTTACCCTCGGTGTTCCCTGTGTTAGTCACGGTAACAGACACATCGTAGTTCCCATCCGCGTTTTCTTGTATGGTGAAATCAGAATAATCAAAGCGAGTGTAGCTTAGACCGAAGCCGAAGGGGTAGGCCACGTTATCCGAATACACAAAATCCCCGGCACCAGCGCGGCCTGATAAAACATCCTCATAGCGGGTCTCATAGTAGCGGTAACCGATGTAGATGCCCTCCACATAGGCATAGTAGTTGAATTGGGATGAAGCCAGTTGAGAAATATCTCCTCCAAACTGTTGGGTAATGCTCATGCCAAAGTTTTGCGCCCAGGAGGCCATGGCAGGCGAGGAAAGGTTATCCTTCAAAAACGCGGTGGATAAGCGCCCGGAGGGATTTACCTTGCCAGTCAGCGCATCCGCCACGGCGAAAATACCGGAGGATCCCGTATTGCCGATCCACATACAGGTATCCACATCGATCGCCGGATCGAACAAGAAGTCCACCTGCATTGTCAGTGCGGAGTTTAAAAGCACGATCACTTTATCGAACTTTCCTTCGTTTTTAAGGCGGGTCAGGTTTTGGAGCAGCTCCATCTCTTCATCTGAAATGGAAAGATAGCTGCCATCCGCCGTATTGGAAAGGCCCCCCACTAATTGATCCTCTCCCTCGCCGCTTTCCCTTGTCAACACCACAATGGCTGCATTCCCATGAAAGGTTTCGGTCAAATCAGCAGGGAAGCGGCTCCAAGGCACTTCGTTGATCTTGGTGCGGGTGACACCGTAGGTCTTGCCAAGGCCTGTATCGTAAAAATCCCATAGGGCGGTATTGACCGTGATGCCATCCGCTTCAAAGGCCTGTTTAAGGGTAGGACATTCCGTTTTGTCCTGAACGTTGCGGGTGCCCTGGGTGCTGCAATTGAGATACACGCTGGCGCTGCCGAAAAGGCTTACTGTATCCCCTTCGGTTAATGGCGCTTTGCCATCATCATTTTTAAGCAACACCAAGCCCTCGGCTTCCGCTTCACGATAAACGCCATTGATATACTCCCGCGCGGCATTGGCATCGGTATATTCAAAGGGGTAATAGACCGCATCCGGATTAAGCCCGGTAATTTTGCTGGTGGCGGTGTTCAAAGTAGAATTGATCACCGGGGCATAAGCCGCTACGGCCTGGGTCGCCACAAGCATAATAGCCAAGAGCGTTGCAAACAGAGCGGTGCGGCGCATCCACTTAATGGGTGTGATCCTTCTTAACTTGTTTGCGGCGATCAGCGCGCAGACAAAGCTTAAAAGAGACGCTGTCGCAGTTAGGAGCATCACCGGGGTAAAAGCGTTGCCATCCACCCCGTATATAACATTGGCAATGTAATTGAGCTGGGATACGATGTACTCACCAAAGCCCACCAACCCTAAAACAAACAGTACATAGCACCAAAAAGCGGATAGCCTGCTTTTGACCGCTCCGACAATACACATGCCAAGAGCGAGCAGCACAGTCGCGCTCAGCGCCGCAATGCAGGGAACGGACAGCTCCGGGCAGAGCTTGTTGGTGCCTCCCACTAAATACAGCACCAATGCGCCAAGGCCGCAAATACACGCCACGGCAGCCAGAACGCGGGGAAGAGCCTGTTCTTTCATTTTTTGCATATTCATAGCCTCCGTGCTTATTTCTGTTTTGCCGGCCATCTCACATCGATGCCGTCCAGATTGCTTTGGTACATCTTACCCTCAGTCCATGCAATATCCTCCGAGGTGTATATCTTGATGCAATCCACCATGGGCGCTGCTGCGTGCATGGAGCCGCCGTAATCGTGGGTGTTTTCTGTCACCAAACGAATGATGTTCTCGCCCTTATTAAGGCTTAAAGATGCGGTAATGGTATAGTCCTCAAAAGCACGCTTCCTAGTGTAATTAGGGTCTTCATCCTTAGTGACTGCGCCGGTCAGATCGTGGTTCAATTCATACATTTGCTCGAAGGATTCCAGTGATTCTTTGTTAATAATGCTGTTGAAGGAATAGACCGGGTTCACGTAGATCTTATAGCCATTCTTTTCCGCAGCAGTGCCATCGGGTCCTCCTGTTAAGAAGAACATATCATGGAGCTCCGGCGTTAAGCGCAGTACCAACGTGGCATCCTTCACGTCCTCTTGGGCGGTAATGCAAAATTCCAAGAAGCTTCCTGGGTTATACAGATAGCTGATGTAGTATTCATTGCTGGCACCAGCCTCGTAGCAATCCCATTCGATCAGGTAGAGCCCCTTGGGATTACTGGATTCGCCAAAGCCAAGCTTATCCTCGGTCTTGCCAGTATCGCCAATGGGGATGGCGGTCAATTGGGTCAATTCCGCCTCAAAAATATGCTCTTTAAGCCATTTAACATACAGGTCTTGGCTATTTGTAATTCGGGTGGAAAAATTAAACTCCGTGCCTTCCTGGCAATCCTTGGTGGTGTACCAGCCAAAGGCCTTGTAGCCCTCGCGCTGCGGGTAGGTCACACCGTTTGTACGCATGGCGGAATACTTGTTACGCTGGACTTCTTCTGTTTGATACACGTTCTCCGTGCCGTCATTCATATAGAAGGTCAGTTGATTCTTAGAAGATGGCTTGGTTTCCGAAGAGGCGGTCTTGCTTGCCCAGCCTGCGTACAAGGTCAAATCTCCGGTCAGTTTTTCACCGAAGATGTACGCCTGGGTTTGCCCTTCATCGGTAAACCAGCCGATAAACTCATCCCCATCCTTTTGGGGTTCTTTGGGTTCTGAAACGGCTTCCCCATAAGCGGAAGCAACCGTTTCATTCGCGGGTGCGCCAGTAAAATTCTGTTTAAAGGTAACCGTCACCGGCTGGGCTTTCCATGATGCGTACACCGTCATATCCTCGGTGATAGGTGCACTGCTCAGATCAGCCTTGGCGGTGCATTCCTTATCAAAATACCAGCCTATGAAATCATACCCTGTGCGCTGGATGCTCTCGTTCGCGCTTGCCTTGCTGCCAACTGCGACTTTTTCAGTTTCGCTTGGAACATCCTGGCAGTTCATATCATAAGTGACCGTTGCGCGAAGCAATTGCCACTTGGCATGGAGGTTCAGGTCTTGTGTTACTTCCGAATCAAAATCGTACAGCGCTTCCTTTTTACCTGTCCCGGTAAACCAACCTTCAAACAGGTAATCCCCTTCTTCTCCACGGACAGGGTCAATGGGTTTCATTGCCTTTTCCCCCTTGGTCAGATCAAGGGTCTGGGGTTTGGGGGTATCCTTTGCGCCAAAGTAACCAAGATCATATGTTACAGTGGCGGCCAGCTGTGCCCACTTGGCATACACTGTTGTATTCTTCGTTAATCTGTGTGAAAAATCAAAAGCTTCTGTGTACCCGGCATCCTTAAACCAGTTCACAAATCGGTAATTATCCCGAACAGGTACTTGGGGTATGTCGCTTTCATCGATGGCCGAGCCGCCGTCGATGTTCAGGGTAACCACATCCATACCCTCGAAAGCAAAATCGAACATGACCTTGACCTTATCGGTCGTCCAGCCTGCATATAAAAACAAATCGTTCGTTATCATTGCGTCAAAATCAAAGGGCTCGCCGCTTATCCGCTTGTTGGTATACCAGCCCGTAAAGACATAGTCTTGTCGAACGGGCATTTCAGGAGCTGTCAGTTTTTCTCCCGCCCGGACTGAAACTTGCGTCACTGTTTGATCCCGGTCATTGGGGTTAAAGGTGATCACAAAGCCATCATTTATCTGCGTGTTTATATCGGTGCTGCCGCAGCCACTGAGCACCATGAGCAGTACCAACATAAGTGCTGCAAAGGATTTCTTCTTCATAATTACCTCCGTAAAAATGGCCGGTCACAAGGCTTTAAGTTGCTTGAGCCGGGATGCCCGGGGCTTACCCGGAGCATCCCGGCTCTTCAAAAGTTATTCAACAACGATGGCAACTGGGATCTCGTACTCATTCACAGTCAGTACGCCATTGATGGGGCCCATGGCGACCGCCACAATGCTGCCATCCGGATTGCGCATGCAGTTGTTGTACATGCTATGCTTTGCTACAACCGTAAACTCATAGCTACCGGCTTCTGCTTCGATAAAGCCGTTTATAGAGCCATTTTCGTCGATCTCAAGACCTTTAGGCAACTCGCCCTTGATGTAGTAATCAATGGTCGCGCCGGTAACGATCTCCAGGCCCACCATTTTCAAATACATAGCGTTGGCTTCCAAGGGAACCGCTACAATGTTTTCGCTAAGCATATCAATCATCACTTCATCGCCTGCTTTGGAACTGAACACATTGTCCTCTGATTCGATCACTTCATCCGCGATCAACACATCCAGCACGAAGGCGGGGTTGATGTGAACAGTGTGGTTTGCGGAAACATTGATCCAGCTATCCAATAGCGCATTCACGGTGAAAGTGAAATCCCCTGCCTGGGTAGGCGTGCCGGTAATCACGCCGGTATTGGGGTTCAGGCTTAACCCGGCAGGAATCTCTGCGGCGCTATAGAGTGCATTTGCGGCGTTAATCCTTTGGGGAATGGCCGCACTTGCAGTATATTCGCTGCCTTGAGCTGCGGTATCAAGTACCACATCCGCCCAAAGGGAAGGATCGTAGCCGTTTTTGTTCATGGCGCTGTTGGCGTGCATATACAAGCACCACATGGCCGCATAGCGTGTGGAGTAATATTGTGCAAAGCTTTCGCGCTCGCTGTCGGTGCCAACAGCCACCTTCACGCCGCCCTTACCGTCACGCAGGGATGTATCCCATGCGCCGATGGAGAAGTAGCTCTTGCCGTTGTTCACATCGTTGAGACCCGCGCGGATCATGAGCTCCGGGTTCATGGTGCCATGGGAGCCGCCCATATCGGTGGTGTAGGAGCCGCGCATATTCCATTCATCATGGAGTAGTCCGGTAATAAAGTTATAGTTGCCATAGTTATGCAGCGTGCCGATACGGTTCATAGCACCCATGGTGCCTAGGCCTTCGCCTTCCTGTACCAGCATTTGCAAGGGCTTGGCATAGAGCTCGCGGATTGCTTGCTCGGATGCCCAAGTCATCAAGCCGCTGCGGCCTGTTTCCTGCTCGTTTAAGATAGCATGCTTGGGGCAGCAGGCCAGACCACGAGATTCCGCGCCTGCGCACTCATTGGCTGCCATGGTGCCGCAAAGAAAAGGATCGGAGCTGAAGTATTCATGAGCACGGCCGCTGAAGGGGCTGCGATGGAGGTTGACAGTGGGGCCCCACCAACGGTTGTATCCCTTGGCAAGAGCAATGTTGCCAGCCACCTCGCCCTGACGGCGAGCTAGATCGGTGTTAAAGGTCGCAGCCAGTGTGGGGTTATCCGCAAACTGGTAGGTGCTGCCCAGGTTCAAGGGAGAATCGATACCGCTCATGGCACCGTTGCCCTCAATGCCGTTATCCAGATAACTGCCGCCGGGAACAGTGGCGCTGCTGGCGGCCTGCATGGTGACCACATCGATCAGCTGGTTCCAGGTTAAGTCGTTCAGGAAAAGATCCCAGGCTTCCTGTCCGGTTTTGCCGATAAAGGCTTCCACATTGGTATCCTTATCAGTCAAAGCTGTCTGTCCAAGGGGATCAATGCCAGATAGTTGCGATAAGCTGTAAGTATGCTCATCGCTGGTTTCACGCTGGGTAATAGTCTGATAACGATCCGAATCCATAAATTCATTGATTGCGGTAAGCCAAGGCATATTGGCCTTTTCCACATACTTTCCGTCTGCGCCGATGACTTCTGAATCTGCGTAAGCCTTAGGGTCTACCACCACATCGCCGGTAGCCGCATCGGTCACGCCATCCAGCACAAAATCGTACCAGTAACCGTACATCTTGGCAAAATCATCAGAGATCAAAAGCGCGTCTGCGGTAGGCGCTTTGGGCTGGGTGTTTTTGAAATCGCCGCGCACCAGAAGCGTCATGGGATCGTTGTCATTGGCGTTGAATGCGGGGGTATCCACGCCCCAATCGCCAGTGAGCTCGGTGGCATTGTCGTTAGTACGAATGGTGTAGAACATACCATTTTCAGCGGAGAAAAGGTTCTGGGTGGGGTTATCAGTATAATCGTCCAAACCTAAGAGCACATGGCTATTCAGTTTGAAGGAAACTGCCACCCCAAAGCCCTTGCCGGTAGCGACATAATCGCTGTTCCAAGCATGGGAATCGGAAAGCGCCATTACGCTGTAATCGCCCTTTTCCAAGGTATAGCCCTTGCCGATGGAGAGAATATTCGCCGCATCGTAGGAGGCAAAGTCTTGCACATTGATGGTCACATTAACGGTTTCCTTTTGGCCGGGCTGGAGGATGCCGGTCTTGCCGTAGCCCGCCAGAATGACATAAGCCTTCTGGGTGGAGGACGCTGCATCTGCATAGGGCGCATTGACATAAACTTCGACCGTCTGCTTGCCTGCCACTTTTCCTGTGTTTTCCACTTCCACCTTGGCTGTGAACTGCTTGATCTGGGCGACCCCGTTCGCTCCCGAAGCCAGCTTCCCTTCAAGGTCAGCCACATCATTCAAAGCAACCTCTTTACCACCCTCAATGGCGTAAAGATCAATGCTGTTGAAGTTAAAGGTTGAGTAACCTAAGCCGTAGCCGAAGGGATAGAGGACATCCTTATCATAATCGAAGTCCGCAAAGCCCTGTTCGTTTGCCGCGGTTTCCGCGTAGCGGTAACCCAGATAAATGTCTTCCTCATACTCAATGCCGTTGGCGGTAAACTCGCCGGAGGCATCGGTATAAGTATAGGAGGAGCCGACTTGGGAATTGGTCAGAACATTTTGCCAGGTGGGATCCTTGGTGAAATCGGTAAAGAACAGATCCACCGTGCGGCCGGAGGGATTGATATCCCCGGTCACGATCTTGGCAAAGGAGACTAGGCCATCCGCGCCGGGGCGGCCCATCCACAGGATCGCGTCGATCTGATCGTCTGCCTGCGCATCCGCCAATTCAAAGTTATTGGAGGTGTTCATGATCAGAACGATGTGCTTGAAGCCTTGGCTTTCCACATACTGGATCAGCGCTTCTTCGCTGTTGGTAAACTGTAATTCGTGCTTATAAGCAACGCCTTCTACCGTGGCGGGGTTTGCGTGCTTCATTTGAGCATAAGCCTTGGTTACATGGCTTTCATCCCATTGCCCAGCAGGATGCGCTGTGCAGAAGGTGTACGCAACGCCTTCGTTGGTCACCACATCGCCGACTTCATACGCTTTTGCAGCATCAAAGGGGGCTGCATCCGCGGCTGATTTCTCGCCCGTGTTGGCAGATTTATCGCTGCCCTCGGCGCAATCCCGGGAGATGATAATGAATGCCGCATCATTATGCCCGGCATAGGTCTGCTCATAATAACCGTTGCCATCGAACAACTCGAGCCCCGGGGTCTCATCACCGCGCGCGGTGCTGTTGATGGCCTGATAGGCCTTGGTGATGCGCTCGTTTACCACAAAGCCTTCGCCTTCCAACGCATCGGCAATGCTCATACCGCCTGTGCCGGAGGAGAAGTTGCCGCCACTACCCGCGCCAATCACGTTTACTTGGCTGATGCCAAACACCGTAACCCGCCCTTTGGTGAGCATGGGCAGTGTGCCATTCTCATTCTTCAAAAGGATTTCGCCCTCGGCAGCCACTTCACGGGTAATCTCCGCAGCAGACTGCAAGGTTCTGTCCAGGGATTCATAATCGGCAAAGTAGCGACCATCACCGGAAATGGCGGTGGATGCCAGGGTGTTTGCCATCAGGGAAACGACCATAAGCAATGCAAGCGCAAGGCTTATAGGGGCTTTGATACGCCTGAATTTGGATTTCATTTTGTACCCTCCTATATTACATTTGTTTTCGGCGCCTTGGCCTTATAAACCAAGACCCTTTGCAACTGTCTATAGGATACCTTTTTATGTCCGTTTTTTTAAGGTATGATATTGCCCTATTCATAGGTCGATATTATCTTTTTTTAACTTTCGCCATCTGGAATATGTACATATTTTAACGAAATGCAGTCAAAAACAACAAATCAGCCCCTTTGGGAGACTGATTGAGTAACCTTTTTGTTTTGCGACGGTCTACTTACGCCATTCTTCCCTGAGGCTACCAGGCGTGCCATGGAAGCGGTCTGCAAACATCTGCCGGAATAATTTATAGTTGGTAAACCCATGCTTTTCCAATAGGTGGCTTAATGGTATGTCAGTAGTTACCAGATCGTGGTAAATTTTCGAGAGTCGGTATTCGCTTAAATAGTTCAAGTATGTGGTGCCTGTGTTTTCCTTGAAGAACCTGCAAAAGTAATTTGGGTGTAAATGCAATGCGTTTGCCACCTGCTGCAAAGATATTTCTTCCCTATAATGCTGTTCCGTGAAGGAGATAATATCGGTTAATCGCTGTCGGTTTTTTTCGCTTCGGGTAAAAGCAGCCCCTGATACTGGCTGAGAAAAATCCGTGTAAAGCAGATAAGTGATTTCCAATAACAGGCTGGCCATTCGCATATGCGCAAAGTGATTATCACTCTCCGCCGTTTCCCTCATCAATTCCAGTTTCTTCTTGACTCGCCCCATTGCATCAAGCGCGGCGGCTTCTGTTGTAGCAGGATCCCATAAAAACTGCCGCGTGCGTACCTCTTCGGTGAAAAAGCTCAATTCTTCAACCGGGATTTGCAAAAGCAAGGCAGTGTTTCCCGAAAGGCTTGTGGTGGAATGCAGTACATAGGGATTTAACAGGATGCATTGACCTGCTTTTAGATGCCACTTGCGCTGCTCTGTTTCCACCAGAAGTTCGCCTTCTAAAAGATATATTAACTCAATGGCGTCATGCCAGTGCATGGTGACAAAGCTGCTGGGAACCTGCGAAAACTCATAGTGCGCATGGCCTGCAATATTCAGATGGATATTCTCGTAACGCAGATGCCCTGCAATTGTCATTGTCATTTCTCCCAACATATCGTTCAATCAATTCAGATAAAACCGATCTGTTACCAAGTATATTTTTTTTGTTCGCTGATGTCAATACAGTGCGGCTATCAAAAGCGCCAACCGTTCAAGCCTTCATTCGATGCTTGCCCGGATGGCGCTGATATCATGCTTATTCCTGATTCCCGTCCTGGTTAAGATCAGATTCGATTTCCGACGAGTTCGCCTCATTTTCAGGCTGTTGCACAGTGCCATTTGTGATGGGAGTGATCTCGACTGCTTCATCCAAAGCGGTTACTTCAGCCGTCATCCCGTACCGGATCGCATTGTCAGGTGTGAAACGAATGTAAACCGTATAGGACGCTTCGCTACCTGAAGCGCTCGCCACAGCATCCTGGGCTACAAATGAGATTTTTTCAATAACGCCCTGATACACAATATCGCTGTCCCGGTACGAACTGAACTGGATATCTACTTTTTGCCCAACAAAAAGGGAGCTAAGATCGCTTTCTGTCGCGGTCGCTTCCAAACGTATGGCTTCTGTCGGATAGATTACCATCAGTGTATCATTTTTCGCGACGGTATTGCCCTTAGCTGCGCTGACACTCTTTACGATCCCGTTGCCATCACAGAAAATGTCGGAACCGATCATAAGGCTCCCGTCAAAGATGCCATCCAGCGTTTCAAAAAGAACATCGCCTCTTTGCACTAAATCCCCGTTTTGAACGGAAAAGCTCACAATGCTGCCGCTGCCCGTGTAAGCAATAGGGTTTTGCCGAACAGTTGATCCGCGCCCGATTCGTGAAGCAGAGTTGCATTCCGGGCTGCGGTAAACGTTGACCGACTCATCAAGGGAAAAACTATTCTCCAGCACCTGAACTGTAAAATCAGATCCGGATACCGCCGTAATAACGCCAAACCCCTTGTGCGTTGAATCGGAATGGCCAGCCAGGTATACCTGCTCCCCGGCGTGTACGAACTTGTTTGCGGCATTATCATAGGCATTCTTAGTGGATGCCGTAATGGTATACTGGTTAGCCGGCTCAACTAAGACAACAGCGCCATAGCGCTCCGCCACAGCTGTCACACCATCACCTGCTGTGCCAAATATGCCCGTCACAACCCCCGGCTCCGTGGCGTAGACCTTGTTGGTTTTAAGCGTTACAAGCGTCATACCGGCTGAAACGGCATCACCCGCTTCAACCGTAACATCCTGCACTTCGCCTCCAATAGGCGCTTTGATTGTGACCGTTTCAGCGGCAGTTACCACCCCATCCATGGTAATGGTTTCGGCCAAGGCCAAATTCGCTGATCCCAAGGAAAACAGGGCTGCCAATGCGAGAGAAAGTAAGCGTTTTTTCATTTTCATTTCCTCCTTATGTTATACTGCACGAAGTGCGTCAATAGGATTGAGCTGACTTGCTTTACGGGCAGGCGTCCACCCAAAAACAACGCCAACTGTTGCGGAGAAACCAACCCCCAGTGAGATGGCTCCCCATGAGAGCGCAAAAGCACTGCCGATGATAACGGCAAATAGATAGGAAATACCAATTCCGATTACAGCGCCTATAGCACCGCCTAAAATAGAAAGGATAAAAGCCTCAAGCAGAAACTGGATCTGAATCTGGGTAGGCTCCGCGCCTAAGGCCTTGCGCAGGCCGATTTCCGTTGTCCGTTCGGTAACCGAAACCAACATCATGTTCATGATACCGATACCGCCCACCAAAAGAGATATCGACGCGATCCCCGCCAAAAGCGCTGTCATCAGGCTAATCATGGTATCCATTGTACTGAGCAGGCTTTCCATATTGATAATGCTGTAAGTGTCATCACGGTAATTGAACATGGCGGTCAATGCAGCTTCGAGTTCATCTACAACCTGATCTGTCTTGTCAGTATCCTCTACATACACCTCAACCGAACGGATGTAATTGCTGCCTGACAACCGCATGGCGACAGTATAGGGAATAATAATTTTGTCTCCTGAGTTTCCCATTGCCTGGCTCATCACATCGGAATTGGCATCATCATCCAGTATTCCGACAACGGTAAAGCTTTGCCCATTCAGCAGTAATGTTTGCCCTAAGGGATCAACGCCATAGAACAGGCTTTCAACGATGCCGCCGCTGATGATACATACCCTGGATGCCGATTCCATATCCACAATATTGAGCTGACGCCCACGCAGAATAAGGTCTTCATTCATCCTAAAATACGTTTCATTGCGCCCCTCCATAGAAATGCCGTCATCCCAGGTGTCCTGGAATTTCGCAACGACCATAGAAGAAACGGTGGGAGCGATCCCCGCCACATTGTCAAGCTGCGCCAGGCTACTCATGTCGCCTTGGGTAAGGCCGGGCTTTAATTGTGTGCCAGTGGCCGATATGGTCAGCTTTCCTGTGCCCATTGCGGAAAATTGGCTGGTGATTTCGCCGGTAATACCGTTGACAATGGTAATAAGCGCGATAATCGCGGCAACACCGATGATAATGCCCAGCATGGTAAGAAAAGAGCGCATCTTATTGTGAATGATGTTGGAAACAGACATCGTGATGTTTTCCCGGAACATGCTGAATTTTGCTTTCATCATAAGTTCGACACTCCTTCCGACAATCTTCCGTCTAGGATGTTAACAATGCGCTTAGCGTGCTTGGCAATGCCAAGGTCATGGGTAATCATCACCACCGTGCGGCCTTCTTTGTTGATGGCTTCAAACAGTTCCATCACTTGCTTGCCCGTTGTTTGATCAAGCGCTCCGGTGGGTTCATCTGCAAGCAAGATGGATGGGTTCGTGGCCAAGGCCCTCGCAATGGCCACACGCTGTTGCTGCCCGCCGGAAAGCTGATTGGGATAGTGGTGCATGCGATCCGACAAACCTACCTTTTCCAGCATTTGCCGGGCACATTTACTTCTTTCTTTTTGACTGACACCAGCATAAACGAGCGGCAGCTCCACATTTTTCATGGCATCCAACCGTGGGAGCAACTGAAACGATTGAAAGATAAAACCGATTTCGTGGCAACGAATTTGTGCCAATTGATGCTGACTTTGCTCACCGATGCTTCTGCCGCGAAGCACATATTCGCCGCTGGTAGGCGTATCCAGGCAGCCAATAATGTTCATCATGGTGGATTTACCGCTGCCGGAAGGGCCGAGGATGGACAGGAACTCACCTTCCTCGATGTCAAGATTGATATGTTTGAGGATGGTCTGCGTTTCGCCGCCGATAAAATACTGTTTCACAATATCCTTCATGGCGAAAAAATCATTGGCCATTTCTCATCCCGCCTCCCATGCCTCCCATACCGCCCATCATCATGGATGCTTCAGTCGCCGTCGGCTTATAGTAAACGGTCGCCCCACTTTTAAGGCCTGAAGTCACCTCGATAAATGAACCATCGCTGATACCCGTTTCAATATACTGCGTGGCATATTCTTCGCTGGTTCCACGTGTCAAAACGTAGGCTTTGTTTTGCGCATCAAACTGTACTGCGTCCATATTCAAAAGCACAACACCCTGTGCCGATTGGTTGAGCATTTTTACTTCAACCTGCATTCCGGGCAGAGCGTTTTCCGGCGCATCCAGTGTAATGACTGCGGCGTAGGATGAAAGCTGGCTCGATGTGCTGGCATCCTTGTCAAAGCTAACGATTACACCATCGCAGGTTACATCCAATGCGTTGATTGTCACATCTACATGCTTGCCAAGCGTAATGGCTGCCACATCATATTCATCAATGGCAATCCTGACTTGCAATTTGTCAACCGTCATCACCTTAACCAGTTCCTGCCCCACGGAAACCACATCATCCTTTTGCACGTTCAAACGAACGATTTCACCGGCAATCCCGGCACGTATAATAGTACCATCGTCTAATTTCATGAGTTTTGCATCCGCTTTCACGGTATCATTGGCGCTGATGTAAACCTCTTTTACCGTCGCGGCAACAGGGGCAGCAATGGCCTGCTCATGCAAGCTTTCCGTATTGCCAGTAAAACTAAATGTCGTGCTGATATTTCCGGTATAACTCTCCGCAGTTAGATAGGCTCCCGCACGACTGCTCTGCGTTGAAAGCATAAAATAACCTACCGCAGCGATCAGGAGCAGGATAACGACCCATATAATTGTCTTTTTCCCTTTTTTCTTAGTCACGGTTCATGCCCTCCAGTTTTATTCTCATCCGATCCATCTTTATAACTCCTTTCATGATTCATAAGCAGAATAACAACTGTTCCTCAAATGGCTCTCAACGCAACCTCACACAAACCTCAAAATTTCTATCTTTAAAAATTTGAGGTTCGTGTGAGTGTAAGGAGATATACTGCATATACATATCGTCAGATAGACAAGCCGCATCCTGCTTGGTATAATGGCGCAAATGAGGTGAAAGAAATGTTTAATGTACTTGTAGTGGAAGATGATAAGGAGCTTCGGGAACTGTATTGTACGGTGCTTAGCGAGAATGGCTATAACAGTCTGCCCGCCTCAGATGGTGAAGCTGCGCTGGAGGTATTGGATCATCAATATGTTGATATCATCATCTGCGATATTATGATGCCGCACATGGATGGTTTTGCATTGACCCGCGCCCTTCGAGAGGCCGGTTTCACGCTGCCCATCCTAATGATTACGGCAAAAGACAGCATGAATGATAAACAGGAGGGCTTCCGCGTCGGGACAGATGATTACATGGTTAAACCTATTGATATTCGTGAAATGCTGTGGCGTGTAGCTGCGCTGTCACGGCGTGCAAAAATCATCAATGACCGCCGCTTGGTTTTGGGTAGCACGGTTCTTGACTATGACTGTATGTCAGCCACAGTAAGCGGTATAGATGTGCCGCTCTATCAGAAAGAATTTTTCCTTCTATATAAACTAGCGTCAAGCATCGGCCGCATTTTTACTCGCAGACAAATCATGGATGAAATCTGGGGAATGGATTCGGAGGCCGACCCACATACCCTGGAGGTACATGTGAGCCGCTTACGGGAACGATTCCGTGATAATCCGGATTTTGAAATCGTGACTGTGCGGGGGCTTGGCTACAAGGTGGTGGGCAAATCTTGAAACGACACACCTTTCGATTAGCCGTAGCCTTTTCAATTACCATTTTTCTTACTTTTGCGATTACCATGATGCTGGTGGGCGGAATCATAATGGCACTGTTTCGCGCAGGGTTTCTAAACACACAAAACCGGGAGGGGATCGTGTTGATCATGATGATCCCCTGCATGGTAACCGGCACGATCCTTGCCAGATTTAGCATACGCGGCCTGGTTAATCCCATTGTAGCAATCAGTGAAGCAACTAAAGAAGTGGCAAAAGGCAACTTTGGTGCCCGCTTGCAAATCAAAAGCCATGTGACTGAGGTACAAGAAATGGCAGAGAATTTTTCTGTGATGACACAGGAGCTTCAAAACACGGAAACCCTGCGCAACGACTTCGTTTCAAATGTTTCTCATGAGTTCAAAACGCCTCTGGCCGCCATTGAGGGGTATACCATGTTATTGCAAGATGGAACTTTATCACAGGAAAAGCGTGACTTTTACTTAGACAAAATACTTTTAAGCACCAAGCGCTTAAGCACCATGACAGGTAATATTTTGTGGTTGTCCAGATTAGAAAATCAAGAAATCAATACTGAAAAAGCCCGTTTCTCGCTGGATGAGCAGCTGCGTGAAATCCTGTTGATGCTGGAAGCCGCCTGGACGGAAAAAAAGGTGGATTTAGATATTGATCTTGAGGCGGTGGATTTTTACGGTAACCAAGAGCTGCTTAGCCAAGTGTGGCAGAATCTCATCGGAAATGCCCTGAAATTTGTTGGAGAAGGCGGGCTTGTGCGCATAATCCTTCGCCAAAACGACTCCGGTGTGCAAGTCATTGTAAGCGATAACGGCATTGGTATCACGCAGGATGCCCAGAATCGTATTTTTGAAAAGTTTTATCAGGAGGATACCTCCCACGCAACGGATGGCAATGGCCTAGGCCTGACCATGGTCAAGCGCGTTGTGGAGCTGCATAGCGGAACCATTGCCGTTTCAAGCAAACCCGGCAAAGGCTCGACCTTTACTGTAAATCTTCCCCAAAACGCAAACTAATTATCGCCCCCTCCATAAAGCTCACATATCCCTTGACCTGTTGATGGTTTTGAGGTGTATGTGAGCTTTATTTGCGTGTGGGTTGAGGAACGCATTGTACACTGTAACAGAAATGAATCAAAGAGAGGTTATTTTAAGTGTTGAAGATCATTAGGTTTCTATCAAAGCGCGATTGGTTTTACGCAGGTGTTAGTTTACTATTCATTATTGCACAAGTCTGGCTGGATTTAAAGTTGCCCGATTACATGTCTGAAATAACAAGAATGCTGCAAGTGGAAGGCAGCACAATGAGCGATATCTTGCTTGCAGGCGGATATATGCTGTTATGTGCAATGGGGAGTTTGGTTGCAGCCTTCATTGTGGGGTACTTTGTGGCTCGCATTGCGGCAGGTTTATCCATGCGGCTGCGCGATAAGGTATATGCGAAAACGATGTCTTTTTCCATGGAAGAAATTGGGCGCTTTTCCACCGCTAGCCTGATTACCCGTTCTACAAACGATGTGACACAGATTCAATCGTTTGTCGCCATGGGCATGCAAGCCCTGGTTAAAGCGCCGATTCTGGCGGTATGGGCCATTATGAAAATATCCGGGAAGAGCTGGCACTGGACATTGACCACCGCTGTTTTTGTGGCGGCGCTTGTTCTTTTGCTTGCGGTGATTATGGCACTGGTTATTCCCAAGTTTAGCAAGGTACAAAAATTCACTGATAATATCAACCGCATTTCTCGCGAGAATCTGACAGGCATCCGTGTCGTACGCGCTTATAATGCCGAGGCTTACCAAGAAGAGAAGTTTGATAAGGCAAACGCAGAACTGACCCATACCAACTTATTTGTGAATCGGCTGTTGGCTATTCAGCAGCCTGCCATGCGGCTCATGACATCGGGGCTCACACTCGCCATTTACTGGGTCGGTGTGTTCCTGATTCGTGACGCGGCGGGAATGGCACGAATGAACTTGTTTTCAGATATGGTCGTGTTCTCCTCCTATGCCATGCAAGTCATGATGGCTTTTATGATGCTGACCATGATTTTTATCATGTGGCCCCGCGCATCCGTATCAGCCAAGCGCATCAATGAAATCCTAAATACACAGGCAACGATTGAAGATGGTACCATACAGGATCCCGAGCTTTTTGAACAAGGGGAAATAGAATTTCGCCATGTTAGCTTCAAATATCCTGGTGCCGAGAAATATGTGCTAAACGATGTGAGCTTTCAGGCCAAACGAGGGCAAACACTGGCCTTTATAGGTGTGACAGGCAGCGGCAAAAGTTCCATCATCAATCTGATCCCCCGCTTTTATGACGCTACCGAGGGCGAGATTTTTATTGATGGGATCAATATCAAGGATTATACGCAGCAAGCGCTTCGTAATCGATTGGGATATGTGCCTCAACGCGCTGTTATGTTCACAGGGACGGTACGGAGCAACGTGTGCTTTGGCGACAATGGCCGCAGTGCTCCCGATCAGGCGGACATGGAAGAAGCGGTCGAGGTTGCCCAGGCGCAGGATTTTGTGCTCAGTATGCCGCAAAGCTATGATGCAGCCATTTCTCAAGGCGGTACCAACATTTCCGGCGGGCAGAAGCAAAGATTGTCCATTGCGCGCGCTATCTTACGAAAACCCGAAATCTATCTGTTTGACGATTCTTTCTCTGCATTGGATTACCGCACAGACCGAACACTTCGCCAAGCGCTGCGAAAGGCTGCTAAGAACGCGACCACTTTGATTGTTGCACAGCGCGTAGGGACGATTATGAACGCGGATCAGATCATTGTGATGGACGAGGGAAGAATTGTAGGTCAAGGCTCTCACCGGGAATTGCTCGCCTCTTGCCCCCTTTATCTAGAAATTGCACAGTCACAGTTGTCAAAGGAGGAAATTGAAAATGCAAAATAACAAACAAGGTTCTCAGATGGGCGGCCCCATGGGTGGGGGAATGCGCGGTTCGATAGGCGGGGGCGAAAAAGCAAAGGACTTCTCAGGATCAATGAAAACGCTGATCGACTATAGCAAGCGCTACGTTCCTTTATTGATCATTGCGGTTATCCTGGCTATAGCAGGCGCTGTTCTAAACGTCATAGGCCCGGATTACCTTTCTAAAATTACTGATCTGATTAAAAACGGACTTACAGGACAGATCGATACAGACGGAGTGGTTCGTCTGGCGCTTATCCTGGCGGTACTTTATGGGCTTGGGTTCGTATTCAATCTGATTCAGGGTGTTATGATGTCTGATATGACGCAGCGTATCTCCCAGCGCCTGCGGGGCGATATCTCAAGCAAAATCAGTCGTTTACCGCTAAGATACTTTGACAGCACCAGCCATGGTGACATTATGTCCCGAATCACAAACGATGTCGATACCATTGGCCAATCCCTGACGCAAAGCTTAAGCAGTCTTGTTTCCTCCATCACCACCCTTTTAGGTGCGGTTGTTATGATGCTTATAACCAATGTTACCATGACGCTTGCAGGGATAGCTGCAACAATTATTGGTTTTGTGCTGATGATGGCTATTATTTCCCGTTCTCAAAAGTATTTTGCGAGGCAACAGCAAGAGCTTGGCAGCCTCAATGGGCATATCGAAGAAAGCTATACCGGGCATAGCGTTGTGAAAGCCTATAACGGTGTTGATGCTGCCAAGAAAAGCTTCGACGGCATGAATGCTCGGCTGTACGACTCCGCATGGAAATCGCAGTTCATGTCAGGCTTAATGCAGCCGCTGATGGGCTTCATAGGCAATTTTGGCTATGTAGTTGTATGTATTGTTGGCGCAGTGCTAGCCTTAAACGGAAGCATCAGCTTTGGCGTGATCGTCGCGTTTATGCTTTATATCCGCCTGTTTACCCAACCTCTAACGCAGCTGGCGCAGGCTGCCACCAGCTTGCAATCCGCCGCTGCTGCCAGCGAACGCGTCTTTGGCTTTCTTAAGGAGGATGAAATGTTTAGTGAATCCCAACTAACAGCTGAACTATCCAATATAGAAGGAAGCATTGATTTTGAGCATGTTCGGTTTGGTTATGATCCTGATCGGATCATTATTAAGGACTTTACGGCAAAGGTTAAGCCAGGACAAAAGATCGCCATTGTTGGCCCCACCGGCGCAGGCAAAACCACACTGGTCAATCTGTTGATGCGCTTTTATGAGTTAAGCGATGGGCAAATCAGCATTGATGGGGTGCCAGTCCATCAGCTCACACGTGAAAATGTGCATGATTTATTCGGCATGGTCCTTCAAGACACATGGCTGTTTGAAGGAACCGTTCTAGAAAACATTGTGTATAGCAAACAGGGCGTAACGAAGGAGCAAGTGATCGCAGCATGCAAAGCGGTAGGTCTAGACTACTTTATCCGCACACTGCCAAAAGGCTATGATACCGTTTTGGATGACAACGCCAGCCTGTCCGTTGGTCAGCGCCAGCTAATAACCATTGCCCGTGCCATGGTTAAAGATGCACCCATGCTGATCCTGGACGAGGCAACCTCCTCTGTGGATACCCGCACCGAGGTAATGATTCAAGAAGCGATGGATCGGCTGATGGTTGGGCGTACCTCTTTTATCATTGCACACCGTCTATCCACCATTCGCAATGCAGATTTGATCCTTGTTATGAAGGATGGCGATGTGATCGAAGGCGGCACCCATGATGTGCTTATGGCCCAAGCCGGCTTCTATGCAGATTTATACAATAGTCAATTTGAACACGTTGCTTAAGGGTAATTTGCAACCAATACAGATAGAAGGAAAACGTATGAAGACAATGACAGCATACCGCGCAGGCATTGATATTGGCTCCACTACCGTTAAGCTGGTACTGCTCGACGCGCAAAATCAAATGATATATGGCGAATACCGCCGTCACCGCGCCAACACTCAGGAGGCACTGTGCGAGTTGCTTTTAGATGCGCGCAAACAATTTCCCCTGTGTGACCCACCCGTTTGCATGACGGGATCCGGCTCGCTGGAACTGGCCAAGGTGTTAGGCGCAGGCTTTGTTCAGGAGGTGACAGCGGTCGCCAATGCAATCAAAGCCAACATTCCCAAGACGGATGTAGCCATTGAATTGGGCGGTGAGGACGCGAAGATCATCTATTTTAAAGGTGGTCTTGAGCAGCGGATGAACGGTGTGTGTGCGGGCGGCACGGGCGCATTTATCGACCAGATGGCCTCTTTACTCAAGACTGATGCCGCAGGACTTAACGACCTGGCCTCGCAGTATGGTGAAATATACCCCATTGCTGCCCGCTGCGGTGTGTTTGCTAAAAGTGACATTCAGCCGCTTATCAACGAGGGCGCATCACGAGAAGATTTAGCAGCCTCCATTTTTCAGGCGGTTGTCAACCAAACCATATCAGGCCTTGCCTGTGGCAAGCCTATTTGCGGGAATGTGGCGTTTTTAGGAGGACCGCTGCATTTCTTGACAGAGCTTCAAAACGCATTCATTCGCACGCTTGGTTTGACAAAGGAAACAGCCATCATGCCTGAAAATAGTCATCTATTTGCAGCCTTTGGCGCAGCGCTGGACGCTGACAGCAATTTGACTCTCTCTCATCTAATGGACCGTTTAGAAAAAGGGGTCACGCTGACACATGGGCTTAAGCATTTGCCCGTGCTATTCAAAAGCCAGCTACAATATAAAGCCTTTATGCATCGGCACGAGGAAGCAAAGGTAACTAGAGGGTGTTTGAAGGAATATCATGGAGACTGCTTTTTGGGTATCGATGGAGGCTCTACCACCACCAAACTCGCACTGATCGACACAGAGGGCAAGCTGCTTTACTCTTTTTATGCTAACAATCAGGGTAACCCAATTGAAACTGTTCGAAGTGCAGTTAAAGCGCTTTCCATGGAGATGCCAGCTGATGTGCATATCGTGCGCTCCTGCGCAACGGGTTACGGCGAAACTCTGCTAAAATCTGCCTTCTGCCTGGATGAGGGCGAGGTAGAAACCATTGCGCATTATACTGCCGCAGCGTTTTTTGAACCCGATGTTGATTGTGTGCTGGACATCGGCGGGCAGGACATGAAGTGCATCAGGCTCAAAAACGGCACCGTGAACTCCGTTTTACTCAATGAGGCTTGTTCCTCGGGCTGCGGTTCCTTTTTGGAGAGTTTTGCCGATTCACTGGGCTATACAGCCGAAGATTTTGCCAAAGAGGCATTGTTTGCTACCGCTCCGCTTGATCTGGGCACACGCTGCACCGTGTTTATGAACAGCAATGTCAAGCAGGCACAAAAGCAGGGCGCATCCCTTAAGGATATCGCAGCGGGGCTATCGTATTCGGTAATCAAAAATGCACTGTACAAGGTCATTAAGTTGGCTGAAGCCCAAGATTTAGGCAAACACATCGTGGTTCAAGGCGGGACATTCCACAACAAGGCCGTATTGCGTGCCTTTGAACTTTTACTGGAACAAGATGTGGTTTGTCCTGATATATCAGGAATCATGGGCGCGTTCGGAGCAGCACTGCTGGCGCAGCAACGATACGAAGGGCAACCCACAACGACGCTTTCATTTGAGCAAATCACAAACCTGGATTATCAAGCCAAGACGCTCCACTGCGAAGGCTGTACCAACCAATGTATGCTTACTGTGACCCGTTTCCCCGGCGGAAGGAGACATGTTACGGGCAATCGCTGTGAAAAGGGCACAGGTGTGGAACTCCCCAAGGAGATAGTGCCAAATGCTTTTGATTATAAGCTAAAAAGGCTGTTTGACTATCAACCACTTGCAAAACAAGATGCTCCTCGTGGTATTATCGGCATCCCGCGCACGCTGAATATATACGAAAACTATCCTTTCTGGGCAACGCTGCTCAAAGAGCTTGGCTTTCATGTAAAGCTTTCACCGCTTTCTTCCCGCTATATATATGAAAAGGGCATGGGCTCCATCCCCTCCGAAAGTGAATGCTACCCCGCCAAGTTAGCCCATGGTCATATTCAATGGCTCATAGACGAAGGGGTTTCAACTATTTTTTACCCTTGCGTGTTCTATGAAAACCAAGAAGACTCTTCATCTCAGAACCATTACAACTGCCCTATGGTGATAGGCAATCCAGAAAACATAGTCAACAACGTAGAGGATATTGCCTGCGGCAAAGCACGTTTACTCAAACCATTTCTTGCATTTACGAATGAAAAGACTGCTGCTGACCGCCTGGCAACGTTTTTTAAAGAGCAGTTCAATATTCCGCACGCATTGACGAAAAAAGCCGCGACTAAGGCTTGGAGTGAGCAGCAAGCGGCCAAAGAGGATATCCACACCTTTGGCCAGCAGGCTTTAGCATGGATGGAAGAGCATAAACGCAAAGGCATTGTGCTGGCAGGGCGGCCTTATCATATCGACCCTGAAATCAACCACGGCATTGCCGAACTAATTGCATCATACGGCATGGCTGTATTAACAGAGGATAGCATTCCTGCCGCATATGATCCGCATACTTTACGAGTCACTGATCAATGGGTCTATCACTCCCGCCTCTATCGCGCCGCGGAGTTTGTGTGTACACGAAAAGACCTTGAACTTATCCAGCTTAATTCCTTTGGCTGCGGCCTAGATGCTATTACCACCGATCAGGTATCGGAGATTCTAAAAAAGGCAAACAAACTCTACACGCTCATCAAAATTGATGAAGTGAACAGCCTGGGTGCGGCACGCATCCGAATTCGCAGTCTGCTTGCAGCAGCCAAGCAGCGTGAAAAGGGGCGTATCTATGTTCAAGCGGTAGGTGCTCCTTATAAGCGCGCGGAGTTCACCGAGGAAATGTATGATGCCGGATACACCATCCTTGCACCCAACATGAGTCCTCTACACTTTAATATCGTAGAACCAGTTCTGCGCAAATACGGTTATAATGTGGTCATACTGGATAGCGACACCCAATCAGCCATAGATGTGGGCCTTAAGTTTGTAAATAACGATGCATGCTATCCTTCCATTATCACAGTGGGGCAACTAATGGATGCTGTACTATCAAATAAGTACGATACAAACAAGATAGCTCTTGCCATGACACAGACAGGCGGTTGCTGCCGCGCCAGCAACTATGTTGGCTTGCTCCGAAGAGCACTGGACCAAGTGGGTCTTTCGCACATTCCTGTTTTATCCATTAACCTAAACAACATGGAGAAAAACTCGGGCTTCAAAATCACCCCTCCGCTGTTGCTGGATGCAATGAAGGCGCTCACATTAGGTGATTTGCTAATGCGTTGCCTTTATCGAATGCGTCCTTATGAGTTGATCGAGGGCAGCGCCAACCATCTTGCGGAATTTTGGACAATACAATCTATCGATTCCCTGACCAGTGCTCATCCAAAGCTTAGCTATACCGAAACCTGCCATGCCCTTATTGAAGCCTTTGATAATCTTCCCATCAATACAGCGGTTTCCAAACCCCGCGTTGGGATAGTGGGTGAAATCCTGGTAAAATATATGCCCTTGGCAAACAGCCATCTGGTTGATTTGCTGGAAAGCGAAGGTGCGGAAGCTGTAGTGCCCGATATGATGGACTTCTTTAGTTTCTTTATGTATAACGGTGTCTTTGCACATGAATACCTTGGAAAACCATGGCGCACATCAGCAACGGCACAAATTGGCGTATCGGCTATTAATGCAATACGTAAGCCCGCCATTAAAGCGCTTAAGCGTAGCCAGCATTTCACCACACCTACAACAATTCATCACATAGCTAAGCTGGCACAGCCCATCATATCCCTGGGCAATCAATACGGCGAGGGCTGGTTCCTTACAGGAGAGATGGCCGAGCTGCTAACTACAGGTATAAGCAATATTGTTTGCGTCCAACCATTTGCATGCCTGCCCAACCATCTGGTCGGCAAAGGGGTAATAAAAAAGCTTCGTTCAATGTATCCAAAGGCAAACATCGTAGCCGTGGATTACGATCCGGGCTCCAGTGAAGCCAACCAACTTAATAGATTGAAATTGATGTTGTCTATTGCGCAAGATACACTGAGCCAAATGCCTTGTCCTGAACAGGCACAGTTGTTTTTCAGTCAGCCGACCCTAGCCAAATTGGTTTACCCAAATCTATAAGGGATAGCTTTTTATCTTCCTTTGTCCAATAGAGCCGCCAGTATGATGTCAACACAAAAAAGAAAGAAGGTTCCATGTGAGCCTTCTTTCTTTTTCCGCAGCTAATCTGCGACGCAGGGAGTGAAAAGCCTTCCCGTCAAAAACGTTTCGCTATATGCCAGCGCTCTTTTGGCATCCTGAAATATATTAATTACAGTCACACCATCGCCATTTTATCAATAGGCTTACGCAACCTTAAAAAAGTATTCCGAATCTGAGCATGGTCTTCCATGCAGGCTATATGTCTTGAGTACATCGCCTAGTATCGAGAAGTGCGGCTCCTATTGGCAAGCAATGCAAGTGGATAGCCATATCCACATTGCGCTTCGCTTGTTGGGGGCAGCGCCGCCCAATCCCCTTTGATCGCAGAATGTTATTCTGCGGCTACGCACTTTTTGTAAAAGTGCTATATGCTGTAGTGTGATGGAATTTAGAATAGTCATGTGAGCAATAAGTCTTGGCATGTTTAAAAGCCTAGGTACTGCATATGTTCTCCTCGCTGAGCCCGGGAGATTCATGAAGCAAGTCAAAAGAATAGACTTGTGGGCGAATGAACCATGAGGAGTTAGTTTAGCGGTAGCAAGCCGAAAGACAATTGAAGACCAATAGATGCAGTTTGATACGATATGTAGTAGTCTAGTAAGATATCTTTACTTTCTGCTGGATTATGTTATAATAAACCAAAATTCGATTATGGTTTACGAATATTGTAATATACAAAGGTAATCTTTCGAATAATAATTTTTTTGAGAGGAGGGGTTGGTTTGGGGCATGAGCGCATAGGATTTCTCCCGCGTACAAAGCAATGGAACGCAATCGTTGATCAACTAGTAGCATATGATGGCGATGAGCAGGATGTTTTGAAAATCATGTATGACACACTGCGTGCCATCAAGAAGACCTATGAAGACATGCACCATGACGAGTCTGTGATTAAGGCGCTCTCATTTTTAGGTACTCTTGCCTTTTCGGCAAAGCAGGAGAATCAAATTGATTATCTTAATCAAAATGGCTATGATGTCGATTCTAACCTGTCACTTTTTTCTTTGATGGCAAGCGCACAGAATTATATTTCAACAGAAACGGGCTCTTTAGAGATTAATAAGATTGCGAAAGATTCTGCACTCCAAGCTGTTATTGAATTCCAGCAAGCGCATCAAACAAATCAAATATCATTTTTACCTGATCAAACGGAGAGTGCTTGGAAAAAAGCGGGAACAGGTGCGGCTTTTTGCGAATTGTCAAGGGCCTTTTTTGCTGCGTTTACCGACCGACAAATCAAATATTACGTCGAACGTGCCGCAGCAAGTAGCATTGACAACTACAACGCTTTGCAAGCATTTTCTACACAGTTAACAACGCAGTCAAATGCCATATCGGAGCATGCTTTCGATATTTCGAAGATTACCCAATCTTTTGCGGCTGGCTGGTTTAACAATAACGCAAAATCTTCTTTCCCTGATGAAGCCAAAGTGCAAGGCTTTTTATATGTTGCTTTTGGAAAGCTACGCGAAGAGTTCCGAAGGGAGGCTGAGGGCAAATGAGCCAACAGGCTCCCGACACGATTCGTGTTTTTTGCGGTGAACTGTGTGAAACGAACGAGTGTAACGCATCGACAATCAATCTCCTGCACCGTGATATCAAAGGGATCATTGCAAATATAACAATTGGATTTGAAAAGTTTGTTCGTGATCCTGAAATGCTTCCTGATCGAATCCTAGATTTGTTGCAAATTGCGGCATATGTCTTTTGCGCGGATCGAATGGCTGATAGAGGCGCTAGAAGTAGCATTAATAACGATTCGTGGGCACGCTCTTTTCAAATTAATGTTCCAGTTATGGATTGTGAATTTTGGAGCAATGCGAAGATAATAGGCTCATTGGCAGAAGTTCTCCAGTTCATGACAGGCGACAGAAAATATCAGTTCATATTCCGTCAAGCAACACAAAATACGCTTGGACCTGTGGCTAAGCAGATATCTATGTTCAGTGGGGAGTTTGAAGAACTTGATGATGTTGAGCAGACAGATATTGTTTTGTTTTCCGGGGGGCTTGATTCCTTGGCAGGCACAATACAACGGTTGAATGAAGACGGTAAACGTAAAATTTGTGCCGTTAGCCATAAGGCAAACAAAACAGTGATGCATACACAGCATGCAATTATAGAAGCCCTCAATAAGCGTTATAACAATAGAATTCGCCAATATGGATTTGAGTGCCATAATCATCAAATGAAAAGCATTGAAGAGACGCAGAGAACACGTATGTTCCTTTTCTCTGCTATTGCCTTTTCGATAGCTAGTTGCTATGGAAAACACGAGTTTTTCATATATGAAAACGGAATAACGAGCATTAACTTACCCAAGCAGGGAGATATTATGAATGCGCGTGCAAGCCGGACCACCCATCCAAAGACTTTAGGGTTGTTAAGAAAGTTTTACGGCTTATTTGATGATTCGTTTAGCATTATTGCGCCTTATTATAACAAGACTAAAGCAGAAGTGATGGAGGTCTTTAGATTAAATCATGAAATGAATATTATCACAAGCTCAGTATCGTGTAGCTCAACTCGGAGCAAAAAAGGCCAGGAAGCACATTGCGGTTGCTGTTCACAGTGCATTGACAGGCGCTTCGCAGTCTATGCCTCTGATCTAGATGATTACGATGCGTTGTATACTGATGATTTCATTTCTAGCGATATTCGAGATGACGAAACAAGGCAACGCCTATATTATACAATGAGATTAGCAAGCGCAGAGAAACTTGGATCAAAGGAAGAACTGCTGAAAAATTATTCGACAGATATTTTTGATATTGTAAATTTCTGGCCTGGCAATAATCCTGATGACAAACTTTCCGAAGTATATGAGTTGCTATCAAAATATGGCGATTCCGTTCTTAAGGCTGCAAAGACAATGCAGGTTAAGCATGAGGACTTGAACCGTCCAGTTAATCCGAGGTCATTTCTAGGGATTATCGCTGAGCGGAACTATTTGCAGTCGCCAATTGCAAATAGAGTCAAGGAAATAGATGCGCTTCTCAGAGAGAATATCCCTATTCTCTTTCAAAGAGAAAAACCCAAAAACGAAAACGATTTCAATGATAAAATACAGGCGCTTTTAAACAGCCATGGCAAGTTTACAAGAGAATACCCTGCATTTCGTTTTTGGAAAGCGGGGTATGTTCCCGACCATGCTCAAGATCATTTTTTAATTGAATCAAAGTATATTCGTGGGACAACTACACCAAGCACAATTACGGAAGGGATTGCGGCAGATATAACGAAAATGCCTTCTGATTGTGGAGTCCTATTTGTTGTGTATGATCCCGAAAGGAAAATTACTAGCGAGCAGCAATTTATTACTGAATATGAAAACAAACGTTTAGAATGTTTCGTGCGAGTGTATAGATAGCAGCGGGCTGACTTGCATTTTTGCATGGAAAACGGAGAAATTTCAAAATAGCTTTGGCTATTGGGGGCACAACCGATAGTTAAGGGGCATAGGAGCTATGTAATGATGTACACAGAAGACCTTGTAAGAATTGCATTCCGTAAACTAAAGGCGCATGCTTATTTTGATAAAACCGCATTACTTCTTCGTGATAAAATTGTGGCATTCGAAGCGGAAAAGAATTTTGAAAGTTTGCTCGATGAAATTGCAAAAGCTTTCGATGTTGCTGACGTTGGAGAATCCTCTATGCTTATAAGTGAGATTCTTTCAACGATTAGGGCAATACCTTTTCCAAAGAAAATGAAAATAATAGAGCACGAGGATACGTCGGTTATAAGTGTCGGCAACCCTAACGAAAAGGCTATTGTTTCTGAATTACAATATTTCATTGATATGGATGTTCGCGGTCATATTCTTGGTATCATGTGGATAATGGCATTCGGAAAACGACTAGATGAAGAATGCTACATTAATGCTCGTGGAAACAAGCTACGCTCGAAGCTGATTTGGAATGATGCAGATGATATTATTCCTTCACCCGCATTATTTGAACCATATTTTGCGCAATATTCGCTCTGGCGTGATGACGGACTGTCTTGTGCGGAAGCTTTATTGGCAAAAGGCCATGATGCCTTAATATTGACGCTAGATTTAAAGCGGTTCTACTACAAGACAGGCATTACGGAAGATACATATAATTCCATATTGACAAATGGTGATTCACAGGAAGATATTTCGTTGCATTCTGCGGTATTCTCAATAATCAAGCGGTATTCCGAAGCTTTGCAGGAAAAAGGTGTTGAACAGAGCGGTAATGTACTTCCGATAGGTTTTTTACCCTCGGCGGTCTTGTCAAACTGGTGTCTAGCCAACTTTGACAAAGGAATCCTTGACTTCTGGAATCCCAGCTACTATGGCCGATATGTTGACGACATTATTATTGTTGAAAAAATTGAGAAAGGTAGCGAAATATATAAGAAGGCGCGAGAAGACTCCTTAACCAAGAATGAAGTGATTGACTACTATCTTGGCAATGGGCGTCGAAAAGGTGAAGAATGCTTTGTGACAAAATCGATGAGTACAATTACACAAAATAAATCGCCCGATGCTTATAAAGAGCAATCAATCGAACAAGATACTGGCAAAGATATCACATACCAAGTAACTGAGCCTTTTTGTTTATCGAAAGAGAGTCAGTTTGAGTTTCAATTAGAAAAGACACGCATTATAGCTCTCTTTGCCGAGAATAATTCCACAGCGCTTCTGAATAAATTCAAAAACGAGATTCACCAAACTGTCAGTGCATTCCGTCTTATGCCTGACGTGGGAGAAGCATTCTCGCAAGATGACTTTAGCGATTTTTACCGTCTTGACAACGATGCGACAATTAATAAGTTGCGTGGTGTTAAGAAAATCCTGATTGACAAGTACGAACTGTCAAAATTTCTTGGTAAATACAGGGTTGTTAGTAGCCTGGTTGATGATGGTAATATGAAGAAATTTACCCGCATCATCGGTAGGATGTTTAATAATCGTGAGTTGATAGAAAATTTCATTCTTTGGGAGCGCGTTTTTGAAATCTATATTACTGATAAGGACTATTCCGGGTTTTCAAAATTCTGTAAAAAGATTGAACGCGCTATTGATAACATGGAATGTAACCAAATTTCAGAAACTGAAAATATAAAGCAAAGCTTAAAAAGGCACTTAACAGCTACTTTAAATAGAGTTCTTTCGTTACTCTGGGGCAAGGATGCAAACAAAATCATTACTGCGATTTCGTCAGAAGATATACAACCTGTTTTAAGATCATTCTATTTTACTACGAGGATGACCAATAAATATGTTATGGTTATTCCGCCAGAAGCAATCACCTGCCCATCAGATGATAACAGTGTGAACTTTACAGTTTTTTCAGATTGCTTTGCGCACTTATGCAGGAATAGATCAAGTGCTGATTCTTCAGAAAAATTTCTTCCTTATTTTCGACAAGCTCAGGATATTGCGACCACTATGTTACTAAAATCCATGTGTGAGCATATGGATGATAATACGCGAAGCCTGCAAATGGATTATGTTCAAGAAGTGATAAAGGAAGTGCCGGATGCCCCAATAGGTATACTAGCCAAGAAAAGCGAAAATGACATAATATCCATAGGGACTGCACGTAAAAACGCGCTTAAGATTGCTATTGCAAATGTTAATGTCAGTGATGTTACTAATCTCGAAGCTGTCCTTAAAGGTAGAAAACCGAATAGATGTTACGAACGCTATCGCACGCTGACAGATTTAGTAAACAGAGCAATAATTGAAAATGCTGATATGCTTGTATTGCCCGAAAATTTTGTTCCGTTTGAATGGTTGCCTACACTTGCATTAAAGGCAGCACGAGAAGGAATCGCAATTATTACGGGTGTTGAACATTTGGTGGTTGATACCCAAGTATATAATTATACTGCTGTTATACTGCCTTTCGAATACTCCGAAACAATTTCGACAGCAGCTATGTTCTTCCAGTTGAAAAAGCATTATTCGCCCGAAGAAAAGCGTATTATTAGCGGCTATGGATACAAATCGGTTGAAAAAATCAGCAAACGACCGCTTTATCGTTGGAATGATTGTTATTTCCCTGTGTATTGTTGCTATGAATTGACCTCAATTACTGATCGTGCTGAATATATGTCTTGGGCGGATATGGTTGTCGCTGTTGAGTATAATAGCGATACGAATTACTTCGGCAATATAGTTGAGTCGTTATCCAGAGATTTACACTGTTATTTTGTCCAAGTGAACACGTCCCAATTTGGCGATAGCAGAATAACTCAACCTACTAAAACCGAAGCTCGGAACATTGTTTCTGTAAAAGGCGGCTTAAATGCATCTTTACTAATTGGAGAAATCGATATCCAAGCGCTACGAGAATTCCAAATCAAAGATTATACACTGCAAAAGAATGGACCTTTTAAACCAACACCTCCGGGGATAGATACTGAAATAGTAAAGTGGAAGATCAGCCGCACTGAGTAGAGAAGCTTCAGGCTTGTGAATAGAGTAAAATAACCATGGCAATATTTATTAAAATATAGAGAGGCACGGTGATAAAAGGCAAAATCGGCAATTTATTGTCCTTTCTATCATTATTCTATTCAAATGAGAAAACGAAGAACGCTGACCGAACGTTCTTCGCTTCGCCAAGTATAGAAATCATTAGCCTTTTCTTGGATTTGCCTTTGAGCAAATCCCGCTATGCGCAAATCAATTCCGCCATCAGCAATTCTTCCGCTTGGGCCTTAAGACTGTTCATCTGTGCTACCCATGTCAGCGGATCAGATGCTTTCATCTGTTCTGTTATGTTCAGCGCTCGCGGCTGCGTAGCCATAAACTGCTCCAGGCGCACGCGGGCTGTTTTGTCGATTTCCTGTAAATGCGCCATCAACTTACCGGACAGGAGTAGGGCGTTATACAATATCTCATGGTGTTCCTTCAAAAAAGTCAGGCGCATTCGGCCGTACTTGCCCAAGGGCAAGGTATCCATTTCATTAATGGACAGATTGGGAATAAGATAATCTCCGTTTACCAGGTAATTCAAATCGCTCATTTTGCAGCTCCTCTCAAGTTGGCACAATGGCTTCCATGTCAGGTGACCGTTTCTGAAACCATACATATACATATGGAATAGTATTTGGATATCATTCCGATGTTGCCAGTGTACCATCGTCCATGAAGGTTTCACACATGAGCTGAACACCCAGCTTGAAGCCATATGAAAAACTGGCGTAGCAGTCCATGGAGAATGAATCGCAGCGAAGCCCTTCCCATTTTTCAAAACGTTCCTTATCTTCCGCAGACAATCTGCTGACAAAATGCTTTCTTTCATCGCAGAGCTTTTGATTAAGGGAACGATATTCCGCGCTATGCGGAAGGATTTGCTCAGCAGGGTAAAGCTCGCCGTTGTACCACTTTTCTAAAGTGCTCATTTCAAGAGTTCCTCCTTGCCTTCCAGCATTTCCGCCATGATTTGGGCTCCAAGATGGAACGCATACCGAAACCTCCCAAAACTCATGATTTCCTCGATTTTTGTATCGGCATCAAAGTATGCTTCCAGCAGTTGCTTTTGTTCATCAGTCATGCTGTCGTTGAGCATTTCCATGTTCTCGTTCTTAATTCGCGCCATTCTGACAAAGGGCGAATCCTGCCCGTGAACAACGCTGGGTGAGTCGCACAATAGCTCCAGTATATTTCTCATTGCATTTTTAGTCCTTTCGATGTTGGTTTCACACAACACCTTGTAAGAACAGGCCGCACAGTGTATAATGATTTATGCGTTCCGCCCCTTGGGTGAGTGCGTGCTGGAAGTGGCATTTGGTCTTGTCGAGAGAGCATGATGCCGCTTCCTTCTATTTCTCCAGGTCGTCGTATACCTTATCAATCCCTTTGCGGACTATATCCGATGTGGTGGCCCCTAAGGTTTCCCTGCACTTTTCGAGCTTCCGCTTTGTTTCATCGCTCACCAGCACAAAGATTCTGTCTTTCAAAGGATTATCGGAAGGTGGACGTCCCATCTTCTTCTGCGCCATTGTGTCACCTCGCTTTCTATGCGCATGTTTAGAATATTCCCATGCGCATAGATAGTCAATGTTGTGGTTTTGGGTTTTCTACAAGCTAGACCAGCGGTATTTATAAGCGTGTACTATGTACTCCGCATCAACGTATGGATGCCAACCGGATCATCAGATCATGCAAGCCTCGCCAGAGCATTTCCTGCTGTTGCTGAACCTCTTTCAGATCAATCTCATACAGCCTCCCAGTTTCATTGGCACGCTTAGCCAGTTGATTCATATTATTGCTCATTCTCCGAAGCAATGAAATCATCTCTTTCAGTTCAGGCAGATCCAGCTTGATCACATAGCCCATCAGAGCCATCCTGCGAAGATATACGGCCATTTTCCTGGTGCCCATCAGCGCCATCTTTTGTTCGATCAGCGCTCGTTCGGCTTCCGTAACACGAAATAGGATTTGAATATTCCTGATTCGCTTAGGCATCAGTCTTCCTCCCGCCGTTTCCAATTCTGCTTGTCAAAGTATTTCTTAAGCCTTTTCTCAGCATCGACAAGGGATTTGCTGACGCAGTTGACCGAGATGCCTTCCTCTGCGGCGATCGCTTTGAGCTTCTTCCCGTCCATGTAGCGTGCATGAATGCGTTTAGCCTGCTTCGGGGTAAGCGCTGATACGGCTTCTTTCAGCCGTTCCAGCAGGAGCTCCTGATATTCCAAATCTTCCTGTTCAATGATCAAGTCTTCCGGCGAGGGCTGCCTCCATTCAGGAACAGTATTTTCAATGCCGTAGTCCACATCCAGTGAGTAATAGGCTTTGTGGTAACGAATTTTGCGTAATAATCTGTCCTCTGCACGATGCAGATCCAGCAGCGCCTCGGCGACCTCATCGGAAACCTCGACAAAGGTGTCTTCACGGAATTCGTGGTAATAGAATTTCTTTAGATTGACAATCGGCATAAAGTATCCTCCTCATCGATATAGCAAAGCGCCAGCGATTATTAACGCCGGCGCTTTGCACAGGTTATTTAGTTAATGCTGCATGGGTTACCCCAAGATGGGCTGCTTTTTTACTAGTCCTCAAGCTCATTTTGATCGCTTCGCACCTGGGCATCGTAGTAGCTGCTCATCGTGGCAGGAGCGTTAAACAGCGTCGCCAGCAAATAACGCTTGATGTTGCGGATCTCATGGCTGTTCTTCGCCAGGCAGCTAAAGATATACTCGATATGCAGGCTGTTGATCTGCATCAGTCGCTCTTTCACTAAGGCAGCAGGGTATTCTATGCCCGATACGGTGATGAGCGGCTTTTCGGTGCAGAGCGTTTCCACGATCAGCTCAACGATGTCGTCCAGCCGCTCCCGGTTGTCTGAATCGACGATACAATCGTAGCAGACGCTGTTGCGCACCTGCTCTCGCACTTGAGCAATGTTCGTGTGAGTATCACCACCGCCTGCCCCTTTTGATAGATTAGGATTGGATTGATAAGGATTTGTTCGTTCCGTATTTGATATTTTAGGATTTACTGGATACGTATTTGATCTATAAGTATTATATTGTGCGGGGTTTTCCGTATCCGAGGCATCCGAATCCTGGTTCTCCATATCAGGAATTTCCGTATCCGGTGTTGCCACATGCGGTATGCCCGATTCCGGCGCATCAGGTTGCGGAGTGCCATTTGGCGTTTCGTAGATCACATACTCTGTATCCGTAATTCGCCCCTTTTGATCCCGCAGCCGAGTGCGCACAATGTACCCTGCCGATTCCAGCTCTTTAAGCGCGTTACCGATGCTGTCCACCCCCTCCATAGAGATGGCTGCCAGACCTCTGGTAGTGTAATTCCATTCGTCCGGCAGGGAAAGCATCATGGAGAGCAAGCCTTTGGCTTTAAGGCTCAGTGACCTGTTTTTGAGATGATGGTTGGCCATAACTGTGTAATCCTTCGTTTTTTCGATTCTAAAGACTGCCATACTTTCATGTCTCCTTCGTAATATAATCCATTAGCCGTTCAGGGCATGAAAAAAGACGCGCTCGTCGGAGTGCGCCTTTTGCATAAAATTCACCTTTCCTGGGCCCTTTTTCGTTGCTTCTGCCAGGTATCCAGTAGCTTGAAAATGGTCTGCTCCATCTGCTCTGAGGTATAGCTTTTCGGGAAGTATTTTCGGAGCTGATCGCCGGATAGCGTGACCTTTTCCAGACTGTTCTTCTTTTCCTCCGACATGATGGCAAGCATACTATCCTCGTTCAAACGCCCCTCCTGGCTGAACTTTTTGAGACGCTGGGCTTGTGATAATGAAGGTGTGGCCTGCTCGCTGTTAATTGCATCCAGAAGCATAGCCTGTTCATCCGGTTTGAGATACGACAGCTCCACGGCAGGATTAAAGGCGATTTTCTTTTCATCCACCATATCCAGTAGCGTTGGGATGAGCTCTGTAAGGCGCACAAACCGAAAAATCTGGTTTTTGCTTTCACCTATCTGTTCAGCCATAATGCCGCTTGATGTCCGCCCCTCGAAATTATTCCCAACTTGGGAATAATTTGATTTAGACGGCCTTCCAGCTTGACGTTTCATAGCTTCCAACTTAAGTTTATAAGCAAAAGCTCGTTCACTTGGCAGGATGTTTTCTCTCTGAATGTTAGAATCGACCATGATGATTGTGGCGGCGTCATCATCAAGATTGCGAACAATGACGGGCATGGTGTCAAGCCCAGCAAGCTCACATCCATGTTTTCTCCGATGACCAGAAATAAGTTCGTAGCCGCCTTCTTCCCTTGGGCGGGCAATAGCTGGAACCAACACGCCACGGTCTCTGATACTCTCCACAGTATCCTGCATCCGTTCATCATCTAACACTTTAAAGGGGTGATTTTTAAACGAGTACAGTTCTGTTAGCGGAATCTCCACTACCTTTTCGCGGTTAGCTTCTTCGCGGCTTTCCTCCGTAGAGAACAAATCATCCAGTGATGTCAAGTTTATATTTTTCGCACTGCTTTTCAACGTTAAAACTCCTTCGTTCATTTCTTCTATTGCATGGCAAATATGCCTGTCCGTTGCAGCCTCTCTAACTAACATTATGGCTGCACCGCTCCCTCAAGCAGATGAGATCATTGCTGCTTACGGAGTAGTACAGCGGTTGATCCTTATTGGGTGCTATGTGGTCATGGGCTTTATGCAGGGCTATCAGCCGGTAGCCTCCTATGCCTTTGGAGCCAAGGAGGAAGAGCGGTTTCATCAATCGGTGCGCTTTGCGCTAAAAGGGTCAATGCTACTGACAGTGCTGGTGGCGGCGGTGTATATCCTGCTGGCCAAGCCGTTGATCATGCTGTTCAATCAGAACCCGATAATTATAGAATATGGTAAGTGGTTGTTGATTTCACAAGTCGCATTGTATCCGGCCTTTGGCCTTTGCTACATGATGACGATCACCTTTCAAACCATCGGTTCGCCGAAAATGGGATTGTTTCTTTCCTTGATTCGGCAGGGAGTGTTCTATGTTCCTTTTATACTGTTGCTGCCCCGCGCCTTTGGTGTGGCGGGTATCTGCTTTTCGCAGCCCGCTGCCGATGTGCTAACGGTTCTTACGTGCCTTTTCTTGATTAAACCCATGAAGCGGATAGCGTCAAAAATGATGACAGAGAGTATAGACAGTACAAAAAATATATAAAGAGGGAAGGTTCGGCGGGTATGGATAAAGTCATTGCGATCAGCCGGCAATACGGCAGCGGCGGTAGACAGATTGGAAAACTCGTATCCGAACAGTTGAATATCCCTTTTTTCGACAAAGAAATTATTGAAGGGGCTGTTCGCCAAAGCGGCCTGCGTGCGGAGTCCTTTGCCGACGCGGATCAAAAAGGGGCAGGAAGCTGCCTATATTCGATTGCTCCTGGCGTACCCTTTGAATTGCCGATACAAGATGAATGCTACCTCGCTCAGCGTACGGCGATTTGTAAACTGGCATCCCGCGGCCCTTGCATACTCGTGGGGCGCGGCGCCTGTGAAGTGCTAAGAGGCCAACTGCCCTTGCTGCGTGTATTTATTTACGCGGATATCGAAACAAAAATCCACCGCGCGGTGGAGGAATATCAGGAAGTACCGCAAAACATAGAGAAACGGCTTCATGAGGTTGATAAAAAGCGCATGGCATATTATTCTTTTTACGAGGGTAAATCAAAACAGCAGATAGAGCATTTTGACCTCTGTATTGATAGCGGCAACCTTGGAATCGACAAGGCGGTTCAAGTTATTTTATCAGCCTATCGTTAAAAAATGTACCCAATAATGTGGATAGATGGCAAAATACAAAAATCCAAAACACTGGATACGGGAAGATGCATGAATTCCATTATGGAGAATGTTTTCCATAGACATAATAAACCCCTGTAAGCCATTTTACTTTCTCACCGCAAAGGGCATTTTGAGCTTAGAAGGTAAAAAGACTTACAGGGGTCTTATGTATTAAAGTGTTTACTAATTCAGTTGTATGGCAGAGCGGGGTCATTCATCATAACTGCTGCGTTTGTAGGCATGCGTTAAAGCTCCTGTAAACACCCCTATAAAGATAGTAGGCAGATAAGTTAATAGGCATAAAAGGCATTAAGACGCCGCTATCAGTGATTTTGCTGATGGCGGCCTGATTTCTTATATGGGTTGAAAGTTGCTGGGGAGGTAGGGGAAAAAGGGGAGTAGTAACTTTTGAAATGGATGGTTACAAAAAGGTGCGTACTGTTCAGGAGACTTTCGTACTGCTATACTGAAGTCAATTGCACAAGATTTGCCTTTGCTAAAGGAGGAACCCACATGAGTGAAATGATTGAGAAGATGATAACCCGCCACGCTATTCGCCGTTTTCAATACAGGCAGATAGAGGAGAATGTGTTGGAGCAGATACTCCAAGCAGGGCTCTATGCGCCAAGCGCGGGAAACAATCAGCGTTCCCGTATCGTGGTTTGCCAGAATAGGGAGATCAACGAACGGTTAGGGCGGTTAAGCCGGCACATGCAGTTTAAAGATGAAGACCCTGGCAAGATAGCCCAGGCCATTTCCGCAGACCAACCAAGCATCAAGGACGATCTGACTCTGATGGATGGCTTCTATCATGCGCCTACCGTATTGACTATTTTCGCGCTGAACATGAAGTACACCCACGAGGATGCGGCCATGATTGCACAAAACATTCAACTGGCAGCCCACTTCTTGGGTGTTGGCGCATGCTATGTAGGCCGCACGGAGGAAGTGTTCGATACGGATTATGGGCGTGATCTTCGAAAGTGTTGGGGCATTGAAGACGATCTGGTGCCTGTTGGGAATGTGCTGCTCGGTTATCGTGAAGGCCCGGAACCCAGAGCTAAACCGCGCAAGGAAGGCCGTATTTTACGGGTGTGAGGAAATAGTCATGAAAGAAGTATCGGTTTACGATTTGAAGCTGAACCCTATGGCCATGATTGGCAGCCAGTGGTGGCTCGTTGCCGCAGGGAATGAGGTGTCAGGGTATAATGCCATGACAGCCTCCTGGGGGCATCTAGGCGCAATCTGGGAAAGGTCAGACGGAAAAGCACATCTGGGACTTCCTACTGCTGTTGTTTACCTGCGGCCAAAACGGTATACAAAGGAGTTTATGAATCTGGAGGATTACTTTACGCTTTCGGTCTTTGATGATACTTATAGAAAGGCACTGGCTTATATGGGGACACATTCCGGGCGGGAAGAGGATAAGATTGCGAAGGCTGGTTTCAATGTGAACTTCATTGATGGCATGCCTTATTTTAACCAGGCGGAAATGATCTTTATATGCCGCAAGCTATATCACGCGCCGCTAAAAGAAGAAGGCTTTGTGGATAAAAGCCTTGTTGAAAATAACTACGTAAATAAGGATTTTCACGAAATGTATGTTGGAGAGATCATGCGTGTTATGGTGAAGGGCGATTGATAGTCCTATTGCATGTTTCTTTTATATTCGGTCCCCCATTGCTCCATGGCATTAATAATGGGGGACAGGGTTTGCCCCAACGCACTTAAAGCATACTCCACCCGAGGCGGCACTTCCGGGTAGACTGTCCGCGTGACAATTCCATCAGCCTCCATGCTTCTCAGGCTATCTGTCAGAACCTTCTGGCTGATGCCTGCTAAGCTTTTTTGGAGCGCGTTAAAGCGCTTAGGGCCTGCTTTAATATCACGGAGGATCAGAAGCTTCCACTTGGTGCCGATAAGCTCAACGGTTGTTGCCACCGGGCAGGGAGGCAAATCTTTTTTCGCGATCATGAGGCAATCTCCAATACTTCATAAAATGATGCAAGACTAAAATTCGCATGCAGGTACCTATATTTATCGTAATATAAACAGAAATAAAATGCAAGTAAAAAGAATATTCAAAAGATTTAATGCGGCAAAGGCCGTAATAGCACAATTCTAACTAAAAGGTAACCTACCAGATAAAAAGGTGCGTACTTTTTAAGAAGTAAAGGCTGTGATATGGTGATCTCGCAGGCAAGAGCTCACCTGCAAAACAGATTACAAACCACCCGGAAAGGAACCAAAACCTATGAAAAAGATATTTACTTCTATTGCCTCCCTGATCCTATCCGCCTGCTGTGCCACAGCTTTAGCTGATGCGCCTAAGGTGATTGCTGCCGAGATTGAAGCGGGAAGGGTAACAGTTTACGATTTCGGCAGCATCAAGCTGCACGCTTATATGACAGGCGACGCATTAAGTGATGTATGTTATCTGCTTGAAGCAGCTGATGCAGTAGTGCTTCTCGAATCGCCGCCCTTTAAGGATAACCTGGCCGCATGGAATGCTTACATTCAAAAGATTGAAAAGCCTGTGGTAGGTGCACTGATGGCCTATCATCCAAATGGAGCAGATACCTATGGCGGCATGAAGGTTTATACAACGCAAAATGCAGTCAACAATTGGGGTGAAGGCGGCGGTATCCGTGCGCTGACGGACAACTTTATCAATATTTTCGGTGAAGCCTTTGATAACGTGATGCCGCAGACGGCAGAGATTGTGCCAGAAGGCGAGAAGGTAACGTTGGGCGGCTTAGATTTCAATATCATTGCTGCAGGCGATGATGCTTACGGGGTAGAAATCCCTGCAATTAATTGTGTTTATCGTCACATGATGGGTTCCAATTGCCACAACATTCTTGTTGGTAGCGAGCATATTGATGCGACAATCGCCGAGCTTAAGGGCTATCAAGAGAAGGGGTATGAGCTTGTGCTGACTAGTCATGCTTTACCGGAAGGACAAGAGGCGGTTGCAACCAAGATCGCCTATCTTGAGAAAGTAAAGGAATTGGCTAAGGAAAACACCTCCAAGGCTGCGTTCCTTGAGGCAATGAATGCTGAATTTCCCGATTACGATGGGGCAAATTATCTGGAAATGACAGCAGGATTCCTGTTCCCATAAGTCGATAAGTCAATACCGCCATCCCATTCCGGGTGGCGGCTTATGCAATTTAGCCGGCGCCTCAATGCCCCTGGAAGGGGTAACCCTATAAAGATAATAAGCATAAAGGTCATTAAGACGCCGCTATCAGTCATTTTGTTGATGGCGGCTAAATTCTTATGCGGGGGTAGGGTGCTAGGTCATGAATTTGGGAAAAGAGGGTTTATTGTTGATGCCATTCACCATGAATATAATGGTAATTGCAAAAGAGATAACCATGGCAGATAGCCAGGGTAAGTACATAAGTGCAAAGCCCAGCAAGGTTTCAAAGATACATCCCCTTACTCCTCGCTCCCGTCCACGTCGATGAGAACCTTCATGGTCTTCTCGCCGTTGGCGTCGATGTAGCGGTAGGCTTCAATGTAGTCCTTGAACGCAAAATGCTTGCTCATCAGGGGCTTGAGCTGTATCTTACCCTCGCTTACCAATCGGATGGCATCCACATAGTCCTCATGGCGGTACATCATGGCGGTGTTGAGATCCAGCTCATGGTCGTTGAGCACAGCCAAGTCTACCACTCCCATATCAGCAAAGACCGCAACCAGAATGATGGTGCTGCCCTTGCGTGCGCAGCGGATGGCCTGGTTGATGGTGATATTGTTGCCTGCGCAGTCATAGATCACATCCGCCTTGTCTGGGCCAAAGCATTCCACCAGCGCCTCGCCAAAGTCCTTTTCGCGGGTGTTCATGGCGAAATCGGCGCCGCAGGACTTGGCCAGCACCAAACGGTAATCGCTGACATCGGTAATCATCACCTGCGCAGCGCCCATGGCCTTTGCGCTTTGCACCAGCAGAATGCCGATGGGACCAGCGCCGAGGATGGCTATTTTCTGCCCTGTTACGTCGCCGGCACGCTTAATGGCGTGGACGGTTACGGCTAGCGGTTCGATCATTGCTCCCTCATTATATATTGTAAACGAATGATTGCGAAGGCGCCATTGTTTTTTCGAAAAGGTAAAAAGATGTGAAGAAGTAAAAAACGGCAAAGCCCTGTTAACGTGATCTGTAAACAAATGAAAAGCGATGTAAATATTTGTCCATAGCGGTGAAAAAGCATCTGCCTTATAATCAAAACAAGGGAATTCCTATTTGAGAGAGGAGCGTGCCTAAAAAATGTATAACCGCCTGACACAAAAGGGGACAGCTTGGGTCCTCGCCATGATCTTAGCTTTAGCAGTCTGTTTGCCATGTGTGGCCAGTGCAGAAGCTGAAACGGACAAATCCCTGGAAAAGTATGAACAGCCTGTTGAAATCCATTTTGTTCGTTCAATCGACGATGATCTGCAGGACAATATCATTCCTAAGACGCCCGGCGAATCTTTGGAAGAAAACAGATGGCTTAAGGCCTATGAAGAAAAACTGGGAATCAAGGTGGTGTATGACTGGGTTGTTAAGGTAGGCGATGCGTTCACCCAAAAAACCAATGTGACGCTAGCCTCCGGCGATTTGCCTGACGCGATGTATGTAACCGCTGCGCAGATGAAGCAGCTGGCTGAAGCGGATATGATCGTGGATATGACGCCCTATTGGGAAGAGTACGCTTCAGATTTGCTGAAAAAATATTTTACCGTTCAAGGCGATGCGCCGATAAACGCTTCGTATATTGATGGTAAAATGATGGGGCTTGGCAATGCGGAAGTGTTCGGTGATGGCTTGTTCATTTGGATTCGCGCCGATTGGCTTAAAAACCTGAATCTGGAACCGCCTAAGACCATGGCCGATGTGCTCAAGATTAGCGACGCCTTTGCGACGCTGGATCCGGATGGCAATGGTGTTTCCGATACCTATGGCCTGGCAATTACCAAGGATATTTATAGTGGCTGCATGGGCTTGGAAGGTTTTTTTGCGGGCTATCATGCCTATCCCAATATGTGGGTAGAGGATGAAAATGGCGACTTGGTCTATGGCAGCACTTTGCCGGAAACCAAGGCAGCACTTAAGGTGCTTGCCGAAATGTATAAGGCAGGCCAGATCGATCCAGAGTTTGGCGTAAAGGACGGCGGCAAAGTGGCAGAAACCATTGCGGCTGGCAAAGTGGGTATGGAATTTGGTGCCCAATGGAACCCCATGTATCCTTTGATCTCCAACTATCAAAACGATCCCGAAGCGGATTGGACCGGCTATTCTCTTGTATCTGTGGATGACGAAAAGGTCTATTCGCCGCAGTCCTTTGGCGGCAGCAGCTTTTGGGTAGTGAGCAAGAATTGCAAGAACCCCGAAGCATTGGTTAAAATGTTCAACCTGCACGTGGAGCTTTGCTGGGGTGAGACAGGGGATTTTGATTATTACTACATGCCCAAGGCAAACGATGGCGTAGGCGTGTGGAAATTTTCACCCGTAACGCCTTTCCCGCCGTTTAAGAACCTGACGGCTTTTATGGAGCTGCAGGAGGCCCGTAAGGCTGGTACCCTTGAACAGTTGACAGGTGAAGCGGCTTCTATCCAAAAGAACATTGAAGCATTCCATAACGGCGATACCTCGCAATGGGGCTGGGACAAGATTTATGGCGAAAATGGCGCTTTCCAATATGGCGTAAAATATCTTGAAAACGACCAATTCCTCTTCGAGTCCTATGCCGGGTTTACCACTGAAACCATGGTGGAACGTCTGGCAACGTTGAAATCACTTGAAAAAGAAGTGTTTGTGAAGCTGATCATGGGCGCGGCTCCTATTGACGATTTTGATAAATTCGTCAGCGATTGGAAGCAGCTGGGCGGCGAGCAAATCACCAAGGAATTGAATGAATGGTACGATACGCTTAAGTAACGGACAGTATCAGTAATAGGGGAAGGGGAAAGGATGTTAAAAAGGAATATCCTCTCCCCTTCTTTTATCTAAAGGAGTCAACGCCATGAAACAAAAACGATGGATTAGGGAACTTCCACTTCATATGATGATCCTGCCTGGATTCATTCTCTTACTCATATTTAGCTATCTGCCCATGGGGGGAATTGTGATTGCGTTTCAAAAATTCATACCTGCTAAAGGGCTTTTTGGCAATCAGCAATGGGTAGGGCTCAACAACTTTCGCTATGTCATGGCTTTGCCGAATTTTAAAAATGTTATTTTTAATACGGTTTTCATTGCTTCGATGAAGATTGTGCTGGGCTTGGTCATCCCGATCGTTATCGCCATTATGCTCAATGAGCTTAAAAATATGCGGCTCAAAAAATACATCCAAACGGCTGTTTACCTGCCTCATTTTCTGTCGTGGGTGGTTCTCGGAGGCATTTTTATTGATATTCTTTCGCCGTCCAGCGGTTTGGTAAACCGGCTTATTACTTCCTTTGGTGCAAAGCCCATCTATTTTCTGGGTGATAATAAATGGTTTCCCTTTACGATGATTTTGACCGAAACCTGGAAGGAGTTTGGGTACGGAACAATCGTCTATTTGGCAGCTATCACAGGCATTGACCCTAATTTATATGAAGCCGCACAGATTGATGGTGCAAACCGCTGGAAACAGACAGTTCATGTAACGCTTCCCGGCATGAAAATGGTGATTGTGCTGCTTATGGTATTAAGCCTTGGAAATCTTTTAAACGCCGGGTTTGACCAAATTTTCAATATGTATAGCCCAATGGTTTATGAAAGCGGAGACATTATCGATACCTTTGTGTACCGTATTGGCATTTTGGAAGCGCAATTTGGTGTGGCAACCGCAGTCGGTCTATCAAAGTCAGTTATTTCATTGCTATTTATTTCCGCATCTTACTTCTTTGCTTATAAGTTTGCGGATTATCGGATTTTTTAGGATGGGAGGGAGTCGACTATGGGAAATGGCAAGCGAATCGACTGGTTTTCGATATTCAATACTGCTTTTTTAATTTTCGCGGGACTGATTTGCTTAATCCCGCTCATTCATATTTTTGCCCTGTCATTAAGCTCAAGTGCGATTGCGGCTACGGGAAGCGTTTCTCTTTGGCCTAAAGGCTTTACGCTTAATTCCTACCACTTTGTCGCTAATCGGCCTTCTTTTTGGACAGCCATGGGGGTTTCCCTTGAGCGGATTGCCATAGGGGGGACGGTTAACCTACTGCTGGTTATTTTGGTGGCGTATCCGCTATCAAAAGAACGCAATGAGTTTCGGCCCCGTACATTTTATGCCTGGGCGTTCTTTTTTACGATGATCTTTGGTGGTGGCATGATTCCCACATACATGGTGATCAAGCAATTGGGGCTCTTGGATACCATCTGGGCGTTGGTTTTACCTGGCGCTGTACCCATTTTCAATGTGGTGCTGCTGCTTAACTTTTTCAGGCAAGTGCCAAAGGAGTTAAGCGAAGCGGCCTTCATCGATGGCGCGGGTCACTGGGTCACGCTTTGGCGTATCTATGTACCGGTTTCTATCCCTTCCCTGGCGACAATCCTTTTGTTTACTTTGATTGGACACTGGAACAGCTGGTTTGACGGGCTTTTGTATATGAACCGGCCTGAACATTATCCCCTGCAGAGTTATATTCAAACTGTGGTGGTACAGCGCAACTTTAGCTCCATTACGCAGGATGAAGCACGGCTTATGACCACCATTTCAGACAAGACCCTTCGATCCGCGCAGATATTTCTGGGTTCCTTGCCAATCATCATGGTGTACCCGTTCTTGCAACGCTTCTTTGTTAAAGGTATTGTGGTAGGCAGTGTGAAAGGTTAAAGGAGGCTATTGGTATGAGGCAAATGGTAATTAATACCCATCATCGGCAATCGAAAATTGACAAGTGCATTTATGGTCATTTTGCCGAGCATCTGGGCAGATGCATATATCAAGGGTTGTACGCCGGGGAAAATTCGCCTATTCCGAATCTAAACGGTATGCGCTTGGATGTGGTGGAAGCTCTTAAGAACATTAAGGTACCGGTTTTGCGCTGGCCAGGCGGTTGTTTTGCTGATGAGTATCATTGGAAAGATGGCATTGGCCATAAGGCAACCCGCAAACGCATGATCAATTCCCACTGGGGAGGCGTAGTGGAGGATAATAGTTTTGGCACGCATGAGTTTATGGAGCTTTGTCGCCAGTTGGAATGTGAACCGTATGTCAACGGCAATGTTGGCAGCGGGACTGTTCAAGAAATGCAAGAATGGATTGAGTATATGACCTTTGATGGCATATCGCCTATGGCCGCGCTTCGTGCGGAAAATGGCCATGAGATGCCGTGGAAGCTCAAATATTTCGGGATTGGGAATGAAAACTGGGGCTGTGGCGGACATATGACAAGCGAATATTATGCAGACGAATACAGGCAGTATCAAACCTATGTCAGAAACTATGGGCAAAACCGCCTTTACAAAATCGCTTGCGGTTCTAGCAATGTGGTGGATGACTATAGCTGGACTGAAACGCTTTTAAGAAAAGCGGGCAAGTATATGGACGGGCTGTCGATACATCACTATGCTTTTAACCGTGCCCGTGATGGAAAAACTGCGCGGGCAGCGCTTGATTTTACCTCGGAAGGTTATTATGATCTTCTAAAGAGCGCTCTGTATATGGATGAGTTGATCGAGGTGCGTAAGGGCCTTTTACAGTGGTATGACCGTGAAAATCACATCAAGCTGATTGTAGATGAATGGGGTACCTGGCATAAGGTTGAACCTGGCACGACCCCGGGCTTCCTTTTTCAGCAAAACACCATTCAGGATGCGCTTGTCGCGGCGGTGACGCTGAACATATTCAACCGCCATAGCGACAGGGTGCATATGGCCAATCTTGCTCAGACTGTCAATGTACTGCAATCAGTTATTTTGACAGAAGGCGATAAGCTTGTTCTGACACCGACGTACCATGTGTTCGATTTATATAAGGCGCACCAGGACGCTACATTGATAGACAGCTTTGTTGAAAGCGAGTGGATTGGAACTGACGAGAAGAACCAGATTCCCGATTTAAACTTATCTGCTTCAATAGATAAAGATGGGCATGTTACCATTACGTTGGCCAATCTTTCGCATTGTGAAAGCCGCGAGATTGAGTCGATGGTTGTTGGACATTCTATTGAAACCATTCAGGCAGATATTTTGACAGGTGATGCTTTGGCGCATAATACGTTTGATCAACCGAACCGCGTTGGGATTGAACCCTTCTTAGACATTCAGGCAAAGGATGGTGGTTTTATCCTTACCATTCCCCCCCTTAGCGTTATGCGTATTTCACTTTAATTCATAGCGTGGTATAATGCGCTTAGTTTGTTGCAGGCTTTAAGCGGAGTACTAGGAGGACATGATATGATCAAAAAGCATTCAATGAAAGAAAGCGTCTTTTTGAGACTGGTCATTACTTTTTTGCTTGCGATTATACCGATCGTGTTGCTAGGGGTGTGGATATATGATTGGAGCGTACGAACGGTAAAAGACGAAATCATGGATTCTGCTACCGCCAGGGTCTCGTTTTATCTCAAGCAATTGGAAGAAGAGATTGAGCATATCAAGATTTTGCAGTACGACTGCTTAAATGATGAATACCTGAACAAGTTAGCTATACGGTATGTTATTATGGATCAATATGAGTATGTGGAGAGCATGCGCAGACTTCAGCAGCGGCTGGCTACTATTCAAAACAGCAGCACCTATATTTCAAACGTCAACGCACATATTCTGCCCATTGAAAAAACGATTTCACCCGTTACCTCGGTGGATGCCATTGATATGGATCGGTTCGAAAAGATTCGCGTGCCAAGCGGTCAAAAGGGTGCGCAATTAGTTGAATATGGAGGAACCCTTCATCTGACAACTGGTCACGAATGGCCGATTACCATGACCAAGCTGTTCATGATTGAGATCACACTGGATACCACAGCATTTGAAAGCGCGCTGAAAAGCTTCACTACGGACATGGACAGCGGCTCGCTGCTGGTGGATTTGAGCAATGGAATGGTATTTTCAAGCGAACAGGATACCATTCGGATCAGTACCGCATCAGGGACCTATACAGCTCAATCGGCTAACTCTGATGCAGCGGTTCTGGATATCAGCGAAAAAGATGATTATATTGTGGAAGTTAAATCAGATTATCTAAACATGCTGTACCTGTACTATATTCCTCATGATCTGATCTTTACGCCAGTTCAGGGCTTTTATGTGTGGATATGGGTATACGCGCTTGCGGCGTTTATTATCATTACGTTTTACTATTTATATACATACAGGTTAATTCATAAGCCTTTGGAGAACCTTGTCAAAGCGTTTGAACAGGTGGAGAACGGTCGGTTTGATGTGAGCGTCAGCATGGGGCACAAAAATGAATTCAGCTACCTGTATAAAGGCTTTAACACCATGGTACGAAACCTTTCGGTTTTAATTGATCAGGTATACAAGCAAAAAATACTGATGCAGCGTTCGGAACTCAAGCAGCTCCAATCGCAGATCAAGCCACACTTTTTGTACAACAGCTTTTTCCTTATTAACACCATGGCCACGGTAGGGGATGAAAACCTGATTCCCTTTACAAAACAGCTGGGGGAATATTTTCGGTTTATCACACGAAATGCCTCCGATTTTATTCCCCTTAAACAGGAAGTGGCACACGCGCGCAGTTATACCGAAATTCAATCAATGCGCTTCTCTCGCAGACTTCAATTGATTTTTGAGGATTACCCCCAGGAGCTTAAGGACATGCTTGTTCCGCGGCTTATGATTCAGCCGGTCATTGAAAACGCATTTGAGCATGCTGTGGAAAAGACAAATCGGAAAGGGATTGTAGCCATTCGCTTTGAGCGTTATTCGGAATATTTGGCCGTGACAGTTGAGGACAACGGTCAGAGCCTTTCCCAGGAAGCACTTGAAGGCCTGCGTTTGTCTCTTGTTCTGGATGAAAACGTCACGGATGAAGTGACGGGTTTAGTAAACATTCACCGCCGCATTGCACTATTAAGCGATGAGAAGTATGGCCTTGATCTTGAACGCAGTGAACTGGGTGGGCTTAAGGTGGTATTGAAGCTTGGCATGAAAGGAGATGCGGAGGATGTATCGATTGCTGATCGTGGATGATGAGGAGCTTATTGCCGATGGGCTGTATGAAATCTTTCGCGGTGCCGTGGGATTGGATTTAGACGTTATAAAGGTCTATTCTGCCCAAGCGGCAATCGACTGGCTTAACCGTACTCGAATAGATATAGTGCTGACAGATATCAGTATGCCTGAGATGAACGGCATTGCGCTTATGGAAACGATTCATGACAGATGGGCGCGGTGTAAGGTAATCTTTTTAACAGGGCACAGCGAGTTTGAATATATTTATAAGGCCATTCAATACCCCAATGTTAGCTACATCTTGAAAGCCGAAGGAACCGAAAGTGTGATCCACGCAGTGGAAAAAGCCGTTGCAGCAATTGATAAAGAGCTAGAAACAGGGGATTTGATACAAAACGCCAGGGAACAGATTCAGATGGCGCTGGGGTTGTTTCAAAAAGATTATTTGTCGCGGCTATTGTCTGCAGATCGTTCTGTCGGCGTTTCAAATGCGCAGTTTAAGGAGCTCTCCATTCCTATGGATGCGTCCAAGCGGGTATTTGTAATGCTTTGTGCCATAGCCGGCATTGATGGCGAGAATGGGTATATGCAAAGTGCTCAAATGCGGTTTTCTGTTTTACAGATCGTTGAAAGATATCTTGCGGGGCATATGAATGTGGTATCGGTTACAGATGCTTATGACCGGTTTGTTTTCTTGATCCAGCCAATGGAAAGTGGAGACGATCCGGCTTTGGCGTATGATAAAATACTTTTGTTTTTAAGGGGTATTCTGGAAATGATTCAGGCCGCCTGCCGGGCGAACCTGAGTTTAGCTACAAGCTTTGCTATTGGCAGCAACGCCTGCTTGTGGGAAGCAGTACAAGATAAATATCTCCATCTGACACATTTGCTCAATACCATTGCAGAAAGTGAAAAGGATATCGTGGTTGATGAGGGCGAAGTCATTTCAAATGGCGGAGATGAGCAAATCTTATTGGCGCATTACAGATTAAGCCAGGAAGCCCATGAAATCGCATTTTTGAACACTGCTCTGGGACAAAAAAGATTGGGCTTGATGGAGCAATACCTTGAAACAGGACAACGTGATCGCTTTTTTGAGGCATTGATGGGGCTGCTAACGCCCCTTTGCAAGATCAAAAGCCGAAACAATCCCCTGGCCCTTGAAACATATTACATGGTAGCGATGTACCTCATGGGGTTTATTAATCGCTGGGGATTATATGAAAAAGTAGCCTTTCATATGGGAATTAGCAAGCTTTTTTCTGCTTCGGAATTCGATAGCTGGGAAGAAGCAGGAGAATACTTAACCAAATTGTCTGAAGTGTTGTTTGAAATTCAGCAAAGCCAGCAAAAGAAACGATCCGACAATATCATTGGGCTTTTGCAAGGCTATATTCATTCGCACTTGAATGAGGATATTTCCTTGGTTCGGCTTTCGGAGCAGGTTTATCTTAACCCATCTTACCTGTCCAGAATGTATAAACAGGAGACGGGCGAAAATTTGTCGGATTTTATTGATAGAGCACGCATAGATAAAGCAAAGGAGTTAATGCATAATGATAAAATTAAGATCAACGAGATAGGGGCTATGGTGGGATACGACACAGCGGCTTCGTTTACACGTTTCTTTCGCAAATTGTCTGGACTATCGCCACAGGAGTACCGATCCAATTTGATGAGCAGATAATAAGGAGGCTTTACCATGGAAAAGAGATCAGCAATGTTAACCATTAACAAAGCATTCGTTGTGGCACCAGTGGATAAGCGGCTGTACGGCACCTTTATTGAGCCGATTCATCATATTATTTATGGCAATCTGTATCAACCAGGGCATAAGACTGCCAATGAACTGGGTTTTCGCGAGGATGTTATCCAGTTGCTCAAGGAATTAAGCACGACCATGATCCGCTTTCCTGGTGGGAATTACGTATCGGGATATCATTGGCGGGATGGGATTGGCCCTAAGGAAGAGCGGCCTGTGCGCTTTGATAAAGCTTGGAGGCAAATTGACACCAATCAAGTAGGGATTGACGATTATATGGACTGTCTCCGCTTGATTGGCGCAGAACCGATGCTTGCGGTTAATCTGGGCACAGGCTCAGCTGAGGAAGCAGCAGACGAGGTTGAGTATTGCAATTTTGAATGTGGTACGACGTTAAGTGACCTGCGCAAGGCATACGGGCATAAGGCGCCATATGGTATCAAATTATGGTGTCTTGGTAATGAAATGGATGGCTTCTGGCAAATTGAGCAAAGGTCTCCCGAAAACTATGGCCACGTGGCACGGGAGGCGGCAAAGCAGATGAAATGGGTGGATCCCAGCATTGAAACCGTCGCATGCGGCAGTTGTACGAATGAAGTGGGCATGGAAACCTACGCTGAATGGGATCGAGTGGTTCTGGAAGCGTGCTATGAGCAGGTGGAGTATCTTTCTCTGCACCGTTACTACTCCTATGATCCGAGTAAATCCATGGCGTATCCGTCACCTTTTACAATTGAAGATATTACGTATATCACAAAGGACTTATCAGATTATCTTGAAACAGTCATTGCAGCCGCAGACTTTGTGCGGGGCAAAAAACACCTTGACAAGCGGATACATATCTCTTTTGATGAATGGGGCGTGCAGACATGCCACACAGTTGCACCAAAGGGGCTTGACTGGCATGAGCGCACGGGTCTGGCCGAAAAGGATGGACAACGGATCACCAATATGATTGATGCTGTCTTGTATGGCAGCATACTGATTACTTTTCTTAACCGCTGCGATAGAGTGAAGATTGCCTGCCAGTCGATTGTTATTGGCGGAATGATTGCCGTTTCGCCTGATACGTTGGCTTTTCGGCAGACCACTTTCTTTCCCTTTCAGCATGCCGCAACATACGGCCATGGTACGGTTCTTAAGCAAAACCTAATTAGCCCCATGGTGCAAAGTGAACATTTTGGGCAGCAGCCAGCTATTCAAACGGCGGCAGTGTATCATCAGCAAGAAGGGCTGATTACTATTTTCGCTGTGAACCTGGATTTGCGGGAAAGCCATTCTTTGGAATGCGATCTTCAGGGCTTTGGACAGGTGCAGCTTGTTGAGCATCTGCAGCTATGGGATGAACAGCCTATGGCATGCAACTCAAGCAAAAATCCGCTTAGAATTGTGCCTCGTAGCATGCCAGTTGAAGCGGGCAAAGAGCTTTCATTGCCGCCGCTTTCATGGAACGTACTCAGGTATAAAATACAGTAGTTACACAAGGATGGAGAAAAGCTATGATGCAATTGTTTGTCAATGCCGGAAGAAAGTATAGCAAGATCGATAAAAACATATATGGACACTTTTCAGAGCATTTAGGTGCTGGTATTTACGGCGGCATTTTCGTAGGAGAAAAAAGCCCCATCCCTAATATTCGGGGTATCCGCAGCGATGTGGTGGAGGCGCTAAAAAAGATTAAGGTTCCGATAGTGCGCTGGCCGGGGGGATGCTTCGCGGAATTCTATAACTGGCGCGATGGGATCGGCCCTAAAGATGAACGCAAAAGCATTGTGAATACCACCTGGGGCGGCGTTACGGAGGATAATTCCTTCGGCACCCATGAGTTTCTGGATTTTTGCGCCCAGGTGGGCTGCGAACCTTATATAGCCGGGAATGTTGGTACCGGAACCCCCCGTGAAATGTGCGAGTGGGTAGACTATATCACCATGCAAGGACAATCGCCTATGGCGGATATGCGGCGCCAAAACGGCCGAGAGGAACCGTGGCGGCTTAAATATTTTGGTATTGGCAATGAAAACTGGGGCTTTATGCGCCCGGAGTATTATGCTGACGTTTATAGACAGTTCGCAAATTTTCTTAGAAACGCAAGCGGAGAAAAGCTGTTTAAGGTTGCATGCGGTGCCAATGGAAACGATTATGAGTGGACGGAAACACTCATGCGCTTGGTTGGAAAACAAATGGACGGTTTATCTCTGCATTATTACACCATGCCTGAGTACTATGCAACCGAGGAATACCCTGGGGAAGAAAAGGCCCCGGCGGTAGGGATAGATCAGGGCCAGTATTACCGCAGCCTTCGCCGCGCGCTTTATATAGATGAGTTGATCTTGCGCCACAAGCATGTGATGGACAGGTTCGATCCGGACGGGCGGGTGGCCATCATCGTAGATGAATGGGGCACATGGCATCAGGCTGAAGAAGGGACCAATCCGGGCTTCCTTTTTCAGCAGAACACCATGCGTGATGCCATTGTTGCGGCGGTAACGCTGAACATCTTTAATACCCATTCCCGGCGGGTCAAAATGGCAAACCTGGCACAGATGGTGAACGTGCTTCAATCTGTTGTCCTGACAAAAGAAGAGCAGATGGTTTTAACGCCTACATACCATGTGTTTGATCTGTTTAAAGGGCATCAGGATGCAACGCTAATCGAAAGTTATGTGCAGCAAGAACTTTCAGGGACGGAGGACGCAACCGTGCCTACGCTGCAAGTCAGCGCATCAGAAAACGTAAAAGGCGAGGTACATATAACACTGGTTAGTCTGTCAGCGGATGAGGATCAGCAATTACAGTGCAGCTTTGCGGGGAAAACCTTTACTACCGCAAGGATTCGATATATTGCAGGGGGAATAAACAGCTTTAACGCTTTTGATGCAAGTGAAACCATCAGCATACAAACGATGCCCGAAAGGGCCATTGGTGGTAATCAGATCACTTTAGAAGTACCTGCTTGCTGTGTTATGGAAATGCTGCTTATATAGTATAGTAGCCATGCATTTAAAAGAAAAAATGTATATTGGATATGAGCATAGGATAAGATTTTTTTCGATATCTACTTCCTATGCTTTCTTTTTTGGTCATTATTCGGCGCATGCGGAACTTGTGTTTGACGAACACCTTGCGTTTGCAGGTTAAATTGATTATAGTATATTCATGAAGCCCCCAATGACATATGCTTTAATGAAAGTTGGTGATTCCATAAAGAAAAGTTTATTGCAGCAGGGGATGGTAATTTTACTGATAATGGCTTTGATGATAAGTCTTTCAGTCGCCGGGACGCTGTACCTTTCAAACAGCATTGCGCAAGGTGCAGCCCGTGATGTGATCGGCAAATCGCATCAACGAATTGTCGAGCAAGTTAACTCTACGTTGAAAACGCTTGAAAACACCATTTATGCTGTTGCTTATTCTCAGCCTGTACAGAACATCCTGATGGATACCAAACGTGAATACCGTTTGCTATACTATCAGAAGGTAGTGCGTACCTCATTTAATAATGCCTTTGTTAGCAATCGTTACATTACGGGCATGAGTCTTTACGATGAGAATCGAACCTACTTAATCAGCTCGGGGCAAACGATGCTTGGGCCAGATGCGCTAGATGAACGCTTTGATCGGATCGGTGGAGCGGCCTATTCTGGCGGTGAGACAAATCATAATGGTAATACGGAGCAGATTTTACTCGTGTACCCGGTTCTTCGCAACAGTGAATCGGATAATGTTCTGCACCGAAAAATCGGATATGTTGCGTTTACCTTGGATGCAGGCTTTTTAAACGAACTCATCGCGCAAAGCGAGTATTATGAGGATACAATCATTGCTTTCGAAGATGCTTCATCCCGTATGCTATTGTCTAATACCCCTTTATCTGCTGGAGAGTATGAAAAACTGATACAAGGCGCTTCTCCTTCGGCCTCGCATTTTATTACTGATATTCCGGGTGCTGGTTGGCGGCTGCACAGCATCATGTCGCCTTCAAGCATTTCAGGGAACTTGCGGCCAATTATTTACTCTGTCTACGTGATCGCAATCCTGCTGGTTGTACAAATTATATGGATGGTACACTTTTTTAAGAAGCAAATCATCTCGCCATTGGCTGTGCTGCACGATTTTATGGCAGGCAGGCCTAATTTGCATACCCGCTTAAAGCCTAAAAAGCGGCCCGAGAATGAAATGCGTATTCTTATGGATTTGATGAATAGCATGCTTGATACGCTGGAAAAAAACAGCGAGGAGCTGTTGAATTCTAAAACGTTGATGCTTCGCGAGGAAACAGCGCGGCAGCAGATGGAAATCATCGCCTACCGAAATCAGATCAATCCCCATTTCCTCTATAACACGTTAGACTGTATTCGTGGTATTGCTTACATGCATGATGTGTCTGAAATCGTGCAGATTAGCGAAGCACTGTCTCAGATGTTTCGTTATGGGGTTAAGGGTGGGGATTTCGCAAGCCTTGATAAAGAGCTTGATTACGTTCGGAACTATGCTACCATCATCGATTACCGTTTTTCGGGGCGCATTACCATCAGTATTGATGTTCCAGACGAGCTTCTCGCTTGTGTGGTTATCAAAATGCTGATCCAACCAATTGTGGAAAATGCCGTTTTGCATGGTTTGGAGCATGTGGTGGGCGAAGGCAACGTGAAAATAGTGATTCAACAGGAAGAAGAACACCTGATTATTCGTGTGTTCGATACTGGCTGCGGCGTTACTTCCCAGAAGCTTAGGGAACTTAACGAACAGATTGCTGGTATGCAGAACCCGTATGCGGGAACACCTTCTACCCAGATGGGTATTGGACTTATGAATATTGCTAGGCGGCTGTTTCTGCATTATGGTAGCCGAGCTGTACTGACAGTAGCGCAACGGGCTGATCGGGGGATGGTTGTGGTAATAATGCTCCCCATTTGCTTGTCGAAGGAGGATGAAGGATGTATCGCGTAATATTGGCGGATGATGAAAAGTGGTCGATTTTTGGACTCACAAAAATGATCACTTGGGCGGAGTATCAATGCCAAATCATTGATACTGCGCCAGATGGGTTGGCCGCACTTGAAAAATGCCGCCTTCACCGTCCGGATATTTTGTTCACTGATATTCGAATGCCCGGTATGGACGGTTTGGCATTGGCACGTGCGCTGGCCATGGAACTGCCCGATATTACGGTGATTCTCATAACGGGATATAATGATCTAAGTTATGCCCAGCGTGCACTTCGGTTAGGCGTGTTTGATTTCCTATTGAAACAGATTACCGCGAAGGATTTAGACACGGTTCTCAAGCGATATCTTGGGTATGTGCATGAAAAGTCGCGAGTCCTGTCCAGTAGCTTCTTTTTTAGCTTTTTTGATGAAAGCAATAGCCGCACGGTAGCACAATGTATGGAAGCACTCTGCATCCAGGCCCCTTATGCCCACGCATATGCGGTAACACTTTTATATGGCACAGCTGTCAGTATTCATAGCGCCCAAATTAGGCAGATCGGAGATGAACTATTCGCCGGATTTCATACGGGTAGCAATCGAATTACATGCTACTGCTTTACAGATGCGGATCAGGCTGCTGTTAAGGATCTAAATGAGGCATTAGGGCTTGGAACGCCGCTGTTTGCGGGTGTCAGCAATTTTATGACCCCTGAGGCATCCTTTTTCGAATTGTATCACCAAAGCAGCCTTGCGGTGTTAACCGCGCAATTTTGGCAGCACGACTTCGCTATAGCATACGCACCGTTTAACCCGGCAGATCTAAACGCTTTGGTCGAGCCGCTTCGCAAAGGCTTGGTATCGGGAGATTCCAAGCTTGTTCCATACAGGGTAGATACATTGTGGGATGCGCTTAACAATATGCAGCTAGACGCGCTGGAATATGTTCTTAATCGAGCGACTGTGTTGCTGGCTGCATTCCAAGTCAGCACCTATGAAAATGATGTACCAGTGGATTTGTACCAGTATGCCAGCGCTGGCGGAACGGCGTCGGAGTTTTATACGGTACTCAAGGCAAACATGAAAACGTCTGAGGAATCAAGTGATTCACAGCAGTTAATTACCCGGATATTGGCTTACATTGATATGCGGTTTTCCGAGGACATCCGTATCAGCGAGGTGGCTGAAAAGTTTTTTCTTAATGTAAGTTATCTTTCCACTCTGATCCGAAAAAGGACCGGCAAGACATACTCTGATATCGTAACCGAGAAACGCTTGACTTACGCGCAGGAGCTTTTAGGCAAGACAAATCTGCCCGTTTTGGATATCGCCCATCGGGCGGGATACCATGAATATTCCCATTTTAATAGCCTATTCAAGCGTCACATGGGCACAACACCCGCTCAATACCGCGCAAGCATGAAACAGGGGTGCGAATAGTCGCCCTTTCGCTTTCTTTGGTCTAATTGCACAAAAAAGAGCGGCGTTAGCCAACCATTTGACATGCGATACCCAATCATACAACATTGCGAAGGATACACGTTGCAGATACAATGATAGCAACATCCGATGTTTCTGATACATCGGGAAAACATTATAGGAGGGCTACCCATGAAGAAGTGTATCCTGGTGTTTATGGCGCTTGTAATGCTGACATGTTCTCTTGCAAGCCCGGTTCTGGCTGAAAATGATGGCGCAACCACACTGGAATGGTTTATCGACTTTTCCGCCCTGCCCAGCAACTGGAATATGAATGAGCCAATTTTTGCGGGCATTACCGAAAAAACGGGCGTACAATGCGCATTGAACATTCCGGCAGAGGATGCGGGAACAAAACTCAATCTTCTAATGGTCAGCGGAAAGCTGCCAGACCTGATCACCATCAGCAATGGGGATTTGATCGCAGAGATGATTGCCAGCGATATGGTTTGGGATTTGGAAGAGCTGCTTAAAACCTATGTACCAGACTCCCACCTGCTGACGGCTTTCCCTGAGGATATCCAAAATGCGCTCATCAAACGGGATGGCGGCTGGTATTCGTATCCAAGCCATATGAACAGCGATGATGCTGCTAAGATTTACGGTTATCCCAACAAGGAGATCGAAGAATATTACAAGAACACCAAGTACGATAATACCTACGGCATTTATCTTTACAAGGAATACGTTGACAAGCTTGGCATTGATGTAGAACAGATCAAGACTGAAAAGGATTTAATGGATACTCTTGCCAAGATCGATGCAGCCGGGCTGACTAACGAGAGTGGTGCATCAGTCTATACCTTGATGACGGGCGGTATATACACGGTTCAATATACGCTCAATACTATATTAGCGAATACATTTGGCGCGATGACTGTGGGTGAAGACGGTAATTATCACAGCTTGCCATACAGCGATGAGTACCGCGATGCGGTATCGTTTCTCAACAATTGCGCCCAGAAGGGGTATTTATCCGAAACCCAGCTGATCATGGATGAACCGACACTTGTCAGTATTACCAATAGCGGCCGTTGTGCCAGCTTCATCGGCGGCTTGGCCACTCTCAGATCTGGTGCTGAAGTTCAAAAGCAATGGGTATCAGTGGGCAGCATCGTGTCTGACACCGGCACGACGCCTGTGTATGGCCATAATGCCAGTGTTGGTACTGGCTGGCTGAGCACCTTTGTATCCAAAAAAGCGGCCGATCCGGAAGCCTGCGCTCGTTTCATCGATTACATGGCCAGCCTCGAGGGCCTGCTGCTGCACATGTATGGTGTTGAAGGGGTCGATTATACCTATGACGCGAACGGATGCCTGCGCCGCACGGAAACAGGGAGCGGCAAGATTGAAGATGGCGTAACAGGTATGTTTGGCTTCTACGCTTTCCATAACACCGCTTTTGGCAACTCCGTATTGTACAAGGATACCTCCTTTCTATCTCCCACTACGGTATACCCCAACTCCGATGACGTTGTAGTGTACGACAGCTCCGTTTTCGAGATGCCCTCCGGGTATGTTGCAAGTGGAAGCGATATGGCGTTTATCAAGACCGAAACGGATAATTTCATTGACGCGAACATTCCCAAACTGATTCTGGCTTCCGATGGGGATGCTTTCCAGAAAATGTACGACGATTTCCTTACGCAGCTCGATAAACTGGGACGGGATAAGTATGATGCCTACATGAACGAGCAATTTCAAAAGAACTGTGAGAATAAGGGCATTGAGCTAAAGCCTATCAACTAATGTAGTCGCTCATACCAAATGGGGCGGAGGGTTCCGCCCCCATTTTTGTGAGGAGGATTCATTATGCAGGCGTATCAGCGCAAACAAATGCCCATAAAAAAACGCCGCATGCTGGGACAGGATAGCAAAACCCAACTAGAGCTGCACATTATGCTCCTGCCAGGTGCTGTCTCAATTATCCTGTTTTGTATTGTGCCGCTTTTTGGCCTGATTATCGCGTTTACCAATTTTAGGGCAGCTATGGGCTGGGAAGGAATATTTCATTCACTGTGGAATGATTTTCGGAACTTTAAACAGGTCTTTGCCAGCTCTCAATTCTGGCCCATGCTAAAAAACACCCTTGGCATTAATCTTTTCGGGCAGCTGGTAGCCCTGCCCATGGCGATCCTGTTCGCACTTTTACTCAATGAAATCCGCGGCCGCAAAAAAAGGTCATTTGTGCAGACGGCGACCTACTTGCCCCACTTCCTTAGCTGGGCGATCTTTGGCGGCCTGATTAAGACGTTGTTAAGCGCGGATGGTGGGGGTCTCAACCAAATACTGGTCAGTCTGGGTGTCATTGCAAAGCCAAAGGCATGGCTCGCCGATCCCTCCTATTTCTGGACGATCTGCATTGTGTCGAGCCTGATCAAGGAACTGGGGTGGAGCGCGATCATCTATCTTGCCGCGATTGCGGGCGTGGACCCGACGCTGTACGAGGTTGTGGAGATCGACGGCGGGAACCGCTACCACAAGATGCGGCATGTTACCATGCCTGCGATATTGCCCACAGTGACGGTGATGATTATTTTCGCCGTATCCGGTATTTTGAACAATAACTTTACACAGGTTTACGTGCTACAGAATTCGCTTAATATGGAAGCAAGCAATGTTATCGATACGTATATCTACCAAATCGGCATGCAGCAGTTCCAATTTGGCACAGCGACAGCCGCCGGGCTGGTCAAATCCGCTTTTGCGCTTATGTTGCTGTCAGGTGCAAATTGGGCGTCAAAGCGGCTCACCGAAAACGGATTATTCTGATTGGGGAGGTGTAAAAATTTGCGATATTTAAAAAGTAAAAAAATAAGCCTCTTTGATCTGATCAATGCTGTCGTTATGGCGATTGTGGTTTTCACTTCCGTTTATCCTATTTTCTACGCTACCATCAATTCGCTAAACGACGGCATGGACACAACCAATTATGGCATGGTGCTATTATGGCCCCGCAAATTCTCCTTTGAAAGCTGGAAGACCGTATTGCTGGACAATGCGATCATTAAAGCCCTTGAAATTACCGTATCGCGAACGGTAATTGTAACGTTTTTCCAAATTATGGTTACCAGTATGTTTGCCTACGCTTTTTCCCGCAAATATTTAAGAGGCAAGAAGATATATGCCTTTCTTGGGTTTATGAGCATGTATATCAGCGGCGGTATCGTGGCCTCCTTCTTGTTGCTAAGCAAGCTGGGCTTATACAATACCTACTGGGTATACATCATCCCGTCGCTCTTTGGCGGGTTTTACAATGTGATCATCTACACAAGTAATTTCCGCGCGCTGCCGGACGAATTGTTTGAATCTGCAAAGCTCGATGGCGCTTCGGAGTTTCGAATCTATTTTACGATTGTGCTGCCATTATCCAAAGCGGTGATTGCGGCGCTGAGCGTATTTACAATTGTCGGAGTCTGGAATGATTACACGACATCGTTGTTTTATACCTCCGGCACTGAATTGCAAACGCTGCAATACTACATTGTCAAGCTTGTAAGAAGTGAAGCTGCCATTGAAAACCTGATCAAAGACGCTTCCAGTGTCAGCACTGAGGTGTTGGATCTTCTGTATAGCGGCAAAAAGGGTGCCGTCACCTCCCGTACATTGGAGCTTTCTGCCATGATGATCGCGGCGGTACCTATGATCATCATTTATCCCTTTGCACAGAAATTTTTCACCAAAGGTGTATTGATCGGCTCGATCAAGGGCTGACGAGAAAGGAAGGACGCGATATGGAAAATCGTATTGAGGATTGGAAAGATCTCCGTTTTGGCATGTTCATTCATTGGGGTCTGTATGCACTGTTGGAGCGCGGCGAATGGGTGATGTATAATGAAGCGATTGATAAAGACGAGTATCGCAAGCTCATGGGCCGTTTTACCGCCGAGAAATTTGATGCTCGCGCCTGGGCGCAAGCTGCCAAGGCAGCGGGAATGAAATACATGGTACTCACCACCAGGCACCATGATGGTTTTTCACTTTGGGACAGCCCCGCAAGCAGCGAAGGCTTTACCTCCTGGCATTCGGCGGCGCGGAAGGATTTTGTCAGGGAATACGTGGAGGCCTGCCGTGAAGCGGGGCTTAAGGTCGGTTTGTACTATTCGCCGTTGGATTGGCGCTTTCCCGGTTACTTTTTCCCCAGAATGTATCACAAGAACGCACTGGAACTGCGTGCGCAATGCCATGAGCAGATTCGAGAATTACTAACACAGTATGGGAAGATAGATATCTTTTGGTATGATGGCGGCGAAGATTACTGGCTCTGCCATGGCCGGAACCTGCATAAGCCTGACGATGGGACCGATTTCCGTTTGAATGCTCAGAGCCCGGGCTTCTGGGGAGCAGGCGAGCAGGATGAGATGATTCGCCGCCTTCAACCTGGAATCATCATCAACAATCGCTCCGGCAACCGTGAGTTTGGCGATTTTCTTACGCCAGAAGGCAAGATTGGTGAGTTTAACCTTGAAACGCCTTGGGAAACCAACATCACCCTCAATGGCTCTTGGGGCTATATTCCAAGGCCACCCCGTTCGCTACGCCAATGCATTCAATGGCTGGTGGAAACGGCCACAGGAGATGGTAATCTTTTGCTTAACGTCGGTCCCAAGGCGGATGGCACCATTGTGGAAGCGCAGGTGGAAAGGCTTCAAGAGATCGGCGCATGGCTTGAAAAGCATGGGGACAGCATTTATCAGACCCGAGGCGGCCCCTTATGCAACACCAAGGATGGCGGGATGACCTATCGGGATAACATCTTGTACGTGCATATTTGGGATTGGCGGGAGAATGCGGTAACGCTTGGGAAACTGGAAGCGAATATATTGAGTGTTTCTTCGCCTACGGCCAATATGTTGCAGTATTCAATTAATGATGGGACGATTACACTGTCTGTTGGCGAACAGGATCGCCTGGCCTTAGACACGATCGTCAAAATTGAGCTGGATCGTCCAGTCAGCCAATTGATATCGGCCAATACGCCCTGGTGCATGCGCCGACAAAAGACACAAACAGGTCAAGCGTTGATCGTTGAAAAGCTATAAACTATGTCTATAATGTGGTGCTGGTGACGGAGCACTGGTTTTTCATAGGAAAGCACTTGAAAGCAATGTTAAAGAGCCAATGGAACTAAAATCAGATAAAATGCCGCTATCTTTGTAATCGTTTATTCAGCGCCATAGATTCAGCCTATGGCGCTATTTCAGATATATACCACCATGCACTTGCTTTTTATAGTGGTTTGGCGATACACCAACAAGAAGCTTAAACATACGAAGAAAATTAGAATAGTTGTTGAAACCACTTTGATAAGCTACATCGTTTAGTGGTACGCCGGTATAAATCATCTCTTTGGCTAAAGTCACCCGGCGGTAGAGAATGTAGTCGTAAACACTGCGGTTTGTGTATTTTACAAATTCATGAGATAAATATGAAACACTGATTCCGAAATGTCTTGCTAAGGTTTCGAGGTTAAGGGGCTGGGTGAAGTTGCCATTGATATAAGTCAGAACTGCCTGCATGATCTCGTTGATAACGATCGGATCGGCAGCGGTATTGTTAAGATTAAGCGTCCTGCATATGATCTGCAGGAAGGGAAGCATTAAAACAAAATCGTCAAACCGGGCGGATGGGGTATGATCGTTTAAATGAAGGCTCATACTTTTTATAAGCGATTTGCAGGTTTGAGCATCCTTTTCATCCAGGATGAACTGATAGGAGCCTTTGGACGTTTCCGCAGCCAGTATGGCTTCTAAGTCAAGCTGGCCGCAGCCAGCGATGCGTAATGTGTGGGGTGTGATATAAAGGTAAGCCCGTTCGTAATCCACCAACTCCTGTTCATAAACAAGCCCGTGCATGCGAAAGGGCGGAAGGATAATCAGCTGATTGGGTACCATTTGATACACTTCGTTGTCCAGTGCGAAATAGCGGCCTCCTTGAAAATGAACATATAGCTCATAAAAATCGTGGCAATGCAGGCCGAAATAGCGCTGCCGCGCAGTAAAACCGTAATGAGGTTCATAATCACTACGGTTATTTCCCATGGCACTGTAAGCGCTCATAGCGGAGGAAGCCATCGTTTTCACCTCTTCATATTGATAATATTATGATAATGCAAGATGTATGTATTTTCAAGCGTTATCTGTGTAGAAAGTTTAGAATCTGTTCGATATAATGAAAGCAGATCAAAGATGTAATATGCGGTAGAAAAACACCCGAAACGGAGGGCTTTTCATGAATACGGTAGCCAAACAAAAGCGGAAACAGAGCTGGCTTCTAAGGGATTGGCGGCTGTACCTAATGCTGGCAGTGCCGATTTTATGGTATTTGATTTTTTGCTATAAACCCATGTACGGCTTGATTATTGCCTTTCAGAAATACAACCTGTTTAAAGGCATTGCGGGCAGCCAATTCGTTGGGCTGGAAAACTTTAGGTTTGTGTTTGCTATGCGGGATTTTGGGATCGCTCTTAAAAATACCCTGGTTTTGAATTTGTTGGATTTGGTGTTCGGCTTTCCGGTGCCCATCGTTCTGGCTATTTTGCTAAACGAGATGCGCACCCCAAAGCTTAAAAGGGTCACACAGACGTTGCTTTATTTGCCCCACTTTTTATCTTGGGTGATCATCGGCGGCATGGTTCTTGAAATTTTCGCGCCTACAACAGGTGTGATCAATGCCCTGTTTTTAAAGGCGGGGCTTATCGATAAAAACATTCCCTTCTTAACAGATGGCGCTTCCTGGCGCTTTACTTATGTGCTGGTTGGTGTGTGGCAATCCATGGGCTGGGGAACGATTTTATACCTGGCCGCCATTACTGGGCTGGATTTGAATCTCTTTGAAGCTGCAAGGATAGACGGTGCCAATAAGATGCAGCAGATTTGGCATGTGACCTTGCCGGGAATTCGTTCCACTATCGTTATTTTGTTGATCATGAACGTAGGCCGGATGATGAGCATCGGATTTGATCGGCCCTTTATTATCGGCAACACATTGGTGCAGGATACCTGCGATGTGATATCCACCTTTGTTTACCGGGCAGGTATTAAGAACAATCAATTTGCCAGGGCCACGGCCATAGGATTATTCCAATCCCTGGTTGGGCTGGTGCTGATTAGCGGTGCCAACTTCGCGTCCCGTCTGTTTGACGAGCAGGGCATTTGGTAAGGAGGGGAATCTATGCAAGCTTCTATAAAGCGCAAGCCCCTGGGAGTGGGGCAAATGGTGCTGATCACTGTGCTAATGCTATTTGTGCTGGTATGCACATTGCCCTTTATTAATGTCATTGCGGTTTCACTATCTTCTAAATCTGCCATCCTGCGGGGTGGGGTATCCTTTTGGCCTGTCGAATTTACCACCCAAGCCTACGATGCCATCTTTTCAGATAAATCCATGTTTAGAAGCCTGTTCTTTACCATTGAAATTACAGTGATCTACACGGTTGTGGCTATGATATTAACAGTTCTTCTGGCCTATCCTTTAACGGTTAAACGGCTTAAGGGCGGCAAAGGGATTATGCTGTTTGTGGTGTTCACTATGTATTTTTCCGGTGGCACCATTCCGATTTATCTGAACATTAAGGATATGGGTCTATTGGATAATATGTGGTCGCTGATCTTGCCGGGGCTTATGTCTACCTTTAATGTAATCATCCTTAAAAACTTTTTCAGTAGTTTACCCTACGAATTGAATGAAGCCGCCTACATCGATGGCGCAAATGATTTTCAAGTCCTATGGCGGATATACCTGCCGCTGAGCTTTTCATCCCTGGCCACCCTATCTCTGTTCTATGCGGTGGGCAAATGGAATAGCTTTTCCGATGCGCTGTACTACATCACATCCCGTAACCTCCAGCCTTTGCAGCTAAAGCTTTATAACCTAATCAAAGGCGGCCAATCGGTGGAGGTGGCTGTAATGGAGGGCAACTCCGCGAATCTAAGCTCCAATATCTCCGAATCCATCGAATCGGCAACGATTATCTTTGCCACGCTGCCCATCCTGATCGTATACCCATTTGTGCAAAGGTATTTTGTCCAGGGCGTGACCCTGGGCGCTGTCAAAGGATGATGATGGGCCTAGTATAGGGGCCCATATCACAAATAAATAAGAGGAGAGACAACCATGAAAAAACTGCTTGCCACGATCCTGTTTGTAAGCCTGATGCTCACCGTTTTACCCTTGAGCGCCTTTGCCGCCGATGATTGGACCACCCTTCGGGTAGAGGTGTATGATCGCTCTATTGCCGGTTTCAATGTGGAAGATTGTATGCAGCTGCGCTACATACAGGAAAAATTTGGTGATCCCAATCACATTAAGGTGGTATTTGTACCCGTATCCCGCTGGGAGGAAGGCACTATTTTAAGCACTCAGCTGGCAGGCGGCACTGCTCCGGATATTTGCATGACCTATGGCGCTGATATGGTCCAGCAGTATATCGATATGGGTGGCGTTCTGGCGTTGGATGAGCTCCTGGCGGAGTATGGCCAGAACTTGACTGTATTTTTAGGCGAAAGCGTATTGCAATACGGCCAGTTCGATACGGGCGATGGAAAACAACAGTACTATTTGCCTGCACGCCGCATTATCACCGCTACCCAGAGCACCTATGTCCGCGGCGATTGGCTGGAAAAACTGAACATGGCCGTTCCCACCACTGTGGAAGAACTGGAAGCCTACTTTAAAGCGGCCAAGGAACAGAATCTGGGTGGGGATATGACTGTGCCCTACTCTTCTGATCTGTACGCGGCAGACCCTCTTTACGGCTGGATCTACCAAATGGATGCGTTTATTAATTATGATGAGGTCACAGAAGAAGATTGGTTTGCCTACCATAAGTTCCATGCGTTCTTGCCTGGTGCCAGGGAAGCTTTCCGCTTAATGAACAAGTGGTATAACGAAGGTTATGTGACTGAGTTTTTTGGCTTGAACGACGCGGATCGAATCAAGAACGAGCGGGTGCTTGGTTACAATGGTTTCTGGGTTGGCAACTGGGATGGTTCCTGGCGGGTAGAAGATTCCTTCCAGCAGGAAATGGAAAAGAACGTAGAGGGTGCCTATTGGACCACCTGCAACGTCTATAACAACATTCATGAAACCTATACCGCTGCTGGTCAGGCCATCTTTATCCCCGGTTGGGTGGATGAAAGGGTTGCTGTCGCCGCTATTAAGTATCTTGATTGGATGAGCCTTCCGGAAAACCTGTTTTTCTTGCAAAACGGTGTGGAAGGGCAGAACTACACTATCGTTGATGAAAACGGGATTCCCTCCGATATTAAGGCTATCGCGGACGTAGCGGATGAATACAAAATGCACGCCACGGACGTGGCTCCCATCTGCAACGGCTATTTCTACGGTTCCGATGACCTGAACTATGCGGCCACAGCCAAGAATTTCCCTGGCTACGAAGATGAAGTAAGCCACAGCCTGGAGCTTTCCATGGAAGGTGCCTACGAGCCTGTTAGCTTCACCAAGACCATTCAATCCCGTATCGACTACGGCTCTATGGTGGTTGCCAAGGAAGCGGAATTCCTGGTGCAGGTAGTTACGTGCAAGACGGAAGAATTCGATGCTAAGTATGACGAGTATTCTAAGGCGATCTTGGATGTGGGCGGGCAGAAGATCATCGATGAGCAGCGCGCTGCTTATCAATCCGGCGACGTTCGAGGCTTCTATCCTTACGCTGAAAAAAAGTAAATCATAGGTAAATTCATAGATTTTTGAGGGAGCTGCCTGTTGCTGCGGCAACTCCCTCTTTCTTTATGCAAAAGGAGGGATAGGTGTTGACGATTGGGTTTGGGGTATCGACCCCGGTTTGGGTTTGTGAAGAGACAGCTTACCCCGGTGTGCGTCGTGTATGCGATATGGTACGCACAGATATTCAGCGTGTGACAGATACATTACCGTCTATTTCAGCAGTGCTGCCGTCTGCTAAAGAAGCAGTGCTGGTAGGGACTGTGGGCGTAAGCGCTATCATCGAAAGCCTTGCAATGGCGGGTAAGCTGGATTTATCCCATGTTCGCGGCAAACGGGAGGGTTACACCTTTCAATTGGTGGAGCATCCTGTGGCTGGGATTGAAAGAGCGTTGGTTATCGCAGGTAGCGATAAGAGGGGAACCATATATGGTTTATTCCATTTAAGCGAGCTGTTAGGCGTTTCGCCTTTGGTGGATTGGGCAGAGGTGCTCCCCGCAAAGAGGAGCGAAGTCATACTGGACAGCTCCATGAATATGGTATCTAAAGAACCTTCCGTAAAGTATCGTGGTATTTTTTTAAACGATGAATGGCCGGCCTTGGGCACTTGGGCTACCACCCGCTTTGGGGGTTTTAACGCAGCCATGTATACCCATGTGTTTGAGCTAATCTTGCGGCTAAAGGGGAACTACCTATGGCCTGCTATGTGGCATAGCAATTTCAACTTGGATGGACCGGGTTTGGAAAGCGCTATTCTGGCTGACGAGCTTGGCATCGTAATGGGTGCCTCTCACCATGAACCCTGTATGCGAGCAGGGGAAGAATACGCCTTGGTTCGAGGCGTGGATTCTATTTATGGTGATGCATGGAACTTCCGTAGCAATAGAGAAGGCATCATCAAGTTTTGGGAAGACGGATTGAAGCGTAACAGTGCTTTTGAAAATATCATTACCGTGGGGATGCGAGGCGAGCAGGATACGGCTATCATGGGAAATGGGGCGACACTTAAAGACAATGTAGAGCTTTTAAGAGATGTGATCAGCGAGCAAAACCGCCTCATTCAAGAAAATGTTCGGGAAGACCTTGACCAGGTGCAACGCTTATTTGTTTTGTTTACCGAAGTGGAAGCCTTTTTTTATGGAAATGAAGAAGCAAAGGGCTTAATGGGTGACCCGGTGCTGGATGGAGTTACTTTGATGTTAAGCGACGATAACTTTGGCAATCTTCGCTCTTTGCCCACCAAAGAAATGCGCGAGCATCAAGGGGGGTGCGGTTTATATTATCACCTGGATTTCCATGGCGGAGCCTATGCTTATGATTGGATGAACACCGATTATCTGCCCAAGATGTGGGAACAGCTTACCTGTGCCTATGAGGGCGGCATTCAAGAAGTGTGGATTGCCAATATTGGGGACCTGTGTTTGCTGGAGTACCCGCTATGCTATTTTATGGATCTGGCTTACGATATGGAAAGCCATGGGGCAAGTTCCGTCAATGCTACACCCAAGTGGACAGCCAATTGGGTTCAAAAACAGTTTGGTTCTGCTTTCGACCAAGCAGATCGTCAGGCTATTCAAACCTTGCTAGATGATTATACCCTCATTAATCACAACCGCAAACCGGAAGTGATGAACGTTGGCATATATCATCCTGTGCATTTTGGCGAAACGAAAAAACTATTGACGCTAGCTGAAAAGATCGAAAAAGAAGCCCAGCGCTTGCTGGAAGGGTGCCCAGAATGTTGGTTGCCTGCCTTTTGGGAGCTGGTATACTACCCTGCGGCAGCTTCCGCCAACCATTGTAAAATGTGGCTGTGTGCCACTTTGAATGATTTTTACGCCCACCAAGGCCGTATGGAAGCCAATGATTGGGCAGACGCGGTGCAACGCTGCATCCTGCGGGACAGAGCCTTGGCAAACGCCTACCATGCCATCGGAAATGGCCGCTTTTATGGCATGGCACTTAGCGAGCATGTTGGTTTTGTTGCTTGGTGCGAGGATGGGAACCGTTACCCCATCATGATGCGGGTAGAAGGGGCCAACAAACCGCGCCTGCTGGTAGCAGATACCCTTAGCGATGCTTTTACCATTGGCAGTCGGTGGAGTGGGAATACCTTGACTCTTGATTATGCGCTAAAACAGGGGGTAAATGGGGTGGAGGTAGAGTTAGCTTGCGGCAGCAGGGAGCCTGTTTGCTATACGGTGGAAACAGATTGTCCTTGGCTCATCCCCTCTCATTATGAAGGCTGTGTATCCCGCAAGAATAGTTTGACGATTGGAATTGATCGCACCAAGTTCACAGGACGGGCCCAAGGCATTGTAAGCATCAAAGCCAATACCACTTCTTATATTCATATATGGGCGGAGAATCGTAACCTTGACGGCATGGGGAAAGGGCTGTTTCTTGAATCTGTTGGAATTATATGTATTGAAGCTGCGCATTTTGCAGCTAAACACGATGCACCTGATGCGTCATTTTATGTGTTAGAACCCTATGGCCGAACAGGCTCCGCTATTAAGGTACTGCCTCCCGTGCTGGATTGCTGCGCACTGGAAGACCGGCCTTGGGTCGAGTATCATTTTGAAGCAGCGAAGGAAGGCGATTATGTTCTGGCTGTCTATATGGCACCTTCCAATACAGCAACCATGGCTCATCAGTTGTGCTTTGGTGTCCAAACAAACAGTGGTGATATAATGGAGACGAATGGCGTTAGTGAAGACTATCATTCATTGGATCTGAAGTGTATGGAGTGGGATCGGGCGGTACGGGATAATATCCGCATCAAAACCCTTACCATTCAATGCCAGAAAGGTACTAATTCGCTACGCATATATGGAGGCTCTCCCTTAGTGGTTCTGGAACGTCTGGTGCTTCATCAAAGAGATTATCAGTTGCCTGTATCCTATTTAGGGCCGCCGGAAAGCTATCGCGTGTAAATGTGCTTGGATGAGTAAACCTTATAAGCTTATATGGGGAAATTAACAGCCTTTGACTCTTGCGCTTTGTGAATAAGGGTAAAGATTGGCATAGATATCAATAAAACGGCACTGCTGGCAACATACATGGGAGTATAGCCCCAATTGCCTAAAAGCCAACCGCCGAACATGGGACCAAGCCCTTGGCCGATATCGGCTCCCATATAGTAGGTAGCCATTGCTATTCCTATTTGGGAAGACTCCGTACGATTTAAGCATTCCATTTGAAGAGCGATCTGGCCGGTTCCCTGGCCCATTGCCTTGATGCAGCCAGCCACAAGAAGCAGCCCCAAGGTTTCTGAAAAGCCTATAAGAATAAGTGAAAGCGCCGTAAGCGCAAGAGAAATGTTTACTATGAAAACCAAATGAACGCGATCTGCGATGCGGCCAAAGAATAGGCGTATGGCCATAAGCACCAAAGCGTTAACAGCGAAAAACAAACTGATGTTTGGTATACTCCTTTCTTGACCAAGGAGCACCATAAAAGAGCTGACAATCCCGTTGGCAAATGAAAACAGGCCACCAGTCAGTGCATACAAAAGCGCTTCTTTCACAAGTAAGGTATCAAAAGGGGATTTGCGCTTTTTTATAGGAGGCTTACTGCGTGTCTCTTTTGCTGGAAGAACAAAAAGGAGCATTGCGGACAAACCGTTTATCAGTGCAACGGCGTAAAATAAAGAGCGAAAGCCCAGGTCGTTCATTAAGGCAACGCTGAGAGAGGGGCCTATGATCTGTGCAAGCACTTGCCCAATACCCAATAACCCAACGCCTTCACCTAAGCGCGCTTTGGGAATGCACTGAACAGCAAGCGCAATCGTGGCGATGCTATTAAGGGCAAACGCCAGCCCATGTAATGTGCGCAAAAGGAGTAAACAGACAGTGCTTTGTGCAAAGGCATACCCTAAAGCCGTTAAGGCAATAAGCATACTTGCCGCAATGCATAGGGATCTCTTGCCTTTTAGATCTACCAGCTTTCCGGCTAAGGGCCGACTGATCAATGCGGCTATGGAAAACAGGCCTGTTATGATACCTGCAAGTGCGGCAGAGCCTTTGAGGCTGATAGCGTATTTTGCCATAACCATAGACGCAATATTCGTTCCCGTGGCAACAAACAGGTTGGATATCATCAGCAAAATGAAGGGTGAATTCCATAGTATTGCTGTATTCTGCTGCTGCTTCATCATTTGCCGAAGTACTGATCCACTAAAAAACCCATTATCGGGCTTGGTGGTGTGGCAATGAATTCAGCCTTTTGTGCAAAATGCATGTAAAAAGGCGATTGTTCTGTATAAGGTTCCCAGTGAGGCAAAGGCTCGCCAGATGCGTCAAATCCATTCGGATTGCCGCTGCGAATAAAGTTTGCCCAATAGTTGCACATTTGGCGGGCAAGATCATAATGCTTTCCTACAAAGGGCCTCCAACATTTGGCCAATGTTTCAAAAAAGAACCATAAATCCACAGAGTGAAAGGTTCCGGGGTTATCCCACCCAGGTATTTCGGCATCGAATTGATAATAAAACATAGGGATATTTGAGCCGGTTAGCACATTTGCTCGGCCAAACGTACGGACGGTGTATTCGATGCTGTTGATGGTTGCTTTCTTAAGCGCCTGACTCAAATCCTCGGTGTCTTCAAAACACAGCGCTAAAAAACGATCGGCGTTCTCCCCAAAAAGGTGATATGCCATGCTCTTTAGCGCTTGAAGGTGTTCTGCCTGTGGCGTGCTGACAAACTCATCCGCCGTATTGCCAAGAAGCAAAGGCACAGGCCAGAGTTTGTTTTTTAGGACCAGTTTGTAATTGCTGTCAACGCAGAATTGTCCATCGTTTACTGTGCCGAAAAATTGCCTGAATGCAAGCATTTTGTCCCGTATAATGCCAGCATTCATTGTTCTGGCCTGCTGAAGGGTCTTTGCACCTATATAGTTAAAAAACGCGGCTCCCATTTCTTCCGCTTCCATAAGATCGATGTTTTCAGGCGGCATGCGGTTGCCGGGATACAAAGGCATGATAAGGCCACTTTGAATGATGGCTTTTTGAAACAAACCTTCATTTTGGGGTGAAGTGAGGTGAGTGAGTACGCTGCCAGCGCCTGCAGACTGCCCGCCGATGGTAACGTTGCCGGGATCACCGCCAAACGAGTGAATATTGCGGTGTACCCACAATAAACCTGCCCGTTGATCAAGGTGGCCGAAGTTTGCCGGGGCATCGGGTGATTCAGCGGTTATTTCAGGATGACATAAGAAACCAAAAACGTTCAGGCGGTAATTCACGGTTACCACCACAATCCCCCTGCGGGCAATGCGTTCCCCATCAAACTCCATCTCGGCAGTATAGCCAGACTGCAAACCACCGCCAAAGTACCAAACATATACAGGCAGCTTTTCATCGCAAGCGTTTGCGGGAGTCCAGATATTTAAGTATAGGCAATCTTCATCCATGGCAATGTCCGGGTCTACAGCCCATTCGCGGCAATAAATATTGTCCGGGTTCACCACAACAGGGGCTTGCATGGAAATGGGGGCATAGGTGTAGGCTTTTAATACACCATTCCAATCAGATGCGGGCTGTGGCGCACGCCAGCGGTTCTCTCCTGTGGGGGGGGCGGCAAAGGGCACGCCTTTAAAACTTGTAATACGCGGGTCTGCGGCTGGTAAGCCTTGAACCAGGCCGTTTTCAGTTTTGACAGTTCTAAGCATTTGTCATTCCTCCTATTCTTTAACGCCGCCAATGGTGAGGCCGCCAACAAAATAGCGCTGTAAAAATGGGTACAATGCTATAATTGGGAGGCATGTGAGAATGGTAGCCGCGGCCCGAACGGATGCCGTGGTAACCTGTACAGGTGTATTTTGAACTGTGTTTGAATTGCCTATCATCATACTGACGGAGGATAGCAATTTAACCAGTTCATATTGCAATGTTGTAAGGTGATCGGACATGCGATTGAATAGCATGGTGTCAAACCAAGCGTTCCATTGACCTACAGCGATAAACAAAGCAACGGTTGCGAACACCGGCTTGCAAAGCGGTACAATAACTTTAATAAAAATTCTGATATAGCCTGCGCCGTCAATCATAGCGGCTTCTTGCATACTGTCGGGCAAGCCGTTTATGTAAGTACGAATTACCAGCATATTGTAGGCGCTTACCATGCTTGGCAATATATAGACCCAGAAATTATTCATTAAGCCCAGGTTGCGGTATAGCATATAGGTAGGAATCATCCCGCCGCCCACGTACATGGTTATGGTATACATGAAGGATACTTGCTTTCTAAAAATAAACTTTTTTTGACTTAATATGTATGCAAGCAGTGCTGTCACAGAGAGCTGCAACACAACCGCTGTAACCGTGCGCGCGGCGGAAATCCATAAGCCTGTCAGTATGGATTGCTTTCTCAAAACGGTAGTAAAGTTTGTTAAAGTCCACTTTCGGGGCCATAAATAGATGCCGCCTCGCAGGGCATCCGTTGCATCATTAAAAGCAATGGCCAGTGTGTTGAGTATGGGGTATAGGGTGGCGATAACAGAAAGCGCCAGAAGCACCCCAATAATGGAGTAATAAATGCAGCTCTTGATATCCGGTGCTGTTCGTTTTGCTGCTTTTGTACGACCTAAAAAATACATGGCAATCTCCATTCTGCGCTTAACATTAGGTGAAAGAGGACTGTCTTTTTGCAATAAACCAGGGCGTGTTTTAAAACAATCGTTCTTCGCCAACCATTTTTGCAATGCTGTTAGCGATCAGGATCAGAAGGATGCTAACAACACTTTTAAAGATTCCGGCGGCGGTTCCAAGTGCATAATCATTTTGGCTGATGCCATATTTCAGTACAAATATATCAATGGTTTGAGAAACATCCTGTACCATACCGTTAGACAGCAGATACTGTATTTCAAAACCTGCATTAAGGACATTGCCAATGTTAAGAATCAAAAGAATGAATATGGTGGGGCGTATGGCTGGCAGGGTAACGTGCCACATCCGCCTTAAGCGGCCCGCGCCATCTATGGCCGCAGCATCATATAATATGGGGCTTGTTGCGGTAATGGCCGATAAATAGATAATGCTGTTCCACCCTGTCTCTTTCCATACATTGGCGAAGCCGGTAATCCACCAAAACAAATTGGGCTGTGCTAACCAGTTGAGTGGCTTTTGGAACAGGCCAAGGGCTATAAAAAGGTCGTTCAATATGCCGTTTTCCAACGAAAGCACATCATGTACAATACCGCAGACGATGATCCAGGATAGAAAGTGCGGAAGATAGGATATGGTTTGGACGACTTTTTTTCTTCGTTGATTAACCACTTCATTCAGCAACAACGCAAAGACAATAGCGAAAAGGGTGCTTAAGACCAGGTTGATAGTACCCATTGCCAACGTATTGCGAATGACGCGAAGGAACTCTTTATTGTCTACGAACAGAAACTTGAATTTTTCAAGTCCTATAAATTTCGAACCTGTCATGCCACTGACTGGCTTATAGTTTTGGAAAGCCATGATCCAGCCAACCAATGGAAGATAATTGAAAACAATGACGTACAACACGAATGGCAAACATAGCAGAATCAGCACTTTTTGCTTTTTTATCTCTTTTCGCCATTTGTGGGCGCGGGAACTCATTGCTAACATTTAAACGCCTGCTTTCTATAGAGCATGTGACCAATGTGTGATAATAACGGCGGCTGGCTATAAATGCTCCCTTTTGGCACGATATCGCGTGGAACGAGGGAGGTGGTAGCCAGCCGCTTAAACGTTATCTGATTCTATAAGATTTGTTTGCTTATGAAGCGAGTGTTAATTAGCTGGACGCACGTTTTGGCCTGTCATTTTTTCAATACGGCTGTAGACCTCTGCCTGCATTTCTTCAATAAAGCGTTCCGGGTGACTTTCGTTGTAGGCAGTGAGATACTCTTCCCATACTGCGTCAAAATCGTCGGCAATGACCAGACGCGGCAGATAGCGGGTTTTCGCATCTTCCATTCTAACAAAAGCCATACCGCCAGGTGTGTCGGTTGTCATCATGTTGGAGTAAGTCCACATGGGGAACCATGGCACCTCCATCAAAGTAATCGGCTCATTTTTGTCCAATAATTCAACGAAGGTTTTTGCATTGTATGCGTTTAGGCATTCTTGCTCCTGGGGCAACAGGCTCTCATAGAATTCAGAAGGCTGTAAATCCGGATTGGCAGCATTTTTTCCGTCCAGATGCATCCCTACATACCCCAGCAGTCCACTATAGGGGCAAAAGTGCGATGCTCTGTATTCAGGATTCTTTGCTTGCAGGCGCATCTCTGGCGTACGGTAAAAAATACCGTTTTCGTCAATCAGGTAATCAGTTCCCGCAATACCCCAGTTACGCAGGGCCATTAGCTCTTCGGTCATCAAATCGCTAAGGAATTGCATAGCGCCCCGAACATCCTTGCAATTGGTAGTAATGCTCAAACCGGTGGTCAGAATCGGCGTGTTGTTTTGGATATAGTATTTTTCGGGGATGCCTTCATCGATGGTAATGCCTAGTGGAACATAGGTGCAGTCATCCAACCCCAGTGCCTTAATGGAGTTTTCCGCGTTGGCAAAATCCCAGCTGGCCTCCACCATGCACAGAACTCGGCCAGAGGCGACCTTTTCCAGGAACTGGTCCTTGGAAATAGTCATGAACTCCGGGTCGATCAGGCCCTTGTGATAGCTCTCATTTAGTTTCTGGTAATATCGCCGCGCTGTGGCTGTCACGTTATGATCAATGACTTCAAAGCTCTTTTCATCAACGATAACGGTGCCATTATTCATTGTTCCATCAAGATATAGCGGGGGGTTATCAAGATAGCTGGAGAGAATGCCAAACGGAATAACGGGGGAGCCATCTTCCATTGTAGGATTCTTTGCATAATAACCGGCTAGCATATCAAACAGTTGATCCAGGGTTTCAATTTCAGGATATCCGGCCCATTTTAGTACTCTGGTTTGAACATAAAATGCTTCTGCGACTTTTGTGTCAGTAAGCGTTATGTTAACATTGCCTTGGGGAATGGCATAAATGTGCCCATCTGCCTGCCGGAGGTATTCCCATTGCCAATCGGCCCAAAAGTTTTTGATTGTTGGAAACTCGTCCCAATACTCATCGATGGGGATCAGGGCGCCTGCTTCAATCAGTTGCGGTGTGCTGGTATCAGCTACAATCAAGTCGGGGTATTCTCCGCTGGCAATCATCATGCCAATGGCTTCACCAAGGCTTTGGCCGGTCAGATATGTTTCTTTAACGCGGTAACCGGTTTTTTCAGCAATGAGCTGTTGAATGTCGTTGCCTTTGTTTAACTCGATGTTGGGAAAACCGGAGAAGAAGGTTAGTTCCCTGGTGTCTTGCTGCTGTGCGCTTGCGGTTGCGCCAAAGATGGAAAGTGCCATTACCATCACCATTAAAATAGATACCCATATCGATCGTTTGCCCCTTTTCATGTTCGGACCTCCTTATATAGTGTTTATCTGATTGATCTTATGGTAACACAGGCGGACACTTTTTTCAGGGCACAAATTATAGAAAAAACCAGCACAAAGTATAAGAGGTTTGTGCTGGGGTGATGGTATGATTTTTTTAGTGACTGATGGCTATGGCGTTTGCATGCCCCGTTTGCGAAATCTGGTTGGGGTCATGCTATATGCTTCTTCAAATTTGTCCACAAAGTATTCAGTGCTTTTATAGCCCACTGCTTCGGCGATTTCATACATCCTTTTATCACTGCTTAGCAGCATTGCAGCGGCTTTCCTTATTCTTACCTGGTTCAGGTAATCTTTAAAGGTGCAACCGTAATTCCTTTTAAAAAGCTGCCCTAAATAGGCGCTATTAACAAAGTGTTTTTCACCTAAGGATTTCAGGCTGATGTTCTGGGCGAAATTCTCTTCAATTTCAGCTTCTATCAATTGAAAGACACCTTTGGCTGTGCTCTGTCTTAATTGTGCCAGATATTTGGCATATTCCAAAGCAAATTGCTCAAAACGAACGGATTTGTCTTGTGCGGTATCGGCAGAAAACACTGAACCGCGGATATAATGCAAAACCTCTTCTTGATTGATATCGCCCTCATATTCGTACGCTAAACCTAAAAGGCGGTGAAGCATTAGCTGTATATCACGGTTCATTGCTTCGTCATCCAGCTGTTTGTCAGTCAATTGGTGGTATATATCGCCCGCATATTTGCGGATTGAGTACGTTTCATTAATCATAATAGCGTGAAGGAGGTCGTCCAGGGCCTTTCTGAAGGGGTCGTTCATTTTGTTTTGTGTATTGCTTTCACCCTCGGAATGTATGTCCATATCGGCTTGTCTATACATCTGCAAAGAACGCAGCATCATCGCTTCCTTATAGGAATCGGCTATTTGTTCTATGGAAGCAACGTTGCTTCCCATGCAAGCCATGATTTCGTAGCCTATGCGTTCAGTTAGCGTCTGAGTGAACCAGGTAAGCCATTTATCTCGCGTGCCCCCTTTATCTGCCGCCATACGGGGGATAAATATGGTGCCTATGTTATAGCATTGGGTATACTTCATTAAATTGCTGGTGATATAGTTTGTGTAAGGGGCCAGAACCGAACCAGCAGTATCGTAAAGGATGCGAATCAATTCAGTTCTTTTTTCTTTGGACAGTTTTAAAAAGCGCTTATCACTCAGCGAAATTTCCACATGGGTATACGCCATTCCATCTACTAAGTGCAACCTGCTATTGATGTAATCGAGATCAACGTTGTCATATTTGTTCCAAATAACAGCCAGCAAGCGCCGATCTAAGTAAGCTTTTTCATAGGCTTCAGTTTCTTTGCGATTGATGGTTTCACATCGCAGCTCTTCTCGGATGTGACGGATAACCCCAAGCAGCTCTGTCTTTTTAACCGGTTTGAGCATATAATCACAACACCCATATTGAATGGCTTTTTTAGCATATTCAAAATCATAATACCCGCTTAACAGTACGAACTTAGTCTGACTAACACCATTGCGGCGTGCACGGGTTATGAGTTCCAGGCCATCCATATCAGGCATTCGTATATCTGTGATGACCAAATCATAAGCATCCTGCGAAAGCAGTTCCAGGGCTGATGCTCCGCCGGATGCTTCGCCCGCTATGATATAGCCTTCGGCAGTCCAGTCCACCAAAGCGGCAAGCCCCTTGCGGATAAAAGGTTCATCATCCACCAAAAGGACCTTGAGCCGATCGCCAATTATGAGCATTTTACCTTACTCCTTCCATGGTTGTCATCCTTTTCGCATGCCTTCAAGGGGCATCCGCACAATCACGCATGTGCCGTTTAGCGGTTCGCTTTCTAAGGTAATCTGGGTAAACTCTCCGCAGTGCATTTTAAAACGGATAACAGCATTGAGCATGCCTAATGAACCAGGCTTTTGCAATGCGTCAATGTCAGCTGTATCGATAATTTCTTGCAGTTCAACCACCTTTTCGGGAGCTATACCTATGCCGGTGTCTTCAATTTCCATAACGAAAAAGGCATCTTGCTCATAGGCAGAAATAAAAATGGAACCTGTATGATCGGGCCTATTCAACCCGTGAATACATGCGTTCTCCACAAATGTAACGACTGCCAGGCTAGGTATAATGTAATCGTAACATGTCTCTTGTATACGAAAGCGGTAATGGAACCCCTTGCCAAAACGATACTGCTGCAGATTTAAATAATCATTGGCAAAAGCAAGTTCTTCCCTAAGCGTGATAAGATCTGATCCCCATTCCGCATTTTTCCGCATAAGCTTGGAGAGGCATTCTATCATTTCCGCTGTTTCATCTTCAGTTTTTAAAATGCTTCGCATCCTTATGGTTTCCAGAACATTATAGATGAAATGGGGATTGATTTGGGCACGCAGTGCAAGCAGCTCAGCTTGCTGTTTTGCCAATTGAAGCTGCTGTTGTTCAAGCCTGCTGTTTAACTCATGCTTGATTAAGTTTTCCATCTGCTGCGCCATCAGATTATAGTGTTTTGCCAGTTCACCAATCTCGTCCTCACCCATATCGTCTACAATTGGAACAAATTCTGCCTGCTCTATTTTGATGAGATGATCGCGCAATTTGAATATGCGCTTTTTAATTGAGCCGCTTAGCAAAAGAATCATTCCTGCCGGAATCAGGGCGTCTGCAAAGAGCAACACAGCCAGCAGCCACAGACTGTCCTTTAATGCCGCCAAGGGATTGGATACGTATCCGGCCAGATAGATGTCCCATTCGAAACCATAGGCGGAGGTTGATCTGGCAAGCTGTATATCATTTAAGGGAAGCATGGCTATACTGCTATATTCAGCCTTGGCACCCTTATCCTTTTCGTCGTTTGTAAATAGGATTTGCTGATCCTGGCAAATATACATTTTGCTGTCAAATGTGTTCTTTTTCAATGATTCTGAAATCATATCATAATTCAAATCCAGTTTAAGATACTTGTCTATACCACTTGAACCCAAATAGCTTAGCCGTCTTATGACGGAAACCATGCGTCTTTGCTGGTCAATAAGTTTAGCGTGATTATAATAGGGGAATATCAGCACATCTTTATCTGCGCTTAAATAAGCCTGGTACCAGGGTTCGTTTATTACTGCGTCTGTGCGGTAATAGCGGCCGCCGTTAACCATTGTAGGATTGTTAGAATAGAAGGTAATGTTCGATATAAGGTGCTTTGAGCTGGCATAAAACGCGTAATTGTTGAATATCGAATTGTATGCTTGTAAATAATCGGAATTGCTTTTATACTGGGTCTCCAGAAAATGGTAGATGGTATTGCTGGAGTATAGTTCATATGAGATATAGAGTGCGCTTTCAAGTGCGCTTGTAAATTCAAAATCGATAGAATCGGCAACACGGTTCAGATGATCCGCATTTTCTTTGACAGAGGCCTTGTGAACGTTTGAAAACACCATCCCACAGGTGACTGTGACGGGTATCAATACGCAAAATACATACAGCCAGATGATTTTGGCACGCAGCGTGCGGTTGTTAAATAAAACTTGCAGTGCGTTTTGACTGCGGCTTCGTTTCATGTCAGGCTCCTTAAGTAGACTTAGCTAATGGGTTTTTTGCTTCTGCCCGTATCGTAGCACTTTTTAAGATATACTGTCAAGCTACACAACCCGCTGCCTTGTTTTCTACGTTCATTTGCCCAAGCAAGTTTCATTTGCGACAACCTCTTTTATCCAATCTGTTTCAAGATATTCTACCGTTACTTCATCGATCCGCTTTGCGCAAAGGCACAGACAATATCCCGGCTGAATAGGCAAAAATCTTAAATGTACCCCTTGAACAGAAGAAACAAATCTACCAGCGTCAATGACCGAAAATTGATCGAAGCATTCATCGATGCCCGAACCAGTATACTTAACATAGCTTTCCTTTGCTGCCCAAAGAGCGAAAAAATCGCAAAAATGGTTGCGTTCAAGATATTCATATTCGGTTTTGTGGAAGAATCGTTTAGCAATTTCTTTTTTATCGCCATTGACTTCTTGCTGGATGTCCAGCCCAATTTCCTGGCCTGCTATGGCGCATACCCAAAAATCCCCGCTGTGTGAAACGGAAAAATAGACGCCTGTGTCTTGCGCAAAAGATGGCTTTTTACCAGGCTTTCGATAGATGGCTGGCATTTCCCAATCCATTGGCTCTGCTTGCTCTCCATTTTCAATGCAGTGCTTCAAACAAGCTTTAATTCTTGTGTCGGATGAATATTCCTCGTCTTGTTTAGCATGGAAAACAAACAGCCAAATTTTTTCGGGGGAACTCATTACTTAATACCTTTTTCGTCCATGTAGCTGATGACATCCCGCACCGTGCGCATTTTCCACAAATCCCTGGTAGGCACTCGGGTTTTGTAACGGACTTCAAAACCAGTAATAATGGTTACGATATCAAAAGAATTAAGCTTTAAATCTTTAATAAAATCAGTATCCATGGTAATATTCGTTTTTCCCGTTACTCTGAAAATAATGTCTTTTATTTCGTCTAACATTCTATTTTCCTCGTTTGATTTTCTTGGTAGCGGTTTTAGGGAATTCCTTTTCGCGGATATTAATAAAGCGAATCTGCTTAAAACCGGGTAAATTTTCATTAATGGCATCCATCGCTGTTTGCAACTCGCTTAATATTTCATAAGCACTCATGCCCTTTGTTTCAATAGGATCAGGATAGATGGTTACGGCAGGTACCACATCATCCGCCACATTGCCTACAGCGCTGCCAAAGACAAGGGCTTCCTTAACCAGCGGGATGGCCATTACGGCGCTTTCAAGCTCTTCCGGCGAAACCTTCTTGCCATTTTTTAGAACAATAATATTCTTTTTCCGCCCCGTAATGGTAATAAAACCCATGCCATCAATCTCGCCCAGATCGCCGGTCTTAAACCAGCCATCCTCCATGGCTTCCTTTGTAAGCTCTTCCTGCTTATAGTAGCCGTTCATCAGGCATTCGCCTCTGGCAAGAATTTCGTCATCCTCGATCTTCACTTCATAGCTTACAATGGGAATACCCACTGTGCCACGTTTAAAGAAGCCTTCTCTGTTGCAAGAAATCAGCGGTGCGCATTCAGTGATGCCGTAGCCCTCCACCACGAAAACCCCAAACTTATGCAACCCAATAGCCACCTGGGGTGAAAGGTGAGCGCCGCCGCAGATCATCTGTACAAGACCAGGCAGCACCTTCTCTTTAACCGCTGCCAATTCTGGCGCAGGTTTATCCCCGCTGGCGGATATCTTTTTTAAAAATTCTGCAAAACCCTTGCTGGTTTCGCTGGTGGGATCGGCAAAGGAGGCAAGTTTTTTAAGTACCATTTCGGCGATCAAAGGAACCACCATCATGCCATTGGGTTTGAACTGCACAAAGTCCCGGAACATATAGCGGATATCCCCATTAATGCACAACTCACTGCCGCTGGCCAGGGGGGCCAGAAGAGAGCAAATAAGGCCGTATGCATGGTACATAGGCAGGGAGTTAAACATTTTAAGCGGCAACGGTACCAATTCAATGGCACCCACCGCGTTTAACAACATAGCGTGGTGGTTAAGCATAACGGGCTTTGAAATGCTTGTGGTGCCCGATGTATAAACGATAACAGCGGTTTGGCGGGGATTGATGCCGATCAGATTCATCTTGCTGCCGTTTTTTGCAACAAGCGCACTGCCGTTTTGAAGGACTGCATGGAAGCCATTGGCTTGGCTTGGATCGTCGGTTAATACAATGACCTGCTTGCCAGCCAGCATCTTTTGACTTTCTTCAACATCCAGCATGTCCTGTGAAATGAAAACCAGCTCACAATCCGCGAAATCCACCATGGCCCCAATGGTATCCATGGGCTGCTCTGTATCGATGGGAACCGCGACACCGCCAACAGAAGCCACGGCCAATATGGAAACAGCCATCATATAGCTGTTGACGGCAATAATAGCCATATGTTTACCGTGCAGGCCCCGCTCAATGAGGTCTTCGCCTAAAGCATATACATCGTTTCGCAGTTCCTTATAAGTCCTTTTTAATGGATCTCCTTGGGGAGGATAAGTGCAAATGGCGGTACGGTCGCCATATTTTTCCGATATTCGATCCACAAAAGACCTTAAATCTCTGTAGTGCTCAACATCGTAAATCGGATAGTTTTTCATGTTTGCTTCCCCCTTATTAACATTGGTGTAAATTATCTTGCAATCCGTTTAAGGGATCGGACCAGGCCGGATCAGCCTTAAGCGATTCAAAATCATTCAATAGCTCGATAAAAGCATCGGCAATTTCTGGATCGAACTGGGTTCCCTTACAGCGGGAAATCTCCGCCTGGGCCTGTGAAACTGTCATGTTATCTGCCCGGTAACGGCGAAAAGAGGTCATGGCATCAAAGCAATCGGCAACACAGATAATACGGGCATCTTCGCAAATAGCGCTACCGCAGAGGCCAAGAGGATAGCCGCCACCGTCAAACCGCTCATGATGTTGAAGGATCCCCGGTATCATTTCCTTAAACATGCCTGCATTGGTTACAATATCCACCGCATTCTGGGGATGTGCTTGCATTACAAGCCTTTCTTCATCGTTAAGACGGCCTTCTTTAAGCAAAATACGATCCGGCACTTTGATCTTCCCAATATCATGGAAAAGACCGGTGGTTCGTACGCGAATATGATCTGCCTCCTCTCTTCCCATGGCAATGCTTAACTTCTGTGCCAAAATGGCCACACGATCCGAATGCCCGCATGTGTAGATATCCCGCGCATCTACCACAGAGCGCATGACCTTGATCATATCCTCGTTCTGTGCTTGCAGCTGGTCGTTGGTTTGGGTCAAACGAAGGTTGGTGTCTTCCAATTCATCGCGGTATTTCCGAATGGTTCTTAATTGCCCAATGGATTTTGCGCAGGATTCAATCAAAAGCTCAAGCTGATCAAAGCGGTCACTTTTTTCAAAATAGCCTTGAATATTCAACGCCCGTATGGTGGCAAGGGGCGGAGCCATGCTTTTGTGCCCTGTTAAAAGCACAATATACAATTCGTTGTTGAATGCGCGAATAGCCTCTACCACTTTATCACCACAGATAGGTGTCATCAAAAAATCTAAAAGAAGAATATCATAATGGGTCTCCCGAATCCGCTCTATGGCCTTGAGGGGATCGTTTTCCACATCCACCGCAAAACCGGACGAGCGAAAATAGGATTGAATGGTCAGCGCAATGGACAAATCATCATCCAGCGTAAGAATCTTTATATCGTTTTGACCACCCTTGGCCTGATACTTCCTCATGGTTTATCCTCCTCTTCACCCATCGGTCCTGCATCGACATCGTCATAATTACCTGATATGTTTTCTGTATTATTTAATGGTAGGGATATTCCAAAGATTGTACCGCCGCCGGGGTTGTCTTCAAACCACATGGTACCGTCAAATCTGGCTTTAATGAACGAGTTGGACATAAAGATGCCCAAGCCGCTTCCCATGGCTCCTTTGGTGGTGACCATTTGGCTGAACAGGTTTCGCTTTACATTCTCTGGCATACCGCGGCCTCTGTCTTTGACTTTTATAAAGTAATTTTTCTCATCCTTGTTAAGCTCTATTTCGATCTCGCCGCCATTGCCCTTCATGGCATCCACCGCGTTGCCCACCAGATTGTTGAGCACTTGTACCATGCTGTTGATATCGCCCCGGATGTAGACCACTTCCTGTACCAGATTGGCTACCTTCAAGGTGCAGTTGTTGGCAAGAAATTCATGCCGCAAAAGCAGGGATACCCGCTTTATTACATCGTCCATGATAAATTCCATGTCACGATTGGCATTGAAATTGGTGGCTTGGCCTTTAACCGCCGTAATGATATCCGACATATAGGAGCAAGCCTCTTGAATCCGTGAAAGCCAAACCCGAATCTCGCCGTAGATTTCCATAAAGTCTTCAGTGGAAACATCTGGGTCCCCAAGACTTGAAATGCATTCCTGGGTTAGTTTATCCACAGAATCCACACTGCCAGAGATACTCATAATAGGGGTTTTAAGGTTGTGGGAAATGCCGCCCAGCATCTGCCCTAGAAATGCCAGCCGTTCACGCTGCATGAGGCGTTGCTGGCTGTTGTGCAGATTGCGCATGCTTTCTTTAAGCTTGGTAATATCTTTAAAGAAAACCACAAAACCCTGGTTTATGCCGTTGATTTTGAGCCCTGTTATATCTACCATGTAATGCCTGGTCACAGCGCTGCCCTCCACCGGGGCGGTAAGGGATTGCTCATAGGAAAGGGTGCTTTCCGCAGTGGTGCAAATATCCAAGGAGGATAAAAGCGTATGCATCCCCACGTTATCGTTCATGTCCCCATCGAATACACACTCGCGCAAGTTTGAATTAATGCCCAAATTGTAAGCTGATCCAAAAGAATTGGCAAAAGCCCGGTTGTGGCTTACGATGATCATTTCATTGCTTAAAACCAAATAACCGTCTGAAATGCGATCCAGTATGGTATCGACGGCGATCGGCCGTATATCCAGCATGTGAAACTTAAAAATAGCCAGACCGTGTATGCAGATAATCCCAAGAATATAGGAAAGAGGTGTGGAATAGATGCTCAAACCGAACAGGCCGCTGGTAGCCAGAATATTTACCAACAGCGGGATCAGGCAGCCTATCACAAACAGCGCAGCTTGGCGAGTGTGAATGGAACGTTTTGATTTTAGCGCTGAATAAATGACCACCACCATGGAAAGCATGATGCATAGATAAGAATACACGCCGTTTACATACAAAAGAGGGCCAAACTCAACCTCGTTGCTGTCGATGGAAAAAACCACATAATGCAAATGATGCAATGGGTTTGTCCATACCATGATGAAGAAAAAAAGCGGCAGAATGAACAGGTATCCGCACCAGTAAGGAAGCCGTTGCCAATCCCTTGCAAAGCTCATGCCAACCAATAGCATCAGCACTGGTATAAAGATGACTAGATTGGTAGTGGAATCGATAATGTATTCAGCGGTTTGATTGCCTTGGAAAAACAGCATCATCATTAATGCCAGAAGCCAGAGCCCAGTAATACCAGCGATGATAAAGTACAGCACATGGATCAGACGAACGTTACCCTTTCGCATCATGAGCACGCAAAAAGACCCTACCGCCAGAATGATCAGACCAAATAATATAAACAAGCCAATGGACATATCTAATCTCTTCACCTGCTTTCGTAGCACACCTGCTTTAATCGGGCTTTGTTACAATGAAGGCTTTAAGCAGCACCTTAAGTTCCGGCGCTTCCCATGCAAAGCCCATTTGCTTAAGCTCTGCCACTGTTTTATGGCAAACCGGATCAACAACCGTTCCCTCTTTGGTGCTCATAGCCAAAAGGGAATTAAGCATGGCTGCGCTTTGCCGGGGAATCTTTGCCAGCTTTTCAAGGATCAGTTGCATAAAGCGTCCGTTTGACAATTGTAAAAGAGATTCCGGCTGCGCCCCTGCTTGTTGGAGCATTTCCCTTGCTACCTGGCCAATGGTAACCACATAAGGGTTTGCTAAATGGGCTGTCCCTGTTTGGCCATTCATTAATAACACCGCTGCCCTGGCACAGCAATCCACTGCCGTTAATTCCAAAGGCATGTTATATACCCCGGCGGGAATGGCGCCTACCCGCAAAATACCCGTAATCACATTATAAAAATAATTGGTTTGGGGATTGCGCTGGAATTTTCCGTCTCCCGCCCGGCCTACCAACCGGCCTACCCGCAGAATACGCGCTTTCAGGCCGATTAAAGCTGCCCTTCGCACTTCCTCTTCAGCTATGAATTTGGAACGAACATAAACATTGTCTTGCCAGTTCTGCCCGATATCAATACAGTCTTCATCGTATTCCACAGTGCCGTTGCTTGTATTTACATGGGCAGAACCCACAATACGTTCTCCCGCCACACTCAGGGTTGAAATAAAGCCCAGATAGGCGTTGGCTTGCAGACAAAAGCGAATTATTTCCTTGGCCCCTTCCACATTGGTGGCGACGGCCTCTTCTTCCTTCATGTAATGACGCACATCTGCCGCGCAGTGGTACACCGTGTGAACCTTCTTAGCAAGGGCCAGGTATTCCTCACAGTCCATGCCTAGCTGTTCCTTGGCAATATCCCCTAAAAACGGAACGATCCGATGGCTGTGATTGCTTACCCACGCTTTACCAAAGTAGTCTGTTAAGGCATCGAAAAGCCGCTCCTCGCTGCCCCTTACAAGACAGTAAACCGGCCCGCCGCCTTTTTCCATCAGTTCATACACAATATGTGCGCCTAGAAACCCTGTGGCGCCTGTCACCAATATGCCTTCTGGCTCTTCTTGCACGGGCCGCTGCGCTGTTTCAAGCCCTTCAATTAGTTCCAGCTGCTGATTAAAGGTGGGCCTATCGTAAAAAGTGCCCAGCTTCACTTGCCAACCTTGTTTGAAATAGCGAACCAACAAGTTCATAGCTGCCAAGGAGGTGCCGCCCTGTTCAAAGAAAGAACGATCTTCTTCAATGCTTTTTGCTGCCAGCACTTCCTGCCAAAGGGCCAGCATCTGTTCTTTTGTGGAATGAGGGTCCTTAACAGTGGAAGGCTGTTTAGCCGCTGACTGTAGCTCCTTGTTCTCCGCTGCCAAAGCCTTCAGCATTCGGATATCTGTTTTTCCGGTAGCAGTATGGGGGATTTTTTCTACTGGTACAATCTGCGAAGGAACCATATAACGGGGAAGGGATTGGGAAAGGACTTTAATAAGCGCCTCTTTGGAAAAAACGTCTGGATGAAGAGGCTTCACAAAGCCCCAAAGACGATAATCGCCACCGTTTGGGTTTTCGATCGCAACGACGGCTGCATCGGCGGCCATACCGGTATTTAAAATGCTTCCAGTGATCTCATCCAGCTCAATACGCTGACCATTGAGCTTTACTTGGAAATCCTTCCGGCCTAGGTATTGGATTCTGCCATCTACCAGCATACGTCCCATATCACCGGTGCGGTAGAGTCTGCTGCCCGGTTCAAAAGGATCATCTACAAAGGCCGCGCTTGTTAAATCAGGCCTTGATATATAGCCACTGGCCAGACACTCGCCGCCAATAAATATTTCACCGCTGCTCCCCGGCATCGCCTGCCTCATGGCTTCATCCAGAATATAGACTTTGGCATTGTTAACGGGGAATCCAATGGTAGGTTCCTGTTCAGGGGTTACTTTCCACGCCGTTACGAAAACGGTGGCCTCCGCCGGGCCGTATAGGTTGTAGATTTGCCCCGGACAGGCCTTTAAAAGGGCTTGTTTAAGACTATTTGTCATTACTTCGCCGCCGGAAAGCAGTACCTTTATTTTTGAAAGGGCCTGAACGAATCCCGTATCCCCTAAAAAGACCCGCATACGGGAGGGGGTGGAGAACATGGCCTGAACGCCACTTTTTTTAATCAGCTCGGCCAACAACCAAGGGTTCATGGCTTCTGCCTCATTGGCAAGCACCACAGGAATGCCGCTTGCCAGTGGAACAATAACTTCCATTGTAAATGAATCAAACAAAACGCTTGAAGAGCAAAGGACGCTTTCTACACCCCCTTCAAGGTATATGCCTTTCAAGTTTTCCACAAGGGTAGCAAGGGCCCGGTGGGGGATCATAATGCCTTTGGGGTGACCTGTGGAGCCGGAGGTGAAAAGCACCTGGGCGGTATCCCTTGTGCTGCGCTTTAGCACCGGTACAAAATCGTATGTCTCGCTGCCGATCACACAAAGCTGGTATTTGCTTTCATCCACATTTTCCCTGAGCCGATCGCATAAAACAACCTCGGCGCGGGCGATGTGGAGCATACTATTCAGCCGTTCTTTAGGCAAGGCATCCGAAAGCGGCAAGTAAGCTGCCCCACACTTTAGCACAGCAAAAAGCCCACAAATCAAATCCGGTGTACGGTCACAGTAAACGCCCACTGTGTCCCCTGGTTTAACGCCCAGCTGCTGTAGCTGCGCCGCGATTCGAAAAGACTGTCTCATCAGTTCATCAAAGGTGACATGTTTTTCACCAAAGAAAATGGCGGGATTGTGGGGATATATAGAGGCATAAGCATCAACCAGCCCATCCATAGTCCGATCCGCATAGGGCACGCCTTTACCTCTGGCCATTTGGAGGGTTTGGGCCCTGTCCTCCTTTGAAAGGATATCCAGTTCATGGATTTGCGTGCCTGGGTTATTGATGATGCCTTCAACTGCTGCCAGAAAACAGCGACCGTAAAAAGCAATGGTCTCCTTTTTAAACAGCGTCTTGGCATACTCGAAATTGAAAGTGTAACCACGGGTGCCTTGAACTGCCTCCAACACCCATTCCATTTTAACCGTTTCGGGCTCCATGGAAAGATAAACCAGCGGTTTTCCGTCCAGGGTAAAGCTTTCGTCATATGCAGGGTGCATAGAAAACATCACGTTATATAAGCCGTCATGCCCTTGGCCCCGCTCAACCCCCGCAGCGTCTAAGCAGCCGTTCAAATCCATATCCATATGATCTATTAAATCAACAGTGTCTTTTACAACTGTTTGCAGGAAGCTGGAAACGGTGCCATCAACGGTTAGCCTCAAGGGCAGGGTATGTATAAACGGGCCCAGCATATCCTGGGTTTGGGGCAACACCCTTCCGGCCACCGGTGTGCCGATTACCAAATCTTGCTGGCCGGAAAATTGGGCTAACACAAGCCCATAGGCGGCTGCAAAAAGGGCAAAAGGGGTAATTCTGTTTTCAATGGTAAACTGATCCACCTGTTTTGCCACTTCTTCCTTCATTTCAAAGCGCCACAGACCGCCCAGATAATCAAAGCTGCCCTGCCTTTCAACATCCGTAGGCAGCTTAAGCTTGGGACCCAGGTCCCTTAAGCGGCTTTTCCAATAGGCGGCCTGGCCACCTTTGATATGGGCAGCGCCTGTATAACAGGCATAATCTTTATAAAAAACATGGCCTTTTTGTGGGTGGATACCCTGATAATAGGCATCCAGCTTTTTAAGGAGAATAGGAGTGCCTTCGCCGTCGCTTATGATGTGATGTACGTCTATCAGAAGCACCGGCTTTCCGTTTTCCCGCCACAAGCCCGCCCTTAGCAAGGGCGGTTTGCTTAAATCAAAAGGCCTTGCAAATGCCTTGAAAGCTTGCTGGTAGGTTTCACCCTTTATATTTTCCAAGCTGAAGGGTACAGAATCTGCGATGTGGGCCACTGCCTGGGCGCCTTCAAAAACAAAGCCGGTACGCAAAATGGGTTCTTCTTCAATTAACCGAAAAAATGCACCTTGAAGCCGCTCTTCATCCGGTTCGAAAGTCAAACAAAAACCGCCGGGCATGTTGTAAGCCATGCCAGTGGGATCGGAAAACGAGGAAAAAAGGATGGATTCCTGGGTCGCTGTAAGCGGATAGGCTTGCTGCTGTATCGGCAGAATGACATCTTCCTTTTTTCTTGGCTGCGGCTCAGAGCCCTGGATTTTACTTGCGATTTGGGCAGGGGTGGAAAGAAGCCTTATATCTGCTACACTTAGCTTTTCCCCTGTGAGCCTGGTAATTTCCGAAATTAGCTTTAAGGCATTGAGCGAGTCGCCCCCATTTTGGAAAAAATCGCTGTCACCGCTTAAATCATGCCGTTCCAGCACAGCTTCAAAAGCGGTTAAAACCTTTTCAAGTGTCTTGCTGGAAACGGGGCAAATCGTTTCTTGTTTTTTAAGCTTTGGAAGGCTGCGCAGATCCGCCTTTCCGTTGGTTGTAAGGGGAATGGTTTCCACAGGAATAAAGGCACTGGGAATCATGTAAGAAGGAAGGATGGTTTGGCAAAAATCATACAACGCCCCTTCACGAATGGGGGCTTTGGCTACATAGTAGCATGCAAGGCTTTTGCTGTTGCCATTGCTAATCACATCCGCGGCCGCTTGCAAAATAGCGGGATGCTTTTGCAGCGCGGCTGAAACTTCTTGCAACTCAATCCGATGCCCATTCATTTTTACTTGGGCATCCCTTCGGCCAAGGATGTGTATCTCGCCCTCCTTATCGTACAAGGCCATATCGCCGGAACGGTACATGGTTTGATCCATCTCGAAAGGGTTTGGAATAAAACACTTTTTCGTTTCTTCTTCGTTATTAATGTAACCGCGTCCCACGCAAAGACCGCCGATATACACTTCCCCTACAGCGCCGATGGGAGCAGGATTTAAGTTTTCATCCAGCACATAGAGCTTGCAATTTGGCATCGGTCTTCCCGCTGAAAGAGCGGGGGTTTGGGTAACGCACTTGCAGCTGACCCCAATGGTGGCTTCCGAAGGACCATACTGATTGTATACGCGTGCCTTAGTCAGCTTTTCAAGCTTTCGAAGCAGGTCTTCTGTAAGGGGCTCACCTCCGCAGACAATGCATTCCATATGCTTCATGGCTGTAGCAAAGGCTGTATTGGCAAGGTATGCTTCGAGCCTTGACGGCGTCATAGCAAAAAAGCTTACCCCATGGTTTTTGATTAATTTCGCCAATGTCTCTGGATTATTGCACTGTTCCTCGGACGTTAGAATAACGGTGCGCCCGCAAAGAAGCGCTGAAATGGTTTCGAGAATAAAAACATCAAAGCTGGTATTGCATACGGAAAGCACGCCGCCATTGGCATAGATTGTATCCATGTATTGGGAAAAATTCGCCAGGGACGCTTGGTTGATCATCACGCCCTTAGGCGCCCCCATACTGCCCGATGTATAAACCACATAGGCCATATCATCGCCTGTAAGCAAAGAAACCGGAGGCGCGTCGTGGCCGTTTATTCCCGGCTGGCCCAAAGGCACCAATGTTTTTTCAAGGCCGTCAAAAAATGGGATATGGCTTGGATCGGTTATTACCGCAGCCACAGCGCAATCCTCTAAGATATAAGCTGCCCGAGCCTTTGGCAGCTCTGGCGGCACAACAACCCAGGCATTATTGGAAAGCGCCACAGCCAGCATAGCTGCTACCAAATCAAAGCCCCTTGGCAGGCAAATGGCGATTATTTTGTCTTTTTCTTCTTTTTCCGGCAAGGCTGTGCACAGCTCTGCGGCAATCTCCCTAACACGTTGGTAAAGTCCCTCGTATGTAACTTTTCTTCCTTCAAAAATCAATGCTACGGTATCCGGCTCATTTTTAACCGCTTGCAAAAGCAGCTGTGGAACCGTTGCCAAATTCAGATCCTGCTGTGTGTTGTTAAAGGTATATAAAACCTTTTCCCTTTCTTCATCGTGCAAAAGATTCAATTGGCAAATAGGTACTTCAGGGTAGCATAGAATCTGGGAAATAATTCTGGTTATATGCTGGTGCAGCTCTTTGATGTCTTCCCCGGAATAAAGTTGGGTAAGGTAATCGTAATCTACGGAAAAACTGTTCTCACCGTCTAAACTGCTCAGATGAATAACAAGCTGTTCCCTTTGGTAACCACTGTAAAGCCATTGGCCTGAAAAAAGCATGGTGGCATCGCTGCTTCTGAATATCTTTCCATCCTGGTAGGAAAGGGCGATATCGAACAGCCCATTTTGCGATCCGCCATTTTGGCGGCGAAGGGCCAGGATTTCACCAAAGGGATATCTTTGGTGACGGAGAAGATCGTACCATTGATCGGTTAAATTAATAACGAACTCTTCAGCGCTTACATCCAAATGGGTATTAACGAAAAACGGAAGGGTGCTAACGTACATTCCCCCCGTTTTTTTATCTTTGAATTCTGGGCGGTTCACCACAGGAACCCCCAGGCATACAGCGCTTCCACCGTTCATGGTACGCAAATAAACAGCCAAGGCGATGCAATAAACGGTAAAGGGTGCCACACGGTTTTTTCGGCAAAAGGCAGCAATGGCATGGTTAATTAACGCTGAGAAGCGAAAGCTCAGGCGCTTTCCGGCAAAGCTCATATTTGCGCTGCTGCGCTGCTTTAAATAAGCACCCTCGGTTTCGTTGCTTGAAATCTGCTCTGCCCAGTATTCCCGATCCCATATAAAGGCATCTGAGGCTAAGTATTCTCTTTCCCGAAGCACATGCTCTGCGTAATCAAACATAGGCTCCATTTGAGGGGTTTCTTGGGAAAGGAGAGCAAGGTATGCAGAAGACAGCCGATTCACCAGTTCCACTAGGCTCCATCCATCGGCAATCATGTGATGAAGCTTAATCAGCACGCCGCCGCTTTCCTCATCGGGTTTGTAAATAAAAAACTGATACAATGGGCTATCACAAATGGGCATCGCCATTTGGGCCACCGTGTCTTCCCAATGGGTAACCCCCTGTTTGTCGGTTTTTGAAAAATCGAAAAAAGGAAAGGTCTCCTCCCGGTAGCGGGCATGATATTGATATGGCGCGCCATCCACAAGGGCGATGCGCGTACGAAGGGTATTATCCTGTTCCAAAATACAGTTGATGCAACGGGTCACCAGCGCGATATCCAGCCGGCCCTTGATGCGCAGAGCAGTGCAAATGTTATTCATAGGGCTATTGGGGTACAGCTGTTCAAGCTCCCAAATGTTACGCTGACTATAAGAAATAGAAAAAATTTCATGTTCGTTATGTTTCATAATCATTTGCAACACCCCAGACCATCAAGCACTGGATATTTATTCCGCAATATGAATCGATTATAACATATCATTTCCCTGTTTTCAACAAACCCCGACAAATTTTTTCGGGCAACATATTGAATCTTCACAAGGTAAATACATTAGAATATGCAACCAATAAAAATCTACAACATTAAGATGGGTTATATTATAAAAATCGGTGCATTTTCATACAGTGAAAAAAGCAGAAGCAAAAACCATACACGACTTTACAGCAAGCAGCGTTTCGATGAACACTCCCTAAGACAAATCAACTAAAGAATTGGGATTATCCATTCTCTCTACTGAATGTGTTTTCCGAAAATCCGCAGGCGTAAGTCCTGTGGATTTTCGGAAAACCTTTATGAGATAATTACTGTCTGCAAACCCGCATTTTTGTGCAATGGTGGATAGGGGCAACCGGGTTTCAAGAAGCATTTGCGCGGCATGCTCCACTCGTGTCTGATTGATGAACTTACTGGCAGGTATGTGCATTTTATTGTGAAATAATGTTGAAAGATAATTGGGCGATATGTAAAAATAGGCGGCAATGGAAGAAACGGATAAATTCTCACTATAATGCTGCTGAATATAGGAAACCACCTGTTCAATGAGGGCCATCCCTTCAGTTTGGCACAGCAGCGTAGATAGGGCATATTTTTCTAAAAACGCAGGCAGGTCATTAGGTGTGTTTAGTGGATGCTCGGCTGGAAATAGTTGGGCCAGGCGAGCCAAAAGTTGCTGAGTCTGCTGTGGCTGCAATGCTTTATAGCAATTTTGAAATGCTTTGGCAAAGATGTCGGCATTTTTGCGGTATTGAAAATAGTTTTTCGTATCTCTGGCATGGTGTAGCAGGCTGTAACTTTGCGCCAAAACCAGGGTTTCATTCTTTTGGCGGAAGGTTTTAAGAATTAACTCAACCAAATGACATGTATTAAGTGGCATGAAGTGTGAAAAATACACACAATTCATAAACATTTGAAAATCCGGCCTTGAATCGGGCGAATCGTTTTGGCGGCATATCAAGCTGCAATGGGTATTAGTCATAAAAGAAGCAAGCAAAGTCTTTAAAGAGAAGGCGTCGACCCTATCCGGTACGGCAAAAAAGCGATGGCCTTGGAAGTCAAATGTGCTGTAAAAAATATGATGTTCAGTAAGGCAGAGGCTTATTCCTTGCTGCACTTGTAAGGTGCAAGCCGCTTTGGGTGATGGGTCGCACACACAGGCTAAAAGATAGGGTTCGGGCTGCGGCAAATGGTTTTCCCGAAAAGCGGTTTGGCATTGGGAAGCGATCTGTGCTGCGCGGGCCTTTTTAGCATCTTCAAGCCTTATGGATTCGGTTTGGACGATGGCTTTTATCTGTTCAAAGCTTACTGGTTTTAACAAATAGTCCGTAACGCTTAGTAAAAGAGCGGTGCGAACATAATCGAACTGGCTGTAGCCTGAAATCACATAAAAGGAGGTGTGAGGATGTAGGACTTTCACTTTTTCGATAATGGCAAGGCCGGAGAATTGGGGCATTTGAATGTCGATGAATACCAGATCGAAATCATGGCCCTGGGTCAGTATAGCCATGGCCTTTTCCCCATCCGAAACCTCATGAATGCATTGCGCATCAATTTGGCATTTTTGCAAATGCAGGGAAATGGATTTGCGAATCAAGGCTTCATCATCCGCGATTAATACTTTCATATTCTTTCACCTCACATTCCAAGGAGATAATTACTTGGCATCCTTGCTGAGGGTTGGAGGTCACTTGGATGCCGCTTAAGGGGTACATTAGCTTCAAGCGGCTGATGCTATTTGCATTACCAATGCCTTCACTTGGAACGGCATTGGTATCAAACCCTACCCCATCATCTGCTATTTCGATGGTAATATGGTTCTCATTTCTATATGCACTAACGGAAACCGTGCAGGGCTTCGCACATGGTTCGATCCCATGCAGCACGGCATTTTCAATGAACGGCTGCAAAACCAGGCGGGGCAGCAAAATTGCGGCAGCTTCATCGGTAACGTGAACGCGATAGGTGAGCCTTTCGCCAAAACGCAGTTGCTGAAGGTCTAAATAATGTTTTATAAATGCCACCTCATCCCCTAACGTGGTGTGTGGGCGCTTATCCAGCACATAGCGCATCAAAAGCGATAAGGAGATTAGCGAGGCTTCTAAACGCGCCTGTTCATGGTTCTGGCTAAGGGCCAGGAAGTTCCCAAGAACGTTAAACAAAAAATGAGGTCGGATCTGGGATTGCAGCGCCCGCATTTCTGCTTCCTGCTGGCGTATGGTGGAAATGTATTTTTCTTGAATCAATTGAGACAATTGACCGGCCATTTGGTTAATGGATTCGCCCACTATGGAAAGTTCGTCGTCATCGTAAAGAGAATAGCGGGCATCTAAATCACCCTCCTGCAAAGAAACTAAGGTTTTGCGGATAGAGCGCACGGAGAGAACCATTTTTTGAGAAAGCCTTAAATATGTTATAAGAGAGATGGCTGTTCCTGCAAGATAGAGCAAAAAACCGGAGTAATAAACCCAGATATGCCTGCTGGCAATAGCGGCGTTATTCAAAAGCACATGAAAAGACCAATCGAACTCGGGTATGGCGATCTGCTTATGAAGATAGCTTTGCCCTTTGGTTTGAATAAGCGCTCCGTCCAAGGCGTGAGGGCTGGCGTCAATAGCTTCCTTTAACGCAGGGGCAATACCGCTGGAATAGATTAACCGTCCATTGGCATCACATAAATAATAGGCGCTGTCTACATAAAACTGAGTGGTATCCAAAAGGGTTTTGAAAACATTAGAGGTGGCATCGACTTTAATGACTGCATAGGTTTCTCGACTTTGGAGGTTTTTAAGCGCCCGCACCAGTGAAAAGACCTCCTCTGTGGTAGCGGGAGAAAAATAATCCTGTGTGTGGGGGGAGATGAAGGCCACTGAACCGTTGGCGGCCATCGCGCTTTGGTACCAAGCTTGCCCAGTGTAATCATAACTGCTAAGCGGGGTGGTATTGATCAATTCGGTGGAATAGAATAAGCATTCTTCGCCCCGTACAATGATGACGCTTTGCAGGTCTGTCCGCGTAAAGCGGATAAAATCGATGGTGTTGCGAAGAGATTGCTGGATGCGCATGCGTTCGGGATAACTTAAGGTTTTTTGCGTGTTGCTTTGGGAAAGAAAAAGAGAGAAGTTGCTATCATAATAAGGCATGAGAGTAACTTGCTGAAGCTCTTTCAAATAGACCTCAATGTTTTGAGAAATAGATTTCATATGGCTCTGTGTAGCGCTGAGAACCTCTGTGTTATAAGTGTCGATCATGGTATAAGCCAAGAGAAAAACAAGCACAAAAGGGATGCACATGCACAATATAAAATTGCGAGTCAGCCGGACAGAAAAAGCCCATGGCTTTAGAAATGAGGGATGCTGACTTTTTCTGGGGTTCATATTGCCGCCTCCTTCTGTATGCGTTTGCTTATTCATAGCATAGCTCAATTTGAAGCATTCGGCAATTGATTTATAGGACGTGTCCAAGAAAATTGCGATGTTTTGGAGAATGTTACCATATCTGAGCAAGACGCAGTGTGTTATATTGGTGTCACAGAAAAATGAAACGGAGGGAAATCCATGAAAAAGATTTGCTGGTTATTACTGTGCATCCTGATCCTTTCACTGACAGGTGTTTCGGCCCTGGCGGAAATCGGCGGAAACCTGATTGTGGCCACATCCAGCACCGGCGATGTAGGGGATGTGATTCAAAGCATTCTCGATGACTTCATGAAAGAATACCCGGAGGTTAACATTGAAAACCAGGTTAACACCACCGACTATGAATCTTTGATGAAGGCCAAAATGGCTGCTAACGATTTGCCGGATGTTTTTGCCACCCATGGCTGGTCGGTGGAAAGGTACAGCGAATACCTGCTTCCACTTAATGATCGGGAATGGACCAAGGATATCATTGAGGCATTGAAATCGTCTATGTACGATAAGCAGGGGAATACCTATGCGTTGTCTACAACCGTTGATATGACCGGCATTCTGGTGCAGATGGACATTTTGGAATCCTTGGGACTTTCTATCCCCACTACCATTGATGAATTTTTCAACTGTTGTAAAATGGCCAGCGAGGCTGGGTATACTGGCGTGTTTATCGCAGGCAAGGATACCCGGAGCCCGGCATATGTGCTTGATTTAATGGCCCCAGCCTTTATGCTTAACAGCAAAGCAGCGGTCGAAAGCAATTATGCGGCAGCCTTGCTTGACGGAACTTTTCAATGGGAAAACTGGCGTCCGCTGGCGGAATTTTTGAATATGCTAAAGCAAAGTGGTTATCTGAACGTGGATTGTGCTACGGCGGACACCCTAAGGCATGCGGAGGTGCTGGTGAATAAGGAAGCACTGTTTATTTTTCAGCGGAACAATGTTTTAACGGAAGCATGGGAGATTGATCCTAAGGCTAACATCGCGTTCATTCCTTTCCCGGCGGCAACGGCCCAGGAAACAAGTTATCTTGTTGGCGGCGAAGGATATGCATTTGGGGTATGGAAGGATAGCCGGAACCTTGATACCGCTGTTGCGCTGATTGACTTCTTTGCACGGCCTGAAAACGTTGCGAAAATAGCCAAGGCAACCGGCTCTGGAAGCGGCCTTACAGGTATTGAGGTGGATTTGGGCAATTTGACCCAATGGTATGAAAAATGGGAAAACGCTCAAATTGCTCCGTGGTTTGACCGTATCTATCTTCCCAGCGGCATGTGGGCCATTTTAAGGGATACAGGAAGCGCCATCATTGCAAATGAGGCCAGTGTAGACGAAGTGATCGCCGTGATGGAAGAAAACTATATCAACCTGCGCAGCCAACAATAAATACCGGCATAAGCTTGAAATGGCTGCCTGCTTGTAAAGCAGTGCAGCTATTTTTTAACAGGAGGAAGCGATGGAAGCCAAGTCCAAACGCATTATAGCCAATAACCGTTTTATTCTCGCCATGACATTGCCCTGTATTCTAATGATGATCACATTTGTATTTATCCCTTTGGTGATGGGGCTAAGAATCTCCTTCACCAACTGGAATGGTTATTCCCAAAACTACCGCTACATTGGACTACAGAATTATGTGAAGCTCTTTTCTGATAAAATGTTTAAGCAAGCCTTTATAAACACCTTGATATATGGTTTTGGAAGCACCTTTTTTCAAACGCTGCTTGGCATCGCATATGCATTGTTGTTAAACAAGTCCTTTTACATGAAAAACGCCACCCGTTCAATTGTCTATCTTCCTGCTATGATTGCTTCATTAATGGTGGGGTATGTATGGTCGTTTATGGTGGAATATTCTCATGGGGCGTTAAATGATATTTTGCTTCTTTTAGGGTTTAACAAGTTGGATTGGATGGGTGTAGGTACCCGGGCTGTTTGGATCATTACAGCGATAAACACGCTCACCTTTTGCGGGAAGGCCATGGTGATCTATGTTGCGGGGCTGAACAGCATTCCCAGTTCATATTATGAAGCGGCCAGCATGGATGGTGCCGGAAGCGTGGCTTGCTTTCGCCATATTACCCTGCCCCAGCTGATCCCTGCCATTATGACCAGCACCATTCTTAATTTGATTGGCGGGCTTAAGCTATTCGGCCTTATCGAAGCATTGACGGGAGGCGGGCCGGGGTATAGCACGCATTCCCTTTCAACACTAATCAATTCCATGTATTTTGCATACCAAAATGCGGGATACGCATCGGCCATAGGTGTGGTGACATTTGTGTTCATTATGCTGGTAAATATCCTTCTGCGTTCTTATTTAATGAAAAAGGAGGCGGAGGCACAGTGAAACAAAGGGCACGCTGGGTGAAAAATCTGGCTGGGGTTTTGATCATTTTAATCCATATTGCTCCTTTTTATGTGCTTTTCACTACAGCACTAAAGCGTAAAGGGGATTATACAAGCAGGTGGCTTTTTCCCGCCCAATGGTCCCTTGAAAGTTTTGAAATTGCCCTTTCTGGCGGCAGGCTCTTTCAATCCATGTGGAATACACTCATAGTGGCTGGAATAGCGACAGGGCTGATTGTTGCCTTGGGGGCCATGGCCGCATACCCGTTGGCCAGGTATCGAACCAGGCTGAGTAAGTTCATTTCTATGATAATCCTTGGCGTCATGATGGTGCCGCCGTTAAGTGTACTGGTTCCGATCTATAGCCTGATGGTAAGCTTAGGGGGAATGAACACGTTTGGAGGGATCATTGTTCTTTCAGCCACATATGGGCTTCCCACAGCTGTGTTTATGTATACCAATTTTATTTCGACCATCCCCTCCGCACTGGATGAAGCAGCTCTGATCGATGGCTGTTCCAAATATGCCATTTTTTATCGTATTATCATCCCCTCTCTTAAGCCCGTTACAGCCAGCGTGATCATTTTAACAGGCATTGGCATATGGAATGATTATTCCTTTCAACTATACATTTTGCAAAAGCCCACCCTTCGCACCGTTACCCTGATGCTGAAAACCTTCTTTGCCGATGGCAATACCAATATTAACGCGGCTGCTGCCGCGGCCATTATTGCTATTGTGCCTCTGGTTATCCTTTATTTGTTTTTATCGCAATATTTTGTACAGGGCGTTATAGATAGCTCGATAAAGTGAGGGAGAGAAAATGAGTTTTGATATTAGAAACATCACTAAAAAAGAAATGCTGGTGGCGGCACATCGTGGAGCATGTATGGGGAATATCCCCTGCAACACCATCCAAGCCTATGAAGCGGCACTTTTTCAGGGCGCAGATATTATTGAGATTGATGTAACCAAGAGCATGGACGGGGAGTTGTTTGTGTTTCACCCTACCTGTGAGCCGATCCACCTTGGAATGAACGTCTCCATCGAAGAGATGAGCGCAGTACAGGTAAAGCCCCTGCGCTATGTGAACTATGATAATAAAAAAACACAGTATGGGATCAGCACTCTGGATGAGATTTTGGATTTGCTAAAGGACCGCTGTTACATCAACATCGATAAGTTTTGGACTGATATACCGGGTATCAGCGCAAAAGTACGTGCCCATGGGGTTGAACGCCAGGTTATTGTGAAAACTTACGTTAACGAAGCGCATTTTAAACTGGTGGAGCAATATGCGCCGGATTTACCTTATATGGTCATGATGGAAGAAACGGACGACTGGTCCTGCCGGCTTAAGAAAAGGAATATCAATTACCTGGGAGCGGAGGTTTTTTTTGCCACAGAAAATGCGCAGGTGGCCACTGATGAATACATTGATTGGATGCATGGGCAGGATTTGCGCGTATGGTGCAACGCCAATGTGTGCGATTATCAATGGGTGGTCAGTGCAGGACATACCGATGATATCAGCGTAACCGGCCATGCTGCCGAAGGGTGGGGGTGGCTGGCACGAAAAAAATATGATATGATGCAAACAGATTGGCCTGGTGAAGCCATTAGGTATTTAGCAAAGAGCGGCGAAAAATTTCGCCAATGGAGATGAAAGTAAATGTTGAAGGAACTGGCGCATATCCTGCGGGGAAAAAAGACGCTTTTTGAAAAAAGCGCTGTGACAAATGTGCAGGCCAAAGAGGGGCATGCCAATTTTGTTACTGAAATGGATATAAGGTTACAAAATGAACTGAAAATAGATTTGGAAAGGCTTGCGCCCTACGCTTTATTTATGGGGGAGGAAGAAAAGCAACAGCCTCTTACTTGCAGGGCTACCTGGATTGTAGACCCTATAGATGGCACGACAAATTATATTAAGCAGCGCAGGTGCTCTTGCATATCCGTTGCGTTGGTGGAAAACAAACAGCCTGTTTTGGCGGCGATATATAACCCTTATAACGACGAGCTGTTTTTGGCAAAGAAACAAGAGGGCGCTTACCTAAATGGTGGAAGAATCCATGTGTCCAATACACCTGTGACGCAAGCTCTTGTGGGTGTTGGTACATCTCCTTATCAGCCCGAATTAGCGAAGCGTACCATGCAAACATGCGAAAAGCTGCTGCTGACTTGCGCAGATCTGCGTCGGCTGGGCAGCGCCGCTTTGGATTTGGCTGATTTAGCCTGCGGGCGGCAGGAGGCGTTTTTTGAATATCTTTTGCAGCCGTGGGATTTTGCGGCAGGGAGTTTAATCGTAACGGAAGCGGGTGGCCTTTTCGGTACCAACGGTAAAAAGGGGATTGTATTGGATCAAGCCGCCAGCGTTCTTGCTGCCAATCCCTGTTGCTACGACCATGTCAATGAAATTGTATTTGGCGGTGCTGAACGGTAGAAACTATATAAAAATGACGGGAGGATTAATGGTTACCAGTGGTGCAGCGGCTTTTACACTTTTGCTTTTTTTAGGCCTGCCAGCACAGGCAGCGCGATAAGGGTGGCGATGGCTGCGGTAATCAGCTGCTGTAGCTGCTTTTGAACGGCTATAGCTAAGCCGGCCATAAAAGAGGGGGAAGAAAGGGAAGTAACCATCAATGTCATGCCCAGAGTGATGATGGCAAATTTTACAATGGAAGCAATACCCCCTGTGAAAAAATAAACCACACGGCTTTCTTTATTGCGGGCGAAAAGTGCGAAGAGGAGCACCAATACAGCATTGCCCAAGATAATGAAGGGCACCATGGTGGCAGTGGCATAACCCTGCATCAGGGCTACCACAGGGGTAATGATTGCCACGAAAATACCGGGGATCAGCCCCAAATGCATAGCGGCCACGATCAGGCACAGGTTAACAAGCGTGCCAATAATATAGGTAGAAACAGGGCTGGTGCCGATCAGCAGCCGCAGGTTTTGAAATACCAATGTCAGTGCCACCAGTACAGCGGTGGCTACCAGGGTTTTTGTATTGTTCTTCATAAAAAGCTCCTTATTCTGTCATTACTTGCTTAACGCGCTTTTGCATTGTACGCCTTGAAGGTTACCAAGTTTGCCTGTCAACGCCCCTAATTGGTCGTTGGAGCCTTCCACGATCAGCCCTATTACGGATTTGCCTGTCTGATGGTCGGGCACCCCAATGCGCCCATTAATGATGGGCCCAAAATCACTTAAAATGGCGTTTACCTTGGATGCCATGGTACGGTCTTCGATGATAATGCCCACAAAACCAATTCGTTTCTCCATTATCTTACCCACCTTTTTCATAAAAGAAACAGCACTTGCCTGTTGTGCGGCAAGTGCTCTATGTTTGAATGTGCTTCATAATAGATTTCCCCCTTTGCTTCTTGGGCTTCGGTATCCCTTCGCCCTTAAATGTGCTAACCATCGTGCATCCCTCTGCCTCACATTGCTGCTTGGGTTTGGGCAGGTGCATGAACATCATACCATGGAATGGCTTGTGTTTCAAGCGGCGCTATTCATATTTCCGAAGCACAAGCCCTGCTGTGACCCGCTGGGCGGCAGATTCGGAAGCCAACAATGCTTGGGCTGCATCCAACGCCTTTAGAAAAGAATCATCATCAAGGGCATCCATGGCTTTGTAAAGCAAGGGAAGCCGGGCATCCCGGCTTAAAGATACATCCTGGAAAGCCAGCGTGGCCTGCTTATGGCAGCAGAGATATTCGTATTGCAGGGTAACCATGGCGGTACGGGTAAAGGCATCGTCCAAAAGGGCCAGAGCTTCGGCTGTATCGAAAAAAGCGCTCCATGTAAACCGGTTTTCTTCCATGGCTTCGTGCAAAAAACGCAATACGGCCGTCTTGGTTTCATCGGTGGCGGAAAGAAAGGCAGCTCTGAAGGCTTTGGAACGATCCGGGAAATTCAGCGTCAGTTCTTCCACTGCGGTTTCAATGTCGCCTATATCCATCAATTGCAGAAATTTGCTTTCATACAAGGTGTTCACGCCCATTGTACCAAGGGTAGCCCGGATTAGCTTTTCTGTGGAAAGGGTTTGAATGTCTTTTATAGATTGACCGTAAGCCGTGTCCATCAGCGCTTCAAACACGCACAGGCGGATAGGCGAAGAGGAAAACTTATAAGCGGCGGCGAAGGGATGGACGCGGAAAAAATAGTATAGGTCCACATGCTCAATGGCTTCGAAAATCTGGCCTTTTCTAAACATGATAAAGTATCTGATCATAAGATACAAAAACATCCGTACACCTCCTGCGCTTTTGTCGAATTATATCATATTTTGCGGGCAAAAGAAATGAGGGATGTGGAGGATATGCGAGAAACCTTTCTTTCGGGTGAAAGAAAGGCCCTCTCGCGTAATTTTATCTTCCTTTTAAGAGCTTTACCTGTTTCTTTATCTTCTTCATGGCCCAGTCGTAGTGGCTGGATGTGTTGCTAACGAAGTAGGCGCCCAGGGTGGTGGATTTTGTCCATTTATAAATGCCGTTTGAAAACAACTCATCGTTAGAATGGGATTGAATCAGGTTTATTATATCTGAATGGCTATTTTTTAACATTTCCTTGGCCTCGGGCAGTGAAATGGTCTGATGTTTTTCCCATATGGTTTGGTTCAAGGCGGGAAGCGTCTTCCAAGTATAGCCTTCACCAGGCACATAAGGCAGATTGCCCTCCAAGCAGCCGATGCGGTGCCAGTTGATCATCATCTGATGCCATTCATAAAGGTGAACCAGCACATCCCGGAGATTTTTATCCCGGTCTTCGAATTGAAAAGAGCAGGCTTGCTGTTCATCCGTCATGGAATCTATAAGGGAAAAGAGCTTGTTAAACTGTGCCTGAGCGGCATCTAGGAGAGCCTGCTTGGTGGTAGGTCTGGCCATTATAATGTACTCCTTTTGATTTTTCGCCGTAATTGAATAAGCCCCTTTACATCGTCCAGGATTTTTTCGCTGGTTACATGAATCATTAGCCAGCGGCTTCCGTTTAGCGTTCCAGCGGATTGGTAAAGGTTGCGGGTATAGGGATCACAGCTGGGCAGATAGAGCTCTGCCTCTGCTTCCTCTTTAGTGCCGATGACCACCAGGGCGATAAAAAAACCCGGCATGGGGTACAGCGTGCAAAGGGACCGCCCTGCCTTTTGGTATTTCACGTTCCAGCCTGGCTGCCCGGAACAGACGCTGTAGCTGTAAACGGGTAAGGTATGGTACTGGCTTTGAAGAAAACCGTTCAAATCGGCCCAAAAGGGATTGTTAATATACTCGGCCACTTCCTTTTCCGTTGGCTGGTGGTTATTGGAGTAAAGGTCCGCCCAAACCATAAAATCACCTCTTCATAATGAGAGCATATCATAGGAAAACTGACAACGGCATGTCATATTTAAGTATCCATTCGCTGAAGGGCTGCGATGGCTTTGTTGCGGTAAACCAGGTCGTTTCGCTCAGTGAAGCCCTGGCGTTCCCAAAAGGCGTTGCCGATGGTATTGTGCTCAAACACCACCAATGCCACTTTGGTAATACCTTCTTGCTTGAGCACTTCCATGGCGCATTGAAGAAGCTGTTTGCCAATCCCTTGGCCACGGTAGGCAAGGGCTACAGCAGTATGCTGGATAAAACCACGGCGGCCATCGTGGCCGGATAAAATTGCGCCTATGATCTGCCCTGCCTCTTCTGCCACAAAACAGGTACGGGGGTTACGGGCCAGGTATTTGGCAATGCCCTGGGGCGAATCGTCTATATCGTTAAGTCCCATGCCGGGGGTAGCCAGCCACAGGGCGTAAACCTGGGCGTAATCCTCGTTGGTCATGATTCTGAAACGCATTTGAACGCCTCCTTTTGATGATCCCATTATAACAGAGGGAAATAGGGTTGACAAGCATAAATAACATATGTTAATATTAACATATGATAGGAGGAGGTTAAATGTCCATTAGTCATGCCATTTTAGGGCTATTAAGCGTTGAACCTATGACGGGATACGATTTAAAGAAGGTCATGCAGGAATCACCATTTATGCATTGGTCGGGGAATAACAACCAAATTTATAAAGCGTTGGTGGAGCTGGCTGGCAAGGGGTACGTCCAGGGAGAAGTAAAGCATCGGGAAAGCGCTCCTTCAAAAAAAGTTTACACCATTACCAAAGAGGGGCTGGTGGAGCTTAAATGCTGGCTTCTATCTGCCCCGGAAACACCGGAAATGAAAAAGCCTTTTTTGGTCCAATTGGCTTGGAGCCACCAGCTTGAAACAAGGGAGATTCTTGCGCTGTTGGAAGCTTACCGGCAAGAGATCGCGGTGCAGATGGCCATGGAACAGGCGAAACAAAAAAAAGGCCGCTACGCACCTGCCCGCACAGCACGGGAAACAGCTATTTGGAACGTTATTTACGGCAATGTGCTGCGTTCATATTCTGCTGAACTTGATTGGGCCAGCAGTGCTATTGAAACCATTGGAGGAATGAAAGATGAAAGCGTTTAAATCCCAGCAAGGCAGAGAAGCTGTGGTGGCCTATTACCATATGCTTCTAGGCAAGCTGACGGTACCCTATGAGGAACTAACGGTGGAAACCACATATGGTTCCACGGCTGTTTTGGCTGCGGGGGATACAAACAATCCACCCCTGGTGCTTTTGCACGGCAGCAGCATCAACGCCACTATGTGGATCGGCGATATGAACACCTATGCAAAAGCATTTCGGGTCTACGCCCCTGATATGCCGGGGGAACCAGGCAAAAGTAGCGAAGAGCAGTATCCTTTCGATACCATGGATTATGTGGAATGGCTTTCGCAGGTGTTTTGTGGTTTAAAGATTGAAAAGACCGCTCTTGCCGGTGCGTCTTTAGGTGCGTGGCTGGCGGTTAAGTTTGCCAGTCACTACCCGAAAAAGGTGGAAAAACTGGTGCTTATGTGCCCGGCAGGGGTAGGTTCCCAAAACCATGCTTTTAAAGATATTGCCATTGGCCTTTTATCCAAGGGCGAGGCGGGGATCGATGAATTGTTTAGGCAGATCAATGGCGGCGCGGCTATTCCTCAAGTGATTTTGGATTATCAGAAGCTTATTGCCGCTGTGTTCAATTCCCGCATGGAAGTAATCCCTGTTTTTGCAGATGAAGAGCTGGAAAAGCTAATCATGCCAAGCCTTTTATTGGTGGGAGAAAAGGATATTATGCTCAATTCCCTTGAAACTGCCGCGAGGTTTAGAAAATCGGTCCCGAATGGGCAGATTAGCATCATTCCTCAGGCAGGCCATTCACTAACGGGCTTTGCCCAGGAGATCATGGCTTTTTTGAAGCGTTAGTACGAACCTTGTCGTATTCCTTCAGGCTCCACTTAATGGCTTTTTGAATAAACGGGTCTTTATGGTTTATATTGTTTTCAATGATTTGCTTTAAAAGCTCGGGATTGGTTTGCTCTTTATAGGTCTGCTGAAAATCAATAGCCACACGCCTAAGCCACAGATTTTCCTCCCCAGACCAGGCCAGCATTTCCCTTTCCAGCTCCCTGTTATTCAGAATCACGCCGCCTACCAGCGCATCTAAGTTGTCCGCTGTTTCCCACCAGGCTTTGTTGGTGATAAGGGCTTTAAGCTTAGGCAAATCTTGGGCGCTAAGGTGCTGGCGGTTCAACTTTAGATATTCAATGCCTACATACTGGGCTTCCCGGTAATCCTTACGCCAGCATATATCCACAAACGACCAGCTGAAGGGTTCTTTACGGCTAGCCTTTAAATAAGGCTTGATAAGGGCTTTTAATTCACTTTTCGGAACACCCAAAAACGGGAACCGGTTTTGCATATACGCTGCCATTTCGGCTGCTTGCTGCGGGTTCCCGGCTGCTTCAAGGGTAAGAAATAAATCGTCGTACCACATAGACGCTCTTACTTTTTATAGGCGATGGCGTCGATCTGAACATGCAAGCCATCGGGGCCGCCTTTGTGGGCAAATTCGGTGGCAATGGTTTTTCTCGCCGGGTATTTTCCATTAAAGCGTTCTTTAAACACCTTTTCCATAATGGGGATGTTCCATGGGTCTTTCATCATTACATCCACTTTGACAACGGAATCCAACGTGAGCCCAACGGTTTCCAAACGGGCGGCCATGTTGTTAAGCGCGCCGTTAACTTGGTCTTCAACGGATTGCCCCACATTATCTACGCAAAAGGTGAGAAAAACGAAATCCCCCGCTTCGACAATTTCGGAGTAGGCGGATTCGTCTGCCAGGGCTTGGTTTAAGCTGTGCCGTTCAATGGTGCTCATAAGATCACCCTTTCTTAACTGCTATCAATAATTATACCAAAGTGCCAGCGACAAAGCAACGAACATTTATTCCCCAAAATTGTCGCGGGCGACAGCCGATTTTCCGCAGTCGCTGCCGCCCACTGAATATGTATTTTAAAACCGCTGCGTAGCCGGTGAAGAACGCCCTTCTTGATTACCCTCTTAGCTTAACCCAGACTTATGAAATTCATTTGATATGTTCGTTAAAAAAATATGAACAAGAGGATTATTTAAGTTGACGAAACCCAAGATTCCTGTTATAATATTTTTCGCTGGTCCCAGAGCTTTGGGAAGCAAGCAGCGATTAGCTTCCAGCAAGCAAAGCGCAGGCCGGTCAATGAGGGAGCGCGGAGCGCGATTAGCGCCCGAAATTGCCAAAGGCAATGAAGCGCGTAGCCTCGAGCAAGCACAGCGTAGGTCGAGGCCGAATGGAGAGATGGCCGAGCGGTTGATGGCGCTGGTCTTGAAAACCAGTGATGCCGAAAGGCACCGGGGGTTCGAATCCCTCTCTCTCCGCCAATTTCATACAAGGCAAACCAGCTCATGGCCATGGAGATGTACCCAAGCGGCTGTAAGGGGCTCCCCTGCTAAGGGAGTAGGCTGGGATAACCGGTGCGAGAGTTCGAATCTCTCCATCTCCGCCATTTTTTCAATACACTTCTACAACAAGTGCATTGAAATCTGCATTAGCAGTGCCAAAGAGGCATCGTTTAGGAAACTAAGCGATGCCTTCTTTGTTTTCATCAAGCAAGTTTCCAATGAATCTGTATTCAATTTTCAACTCCTGGGTTTGCCTGCCATATTTCTTAGTCCGTTCCGAAACCGTGATGCTGTTGATCAGCCCCACCACCGTAGCCCTGTCGAGGGTTTGAAGGTTCGCATAGCTGCTTACCAAGGTTAGCCAGCTTTCAATGCCACCGGAGGTTTCCTGAATGCTGTCCAGCTCTTTTTGAAGAGCAGGGAGGCTTTTTTCAAGCATAGCCTGTTCGTTGGAATAATCGGCCATGAGGCTTAGAAATACGGATTCGGGAATCTTCCCTGCGCACTTATCATCATACAGATTTTTAAGTGCCGTGCCGATGGTGGCAATCCGGCTTTCGCTTTCCTTAACCTTTTTGCGAAGTATGCTGGACTCGCTCTTTTGTGCATTCTTCATTGAAAGCAGCAATTGGTTTGCGATGCGCTCCTTTTGAGTTTGTGCCAGCATCCCGTGAAAGCGGATATCCTGCAGAACAAATTCGGTGATGACTTCTTCATCGATATAATGTGTGGAGCAAGCCTTGCCGCCATTGTTATTGTATCGGCTGCAACGGTATACGCCCTTTTCGCTGGATTTAAGTGCTTTGCGCATAAAGGCAAGGGGAGAACCGCAATCGGCACACCGGAGAATACCCGCATACAAGCCCACGGTATCTTTCTTGGTCTTCTTGATTGCGCTATGGGTCTTGATCAGGCTGTTTGCCCGTTCCCAAAGCTCCTGCGATACAATTGGCTCGTGTGTATCCTTGACGATGATCCATTCTTCGGGCTGTATTTGGCGAACCTTTTTTGTTTTAAAGGAAACCACTTCACGCTTGCCCTGTACCATATGCCCCATGTACACTTGATTGCGAATCAGCTGCAACAAGGTGGCACTTCCCCAAACGTTTTTCTGTTCGGATAAGGGATTGGGTCGCCCCATCTTCGTATAATGATAGAACCGTGGACTGTCTACCCTTTCAGCGTTCAATTGATCGGCAATGAACCTTGCACTCAGTCCGCTTGTAAAATCGGTATACAGCCTTCTGACAACCTGCGCTGCTTCTTCATCGATGATCAGCTTATGCTTATTCTCCGGCGATTTCATATAACCGTAAGGGGCTTGGCTATTCATATCAAGCAGCACTCAGGCAGCTGGAAGAAGACCCGAATGATCTTAGAAAGAAAATCGAAGCCATCAAGACGTTCCAAACCATGAAACACCTTGGTGAAGCCATCAAGAGTTATGAAGGCTATGCAGACGAGTATGAGGAAGATTCGGAAGAGTTAGCCGCCGCCAACAAAGTTATTATTGGCAATGCGGGACATATTGAAAACCTAAAAGCGGAGGTTCGGCAAGAGCTTGAAGAACAGAACGCCAGCGATGACGAAATAACAGGGCTGTTCGAGATTGAATTTTCGGCAGACCAAAAAGCAAACCTTGAAGAAATCATAGATAGTTTTTATATAAGCCAACTCCTCAGAGACATTAAAAACGAGGAAAGCAAGCGGAAGTTCGATGAAATCATTCAAACTAAACCAGATATTGTAAAAACCGCTTACGATGAGGCGTTGAGTGAGACTGATGACACAAGCGAAGTCGTAACCAGCGTTGACCGTCACTTTAAACGCAGGATTGAAGACATTGTTGCCGAGGTGGCAGCGATTATACAAGTGCCCAATGAAGACCTTGGCATTAGTTTTACGGAGTATCGGGCAGATAAAGAAGAAGTGCCTTACATCAATACAATTATTGGCAAATCCACTTTATCCAAAGCCGAGTTTGAGCAGGCATTCCCCGGTGAACTGTTCCGGCGCAGAAGTGCTGTAATCAACGAATATTTACGGAGTACGTTTGCCGAAAAACTGATGCCGCTAAGAAACGAACTCGCAAACTTTAACAGTGAAGGAGATAATGTATAATGGGTGACCTTAACGGACAATTATGGGCATCAGCTGATATTCTTCGGGGGAAAATGGATGCCAGCGAATACAAGAATTATTTGCTCGGACTGATTTTTTATAAATACCTGTCTGACCAGCAACTCCGTGCTGTTTACGAAGAAGAAAATGGAAAGGTGGATGATTTCCCCGGTCGCGAGGAACAGCTAAAAGTTTTGACGGATTGGTGGGGCGAAGATGCTGTCGATATAAAGAAAATCATATCGGGCAAGCTAGGCTATTTTATTGAACCCGACTACCTTTTCTATACCTTGCGAAAAAAGGCAAGCAACTATGAATTTCAAATATCCGATCTCACCAATGCATTTATTGAGATTGGGCGACAAGGCGACCAATTTACAGGGCTGTTTGATGATGTTGACCTGACCTCGACTAAACTGGGTTCAAACAATCAACAGCGAAATGTAACCATTACCGAGGTTATAAAGGCGCTTGATGAAATCGACCTTTTCGGGCATGAGGGCGATGTTATCGGCGATGCCTACGAATATCTTATCGGCCAGTTTGCGGCAGGCGCAGGCAAAAAGGCAGGCGAGTTTTATACTCCACAGGCGGTTAGCAGAATTATTTCGGAAATCGTCGCTATCGGACAAGAGCATATTGCGCCCTTCCACATTTACGATCCGGCGATGGGTTCGGGTTCGTTGATGCTGAATATCCGTGCGTTTGTAAGCGACCCAAACAGGGTGCATTATCACGGGCAGGAACTCAACACGACTACATACAACTTAGCACGAATGAATCTCATTTTGCACGGTGTCGAGAAAACTCAAATGCGCCTTAGAAACGGCGACACCCTCGACGAAGACTGGCCGACCGATGAGCCATATCTGTTTAACGCTGTTGTTATGAATCCGCCATACTCCGCCAACTGGAGTGCAGACGATAAATTTCTGAGCGACCCAAGGTTCGAGCGGTACTCGAAACTTGCGCCAAAATCAAAAGCGGATTTTTCATTCTTGCTGCATGGATTTTACCACTTGAACGACAATGGCACGATGGGCATCGTGTTGCCTCATGGTGTTTTGTTTAGGGGAGCGGCAGAAGGCGTTATCAGAAAAACCCTGCTTGAAATGGGTGCGATAGATGCGGTCATTGGTTTGCCATCGAACATTTTCTATGGGACAAGCATACCAACCGTTGTGTTGATTTTGAAGAAAAACCGTAAAGGGGACAATAAGCGTGATGTCCTGTTTATTGATGCGTCCAACGATTTTGAAAAGCAGAAAAACCAAAACAGCCTGCGCCCAGCCGATATTAAGAAAATTGTGACAGCTTACAAGAAGCGTGAGAGCGCTCCTAAATATGCGTATTTAGCTGAGTATGAGGAAATCGTCACTAACGACTTTAATCTCAATATTCCGCGTTATGTTGACACCTTCGAAGAAGAAGAACAAATTGACATCGTTGCCCTCAGTAGTGAAATAGTCAATCTCAATGCAGAAATACGGCAAAAAGAAACTGAGTTCTTAGGCATGCTTGAACAGCTTGCTGTGACCGATGATACGAGGGACTTGATCGAAGCCACAAAGCGAATTTTTGCGGAGGTGGTATGATGCCGAACGATAAAACAGCCTTCATACCCGAAATACGGTTCAAAGGCTTTACTGACGCTTGGGTACAGCGAAAGTTGGGGGATATGGTCGAATCGTTTGATAAAGTGGTTTCGGGAAAAAGTAGTTTACCCATTGCAACATCATCTCGCAAGGGTTTATTTCTTCAAGATAAATACTTCGATGGTGGTAGAACTGGGATTGATGAAAACGTTAACTTCCACTTAATGCCGAAAGGTTATATAACCTATCGGCATATGTCGGACGATTCGATATTTAAATTTAATCAAAACGATTTTGATTGCGATGTACTTGTAAGTAAGGAGTACCCGATTTTTAGATCAAATATGTTCTCGGATCAATATTATCTGTTGACACACCTGAACAACTCGCCACGCTTTTTAGAGTTTTCAACAATGCAAAAATTGGGTAGTACGAGAGTGCGTCTGTATTTTAAGGTACTAAAGGAGTATCGACTTAACACTCCGGCTCTTTCTGAGCAATCCTCCATAGGTTCCTTCTTCCGCACCTTCGACGACGCTATCACCCTTCATAAGCGTAAGCTGGAAGGGCTGAAAAAGCTGAAATCGGGTTATTTGCAAGTGATGTTTCCGCAGAATGAGGAAAGTGTGCCAATGGTGAGGTTTCAAGGGTTTAGTGGGGATTGGGAAGAAACAACGCTCGGTGGCATTTCTAATATAAAAACTGGTGAAAGTGATGTTCAAGATGCTGTATCAGATGGCGGGTATCCGTTTTTCGTGCGTTCCCAGAAAATAGAACGCAGCAACAAATATCTTTTTGACGGCGAAGCAATATTAATTCCCGGCGAGGGACGTTTGGGCGATATATATCACTATATCAACGGGAAATTTGATTATCATCAACGTGTTTACAAAATTTCCGATTTCTACGGGAATGTTTCAGGGGTGTTTATTCTCTATACCATGCAGAAAACATTTAAACGACACGCTATGACTTATACGGTTAAAGCGACAGTAGATTCATTGCGATTGCCTATGCTTACTGGTTTTAAATTGTTGTTACCCACCCTCCCCGAGCAAAAAGTTATTGGTGAACTTTTCCAAAACCTCGACAACCGAATCACCGCCCAATCCGAAAAGCTCGAAAAGCTGAAACAGCTAAAGGTGGCGTATTTACAAAAAATGTTCATATAAGTTCTGATAGATGCCGCACGATTTTTTCGTTGTCTTGGCATTCCAGTTCTTGAATGATATGCAGATAAGTTTCCTGTGTGGTTGTAACACTGGAATGTCCCAACCGCTTGGCGATGCTGGCAATAGAAACCCCTGCGAAAATCAAGAGCGAGGCATGAGTATGCCGTAGACAATGCACTGAAATAACAGGCACATCGGCTGCCTTGCATATAGCCTTGAGGCGATTATTGACCGTGGAATTGAAAACCCTGTCCTCAATAAAAATGGGTTTGTCTAACGGCAAGCTTTTGGTCAGTTCATAAAATTGCTTGCTCAACGACGCATCTATTGAAATCGTTCGCTTTGATGAGCAGTTTTTTGTTTCCCCGAACCCACCCATCGCCACTTTATAGTTCCATGTCCGTGTGATTTTAAGCTTATGGCTAACGAAGTCAAAATCACACGGAGCCAATGCTAAAGCCTCCGAAAATCGCAATCCTGTCTTGGCGATGAGTAAAATGAACCAATCCCAGCTTGGTGTGTTGCTAAGAACAAGGTTGACGAGCAGGGATTTAAGTTCATGCTGGCTTAGATATTTGGTTTTCTTCCCGGCGGGCGACTTTCCTTTGACTATGATTTTCCGTGTCGGATCTGACGGTAACAGCCCCTCGTCGACGGCATCCAGGATTGCACTTTTAAGATGGTGATGAAAATCCATCGTTGTTTGCCTTTCATGGGTTTCGGCGTAATTGTTGAGTAGAGCTTGATAACTGCGTTTATCCAGTTCGCAGATTTTGAGCTGCGGAGCGATTTCAGTTAGCCGCCTTAAGGTCATAATGTATTTTTGGTATGTGACCAAGCGGACAGCACCATGTTTATATAGCTCCATCCACTCCGAAAAATACTCATGAAAAATCTGTGTTGATATTTTTGTAGGGTTCATATAAAGGCCTCCTGTAATGACTTTTAGCGATAAAAAACGCTATATTATTATACAGGAGATTTATATACTTTCACTTGCTACACGAACATTCTCTGTAAGTAGGCAGATTTTAGCTGCTTTAGTTGTTCGAGTTTTGCGGATTCGGTCGCAATTTGTGCGTCGAGAGAGCGGAAAAACGTGCCGATAGCGACTTGCTCTTCGCGTTGTGGTATTAGCATTGGCATTCGTGACATCTGTTTTCCCGACACCTCCACGAAGGTAGAACCTGCTCCGACGGTTTCTCCGTATTTTTTCAATTCTTGAGTTCTTGAAAATATAAAATATGAATCCAGTTTACCTTCATGTGGTACTATGGATTGAAAACCTTGATTTGTTGTTCCTGCTTTCATAAGAATGGCACTTTTTCCAATGCCTGCACGAGAGGTAAAAAGAACTGTGCCAACCGGAAGTATCCTAGCAGAACTTGCTTTCAATCCCAATTCTGTAATTTTTCTTTGGCTTCCATTAAGAAAAATGCGTTCTCCAATTTCGGCGGGAGCATACCAATCAATATCGCCGTTCCAATATTCAACAGAGCCTGTGCTTGGCGTGCCGCCACCTGCAATTTCAGAAACTTCACCCAGATGTCGCTGTTCCCACTCACCGTTAAATCCCTCAAACCTCACCTTTGGTGTACGCTCCTCATTCTGCGGAAACATCACTTGCAAATAACCCGATTTCAGCTTTTTCAGCCCTTCCAGCTTACGCTTATGAAGGGTGATAGCGTCGTCGAGGGTGCGGAAGAAATGAGAGATGGTTGCTTGTTCTTCACAGTAGGGCTGTAAAAGATCTACGCTATTTAAGATTATCTGACTCACATTGAAACGTGTGCTACCTCCGGCCTTACTCTCTATCTGCGCTCTGTTTTTAAAATTCAACGAAAGCTCAATGAAAAAATTGTCAAACTGAGTTTTTTTCTTTCCCCTGATTGAAAATCCACTAAATAGTGCGTACGCGGTATCCGTGTATGCCTTTACCCAGCCAACCTCATTAACAACTTCCGATGAGCGAACAAATATTAAGTCGCCCTCTTCTACTCTATAATTTTGCTCCATTTTCTCATCGACTTCAACGGCGTTTTTTATACTGGAATATTGGATTGGCTCTTTGGCTAATATATCCATGACACTAATCATTTTTCGCCCTTTTCCATACTGTTCTTTTGGGGCGTTAATTCCATTGGAAAAGTCCACTAAAGAGGATAGCTTTCGCTGTACCCAAGCGTAAGAAACATTTTGCACAACTGATACAATAAAGCTGCACACCAATATGATGCGCAGCTGAAAGCTCGCTATTCGATTATCCGCCATGAGCCGCCTTTTGCAGGGCCGATGCGTTCGAGCTTGCCATCCTTCTTAAGCTTGGCTAATATGCGTTCAACTTGCCGCGAGGTGATGTTAAGCAAGGCCGCCAGCTGTTTAGCCGAAAGTGAGGGGTCATTACGCAATAAGGACAGGCAACGCTTCTCATGTGACGTGGATTTATCTCCGACATTATCTCCGACGTTATCTCCGACATTGGCAGCGTTGGGCTGAAGAATTTCCAGCAAGGCATTACGGATAATGTTGAGAATAAAAGATACGAAAACCGTGGAAGAACCTTGGGAGTTAGAATCGTTTAGTGCACGATAGTAACCTTCTTGTTGCTCGTGAATGAGTGTTTCGATAGGCAGCCAAGCAAAGAAGGGTTTCCAATTTTGCAAGATCAGCGAGTGCCATAGTCTGCCCGTCCTGCCGTTCCCATCGGCAAAGGGGTGGATGAACTCAAACTCATAATGGAAAATGCAGGACTTAACCAGAGGGTGCATCTTGGATGTTCTAAGCCAGAAAAATAGCTGTGTCATGACTTCGGGGACATAGTGAGCAGGGGTGCCGGCATGGATCAGCTGATCACCGGAAAAGACACCCACACCAGAAGAGCGGAAGCAGCCAGCCTCGTGAACAAGACCATCCATCATGAACCGATGGGCGATAAGCAGATCGTCAATGTCGTATGGGTCAAGCGTGCTTAGATGCTCATACGCCTCATAGGCATTTTGAACCTCTCGGATATCCTGCGGAGGCGCTAAAACACGTTTGCCATTAATCACATCGGTGACCTGCGAAAGCGAGAGGGTATTTTGTTCGATGGCTAATGAAGAATGAATGGTTTTGATTCTATTTTGCCTACGGAGTGTAGGGTTTATGGATAAGTTGTCATGGGCAGCTATCTGCCCAACATATTCACCAATTTCGATGATTAGATTTGTTATCTCATCGGTCATGGTAAAAGGGGGTGTATACTGATCAAAAGACATGCACGTACCTCCGTAGAAAATAACCGTTTCTTGCTCTTATTATACCTAAAAAGAATCAGATAATCAACCAAACAAAGGATTGCCGGGATTAAGCTAATGTTGTTGGCCACAGTTTTTGCAATCAACCTATACCCATTATTCCGCCAAAGTGTATTGTTCTTTAGTTACCGATCTCCGCCATCTAAAGACTACCAAATTGATAAAAAGATTTGGTGGTCTTTTCTCTTTGATTTATAAGAGTTTGCAGACTTTTGGGGCGGCGTGCAGCTGCTCGTTTTTGCGTTTGGTACTGACAATAATTTTTCGCAAAAAGGTCTCTGGTAGGATGAAGTTAAACAGCGAGGGTATCGTCCAGGGTAGCATCTAGGAGTTTCATATTCATATACTTCTTGCTGCCCCATTGGGTTCCGGCTACGTGGCGTAACC
>JAVBTR010000085.1:0-7722 GCA_031556065.1 Eubacteriales bacterium | reverse complement strand
AAATTCCACCGAAAATCGCCGCACATGTCGCCGATTTCGGAATGAAAATCGGAGGACCGCGGTCCTCCGATACCTCCTAGGGTTTGTTGATGGTCTGAATTTGTGCAAGCGGTACTTGCACAAATTCAAAATCAGGATATTCCCGTGCAAACTTGCGCATATACTTTAAATTACGAACCGAAAAACCTGTGATTTGCGGAAATTGCACCTTAATATCAACAGCAAGGTTATCAATAAATTTGCTTCCCCAACCTTCTCTGTTCTGATTATTTAAAATTACTTTGCCTATTTTCCAGTACAACATTACCAGTTCGTGATTTATAGCACTGACTGCACGAAACTGCGAGGTTTGAATTTCTTTCGTTACACCTTGCAGAATATCCTTATATTCATTTTGCCGCTGATTGCTTGGAAGCATCATATCATCCCCTGTCCACATGGCTCATTACCACTCATTAACACTTGTTAAAGCAGCAAATACACTGGATACCTTTATTCTATGCGAAATTCGATGTTTATGCAATGAGTTTATACCTCCGCTATAAATATAGGTGCTACTTTAAAAGAAGCTTATTCCGCATCCTTTTGTACCGATAGGTACAAAACACCCGCTAGGGTGTATAAGTGCGCTCTTAGTATAAATACATCTATAGCAACACTAAAACGAATAAAAGCTATGCGTTCATAGAAGATAACCACAAATCTTCCGCAAACGCGTAGCCTTATTTTTGTATACCCTACCTATTCAGTTTTTAAGCATCGGGCTTTTAACCAATTCACACTTGCTGTGGGCAAAGTGGTTGCCCCTGTTATCAGTAGGTTTTGACGTCCTACGTTCACAGTATACGTCCGGGGAAAGAAAAGCCCCGCTCGCGCTCTCCCCAAAGAAAGCCGAATGAATAACGCACGATGCTGATGCGCCTTGCTACCGGGGCATCCGCTTTTTGGCTTTCTCATTTCTTGCATAGGGCCGGGGATCATCTGTAATGCCGGCCAAGTAATCCATGCTGGTTTCAAGCGCTATGGCCAGACGTTTACATTGCTCAAAGGTCATGAAACGATGGCCGTTTTCTATTTTAGAGTAATCGCTCTGATCGATATTTGCTAGAAGTTGAATTTGAATCTGTTTTAAGTCTAGCGCTTTGCGCCTTTCTTTTAGTCTGCTCATATTAATCACCCTGTTAAATTATGTCACTTTGACCTATTGACAATTAGGGTGAAATTGACCTATTATTAAACAGGAGGTGAAAAAGATGAATGATTGCGTTGAAATTTTGGCCCGTGTTTTATCAAAAGGAGAAGTCAAAGTTACGTTTGAAAACTTACAGTTCAATGATGCAAGCCAAATAATAGAATCAACCTGCTATCAAACGCTTAAGCGAATTCAAGCTGTGCTTGACAGTCGTGAAACAAGCGATAGCATATGCATTGACAGGATTTCCCGTCTGCTGGAGGACGCCGGCATTGACGGCGGCGTACGTATCGATTATTAACTTTTTTATTAAAAGAAATGAGCACAGCTTCAAAACTGAGCTCATTTTAACTGTAACTCTCTGGGAGGTAAAGGAGGGCCGAAGCCCTCCTTTTATATATCGTATCACCCGGCTTTGCCGGGTGGGCGGGGCGTTCGCAGAGCGAACATACCTTGCCCGAGCAAGCGACCGTAAAATCTTTGATTTTACAGCGCAGCGAGGGAAAAACCTCGCCCGAATGCAATTGCATTCGGGCGAACGCGTTAAGCGTAGTGTATAAGCCGAGTTCTGTCATTTAAGATGGTCATCTATCTAGGCTTGCCGTTACCGGCAAGCTCAAGCGATTGCTTTGGAGCACGGCGGGCAGCCTTAGCGCTCCAATCGAATCTTGCACCGGGTGGGGTTTACATCGCGGACAAGTCGCCATGCCGCGGGTGAGCTCTTACCTCGCCTTTCCAGCCTTACCTCGCCGAATGGTCCGTCGAATTCACATCCGCCGAACCGTCCCGCAAGGCGGTATATCTCTGTTGCACTTTCCTTGAAGTCGCCTTCACCGGCCGTTAGCCGGCACCCTGCCCTATGGTGCTCGGACTTTCCTCACGCCTTAACGTGCGACCATCCAGCTACCTTAAACGCAAAAGCAATTTAACACAAGCGAAGCAAATTGTCAACGGGGCTAAAATACGGTATAATGTACCAGAGGTGATTTTATGGCAAACTTTTACCATTACCTTGAATGGCGGGGGGATATCACCCTTGATATGTGCCCCCTTAATGAAGTGGACGCGCTGATTTTTACCTGGCTTGCTTATGCGGATTTGCAGGGTGTGGTGCCGGATAGCACAGAGCGGGAAGGTATTTCCATCGGGGATGCTTGCCGGGTTTATTTTGAAACCCACGAAGCCCACGAGAAGCTGAATCTGCTGGATTCGTTGAACCCGCCTTTAACGGCCACGATTTTGCTGGACAGGCTTTCCACCTGCGACAGGTTTAAGGATATCCCCATGACGTATCTGGTGGACCGCATCGATTACGATAACCCCACCCAGTTCGCCGCCATGACGTTTTTTCTGCCGAACAACACGCTTTTTGTGGCCTACAGGGGCACAGACCGAAGCTTTGTGGGCTGGAAGGAAGATTGCTATATCAGCTGCCGGGACGAGATCCCTTCCCAAGCAGACGCGCTGGATTACCTTCGAACCATCGCCGGAGCCTTTTCAGATAAGAGGCTGATTCTGGGCGGCCATTCCAAGGGCGGCAACCTGGCGGCCTATGCAGCCATTATGGCCCCCGAAGACATACAGAACCGGATTGAAATATGCTACAACCACGACGGTCCGGGGTTTTCAAAGGCAGTCACCCAGGAGGAAGGGTATCAAAGGATCAAGGACCGCATTATCAAGTTCGTGCCCCAGGGCTCCATTGTGGGGCTGCTGTTCGACAGGGAACGGAACTTTGAAATTATCAAAAGCGCCCAGCTGGGGTTTTTGCAGCACAATGGTCCTTGTTGGGAAGTGCTGGGCTGCAAGCTGGTGCGAGGGGAGAACCTTGCCAAATCCACCCTGGTGTTCGACGAATCCCTGAACCTCTGGCTGGACGGGCTGGACAACGAGCAGCGTCTGGCTTTTATCGACGCCCTGTTCTCGGTGTTTGAAAAGAGCGACCTGAAAACCTTCGACGACATCGGCAGCAACAAGCTGAAATCCCTTTTGGGCATTGTTCACGCCGCCAGAGAAATCGACCCGCAAATGCGAGGGATGCTGATCAAGGCCATGTTCGGGCTGTTTAAGGCACGGAGCACCCTTGCGGGACAAGCCCAGGAAGTAACGGAATAATGTAAAACCCTTCATATTATAGAAGGGTTTTTTTGTAGCCATGTTTAATAATACACTAGGTAGAGGTGAACGCCTATGGAGCCCAGAGAGTATACCGAGCAGGACGAACAACATAGGTTATGTGAGTTTGCGATGCTCTCCAAAGATACAAAGGGGCGGGAAGAACCCATCGCCCCTTGCCCTTTGCGCACGGATTTTCAGCGGGATCGGGATCGGATCATCCACTGTAAATCCTTCCGCAGGCTGAAGTTTAAAACCCAGGTGTTTCTATCCCCCGAGGGCGATCATTACCGCACCCGTTTGACCCACACCCTGGAGGTATCCCAGGTGGCCAGAACCCTGGCCCGGGCTTTGCGCCTGAACGAGGATTTAACCGAGGCTATTGCTTTGGGCCACGATTTAGGCCACACCCCTTTTGGGCATATTGGGGAAAGGGCCTTGGACGAGCTTGTGCAGGGCGGTTTCCGCCACAATGAGCAAAGCCTTCGCATGGTGGAGCGGCTTGAAAACGACGGGGCCTCGCTGAACCTGACCTTTGAAGTGCGGGACGGCATTGTCCATCACTCCGGGGCGGTGAAACCCCAGACCCTGGAAGGGCTTTGCGTGTGCAGAGCGGACCGGATCGCCTACATTAACCACGACATCGACGACGCGCTGCGGGCGGGGGTATTAAAGCCCTTTGAGCTGCCTAAGGATTGCCTGCATGCGCTGGGCGAAACCCACGGGCAAAGGATCAATACCATGATAATGGATATTGTGAACACCTCCTTTGGCACAAAAGACGTTCGCATGAGCGAGCCTATCTCGGAAATGGCCAACGGCCTAAGGGATTTTTTGTTCGACAGGGTCTATCGGGATGAATGGCGGGCCAAGGAAGAAGAAAAGTGCAACCATGTGATGAAAACGCTGTTCCACTATTACAGTGAGCATCCCACGGAAATGCCCATGGAGTATGTGACCATTGTATACCAAGAGGGGGTAGAGCGGGGCGTATGCGATTTTCTGGCCTGTATGACGGACAGGTACGCTCTTCGGCAGTACCAGAAACTGTTTATTCCCTTCGGGTATCCCATTTAAGCGCCTTTATGGCGAAATGTTGCGGCTTTTGCAGGAAAAGCGCACAAGATATCGAATAAGGTAGAAGCAGGTGAAAGGTATGGCAGGACGGTTTCCACCCGCATGGCTTGATGAGCTGCGTTCACGGGCCGATATTGTGCAAGTGGTATCCGCCTATGTTCAGCTTAAGCGCAACGGGCATAGATATTGGGGTCTGTGCCCGTTTCATAACGAAAAAACAGCTTCCTTCTCGGTGGATCCAGAGCATCAGCTCTACTACTGCTTTGGCTGCAAGGCCGGCGGATCGGTGATCCAGTTTGTCATGGAGATGGAGCGGTTGGATTTTCAAGAGGCAGTTCGCCTTTTGGCGGACAGGCTTCACATGCCCTTGCCTGAAATGAAGGACGATCCGGATTATGAACGGCGTAAATCCCAGCGGGAACGGCTGCTTGGCGCCAACAAGCTGGCGGCCCAGTATTTTCACAAGCTGCTGTTTGAACGAGAAGGGGAAGGAGTTCTTAAGTACTTAAAGAACCGTGGGCTGGACGATGCCACCATTCGCAAGTTTGGTTTAGGCGCTGCCCCCCAAGGCTGGGATACGCTGACCAATTATCTTATAAAGGAAGGCTATTCCCTGGATGAATTGCATGTCTGCGGGCTAACGGTGGTCAAAGAAAAAAAGGCCTATGACATGTTCCGCAACCGTGCAATCTTCCCGATTATCGATTTAAACGGCGCCATTTTAGGGTTTGGCGGCCGTGCCATGGGCGATGCCATGCCCAAGTATCTTAACACCCAGGATACCCCTGTGTTCAATAAGCGCCTTGGCGTATACGCCGCAAACTTATTAAAGAAAACGCGCAACCTGAACCGTGTGGTGCTAGTGGAAGGGTATATGGACGTGGTGGCGTTGACCCAGTTTGGGGTGGAAGGCGTGGTGGCCACATTGGGCACCTCCCTGACGCCGGAGCAGGCACGGTTTATCAAGCGTTTTGCCCCTCAGGTTTTTATTGCCTACGATGGGGACAACGCGGGGCAGCAAGCTATTTTACGGGGACTGGAAATTTTCGAAACGGAAGGCATCCCCGCCAAGGTGCTTGTTTTCCCAGACAAGCTGGACCCGGACGAGTTCATCCGCAGGGATGGCTTGGAAGCATTTTTGAGCATGGCGCCCCAGAATGCCGCCCAATACCGTATGCTTAAAAAGCAGGACGAGTTCGATCTATCCACCCAGGACGGGCGCACCGAATACGCAAAGGCGTGCGCGCTGATCTTGAAAAAGGTATCGGAGCCTGTTGAGGTGGAAAATCATCTGAATTTTTTGAGCATGCAAACCGGGTTTTCAAAAGATGTGCTAATCGCCCAGATGGGCTTAACTCATCAGGTGCCGCAAAAGCATATTTACACACCAAAGCGGGAAAGCTACGAAAAAACGCCTGCGCTTAGCGAAAGCGTAAAGACCCAGCAAGTGCTTTTATCCCTTCTGGCAACGGGAAAAATGCAAAAAGGGGTGGTTACTCCAGAGCAATTTACCGATGCGCTTTTGAAGGATTTGGCCCAGGGGCTGCTTTCCGGGGAAACCCCTGCCGCGCTGATCGAAAGGCAGGAGCCCAAAGACCGGGCCATGGTCACCAAGGTATTAATGGCCCAAAGCGAACTGGATCGTGACAGCGTTTTGAAAATGGCCCAGGATTGCATTAACCGCTTGAACATTGTACCCCTTGAAGAGCGCATGGAAGCCTTGAAAAAGGACTTGGGTACGGCCCAAACCCATGAAAAGCCGGCCATGGTCAACGAAATTATCAGTTTGCAGCAGCGCTTGAATCAACTAAAGTCCGCATCCAAATAATGCGGCACCGGCCTAGACGAAGGAGAGGATTTCGCTTGAGCATGACGCCTGAAGTTCGTCAACTCAAACTCAATGAGTTCTACGAAAACGCCAAGCAAAAGGGATCGATCACATACGAGGATATTATTACCCAATTGGCGGAATTCGAGATTGAACCGGACCAATACACCAAAATACTCGAAACCCTGGAGGTGATGGGTGTGGACGTGGTAACGGAACCGGATCCCAGCGAGGCTGAGCTAATGGCCGAGCCTTTAGATAAGATTATCGATTTAAGCGTGCCGGAAGGCATTGCTATTGACGATCCTGTTCGTATGTATTTAAAAGAGATCGGCAAAGTACCGCTTTTAACGGCGGAGGAAGAAACCGAAATCGCCATGCGTATGGAGCAGGGAGATGAAGACGCCAAGCGCAAGCTTTCCGAAGCGAACCTGCGGCTTGTGGTATCCATTGCCAAACGCTATGTGGGCCGTGGGATGCTGTTCTTGGATTTGATTCAGGAAGGCAATCTGGGGCTTATTAAGGCTGTGGAAAAGTTCGATTTCCGCAAGGGCTTCAAGTTCTCTACCTATGCCACCTGGTGGATTCGCCAGGCCATTACCCGTGCCATTGCCGACCAGGCCCGGACCATCCGCATTCCCGTGCACATGGTGGAAACCATCAATAAGCTGATTCGGGTATCCCGGCAGCTGCTGCAGGAATATGGCCGGGAACCTACCCCGGAAGAGATTGCCAAGGAAATGGGCATTTCCGAAGCAAAGGTAAGAGAGATTATCAAAATCGCCCAGGAGCCGGTATCCTTGGAAACGCCTATTGGCGAAGAAGAGGACAGCCATCTGGGGGATTTTATTCCCGATGAAGACGCTCCCGCTCCTGCTGAGGCTGCCTCCTTTGCGCTGATGAAGGAACAGCTGTTGGATGTTTTGGACACCCTGACACCCAGGGAAGAGAAGGTACTGCGTTTGCGCTTTGGCCTTGACGATGGCCGGCAGCGGACACTGGAAGAAGTGGGCCGGGAGTTTAACGTAACCAGGGAACGGATTAGGCAGATCGAGGCTAAGGCCCTGCGCAAGCTGCGGCATCCCAGCCGGTCCAAAAAGCTGAAGGATTATTTGGATTAGGGTGTGTTTCAAAACGCCCTAGGGGATTGCCAAGGGATATATTCCTTGGCCGGTTGCAGGACAGCGCCCTGCCGTAACCTGTTGAAACCGGAAAGCAATACCCCGCTCAAGGCAGCGAAGCGATCCTTGACACAGGCTTAGAGGGAGAAGCAAGCAGCCAAGTTACAATTTTACAAAACATTGCACCCTGCCAAATCAAATTGGCAGGGTGCTCGTTTTGTTGGTTATATGACAGGGCTTTGCCCTGTTCAGACCATCAACAAACCCTAGGAGGTATCGGAGGACCGCGGTCCTCCGATTTTCATTCCGAAATCGGCGGCCCCATTCGGGGCATTGAACGGGGCGAAGCCCCTGTGCGGCGATTTTCGGTGGAATTTCGTAGAAATTCC
>JAVBTR010000064.1:0-19682 GCA_031556065.1 Eubacteriales bacterium | reverse complement strand
TGCGTCTGCAAGCACAACATATTCTTCACCATTATAGAAGAAGTATTCCATTACCTGCAAAAGAACCTTGTTTCCATCTTCGTCTACGCCTTCGATGAAGTCTTGCTCCGTTTCAAGATCCGGTTCCTGCATCCCCTGGTTTTCATCTTCGTACAACGGAATCGCCTCGCTTTCCTGCGCCCTTTTCCATCTTTGCCGGCGCTTTTTCTAACTTTTTGTTACCTTCCTTGGTACGTCTTTATTATACCCCAGCCAAACAAATATATCAAGCTTTTGGCAAAACATTTTCCTTTTGACATTGCCTGGCCGCCGGGCTATAATATTAGTTGAGGGCTTTTTCGTCCCTGCGTTTCAGCTTCTCCTCGCTGCCATCCGGGTTTTCCAGGTACACGTTATCCAAGGTGGCTTCCATACTGGCCCGAAAGGCCGCTAAATATTCTTGACGCAGGGCTGCCTGTTCCGTCATTTCCGCATCGGTTAAGCCGGTGGTTTTCTTTTTTTTAGCCAGCTCGTTAATCCTTAAAATATTCTCGTGATCCACTTGGGTCAACTCCTTTTGAAAGATGGTGTTTTTTATGGTTCAAGGGAAATGGTTCGCCCCAGGCCAAGACCTGAGCGTCCTGAAAGCCTTTCGGGAAACGGATGAATTCGACCCTATGAGCTGGAACGCGGTCATCTATTCAAACGATGTTCCCTGCGCCGCAGGCCGTATCCGCTACCATGAAGGGGATTTTCTTTTAGAGAACATCGCCGTTTTGCCGGAGCACCGCCATCAGGGCCATGGGGATGTGCTGGTACGGCTTTTACTATTTAAAGCCCAGCAGCATGCCGCCACAGCGGTGCGCCTTGCTTGCCAAGACACCACCAAGCCCTTTTTTATGAAATACGGCTTCCGGGAAGACCCCGACGGCTCCCTTTTGCTTCTGGGCAAGGACATTTGCCTGGCGCACTGCCAGGGCTGCGGCAGGTGCGGGAAGTAATCAGGCCTTTTCCTTGTTGCTTTTAATAAGCAGCGCCGTGGCCACTGCTGCCAGCAGCCCTACCCCAAAGGCCATCAGGCCGTAATCGATAAACAGGTTCTTGCTGGTATCAATATCGAATTCTTTTATAATACCCAAGGCAATGCAAAAGGCTGTAATGACCCAGTAGGGGATCAGGCCCTTGCAGCTGCCTTTTTTTTGCGCCAAACGGACAGAGAAAATCACAATAGCGGCCACCGGCAGAAAAATAGCGAATACCTGCTGGGCCCTCACAAAGCCCCATACCATGTGAAAATCGTCCCGCATGCTTTCAAAAACGATCTGGGCCGCCCCGTACAGGGTACCCAGGAGCAGCGCTTTATCCCCGCCCCGCCAGGGCTTGCGTACCACCAGCACCATCACTATGAAAAGCAAAAGCCCGTACACCGCCTCGTAGCGAAACACTGCATGGCGGGCATCCGGCAACGTAAAAAAGGGGCTGTTCTGCAGGGCCGTGGAAATCACTTCCCGGCCGGTACCCAGGGTGGTATGGCCTTCGCCCATCCTTAAAAGCACCAGGGAAAGGGGGGATGCCAGGGCCACGCTGTCCATCAGCCTGCCAAAGGGCACCTTCATGATTTTCGCCGTCAGGGCAGCCGATAGCATCAGCCCCAAAATCAGCCCTGTCATGGAATAGCCCCCGTCAAAAAAGTGAAGCATTTTCAGCGGCTGGGCTATGTTCGAAAAGAAATACCCCGCACAAACCAGGCAAAACACCAGCCGGGAGGCAATAAGGCATACCGGCAGCGCCATGACGCAATAAACCTGCGCCGTGCCTGCCTTCATCCCCTTGGTTCCAAGGAGCAGCATTATAAAAAAGCAGACAGCCGCCCCCAACACCCAAAGGCCGTAAACAGGTAACGTCATAGGGCCTCCTTATTGCGCAATGACCAGGCTGGGCACAGCCGAGGCAAAGTAAATAATATCGGAAATAGAACGCTCGCCGCTGTTGGTTTTATCGCAGTAAAGCTGGTTGTTAAACACCAGGGTGGCCGTGTTGCCCCCATCTAAGTTAATGGCCTGCTTGCAGCCCATGCGGTACATAAAATCCGCCAGCTGGGCAGTGGTAACGCCCTTGTTTTGGTCCGTGCGGCCATCCACCACCACCATGAGGTAGGTCAGGGTATCGATCTGGCCAATGGCGGCCCGGGGTTCTGTACCGCGGATGTTAAATTCATACTTGCTGGGCATCTCCTGCAATTGTCCATCGATCACCAGGGCGGGGCCAAAGTTCAGGGCATTGACAATGGTTCTTTCCGAACCCAGCAGCTCCTTGAGCTGGGCCGCGTCGGATTTAACCAGAATATGGAAATCCCCCAGATCGTCAATAATCAGCATATCAAGGGTTTTGAAGGGGTTCTTTCTGTATGTGACCCCCTGGCGCACAATGTAGCCCTTATCCCGGTTCAGATAATAATCCCCGCTCATGGCCACCACCGCGTTATACTTTTGCGCTAAGCTGGTCACCTTGTTGGTGCGTTCAGAGCCATAGGCCCCGGCCAAGCCCGTGCGCAGCTGGGTAGGGCTCTTAATGGTGATCCTGGCCACGTTGTAATCTGAATCATGCTCCCGGTAGGTTTCCATTACCACTGAAATGCTTTCATCCTCATAGGAGGTTTCGGTAAACTTGTCCGTATCAGGGGCGTAGCCGGGGGTGTCGTCCACAGGCAGGGAATAAACCTGCTCCCCCAAGGCCACAGGCAGTAACAGCAGCAGTACCAGTACCATCAAGCAACATTTTTTCATCATTTCAACCCTCAATCGTTTAAAAATGCGTATTCGTCGTCCAGGGGAATGGTTTCCATATAGCGGCTTTCCGCTGCCTGGGTCACAGCCCCGCTGGGGACAGCCCAAGGCAAAAGCGCCGCCATTGCGAAAAACAAAACCGTCAGCAGTATCAGGGTGCCTTTTTTCATTTCACCTGCTCCTTTGAATGGGTGTTAAAGACCCAGTTTCGCTGAACCCGGTAGCTGAAAAAGAAAATAACGATGTTCACAATGGGCAAAAGCACATATTCCGAAATCTTAAACTCCATATTCAAAAGCGAAGAGGCGCCGCTGGAAACCACCCACACCCCAATGCACAAGAGAATATAGCGCCAAACAGCGTCCTTGCTGCCAGATTTCAGATCGAACACGAACTTTTTGTTAAGCAAAAAATTCGCCGTTGCGGATAATACCCGGGCTGCCGCCGTACTGATGAAGATGCGCACCCAGGTAGGCTCCACCCCAAGCTTTTCCAGCACATACAGTAGAACGAATGCCAGGCCCATATCTATCCCCGTGGCAATTAAAGAAGAGGAAATAAATTTCACAAAATTGCCCAGGATCACTTTGTAAATCCGTATGCTATCCCTCACCGGGTGGAAATGGCTGCCCTGGTTTTCGTTTTCATACACGGTTTCAATGGTTACTGCCGGCAGGGGGATATGGTCCCGGCTCAGTTCGATCAGCACGTTCATTTCATACTCGAACCGGTCCCCCTTGATGGCCTGCATTTTCTCAAGCAAAGCCCGTGAAAACGCCCTTAAGCCCGTTTGGGTATCCGGGCACCAAACCCCATACAAAAGCCAGAATACAAAGCTGGTAATGCGGTTGCCATTGCGGCTTTTAAAGGGCACATGGGCAAGGGAAAAATCCCGGCTGCCAAGCACCAGGCCTTGGGCCCCGTCCTTCAATGCCCGTTCAAGCTTGTGCACATCCTCTTTGGTGTGCTGGCCGTCCGCGTCGGCGGTAACGATCCACTTGCTCTGGGGCATGTTTTTTTCAATATAGGCATAGGCGGTTTTCAGTGCGCAGCCCTTGCCCTTATTCACTTCATGGTGCAATACGGCGGTGTTTTCCACCTTAGCAATATCGCTGAAAATGCCCTGGTATTTTTCGCTGGAGCCATCGTCCACCACCACCACCTGATAGCCTGCTTCCCCAAGGCCCCTTACGTAAGGCTCCAGGCGCAAATCAGGCTCCAAAGAAGGGATAACCACAACCGTTTCCATGATACTTGTCACATTCCTTTGTACTAGACGCCCTAATTCATAATATGGGTATCCAGGTAATCTATAATTAAATCTGTATAATCCTGCCCGGTTACAGCCCTAAAGGTTTCTTCGAAATCCAGCCGGGTAGCGCGCTTAAAAGCAAACTGCCTGTAATAGGCTTTGAGAAAGGCATCCATTTTGTCCCGGCCTACGGCATCTTCCAGCGCTACCAGCATGGCGGAGCCACGGTTGTATACCACCAAGCTGTACTCGTTCAGATCGGAAAAATACCCGATGGGGCTGCCTGGGGTAACGCCCCTTGGCACTGTGACCCGCATACTGGTTTCCGCCTTTCGAAAGATCGCGTCCTCCCGGGAAGCATTTCCGTGGGTCTTGCCCAGGTAATTGTATACCAGGTATTCGCAAAGCGCCTCGTCCTGCCAAGGGTTAACATACTGGTCTGAACCCACCACCCCATAAAACCATTGGTGCGCCACCTCGTGGGCCACGGTCCATTTAAGGTTATCGTCGTTGCCGGTGTACAGGCTTTCGCTGATCACCACAAGCTGGGGGTATTCCATGCCCCCAAAGGGCACATCCCCCTGGGCCACCGTCAGGGTATTGTAGGGGTAGGCCCCCACTGTTTGGTTGTAATAGCCAAGGGCCTTCTTGGCCGTATCCAGCGCCTTTTTCGCCCCGGCCCCGGTTTTTGCTGCGCTGTTAATAACCACCCCATCCACCATGGCTTGCTCTACCCGATAGCCCTTGGCAATGAAAAGCGCCATGTCCCGAACAGCCAGGGCTGTGAGCGTATCCCCCTCCAGCTGGCCTGTTCCGTAAACCGAAAAGCCTTCAGGCACGGCCAATTGAACGGTGTAGTTGGCGCAATCGCTTACAAAGGGGTCCCCAATGGGGTAATATTCCTCGGTGCGGAAGGCCCCATCCTCGTAAACTGCCAAAATAGGCAGCACGTTGCCCAAAATAACCGTGTCCCCTATTTTCCCAAAGCGGTACCGGGCCTTTGGGATGGTTACTGTGTATTCCAGCACCACAGCGGTTTTTTGCCCCGGCTCAAGGGCTGTGGGCATTTTAACAGCCAGCACGGTTTTTGCCGTGTCCCGGTAGGTGACAGGAACCTCCGCCCCGTCAACCGTCAGCCTGCCAATGGCAATCCCCCCTGGTGAAAACCCATTGTAATAGGCCCCCTCGTGCATTTCCTCTATGGCGGCGGGGGAGGTATCCTCGGTTAAAAAGGCATTGGCGTAGGTCCTTAAAACCAGCTCCTCCACCGGCTGCCCAAAGCGGTTTTCAATCACCATGGTCTGGGTGGCTGTGAGGGTGCTGCCCCCATCGTACACCCCCTGAACCTTTGTTTCATCCAGCCCCTGCGCCAGGGCAGCAAGGGCCTTGGAAACCGGCTCAGGCTTTATTTCTTTAGGAATATTCAGGGCCACTGCCAATAAAACCAATACCCCGGCAGCCACAATTCCTACTTGCTTTGGTAAACCCTTTTTCTTCGTGATACCCTGCCTCCCTTCATTCCATAAACATCTTATTATACACCATCAGGCCCTTGTTTGCAAAGAGGGGTCAACCGCCCCTGGTAACACAAATGCAGCCGGTGCAAGGGCCTGGTGCACATCACATACAACAGCCTTGCCATAAACACCTCCATGGGGTATTGCTCCTCATTGGCGTTTAAAACCATCACACAGTCGAACTCCAGCCCCTTGATCAGCGAGGCGGGAATCACCATCACGCCCCCCTGGTACTGGGTCTGCTCCTGGCCTACAAGGGTAACAGGGAAGTGTTTCGAAAGGGCTTTGTAGGCGGCCTTTGCTTCCTCCTTGGTTTTCGCGATCAGCGCCATGGTGTTAAACCCTTCACGCCGCCAGCCCTCTACGGTTTCCCGTACATATTCAAGCCGGTCCTTTTCGCTTTGCGCCTGGTGGATGGCAACCGCCTCCCCGTGGCGCAGCACAGGCTTGGCCAGCCGCTGGTTTTCCACCGGGAACTTCTGTGCCACCCGGTTGGCAAACGCCATAATCTCCACGGTGTTGCGGTAGCTTTGCACCAAATCGTGGCGTGTCACCGCCCCGCCGAACACCTGGCCCTTTATTTCTTCCCAGGAGGATATGCCCTCATCCTCGTGAATCCCCTGCATCAAATCCCCCACCAAGGTAAAAGAAGGCTTGCTTTCCATTTCCTTAAGCACCTCCACCTGGAAGGGCGAAAAATCCTGGGCCTCGTCGATCACAATGGTGCGGATGGATTCAAAGGCAATGCCGTAGAGCTTTTTCATAACCACCACCAGGGCAGGCAAATCCTCCGGGTAGGCCATGCCTTTTTCCAATAGGGCCGTGGTATCCCGGAAGCCCTCCATGGTTTCCAAAAAGCCTTGATACACCGCCGTGACCTTCATATCCGGGAACAGGGCCTGGAATGCCTTGGGGTAGGCCTTTGCCCTGTCCACAATCTCCTGCTTGCGCAAATCCCGGCTGTCCAGCAGCCTTCGCACCCGGGCCTGCCGCTCTTCCCCCTCCGGCAAACGGGTAATCAGCTGCATCAGCCTTTCCTCCGTCATCTTTTCAAGCATGTCCTCCATGTCCCGGGCCACTGCCTTCAAGCGGTTTTTCATGTATTTATTCAGTTCCAAAATGCGCACCTGTAAGGGGAAATGCTTTAGCTGGCCCAGGAATATATCCTTAAGCTCCTGGTTGGTAAAAAGGGTGGCCTGGCCGAAAAGCACATCCTCCTTAGGCAAAAGGGTGGTTTCAATGGTGTCCAGGTAAGCTTCCAGCTGCCTTTTAAATTGAAGGGAGCCCTTCTTTTTAAGCACCTCCCGGGAGCCTATGGTGCCGCTCAATTTATCCTCCAGCCGGTTTAGCTCCTTCATCCTGGGCATTTGCTTTTTAAGCCACTTTTCGCACAGCCCCTGGAAGGTGGTTTGCTGTACGTTTTCCACCCCCAGGTCCGGCAAAACCTGGGAAATATAGTTTAAAAACAAGGGGTTCGGGGCCAGAATCATCATCTGGTCCGGGCTTAGCACCTCCCGGTAGGCATACAATAGCCACGCGATCCGGTGGAGCGCTATGGTGGTCTTGCCGCTGCCTGCCACCCCTTGGACGATCAGCGGTACATTTAGCGGATGGCGGATTACGTAGTTCTGCTCCGCCTGAATGGTGGTTACGATTTCCTTTAACCGGTCCGATGAAACCGAGCCCAGAACCCCCTGCAAATACGCATCCTGGCTCACCACCCCGGAATCGAACATGGATTCCATTTCCCCGTCGTGTATGGTGAACATCCGCTTCAGGTTCAGCTCCCCCGTCACCTTGCCATCGGGGGTTTCATAATCCATAGGCCCTACCTGGCCGGAATAATACAGGTTGGCAATGGGGCTGCGCCAGTCGGCCACCACCACATCGAACTCCGGTGTCTTGCTCACCCCCCAGCGGCCAATATAGTAGGTGGCCTCCGTCCCGCCCTTTTCCACGAAATCGATCCGGGAAAAATACGGCTGCTTCTTAGAAAGCGCCAGCTGGTGCAGTATTTGCAGCTTCATTTTCAGGGTGTTCATCACCACCTGGGCCTGGTCCCCCTCAAACCGCACCGCCACAATCCGTTCTTCCTCCGCCCGGATGCCCAGCTCCACTTCCAGCTTGCTAAGCTCGTCCGCGATGATGATGCCTGTTTCCTTCAGGTGCTTCATTTCCAGCTCCGCCTGGGGATGGTCGATGTGCCTTTCCATTGTAAAACCCTCTTTTCTGCAAGAGAAAGCCTCTCCTGCCAATTTTGCCTACAACTATCCCGTGTAGGTCATCTTCAGCAGCAGAGGCTTATTTAAAGGCATGCTTTAATTTATGAAAATGTTATTGTAAAATAGCCTTGATCCGGCGAACCCCCGCCGAGGAGGCTTCTTCTTTTTGGATTTTGAATGCGCCCAAATCCGCCGTGTTTTCCGCGTGGGGGCCGCCGCAAATCTCCTTGGAGAATGCGCCCATGGTGTACACCTTCACGCTTTCGCCATACTTGGATTCGAAAAGGCCAATAGCGCCCTGTGCTTTCGCTTCCTCCACCGTCATTTCCGCAAAGGTAATGGGCGCGGCAGCAGCAATATATTCATTCACAAGCTTTTGCACTTCCTGCACTTCTTCCGGCAGCATCTTGCGGCCAAAGGAGAAGTCGAACCGAAGGCGTTCTTCGGTGATGTTGGAACCCTTCTGGGCCACTTCATCCCCTAACACCTTGCGCAGCGCCGCCTGCAAAAGGTGGGTAGCGCTATGGAGCTTGGCTGTGGCGTCGTTTCGCTCTGCCAGGCCGCCCTTGAACTTCTGATCCGCTCCCGCATGGCTCAATTCCCTGTGCTGTGCAAACCTAGCATTAAAGCCCTCCACGTCCACGGTCAGGCCCTTTTCCTTGGCCATTTCTTCCGTGATCTCGATGGGGAAACCGTAGGTATCAAACAGCTTAAAGGCGTTCACCCCGTCGATAACGGTATCGGTGCCCATGCGCCCAACCAGCTTTTCAAATTCCTTCATGCCGGTTTTCAGCGTCCGCTGGAACCGTTCCTCCTCCAACCGGAGCTGCTCAATAATAAAGGCTTCATGGGCCTTGATTTCCGGGTACACTTCCTCGTACTGCTTCGTGATCACCTTGGTGATCTCCGTGGCCGCGTTCTCGGGAAGCCCAATCTTCATCCCGTGGCGGACCGCCCGGCGGATCAGCCTTCTTAAAATATACCCCTGGTCCGCATTGGAAGGGGTTACCCCCCGGTCATCCCCCAGGATCATGGAGGAGGTCCTTAAATGGTCGGCAATAATCCGCATGGACCTAGTGGTTTCTTCATCCTCCCCGTAGGTCTTGCCGGAAAGCTCCCCAATCTTATTTAAAATATCCGCGAACAAATCCGTTTCGTAAACGGATTTCTTGCCCATCAGCACCCCGGCTGTGCGCTCCAGGCCCATGCCCGTGTCCACGTTCTGTTTTTTAAGGGGTTCCAAGACCCCATCCTCACGCAGGTTATACTGCATGAAAACGTCGTTCCAAATTTCCAAATACCGGCCGCAATCGCAGGCAGGGGAGCAATCGGGGCCGCAGGGCTCCTTATCGGTGTTCATAAAGAACATTTCCGTATCCGGGCCGCAGGGGCCAGGGCCGCCGGTGGACCACCAGTTGTTCTTTTTAGGCAGGAAGAAAAGATGGTCTTCCGAAACGCCCATCTCCCGCCACAAATTCGCCGCTTCCTCGTCCCGGGGGGCATTTTCATCCCCTGCGAAAACAGAAAACGCAAGCCTGTCCTTATCAATCCCCAGCCATTTTTCGCTGGTTAAAAATTCCCAGGACCAGGCAATGGCATCCTTCTTAAAGTAGTCCCCCAAGGACCAGTTGCCCAGCATTTCAAAGAATGTCAGATGGCTGGCGTCGCCCACCTCTTCAATATCGTTGGTACGGATGCACTTTTGCACGTCCGCAATGCGCGTGCCCTTGGGATGGGGCTGCCCCATCAGGTACGGAATCAAGGGATGCATCCCCGCAATGGTAAACAGCACATTCACGTTCCCCTGGGGGATCACCGATGCGCTGGGTATAATAGCATGGCCCTTTTCTTCCATAAAATCCAAGAATAACTTGCGCAGCTGCGCCGCCGTCATCTGTTTCATAGCGCTTCTTCCAGCTCCTTCAATCAATGGGAAATTCCCTTTATTATAAGGCCTGACGGGTGGTGTGTCAAGGTTTTGCCAGAGGGCCTTTTCTTGTTTTGCAAGAGCTATGAGGGATGAGCTGCCACACATTTTGCTTTCGCCATTATTATAGCAAAATTGACATTGTATTTAAAATGAACTAAAATACAATATGGATATGTATATGCACTTACTAATGATGCGGAGGCTCCTATGGAAAGGCGTTTTGAATTAAACAATACACCCATAGAGCAAAAGAAGATGCGCAATGAAGGCTTTGATACCATGCGCGGAATCGCGATGATTTGCGTCATCCTTATTCATATGGGAACACAGGCGTATCTGGGCTATGGCATCGCCATGCTTATGTATTACGCTGTTCCTACGTATTTTTTTATAAGCGGTTACTTGCTGTCCGCTTCGGCCTCCCGCTCGCAATTTAGCTCTTATCTGCTCAAGCGGGTCAAGGGTCTGCTTGTGCCCTATGTCTGCTTTTTCGCAATATCTCTTCTCTGGACGCAAACTGTATATGCCTACTTTTTGCATGTTCCCCTGTTTAGCTTTTCCGTTGATTGGATGGCAATGCTTAGGGCCTTTGCGTTTTCGGGAAAGGATTTGTTCCAAATTGCATTGGTTCATCCCCCGCTTTGGTTTCTGCATGCGTTGTTTTTCGTCAGCCTCGCGTTTTATTTTCTTGCAAAAATCAAGAAGCTATGGATTACTGCACTCCTGGCTTTTGTGCTTCTGACCATCTCTGTACCGATCCAACGTCTGCCGATCTCGTCGGATTATTGGATCATCAGTCTTTTCCCCGCCGCATTGTTTTTTATGGTGTGCGGTAAGCTCGTAAGGCAATTGAATGATGGCTATGTGCAATTTAAAGAGAAAATCAAGTATCAGGCAAAGCTTTCGGACTATACCGGGTTGCTTAGTGCTTTCCTCGTCCCTTTGCTCATACTGTTCAGCCTTCTTTTAATGCAAGATGGCAGGGGCGATATTTGGCATATCTCATCCGAATGGTATTTCCTGGGGGCAATGGTTTTTACGGCTGCATGCTATTTAATCTCCCAGCAAAGCAAAAATGCGCTCCTCCTGTTTGCTGGCAAGCATTCGCTATTGTATTTAGGCTTGCATTCATTGGCTTTGAGCCTGCCGTTTATCGCAGGGCTTCCCGAAACGTTTCAAAACATGGGCTTTGACCGGACTGCATCCTTTGTGTGCTATTTTATCGTTGCATTAATGCTCACCAGTGCAATGGTGTTTCTTTGTGTTTCTACAAAAAATTTGTTTATGAAAGTTATCAACAAATCGAAGAATACGGAAGTGGACATTCATGGTTGATTATTCTAGCTTTTTCATTCTATACGAATACATTAAAAGGCTCTTCTCACAGCAATGGGCGCGGAGCCTTTTTGGCTATTCTCATGTCCACGCAATATGCTTGACGAGCATTTTAGCCGTTTGCTTGTTGTTTGCCATATTCGTTAAGAAAACCGAATCCAGCACCCAATTCGGTCTGAAGGTGTGGCTGCAAAGCATATGCAAAATCGGGTTTCCCTTTCTAGCCATCTATCTTTTTTGGGGAAACAGTGATCTGCTTTTCGCTTGGGTCGCCAAATATTTAAGTTTGAGCGCCCTGGATTTCACAACAGCAGCCATATTAACAATAAGCGGCGTGACAGGTATTACCTGTTTCATCATCGCCCGTGTCGCGGATAAAACGCCCAATAACAATAGTACTTTGAACTTTCGACAAAAAAACTCCGCCGTTTCCGTGATCTGCCTTTCCTTTTTTGTGGGGTGTCTTTCATGGCGTTATATCAACGGCCTGTTTAATATTGCCATTTCAACCATCCTCATTGCTGCCGAATTGATAAGCATTGTTTTTTGGTTTTATGACCCGCTTATCTATATTTTTGCAAGGCTCCTGCCCAAATGGCTTACCGCAAAAAAGCCGGCACGCACGCCAACACCGGGAAAGATCAATCGCTTTGCGGTAATCGGTTGTGCGCACAACGAAGAAACGGTTATTGGCCAGCTGATCGAATCCCTATTGGGGACTTCTTATCCAAAGAATAAGTTCGACATCTTCGTCATCTGCGATAATTGCACCGACGGTACAGCCGACATCGTGCGAAGCAAGGGTGCTATCGCCATGGAGCGTCATGATACTCAGCGCAAGGGCAAAGGCTTTGGCTTGGAATGGATGTTCGCACATCTAACCAAATGGCGCGAGGAAGGGGACGCATACGACGCATATATCGTGCTGGATGCAGACAATCTTGTTAATGAAAGGTTTTTCGACGAAATCAATGATAAACTCAACCAGGGTTATGAGATCCTTCAAGCTTACCTTGGCTGTAAAAACCCGGGGGATACATGGATTTCCAAATGCTATACCATGGCCTATTGGCTAAGCAACTCAAATTACCAAGATGCCCATGCGCGAATCGGCCTTAGTGCCCAGATGGGCGGAACCGGTATGGTTTTCCGTCCCTGCGTGCTTGAAGAAGTCGGTTGGCGTACGGATTCACTAACAGAGGACCTTGTTCTGACGGCGAATTATACGCTGAAAAAGGACCAACCCTGCATGTGGGTACACAGCGCCAAGCTGTATGATGAAAAACCCTTGGACATGAAGCCCTCGATTAAACAGCGGACCAGGTGGATGCAGGGGCATAACAAGGCCATGCGAGAATACGCACCGCAACTGTTTTTGGCTGCAATTCAAAACCGCAGCCTGCTGCAATTGGATATGGCCTTCTACCTAATGCGCCCCTTCTTAAATTTTTGCTTGTTTGTCACCTATATCATTCGCATCTTTGGCTCTTTGTTCATGCCAGGCAGCGTATTTGCCACAGGCTTTGTTATGAATTTTCAATCCGCTTTGATTCTTATGCTGGCTTATACACTCATCCAGCTATACGTACTATCAGAAGAGAATTATCTTCGCTACTTTATCTGGATACCGCTGCAATGGGTGTTTACCTACTCCTGGTATCCTGCATTCTTTCGCGGGATTGTTAAATGCAAGGAGCTGTTCTGGGTTTCGACTGTTCACCACCGCAGCATCTCCATTGAAGATGTCCGCGAGGATGTTCAGCTTGTAGATGCCCGCAAACGGCTGGAAGGCCTGGACAATCTACATAGACTGCCACTTGGCCAAATCCTTTTAAAGGCGGCTGTAATAACAAAAAACCAGCTTGACCAAGCGCTGGATATTCAAAAAGAAAAGGGCGGATACTTGGGTGACATCGTGTTGCAGATGCATGCATTGACCCCGGATGTGCTTGAGTCGTATATTCAAATTCAAAGCAAAATGCGTGAAGAATCTTCAAATACGGATGATTCTACCTTGAAGCTAGGTAATTTGCTCGTTGCTGCAGAAATAATCACACCCGATCAGCTGGAAAAAGCTTTAGCCTATCAAGTGGCAAATGGTGGCAGAGTGGGCGAAGCCCTGGTTAAGACAAAATGTCTAACTGATGATATGCTTGGTTTTTTTCTATCCGTGCAAAAGGTACTTGATGAGAACTATCTGAGCAACGACAAATCGCAGGTTCTAATTCACGGGCTTGTGGACAACGGCGGCATGAGCTTTGGTTTGGTATTGTATAGCGGCGGGCTCATCAGTAAACAGCAGCTGAAATTGGCATTGGAGCTTAAAGAAAAAGAAGGCTGTATGACGGGAGAAGCTTTGATGAGACTTGGCTTTATTAATCAAACAACGCTGAATGCCATTTTGAAAATTCAAGAGATCAGCCGTGAGCATGGCGTTACACAAAACGCCAATGAAAGCCAGTTGGAGGTTAGTTAATATGCAATATATAACCTTTGCCACAAACGTATTGAGCCTACTGCTGTTTTGCGGCTTTATGGCGGTCTTCATATTGCCTAAATTGTTTTTTTGGCTGTTTTATACCATACCGCAAATCATTCGCTTTTCAATAACGAAAAAAATGCGTTTTCGGGCAATCGCTCCCATCCTAAACAGAATTGGGGCTTGGGTTGCAATCATTCTCGGCTTATATGGCATTGCATTTTTATTGGACGCAAACACGGGCAGGGAATTGCTTACCGGGACAACGGCTCAAATAAGCTGGTTTGTTTCAGCGGGCATTGTTCTGTCGACTATTTTTTTCAATCGAGAGGGCATTCAGAACGAGTTTTACAAAGACATTTACTTAAAATATATTTGTTCAGACGAAAAGAAAAGGTATGACCAGTCTATTGAAGAGGTAGGACGCTATACAATGCAAAAAGTGCTGGAGGAAGAGCACAAGCACCTCCCTTATTTGCACAAAGCCGCTATCCGAAACCGCAAGGAATTCTTGCACAATGAAAATCGGAAAGCCATCCAACTGCTTCGGGCCGAAGAAAAGTAAAGGAAGCGGCACTACCCTCTCACAAAAGCGATCGCGACGCCTAAAGATTCTTAAGTATTTCCTCGTACCGGGTGGTGGCCAAAGGGCTGGGCTCTCCTTTTTTGCAAAAAGTGAGCTTCGCCAGCTTGGGCGCCACCCTTTCTACTACAATTTGGCCATCCGCCAGCTTGCTTTTAAGGGCGCTAAAGGCTTGCAAGAACCGCTCGTCTTTTTGGGCCTTATTGTAAAAGGAAAGCACGTAAACGTACCAGAACAGGTTATAGTCGTTAAAAGGGTAAGCCACCTGCATAAACAGCGTGCCAATGCCGTAATGGCACGGTCCTATGGGCTTTTTGATCACCCAGTGTTCAAGCAGCAATTCAACAGCCTTATCAAGGGCTTTTTCGTTGTTCAGCATATCCGTAAAGCGAAAGGCATTCAGCGCCACCAGCGTAGGCAAAGGGTTGGCATACTCTGTTTCCGGCCCCCGGCCAAAGGAAAATTTATTGCACCGCCAGCCCCCCAGTTCATACTGGGTTTCAAGAAGGTGCTTTAGTGTCCGCTGTATCCGTTCATCCTTGCCATAGCCCATGGCGCACATTAGCGACGCGGCCTCCGCCGTGTGGCAGGGCATGATACCCCCAGTGGGGTAAAGAGCAAACCGCCCATCCCCCCGCCAGGTGCTAAAAAACAAATCCGTCACCGCTTGGAGGATGGGCTCCCCAGGCTCCATGCCTAATTCCAGCAGCATAGATGCGCAGTTGTAGGCAGAAAAGGGCGAGCCCTTTATAAGCCGCTTATCCGGGGTTGTCCAAAAATCCGCCCCTTGGTCATACCGGTGGGACAAAAGCACCTCCACATCTCCCAAATATCGTCCATCTATGGCCATACTGTTTCACTCCCTTTCTGATCTATCTTTAAAATGTAACAAACCTTCCCTTTGGTTGACAGCCCTCTGCCTATCTATTATAGTAGAATCAAATAAAACTGAAAAGAGGCTGTGCAAATGCGAAAAACATTGGCTTGCTGTTTCTTTATTATTTTTCTTTGCCTATGCCCCTTGGCCCTGGGCCAGAGCCTTTCCTTTGACGAGGCGGGCATTCAGCGGACAGCGCCCCTTGCCGCCACAAAGGACGCCCTGTATCTTTACAACCAGCAATGGGACAAGGCCACAGGCCAGCTTTCCCCCTTTACCATGCCCGAAGCTGTTTACCACCTGGTTTCCGACGGGGCTGCCTTATATGCCATAGGCCGGGATACCATCTGGGAAGCGGTTCCCAATGAAAGCACCTTCACCCTTCAAAACCCTCTGCCCCTTCAGCTGGATAACCTGGGGGAGGACCCCTACACCATTGGCAGCGCCTTTATCATGGAGGGGCAGCTTTTCATGTTCATCCGCAGCGCCTTTTTGGAGGATATCGATGTGATGTATCTCCACCGCTTCAACCTGGATACGGGCAGCCACCAGCTGCTGTTTGCTTCCAAAACCGTTATATCCGTTGCCCCTTACAAGGAGGGCAGGCTGCTCACCCTAAATACCGATGCCCAGGTGCAGCCCTACGACCTTGCTATGAAGAAGCCCGGCCAAGCCCTCTTCACTCTGCCCTCTTTAAATGCCGGCGGGCTGGCCTACGATGCAAAAACCGATACCATTTTTGCCGCCTGCTCCGGCGGGGTTTACAAGCAAACGGGGAACGGGCAGCCCCAGCTCATCGCCTACCTGCCCATCTCCTATTTCGATCAGGATACCCGGGCAACCCTTATCGGCAGTGAGCTTTTCGCCATCGCGGACAGAAAAGCCGTTTATTTCAGGGATGCCAACGGCACCGTGCCAGAATCCCAAACCCTGCGCATTTCCGGCGCCAATTTCGATATGTATAGCCGGGAGGGCTTCGATGCCTTCCAGCTGGCGCATCAAGAAATCAGCATTATCATGAATACAAGCAACTATTTCCATACTGCCCAGGCCCTTTACGCCGATTTTCTAACCGATACCGCATCGGATATCTACGGCATTTCCGATCCGGATTTAATTAGGGCCCTGGCCCAAAAGGGCTACTGTGCCGATTTAAGCGAAAGCCCGGTGCTCAAGCAAGCCGCGGAAAACATGTACCCGAATATATCCGCTCCCTTCTACCAGGATGGGCACCTGTACGCCTACCCTTACATCGCCATCACCAGCGGCAGGCCCATTTTCGCTTGGGAGCCCAACCTTTTAAAGACCCTGGGCTATACCCAAGCCGATGTGCCCAAAGACATTTCAGGCCTTTTGGATTTTTGCATGACCCTTTGTGCCACAGGTGCACTGGAAGCCAATCAGCTGGTGCTTTTAAATCACGCCCTGTGGTATAACAGCTACCGGGAGCTGTTCCTAGTTTCTATCTTGCAGCAGCGTATGGGCCAGTGCATTGCGGCCGGGCAGCCCCTCACCTTCGATACCCCTTTAATCCGCGCCGCCCTTCATAAGTTGGATGAAGCCACCCCTGCCCTTGACGAGCTTAAAGGCCTGAACACCAAAACCTTCATTTTCGCCCAGGACCCCATCGATGCCCTGTTCATCTGCGATTATGGCCTGATCACACCGGATAACACCCAGGGCAACGAAACCTACGTGCTTTGGCCCTTTTTATTAGAATCCGACCAGCCTGCTACCTACGCAGCCGGTTTGTCCCTGCTGTTTGTAAACCCCCATTCCAAGGTGAAGGACCAGGCCATCGCACTAATCGAAAGCATTGCCGCTACCCCGGATGTGGAAGCCCGCTATTTGCTTTTCAAAACCGAAAAGGACCCTCTGCCCGACCCGGAGGCCCAAGGCAGGCGGGTCGGCCTTGATTGCTCCTTGCTCAACTACGATCAGATGATAGCCAGAGCCCAAACGGAGGAAGACAAGGCTTACATCGCCAGTCTCAAACAATCGGAGATCGATTATTTCCAGCGCTACCCCATCAGCGATTACCTGGTCTCCCCAGACAATCTGGCCATCTTCTTGGATATTGCCCCTCATTTTTATATGCAAAACCGCGTAACCAGCTTTTTTGCCCTCTCCGAAAACCTCCAAAGCCAATACCAGCGCTACCTGGCCATGGAAATCACCCCCAGCCAGTTTTTAGACAGCATCGACAAGGTGCTTAAAAAGATCGAAGCGGAAAGCAAATAAGGGAGGTGTTAGAGGGGCGCCATTTCAAGAAAATGCGCCGCTGTCACAATTCGGGGTTTTTCAAGCCCGGCTTCCAAAAAATCCTTATCGCCAGTGATGATCATATCTATTTGATGATGGATGGCCGAACGCAGGATGGGTCTATCTGTTGCGTCCCGAATCGATCCTTCTTCCGTCAATGCATCCGTTGGGGTTGGAATGACCTCCAATATCGAAAGCGCAGTAGCCAGAAAATGATCCAAAGCAGGCAATTTTTCGGGAAACTTTCGATTGAACACCCGGCGTAGTTCTTCCAGGTTTTGTTCACTTATTACACCCTGATACGGATAGGTTACCGCTTATACATAGGCACGGTAAGGGGTGCTTGCCGGAAAAAGCGCTGCTGAAATAAGCACGTTTGTGTCTATCAACACCTTCATTCGGTTTCACCTTCTGTGCGCAGTTGCGAGATTAATTCCATCACATCATCATCATTGTTCAGGTTAGATGACTGGGCCTGGCCCTGCATATCTTTTTGAAAAACCTGCATAGCGTACACGGCTGAATTCATCATCATCACCTTGTCGCCATCGCACACCAGCGTGATCCGGTCACCCGTGGAAAGCTTTAACTGTTCACGAATATCCTTTGGTAAAGTAATCTGCCCCTTTGCCATGACCTTTGCGCTATCCACAATGATTCGCTGTTCCATATGATAACCTCCGTGAAGTATGGATAGTAGGGAAATCCCTACATCTATATTATGCATCAAATCACGCAAAAGTCAAATGGCTCTGTTTTGTTGCACAAGCAGCTCCGGGTGCACAGCGTATTTGGTGCTGCGCTCCCCTTCTTTTGGAATGATGTAGCGCAGGTACCCGGCGGCTTGCAATTCGCGGATGCCCTCGTCTACCTTGGCGGCGTTTTTAAACTGCTTTCGAAAGCGGAGCTTTTGCTTGAGGTCGTAGGCCCCAACGGTGGCCTCCCCTCCCTTCACGATTTCCTTTAGCACCTCCTTGGCTAAAACGGAAAGGCCCCCATCGCTGCCGGTGAGGCTGCGGATATGGGCCACAAAATAGTCTGCAATTTCAATGGCGCCAGCCATGTGTTCCCCCGTTACCGGGCCCAGGGTATCGCTGTCCTCCAGCATACGAAGAAGCCCGGCCAGGCGCAGGGTGTTGCCGCAAAGCTTCCCCTCCCAGCCCCCGGCAATGCCCTGCCATTCATCGGCAATGCGCTTTTCCACCTTGTCGAACCAATCGCAGAACAGGTCGTAGGCTTCTTCGCACAAAAACAATTCAAAGCCCTGAGAGCCGTTTTGATAGGCTGCCAGGGCTTTGATATGGTTAACATAATCCTCCCGAACGGCTTCCCCAACCGGGGCCGTTTCCCGAAAGCTTCTGCTGCCGACCCAGGACTGGGGCTTCGTGTAAAGGAACCTGGCCGTCAGCCCCCGGCCTAAAAGGGTTTCATTGGCCAGCAGCCGATCCAGCATCACCGGCTGCACCGCCAGGGTAATGGCCACTGCGGATTTTTCAATCGCTTCCGTTTCCCGGCCAATTCTTTCCACCCGGATCGGCTCCCCCGAATAGCCGTTTAAAAGCACGTCCAGGTTTACCTCCTCGGAATAAGCCCCGGCCAGCACATTGAACAGCGCCCCTTCCCCGGATACCACCGCCATGCGCCCCTCGTTGCGGGCCATGGCCCGAACCAGGGCTTCCGGGGTCACATCGGTGGCCATGAGCTCCAGATAGGTCGTGGGTTTTTGCTGTTTTTGTAAAAGCGCCTCAATGCCAAGCATGTCCCCCTTTTTTTCCGCCCTTTGGATTTGGGCGTCCAGCACCCTTTTTTGATACTGGCCCTTGGTGACCAAAGGCTCCCGCCGCTTGTTTTCTTCCCCGATAAAATCCCACAGGGGTTTAAACATGGCCGCCAGGGCCGCGCTTTTTCTTTCCGATGGGTTGGCCGCCACCACCAGGTACAGGTTCAGCGGTTCCTCATAATCCCCCTTCACCCGAAGGCTTGCCTTGCCTAAAAGGGCGGTGGCTGCCGCCCCCAGGGCGAACACCCCTGGCATCCCTATGGGCACCTGCACCGAAAAGGCCACCGCCATTACATATTCTCTTATAGCCCTGGGCAGCCGCCAGACGGGGAACTCCGGCAGCAGCTCCTCCTTTGGCAAGGGCTCCCATTGTTTTTCAAGCTCCGTCATTGTTATTTTCACCTTGCTCCTTTCCGTTTTTAGGCATATAAAAACAGAAGCACTCCAGCGGGAGCACTTCTGCCTATTGGTACAATATTATTATACCACACTTGTTCGGGACATTTGGGACAACTTTTCCAAAGCCAGGCAAGTGGGAACAAGTGGGAAGCAAGTGGTTTTTTCTTTTGCTTCCAAAAACCCTGGAGCCCTTGATTCTACTTGCTTTAAGGCCTTTCATTGCCCCAAGCAAGTGGAATAAGTGGCATAAGTGGCGTGTAAAACACGAAAAACCGCATTTG
>JAVBTR010000050.1:0-7523 GCA_031556065.1 Eubacteriales bacterium | reverse complement strand
TTGGGAAGGTATTCGAATATTATTCCGATGCCTATCGTGTAGCTATGAATATAGGGCTGGACAGTGCCTGGTTCGGGAAAAATCAAAAGCTTTCCAAGGTCGCAGATGATCTCCAAATCTTTTTTGCGGAAAAGGCAGATTTGAACGATCTGCGAGCTTATCATTTGAACGGAATCCCATTTGAAGAAGAGGCCATGCATCCAACCGCTATCATTGCAACGAACGCTGCTGCCAGCCTTGCCACGGATGGCAAGTATAGCGATTACTGGCTCAAGATTTTTTGGGAAACGCCTCTTCGCAAGGGCCAGCGTCGGTATTATGATAATTGTCTTTATTTCTTTTGCCTTTTGATGCTTGCGGGCGAATATCGAATTTATTAGGCGAGGTGACTTAAGTGGATAGAGATGCTTATTTACAAACGATCAAAAAGGTGATCAGAGACGGGAAATATAAGGACAACTGGAATTCCCTTTCCGGGCGTGAAATGCCTCAATGGATGTATAACGGCAAGCTGGGGATTTTTATCCACTGGGGCGTTTACTCGGTGCCCGCTTTTTCAAATGAATGGTATTCTAGAAATATGTATGTAAAAGACAGCCAAGAGTATCAACACCATGTTGAAACCTATGGCAAGCAAACGACGTTTGGCTATAAGGATTTTATTCCCCTGTTTACGGCAGAAAAATTTAATGCCGATGAATGGGCGGAGCTGTTTAAAAAGGCGGGAGCAAAATATGTGGTGCCGGTGGCGGAGCACCACGATGGTTTCCAAATGTATCGCAGTGAACTTTCTCATTGGAACGCCTATGAAATGGGGCCCTGTCGTGATGTGCTTTTTGATCTGGGTGAAGCCTTCCAAAAGAACGGGCTAGTAAATGGCGCATCTTCCCATCGGGTGGAGCACTGGTTTTTCATGGGTCATGGGAAAGAGTTTGAAAGTGATATTAAAGATCCCATGGTATTGGGGGATTTTTACTGGCCAGCCATGCCGGAAAAGGATCATCATGATTTATTTAGTGAGCCGGCGCCCGATCAAATGTTTTTAGAGGACTGGCTCCTACGCTGCTGCGAAATTGTAGACAACTATCGGCCCAAGCAATTCTACTTCGATTGGTGGATACAGCATAGCGCCGTTAAGCCTTATTTAATGGAATTTGCAGCCTATTACTACAACCGTGCCATGGAATGGGGCGAAGAGGTAACCATCTGCTATAAACACGAGGCTTTTGCATTCGGCACCGCCACCGTAGATATCGAGCGGGGTAAGTTTGCCAATGCTCAACCCTTCCGCTGGCAGACAGATACCGCAATCGCCCGTAATTCATGGTGCTGGACAGAGCACAATACCTTCAAATCCCCGGAAAGCCTAGTGCGGGATCTGGTGGATATTGTAAGTAAAAACGGTGTGCTGCTTTTGAATGTGGGCCCCAAACCCGATGGAAGCATTTCCGATGAGGATAAGGCGGTTCTGCTTGCTATGGGTGAATGGCTTAAAGTAAATGGTGAGGCGATTTATGCTACAACCGTTTGGCGAAAAGCTTCCGAAGGCCCGACCATAACCGAAGAAGGCCAGTTTACAGATAGCAAGGATACGATTTTTACAGCTGAAGATATTCGCTTCACAGCACACGGCTCTCATTTGTACGCCACCTTCCTTAATTGGCCGGATGAGGGAACCGCCCTTATCCGTTCCCTGGCGGAACAGGATGCCTCTCGTCTGCCTGTTTTCCACGGCATTGTAGAGGATGTGGAAATGCTGGGCTATGGTAAACCTCAGTGGAAAAGAGATAACTTAGGGCTGCACCTAAAGGCTCCCGGTATTAAGACAAGTATGCCGGTGGTGGTGAAGGTATCGATTAAATAAGCAATGAGCTACTTATGGCTCCCGGCTTTCAATTCCCCTCATGGAGAGTTTGGAAGCTGGGAGCATTTCTATGTCGCGGATTCGGATTCGTAGCCACCATGTACTTGCTTTTTATAGTGGTTTGGTGATATGCCAACAAGAAGTTTAAACATACGCAGGAAATTTGAATAGTTGTTAAAGCCGCTTTGATAAGCCACATCGTTTAGCGGTACGCCGGTATAGATCATTTCCTTGGCTAAGGTCACCCGGCGATAGAGAATGTAATCGTAAACACTGCGGTTTGTGTATTTTACAAATTCATGGGAAAGATAGGAAACGCTGATCCCAAAATGCTTTGCCAGGGTTTTGAGGGTAAGGGCTTGGGTAAAGTTCCCATTGATATAAGTTAGAACTGCCTGCATGATCTCGTTTACAATAATGGGGTCTGCGGCAGTATTGTCACGGTTAAGAGCCTTGCAGATGATCTGCAGAAAAGGAAGCATCAAAACAAAATCATCAAATCGGGCGGATGGGGTATGATCGTTCAAATTGAGGCTCATGCCCTCTATTAACGCTTTGCATGACTGAGCATCCGCTTCGTTCAATATGAACTGATAGGAGCCCTTAGCAGTTTCTGCAGCCAGAATGGCCTCTAAATCGATCTGGCCGCAGCCTGCGATGCGCAAGGTATCGGGGGTAATATAAAGATAAGCACGCTCGTAATCCACTAATTCCTGCTCATAAACAAGCCCATGCATACGAAAGGGCGGAAGGATGATCAGCTGATTGGGAACCATTTGATACACTTCGTTATCCAAAGCAAAATAGCGGCCCCCTTGAAAATGGACATATAGCTCATAAAAATCGTGACAATGCAGGCCATAATAACGTTGGCACTTTGTAAAACCGTAGTGTGGCTCATAATCGTTACGGTTATTTCCCATGGCACTGTAAGCACTCATAGCGGATGAAGCCATTGTTTTCACCTCTTTATATTGGTAATGACATGATAATGCAAGATGTGTATATTATCAAGCGTTTTCTGTGTAGAAAGTTTAGAATCTGTTCGATATAATGAAAGCTGAACAAAGATGTCATATGCGGTAGAAAAACACCCGAAACGGAGGGCTTTTCATGAATACGGTAGCCAAACAAAAGCGCAAACAGAGCTGGCTTCTTAGGGATTGGCGGCTGTACCTGATGCTGGCAGTGCCAATTTTATGGTACTTGATTTTTTGCTATAAACCCATGTACGGCCTTGTGATCGCCTTTCAGAAGTACAACCTGTTTAAAGGCATTGCGGGCAGCCAGTTCGTTGGGCTAGAGAATTTCCAATTTGTGTTTGCCATGCGAGATTTCGGCATCGCCCTTAAAAACACCCTGGTTTTAAACTTGCTGGACCTGGTGTTCGGCTTCCCGGTGCCCATTGTTCTGGCTATTTTGCTTAACGAAATGCGTACCCCGAAGCTTAAAAGGGTGACCCAGACGCTGCTCTATTTGCCCCATTTTTTATCCTGGGTGATCATCGGCGGCATGGTTTTGGAAATATTCGCGCCCACCACAGGGGTGATCAATGCTCTGTTTTTAAAGGCGGGACTTATCGATAAAAACATTCCCTTCTTAACCGATGGCGCCTCCTGGCGGTTTACCTATGTGCTGGTTGGGGTGTGGCAATCCATGGGTTGGGGAACGATTTTATACCTGGCAGCCATTACCGGGTTGGACTTGAACCTGTTTGAAGCAGCCAGGATAGACGGAGCCAATAAAATGCAGCAGATTTGGCACGTGACTTTGCCGGGAATTCGCTCCACCATCGTTATTTTGCTGATCATGAACGTTGGCCGAATGATGAGCATCGGGTTTGATCGGCCCTTTATTATCGGTAACACATTGGTTCAGGATACCTGCGATGTGATATCAACCTTTGTATACCGGGCAGGTATTAAGAATAACCAGTTTGCCAGGGCCACGGCCATAGGGCTGTTCCAATCCCTGGTTGGGCTGGTGCTGATCAGCGGTGCTAACTTTGCATCCCGCCTGTTCGACGAGCAGGGCATTTGGTAAGGAGGGGAATTAATGCAAGCTTCTACAAAGCGTAAGCCCCTTGGGCTGGGGCAAATGGTGCTGATCACTGTGCTGATGTTGTTTGTGCTGGTATGCACGCTGCCCTTTATTAACGTGATCGCAGTTTCACTATCTTCTAAATCTGCTATCCTCCGGGGCGGGGTATCCTTCTGGCCGGTTGAATTTACCACTCAAGCCTACGATGCCATCTTTTCGGATAAATCCATGTTTAGAAGCCTGTTTTTCACCATCGAAATTACTGTGATCTACACGCTTGTGGCTATGATATTAACAGTTCTTTTAGCCTACCCCTTAACGGTTAAACGGCTTAAGGGAGGTAGGGGGATCATGCTGTTTGTGGTGTTCACCATGTATTTTTCTGGCGGCACCATTCCAATTTATTTAAACATTAAGGATATGGGCCTGTTGGATAATATGTGGTCGCTGATCTTGCCGGGGCTTATGTCTACCTTTAATGTGATCATCCTTAAGAACTTTTTCGGCAGCCTGCCTTATGAACTGAACGAAGCTGCCTATATCGATGGGGCCAACGATTTTCAGGTGCTATGGCGGATATACCTGCCGCTGAGCTTCTCATCCCTGGCAACCCTATCCCTTTTTTATGCGGTGGGCAAGTGGAACAGCTTTTCCGATGCGCTATACTACATTACATCCCGCAACCTTCAGCCTTTGCAGCTAAAGCTTTATAACCTGATCAAAGGCGGCCAATCGGTAGAGGTGGCTGTAATGGAGGGTAACTCTGCGAACCTAAGCTCCAATATTTCCGAATCCATCGAATCTGCCACGATCATCTTTGCCACGCTGCCGATCCTGATCGTGTACCCTTTCGTGCAAAGGTATTTTGTCCAGGGTGTGACCCTGGGCGCTGTTAAAGGATGATGATGAGCTTAGTATAAGGGCTCATATCACAAATAAATAAAAGGAGAGACAACCATGAAAAAACTGCTTGCCACGATCCTGTTTGTAAGCCTGCTGCTTACCGTTTTACCCTTGAGTGCCTTTGCCGCCGATGATTGGACCACCCTACGGGTAGAGGTGTACGATCGCTCTATCGCGGGCTTCAATGTGGAAGATTGTATGCAGCTGCGCTACATTCAAGAAAACTTTGGGGATCCCAACCACATTAAGGTGCTATTTGTACCTGTATCCCGCTGGGAAGAAGGAACCATTTTAAGCACCCAGCTGGCTGGCGGCACAGCCCCTGATATCTGTATGACCTATGGAAACGACATGGTCCAGCAGTATATCGACATGGGCGGTATCCTGGCGCTGGATGAGCTCCTTTCACAATATGGTCAGAACCTGACTGCATTCTTAGGCGAAAGCGTATTGCAATACGGCCAGTTCGATACGGGCGATGGAAAGCAGCAATATTACTTGCCTGCCCGCCGGATCATCACCGCCACCCAGAGCACTTATGTTCGTGGCGATTGGCTGGAAAAATTAAACATGGCCGTTCCTACCACTGTGGAAGAACTGGAAGCTTATTTTAAAGCAGCTAAGGACAATAACCTGGGCGGGGATATGACAGTGCCCTATTCCTCCGATCTTTACGCGGCGGATCCTCTCTACGGCTGGATCTACCAAATGGACGCGTTTATCGATTATGATAAAGTTACCGAAGAAGACTGGTTTGCCTACCATAAATTCCACGCTTTCCTGCCCGGCGCAAAGGAAGCCTTCCGCTTAATGAACAAGTGGTACAACCAAGGCTATGTAACCGAGTTCTTTGGCTTGAACGACGCCGATCGGATCAAGAACGAGCGGGTGCTGGGTTACAATGGTTACTGGGTTGGCAACTGGGATGGTTCCTGGCGTGTGGAAGATTCCTTCCAGCAGGAAATGGAAAAGAATGTGGATGGCGCCTATTGGACTACCTGCAACGTTTATAGCAACATTCACGAAACCTATACTGCTGCCGGCCAGGCCATCTTTATCCCCGGCTGGGTGGATGAAAAGGTTGCTGTTGCTGCCGTTAAGTATCTTGATTGGATGAGCCTTCCCGAAAACCTGTTCTTCCTGCAAAACGGTGTAGAAGGCCAGAACTACACCACCGTTGATGAAAACGGGATCCCCTCTGATATTAAGGGCATCGCGGATGTTCAGGACGAATACAAAATGCACGCCACCGACGTGGCACCCATCTGCAATGGCTATTTCTACGGTTCCGACGAATTGAACTATGCGGCTACCGCTAAGAATTTCCCGGGCTATGAAGATGAAGTAAGCCGCAGCCTGGAACTTTCCATGGAAGGCGCTTACGAGCCTGTTAGCTTCACCAAGACTATTCAGTCCCGTATCGATTACGGCTCCATGGTGGTTGCCAAGGAAGCAGAATTCCTGGTACAGATCGTTACCTGCAAAGAAGCGGATTTTGATACCAAGTATGATGAGTATTCCAAGGCCATCTTAGATGTAGGCGGCCAGAAGATCATCGATGAGCAGCGCGCTGCTTACCAATCCGGCGACGTTCGTGGCTTCTACCCCTACGCGGAAAAAAAGTAAGCCATAAGTAAATTTATAGTTTTTTAGAGGGAGCTGCCTGTTGCTACGGCAACTCCCTCTTTCTTTACGCAAAAGGAGGGACAGGTGTTGACGATTGGATTTGGGGTATCGACCTCGGTTTGGGTTTGTGAAGAAACAGCGTACCCCGGCGTGCGCCGGGTGTGCGATATGGTACGCAGGGATATCGAGTTGGTAACAGATATACTGCCGCCTATTACCGCAAGTCTGCTTAAGGCAGATGAGGCGGTATTGGTAGGTACGGTGGGAAAAAGTGCGATGATAGATGGGCTGGAAATGTCCGGCAAGCTGGATTTGTCTTGTGTCCGTGGCAAGCGAGAGGTATATACCTTTCAATTGGTGGAAGAGCCTTTGGAGGGGATCAAAAGGGCAGTTGTTATTGCAGGCAGTGATAAAAGGGGAACGATCTATGGTCTGTTTCATTTAAGCGAGCTGCTAGGGGTATCGCCCTTGGTAGATTGGGCTGAGGTGATCCCTCAAAAGCGCGGCGAAGTCATACTGGATAGCTCTATGAATAAGGTATCTAGAGAGCCATCGGTCAAGTATCGCGGTATTTTTCTTAACGATGAATGGCCTGCCTTGGGCACCTGGGCCACAACACGGTTTGGTGGCTTTAATGCCGCCATGTATGCCCATGTGTTTGAATTGATCTTGCGGTTAAAAGGGAATTATCTGTGGCCCGCTATGTGGCATTGCAGTTTTAATTTAGATGGTCCGGGGCTGGAAAGCGCCATATTGGCCGATGAATTGGGTATCGTGATGGGGGCTTCCCACCATGAACCCTGTATGCGGGCAGGAGAAGAATATGCCCTGGTTCGGGGCACGGATTCGATTTATGGAGATGCGTGGAACTTCCGAAGCAATAGGGAAGGCATCGTTAACTTTTGGAAAGATGGGCTAAAGCGCAATCGTGCTTTTGAAAATATCATTACCGTTGGAATGCGAGGCGAGCAGGATACGGCTATTATGGGAAATGGCGCAACATTAAAAGACAATGTGGACCTTTTAAGGGATGTGATCCGTGAGCAAAACCGCCTTATCCAAGAAAATGTTTGCCAAGACCTTGATAAGG